>CALKHN010000075.1 GCA_937991535.1 uncultured Sphingobacteriales bacterium
TGAGAAAAGTCAATTGACAAATGAGAAAAGTCAATTGACAAATGAGAAAAGTCAGTTGACAAATGAGAAAAGTCAGATGACAAAATACCGTTTGCAACCTATACACGGGAGCTCAAACCTTAAACCCGGAATCCGCCTTTGGCGGGACACGTCCGCCTTCGGCGGGACACGTCCGCTTTCGGCGGGACAAGTCCGGGCGACACGCTGATGCAGAGGGTTGCGGGAAGTGCCGGAGCCTGTTCGCCGCGGCGAATTGCACGGTTAGCAGGCGCAAAAGGGTAACAAATCGAAAAACCAGGATCCCTGCACCAGCAAGACGGTTAATTTCAATTTGTCCTGCTCGATGCCTTTTAAAGGATTGATTTTATGGATTTCGCAAAATTCGCGAATGTGGCCTGCGGTATAGAAAACTTTACGGGCAGCGCGGATATAGCCGATCAGGTTTTTATAGCGGTATTTGCGCAGTCCGCTGATACTCATTTGAAGATATTCCGCTGCTTTTTTCTCAGAAATAAAGCCTTTGGGTAAATTGTCAAGATCCGGAAATAGATTTTCCATAATTCGTGAGCATAAGGTTTTGGAAGTTTTAAATATTAATTCTCTGCCCTTTACCACACAAACTCAACCGTTCCCGCTAAGGTCAGCTTTAAAGCAATCCGCAGTCAGGGTGTTTTAACCCTAATTTCGCCAGCCAAAACGCTTGAAGATTTTGCCCCTTTTATCATGACCAAATACCCTCCCTTATTACCCGATTCATTTTATCATCTGTACAACCACGGCATAGGCGATGAATTGATTTTTCGCAGTATCGATAATTATCAATTCTTCATTGAGAAAATGAAAATCCATCTGCCACCGGTAATGGATGTTTTCACGTATTCGCTGTTGCCCAACCATTTTCATCTGGTGATCAGGACAAAGCCGGAAGATGTGATCGTCAGAGAATTTAAGCAAAAGAAGGGTATTGAGTATGACAGGGAAAAACACAAGCTGTCGGATTTCATCATGATACGGCTTGGTCATTGCCTGAACAGCTATGCAAAAGCGTTTAATAAAGTGAACAAGAGGATGGGCGGGGTTTTTATGGCAAATACAAAAAGAACAGATATGCAAGATGAGCGGGGTTTTATGAATGCCATATTATATGCCCATAAGAATGCTGTCCACCATGGATATACGAGAAAGATCGGAGAATGGCTGCACGATGGATACAACGACCTCCTCAGCAATCCGGAAACATGGCTGATGAGAGATGAAATATTTCAAAGGTTCGGTTCCCGCGAAGAATTTATCAGGATACATGAAAGTTTGAAGATAGAGAGGAAGTAGCCTCGCAAACCTTCGGGCGTTTGCCGCGTTGGCCTGTAGCTCAGCAAAACCCCGAAGCGTTTGCAGCGTCCCCGAAGCGTTTGCAGCATTGGCGTTTGACCCTGGCCAAAACGCTTCAAGCCTCACAAAACGCTTGAAGGTTTTGTCACCTCGCATGGGCTCCTCACAAAACGCTTGAAGGTTTTGCCGCCCGCATCGCCTTTGCACGAAACGCTTCAAGGTTTTGGCTTGCCTTAAGCCTCCGGGCATTTGCAGCGCTGGACTGAAGCTTAGCAAAACCTCCGGACGTTTGCAGCGCTGGACTGTAGCTTAGCAAAACCCCGAAGCGTTTGGCCAAGCCTCTTTATACTTTGGTAAACTTTTCTGAAAGTTATCTCATTCTAAAAATAACCACTTAAATTGCATTTCCGCTATGGAAAATTTACAGTTAAAAGGCGAAAAAAGTTTTGGTAAGACCAGGGTCAAAGTAAATGTGCAGGTTATCCTCTTTGAGGAAGACGACATTTGGTATGCCTATCTGCCTGCTCTGGATATTAACGGGTATGGAAATAATGAAGAGGAAGCCAAAGAAAGCCTGAAAATTGCCATTGACGAATTTATCAGATACACGCTCAATAAGAATACTTTTTATGATGAATTGAAGCGTCTTGGTTGGATAATCAAAAAAAGTAAAAAGACTCTTATTGCACCCAAAATCAGCGACCTGATTAATGAAAACCAAGAGTTGAAAGAAATCGTCGATTCCAGGAGATACAAGTCTGACGGTTATCAGGTGCGTGTGCCTGTTCTTGCATAATGGCAACGAATCCTCTTAAAAATGTTTCTCTTGCAGATTGCAGAAAATTCCTTTTGCAGGCCGGATGCAAGAAATATCGTACAACCGGTGGTCATGAACATTGGAAAAGAAAAGATTAAAAGAGACCAATTACTATTCAAACTCATATAGATCCGGTGCCTGAGAGAATAATGAAACAGATTAATACAGCTCTTGATATTTGAAGGGATGAGTTCAGAGATATATCGCGAAAAATATAAATCAGTTTGTATTGATGGCTTTGTTTCTTATTTTCCCCGCTGATAGGAACAGTATTAGAAAGGGGAGAATTTGGACAAATTCAGGATATGTGGCACATTATTTATATTTACACCTAAACCAACTTTACAATGAAGACTACTGCTCCAAAAAAGAAGAAGAAAAAAGTTACGGTCTTCAATAAAATTTCTTCGGGATTCAGAGAGCTTCATGTTGACGGGGCCTACGGTGGTGTAACTCCCAAGGGGCTGTTTAATATGAATTTTTTTGCTGAGCGGATGGCCATCCCGAAAGCCACCGATTTTGAAATAGAGAATAATCAACTGAGAAAAATTGCAGATAGTGAAGACAGCAAGAACGGTATAATCAGAGAGTTTGAGATGGGCGTGTATATGACGATACATACAGCCCGCGACATTCATAAATGGCTTGGTGAGGCATTGGATGCATTTGACAAATCTCAAAAAGAATCAAAATGATTAACACTTATAGTTATAGCGAAGGAAATACTATCCTTATAACCGGGCTTGACAGATACACATCTACCGACATTGCATATCGTGTAAAAGAGTACGTCGAGATTGATGAAGATGAAGAATTAACCCGGTTGTGCATGGAATCTTCAGAAAGCTCGCTTAGCGAAGTGTGGGAAGATGAAGACGATGCATACTGGGAATCATTTCTCAAAAAATAAAGATGCCGTATAGCCAGGGCGATATTGTTTTAGTTCCCTTTCCATTCAGCGATTTGAAAACTGCAAAGGTGAGGCCCGCTATTATAGTATCCGGAAAGCAGATACAAAAGACACAGGATGTCATACTCGCCGCCCTGACTACCAATATCAGAAACGATCATTTTTCTTTCGTAATCCAACAGAGAAGTTTATCTCATCCGCTTAGAAATAGTGAGGTGCGATGCAATAAACTTTTTACCTGTGATAAAGAGATTATTCATAAAGCAATCAGCAGGTTAGACAAGCCTTCCGTCAAAATACTTTTGGGAAGGATCAGGGATAATTTTGAGGAAGAGTAATTTAGCTGGAAAGTAATCTGCCTGTATAATTTCTGAATAATCCGGATTTAAAGACAACAGAATTAGCCGGCCATCTGCCACGATTGGGGCAATATAAATTTAGAACCCGAAATCCGCCTCCGGCGATGCCATCCGGGCGACACGTTTCAACGGGTTGCACGGTTAACAGGTGCACGAAATTAGATTCCCCCTCCCTGCGGTCGTCGGAATGACAGATCGCAGTTGTTATTCCGAACGCAGCGAAGAATCTCTAAGCGAGAAATCTACCACCGCTCACCCGAGCGCAGTTAAGGTCGGGCCAATGTGCGACGGGGCTGTAGTTCGGCATGGCCTGACCATTAGAGCGCAGGCCCCACCTCCATCGTCAGGACATTTGCCAACGCTCGTACCTTCGCTTATTGTCCCGACGAGAAGCAGGCTCTTAGTGGCGGGTGTCCTCACCAAACTCGTTTACTTTCCTCTCTTCTTTTTGTCTTGACACAAAAAGAAGCAAAAAAGTCAAGGACAACCCGATCGCTCCGCGCGTTTGTCCGGCCAGCGCGCCGCGGAAGTCTTAAAGTTTCAGGTTGAAGGTTCAAGGTTGAAGGTTCAAGGTTGAAGGTTCAAGGTTCAAAGTTGAAGGTTGAAGGTTGAAGGTTCAAGGTTGAAGGTTCAAAGTTGAAGGTTCAAGGTTTCCCTTTTTTGAAAGCGTTTTTTTAGGTTCCTTCCTGCGGTCGTTCGGAATGACAGATCGTAGTGTCACGCGCCGGATGTTACCCATAACCCAACGCCACGGCCGAAACCCGAAATCCCGATAAAACATCAGTATATTTATAAAAAACCGGCAATGCAACATACCCCGGCCCTGCAAGACTTTATTCAGCGGAATGCACACCTGTTCTGGTACACGCCCGAAGACAGGAAAAGAGAGATCAGTGACGAATTGTTGCTGGAACAACTATTAAACTTTGCAGAGCTTCCTGTAATCAGAGAATACTTTAATATTGTCGGGATTCCCGGAGCCAAAAAGATTTTTGAAGGATTGAAAGGCCGTCAGAAACAAAATATCTATCCTGAAATATATCACCTGTTCTCAGAGTATTTTAAGCGGAATGCATAGGGAGATTCTTGATAAGAACCAGTTGGATTTGCTGCCTTTGATCAGGGAGTTTAAGAGGACGTTTTACCTGGCGGGTGGCACAGCCGTAGCGTTGCATATCGGACACCGGCGTTCTGTTGATTTTGATTTATTCAGAGAAGGCCGTATTAATCCGACGGATATTCTTAAGAAAATACAAAACCATCAATATATCCCTGTTGTTACCCGCAGGGTTAAGGAACAATTAAATCTTACGGTCAACAATGTAAAATTTACTTTTTTTCAATATCCATTCAAAATTGAAAAAAAGGTACTTTTTGAAAATATTATTTATTTGCCGGACCTGATAGATCTGGCGGCAATGAAGGCCTATGCCTTGGGGAGGAGGGCAAAATGGAAAGACTATGTAGATTTATATTACCTGCTCACGGAATATTTTTCCATCCGGGAAATTTCTGTAAAAGCTGCTGCTATTTTCGGGGGTTTATTTTCGGAAAAACAATTCAGGGCCCAGCTTTCTTTTTTTGATGATGTGGATTACAGTGAGGAGGTTGAATTTGTGAGACCACCGGTTTCTGTACAGATAGTCAAGGACACCCTGCTGAATAAAGCTATTGAATTTTAGAAGGGAAACAAGAAATGGAATACGGATGAAACGGACGCCTGACAGCCCGGATGCACACAGATAGCGCAAAGGAAATTTTGAAAAGTCTCTGTGGCCGCTGGCTCAGGCTGGTGTAGGGAAGAAAGTAAGGGGAAAGACTTTGGTCGCAGGAATGGCAGATCGCAGTGTCATTCCGAACGTAGCGAAAAATCTGCCACCGCTCACCGGAGCGCTGTAAAGGTCGGGTCGATGTGTGAGAGCATGAAGCCCGGTCCGGCCTGACCTTTTCCGAAGAAATTCCCCTCCTTTGGAGGGGTGGTCGAAGACCGGGGTGGTTCACTGTTATGAAAGCTTATTATCCGTTTCGCAAATGTTCGTTTCTTGTACCTTCTTTTTGTCTTGACACAAAAAGAAGCAAAAAAGTCAAGGACAACCCGATCGCTCCGCGCGTTTGTCCGGCCAACGCGCCGCGGAGGGTTTTTTTGTTTTTGGGTTGTCTTAATTTTTAAAGTTTTTTTGACGTCGGCGCTGAGACTTTCGGAACCGGAGGGCAGCGATGGTCGGGCCAATGTGCGATGGGGCTGTAGTTCGGTATGGCCTGACCATTAGAGCGCAGGCCCCACCTCCATCGTCAGGACATTTGCCAACGCTCGTACCTTCGCTTATTGTCCCGACGAGAAGCAAATTCCCCTCCTTTGGAGGGGTGGTCGAAGACCGGGGTGGTTCACTGTTACGAAAGCTTATTATCCTCTCCGCAAGTATTCGCTTCTTGTACCTTCTTTTTGTCTTGACACAAAAAGAAGCAAAAAAGTCAGGGACAACCCGATCGCTCCGCGCGTTTGTCCGGCTAACGCGCTGCGGAGGTTTTTAGGTTCTGGATTTGTCGGTCGTTGTGTCGACACCATCCGGGCGACACGCTTCAGCGGGTTGCACGGTAATGGGTACACGAAGTGAGGAATCTCAACAAACGCTTACAAAATTGACAAACTTTGAACTTTGAACCTTGAACTTTGAACCTTGAAACCTTCAACCTTGAAACCCTTAGTCTCCATCATCATACCCACCTACAACAGAGCGCATCTGATAGGAGAGACGTTACAATCGGTGCTTGACCAGATCTACCGGAACTGGGAGTGCATTGTGGTGGATGATCTATCCACGGATAATACAGATGAAGTGATGAAAGAATGGTCGGAGAAAGATAACCGTTTCCAATATTATAAAAGGCACAGAGACCCGAAGGGGGCTCCCACATGCAGGAATATAGGGTTGGACAAAGCAAAAGGGGAGTATGTGATATTTTTGGATAGCGATGATTTGCTGGCGGATTTTTGTTTGGAGAGAAGAGTTTGTCTATTTGCGGAGAACAGCAATTGTGATTTTATAGCATTCCAGACATCAGTTTTCTATGGTAATAAAAGAGAAAATTTTGTATATTTTAATGTCGAGAATGAAGAAAGTACTTTGCACAGGTTTTTGAGGACAGAATCTTTGTGGGCGATTTGTGGAGCTATTTACAAGAAGGAATTTATTACCAAGTTTAAATTTAATGAGGAATTACCTTTTTGGCAAGATGTAGAATTAGCAGTTAAAGTACTCATATCGGGTTCGAAGTGCAGAACCTTCTTAAAATTTAAGCCAGATTGTTTTATACGCGTACTACATGATAGTGTTAGCAGGGAAGGCGGATTTAATAAAACTTCAGAAGTGTTAGGAGAGAGAATTAATATACTATTATCCTTTAAAGCCCAAGCAGAAAAGAATGGATATGCATTAAGTAAAGTAGAGACAAATACACTATATAATTTTACATACCTTCTTTCAAAAGATTTTCTGCTAAAGTTCGGTGACAAGAGGAAATATTTTAATTATTGGTTTAGATGTGGTAAAACATTAAACAGGATTGGAGTTGGCTGGCTCTTGAGCTATTGGTATCAATATTTATTTTATTGGAGGAAATATTCAATTTACATTATAAAAGTGAGGTCTGTTTATGAAAGGATTTTCCATAAAGTATTACCCGATGTAAATGAGTTAGAAAATATTTTATTGCATAAAATTCCGGTTGAGGAAAAAGACTATGTCATCGAATAAAGTAGTTGTCGTCATACCCGTTCATAAACCCGCTCTCACCCAGAATGAGCTG
>CALKHN010000076.1 GCA_937991535.1 uncultured Sphingobacteriales bacterium
AGAGCATCTGCCTTACAAGCAGAGGGTCCGCGGTTCGAACCCGTGTGCTCCCACTCAATACAGAAAAGGGTTTCATGAAAATGAGACCCTTTTTTATTTTAGCTATTTGCATACAATTTGATATACATTCTCTTTTTATCGGTGGCAAACCTAAAGGGTAAGGATTGAATAATAGTAGTATTTTTGAAGTGCGAAGACTTCAAGGAGCCGGCCGGGCATACGTAAGTATGTCCGGTTTTTTTATGTTCGAAATTCAAAGCCGTTATTAAACTTCAACTATGGTCTAAGGAGACCACACTTGAGATTATCTGTAAAAGCGCATAGTCAAAGCCCTGAGCTTGCAATATATCTGGCTACCATTGTCGCGTTCATTTACGTTAAGCATAACCCTTTCATTTTAATCCTGGGATCTATTTCCAGTTAAACATTCATCATACTGCAGCATATTGGCCCTTGCAAACGCATTATCAAATGTGTTCACTTGTCCTTTTTCCCGCCTCTATACTCAACTACTTTAGCCATGACAATTGTCCTGCTGGCAGGCAATGCAATGGCAATCGTAATTCAAAAAATCATCCAATGAGTGTACGCACCGATGTTATTAACCTTAGTGTTAACGTAAATGGCAATAAGGCACAAAGTGAACTCAATAACCTCCGAAAAAAAGCTGCTGATATTAAGTTTGAAATGCAGGGCCTTACAAAAGGAACCAAAGAATATATTTCCAAAAAAGCCGAATTAGGTCAGGTTACCGGTGCAATGGATGCACTCAAAAAACAAATAGGGCTGGCAGCATTGAGCCAAAAGGAACTTGTCAGGGAACTTACTACTCTAAAGAACTTACGGGGCAGTGTTACTCCTTTCAGTGATGAATATAAAAAACTTGACGCTTCTATAAAACAAGTTGAGACCAGGTTACATAGTGTAAAAACCGGGATGCAGGGCATGACTACTTTTACCGGCAAATTGAAGGAGGAAATTAAATCCTTTGGAACAATTGTAGTCGGATACCTGGGCTTTCAGTTTATTGCCAGCCAGATTAAAAGCATAATATCCGGGCTGGGTAAACTCAGCGGTCAATTTTCGGATATAAGAAAAGTCACTGGACTATCAGAAGAAGCTGTGAAGGGGTTGAATGATGAACTTTTAAAAATTGATACCCGTACATCCACCTCACAGCTTAGGGAAATGGCGGTGGCCGCTGGTAAGTTAGGAAAGGAGAGTTCACAGGATATTCTTGAATTTGTTCGGGCAGCAGATCAAATAAGCGTTGCCCTGGGGGATGATCTTTCCGGCGGAACAGAGGAAATAATGAAAAATCTTGGTAAAATAAGCCAGGTATTTAAAACAGAAGAATTATTTGGTACTGAAAACGGACTTTTGAAAATTGGTAGCGCTATTAATGAGTTGAGCGCTGCCAGCAATGCCGGCGCTGATTACATGGTTGACTTTAGTAAAAGAATGGCCGGTGTTGCTCCTTTGGCAGGAGTAAATATTCAGCAGATTTTGGGGTTGGGCGCTACCCTGGATCAATTCGGACAAACGGCAGAAGTTTCTTCCACTGCACTGAGCAAGCTGTTTATAAAAATGGCATCCGATTCAACACAGTTTGCCAAATATGCCCGCATGAATGTTGGCGACTTCAAAGCACTGATGGAAAAGGATTTTATGGGTGCACTTATCAGGATGCTGGAAGGGGTAAGGAAAAATTCAAATGGCATTAATGAGTTGGCTGCTTCTTTGGGGGATCTTGGTGTAGATGGTGGCCGGGTAATTGGCGTTTTAGGTACCCTGGCAAATAATATCCCGGTGTTGCGCAATCAGATTCAATTGTCAAATGCTGCATTCGAGGAAGGAACATCTATCACAAAAGAATTTGGCATACAAAACAACGACCTGGCAGCAACACTTGAAAAGATCGGGAAAGAGTTCGATAAACTAAGGGAGAACAATGTTTTTAAAGACTTTCTTACTGCTGCAGCAAATACAGTGTTAAGATTTATACAGGTTGTAAAAGATTTACCTGCACTTTTTGAGCGCTATAAGTTCACCATTATAGCACTGGCAGTATCCTTTACCTTATTAACGAAAAATATTTTATTGTCTGCTGCTGCCTGGGCGCTGGAAAAGGCGGCCATGGTTGCCGATGCTGTTTTAGTGGCACGAAGGTTAGCAATATTGCTTTTGTCAGCAGGATACAATTTACTAACAGGTAACATAACCAGGGCCGCAGCAGCTTGGACACTTTTTAACCGGGCAATAAGTGCAAATGCCATTGGTTTAATTGTTACGGCCCTAATTGGTGTAGGCTTAGCGCTTGATAAAATATTAAGCAAAACAAAGGAATTAACAGCAGCTCAGCGGGTTGGTGCGGAACTCTCAAAACGGGTAAGTGAATCAACCGAAGAAACGAAAACAAAAATTGAATTGCTTACTAAAGTTGCCAACGATAATAATGAAAGTTTGGTGAATAGAAAAAAGGCATTGAGTGCATTGATCGCAATTGCCCCTGATTATCTGAGCAAACTTACACTTGAAAATCTTAATACTGCTGAAGGTACCAACCTGCTGAAACAATACATAGAGCAATTGTCTGCCCGTGCTGAAGCTGAAGCCAAATATAGTTTACTGGTTGAGAAACGAAAAGCCAGGCAACAGGGATATGAAGATATAAGAAATGTTGATGGAGGCGCCCGCAGAAATTTTACCGAAGCTCAAATTACAACCAGTATAGATTTTAACCGTGGTGTTGGTTTAGCCCCTCAAATTTTTAAAGACATGGCTAAACTAAATGATGAGATTGCAGCGCTTGAAAAATCCATACAGGATTCAGTTGCAAAGAATTTGCCGGATGTTGTTAATGGAGGAAACACTTCCGGGGGTACCAATACCCAAAATAATACCTCTGTAGTTCCAGATAAAAAATTCAACAAAGAGTATAACAGCCTAAAGAAAGATTTTGAAAAATTTCAAAGGGATGTGGAGGATATCCGGAAAAAGGCTTCAATGTTGGATGAAGATGCTGAAGCCAAAGAAATTGCTGCAATTACTGAGAGGTATCAGGAATTGTTTGATCGCGCCCAAACTTTCTACAAGAAAAATATAATCAGCAAAAAACAGCTTAACGAAGACGAAGCAAAGCTGGAAGAAGCGAAGTATAAGGAAATACTGAGAGTGCATAAAAAATATTCAGACATTGAAATAAAGTCAAAAAATACAGAGCTGTACACTAATAAACTTGAAGAAATTGAAAAAGAAGCGGAAAACGAAAGACGAGCACAACTCGAAAAATACAGTCAGGGCTTAATTGATGGTGAAACTTATGAAAATTCTTTAACGGACATTAACCGCAAGGAAACAGCAAAAAGGATTGCCATTCACCAGGTATATGCCGACCTGATAGACAAAGCAGGCACTGAGCTTGTAAAAGATAAAAAAGCACTGGAAAAGGAATTGACGGATGAATTACTGAACCAGGGTAAAGCCAGAGAAAAATTATTGGAACTGGAAAAAGAGGCAAAGCAAAACCTCACTTTACGAACAATAAGCGCAATGGGCCCGGGTGGACAGAGAAAAGAAGGGATAGCGCAGGCAACTAAAGAAAGGGATGAGAGAATAGCCGCATTAAAAAAAGAAATGGAGGACGCGGGTATAACAGTTACCCAGGAGCTACTGGAACAAAGTGCGGTTTACCAAGAGATAATGGAAGATTGGCAGTCGAAAATTAAAGATTCCAACGCCGCCTTTTGGGATGGCATAGCTAAATTTATAACTGATTACGGCCAGATAATAATGAACGTTTGGGCTTCCGTAAATGATTTTATTAAGGCTAAAGAAGATAAGGCGTTAGCGGAAGAAAAACAGAGAAATAACGTTAGAAAAACAGAGTATAAAAAGCAACTCGATGGGAAGCTTATCAGCAGGGCCCAATATGATAAAAAGGTAGAGCAGGCGGATCAGGAATTGGATAAAAAAACCAAAGAAATTCAAAGAGAACAGGCTAAACGTGAAAAGGCGCTTAATTTATTCAATGCAATTATTAGTACTGCTGCTGGAGTTGCAAAAGCGCTGGGGTCAGCTCCACCACCTGCCAACTTCATTTTGGCTGCTGCTGTAGGTGTAGCAGGAGCTTTACAGGCTGCGGCAATAGCCAATAGCCCATTACCAGAATTGGGCACTGGTTACTGGCTTAAATCGGGACCTAAACACAGTGAACCCGGTAAAGGCACAAGGGTTTTGATTGAGCGGGATGAAGCAGTAATGAGTGCTGCAGCTATGAGGGATCAAAGGCGTTATTCTGTTACCGGTACCAGCGCCCAAATAACAAGCTTTCTGAATGCCCGCAATGGGGGGGCAAGCTGGGCCACCGGTGCCAGCGTAAAGATTAATCCAGACATGCCCAAAATTATGGCAGGAGGTGGCTATTTGGGTCAAAGCTCCACCGCGGCTGGTTCCAATAATATGGAAATGCTGTTAAGTCAAATGGTTTTAGAACAACAACGTTCAACCAATAAGCAGCAGGAAACGCTGGAAGCGGTATCTAACTGGAAATTGAATTCAAAATCATGGGTGAGCATCAAAGAATACCGCGAACAGGAAAAACTTTACGATGATGCAAAGAGAGCCAGCGCACTTTAGATATCGAAATTGCCTGGTGAGCATGTGTAAGGCATTGCGGATATAAAAATAAGGGAGTATATTTATCAGTGTTTTTATAAATCTATAGTAACAGCCAAAAAAACCCGGATCATTTCCGGGTTTTAATTTTTTTATGTTCAAAACTGCCTGTTAGCAAGGCACAGCACTTTCTTTTTTATTGCTGGCTTTCCCATTAACCAGGGCTTCACTTCCATCATCTTTAAACCAGCTTGGTTTGGTGGCATGGTTAACTGGCTTATATGTGCCAGCCAAAGCCTTGCTACCATCATCCTTAAACCAGTTTGGTTTGGTGCTATGGTTAACCGGCTTATAAGTACCAGCCAAAGCCTTACTACCATCATCCACATATTTACTACCTGGACTGGAATTTTTTTTACCAGTTTCTAAATTATGCTTTCTGTTTACGTATCTGTTTACAAGTGTTTGGCTACCATCATCAACATATAAGCCTGAATTTTTCTTTTGCTGTTCATTGGTAGAACTACTGTTTGTAGGTGCTGCAGCAGATGCGGTATTTTGTTTCTGCATGGTATTGGATTTAGTGGCAATTGTGCTTTTCAATGCCTGGTTATTGGTGCTTTTAAAAGCCGATGTATTTGAGCCTGATTGTTTCTTTGTGGATATCAGCAGCTCCATTCTTTTTACAACCTGGCTTAAAGATTTTATACCATCAATTAGACCTATTTCCATTGCATCTTTAGCATAAAACATCTTGCCTGTTTTCCAATCATTCTCCTTAATGATGCCCGATCTATTAGTAGCAACAGTTTTAATAAATTGTTCGGCTATTACTGAAAGATCTTCTTTCAATGGATCCTCATTACCTTTTAAAGCTTCAATAAAATCCCGGTTCTTATCTGTGCTTTGGGGAGCATAGATATCCTTTACTTTCAACTTGAAATAATCCTGGTAATGTGCGTCCCAATCAGCAATAGTAACATACACCCCGATACTGCCAACCTGATCTGTTTCCTGTGTAACGTATATTTCTTTTGCGGCGCTGGCTATCCACATGGCAGCGCTTGCCGCCATACCATCGTCAATGATTGCTATTACAGGTTTGTTGCGTCCGGCTTCTTTGATAGCTTGGGATAACATAGAAGTACCATCAACCTGTCCGCCTGGACTATCAATGTTAAGCAGTATGCCAGCTACATTACTGGCAGAGGCTAAACGGCTAATAAGCTCAGCATGATCAATCATACCGTAACTACAAATATCCCCGTGTTTTAAAAGCGGTCCGAACATGTTAACCATGACAATGGATCCACTGGGTAATTGGCTTAGTTCTGTGTTTGTACCTACAGAAAATACATTTTGTGCTGCAGCAATTCTTTCTGCTGCATGCTGCTTTGTAGCGTCCAAACTTTCATTTGCTACTATTCCTTTACCTCTGGCATGGCCAAAATCTACCTGCTCTCCCTGCATTAGACGTATAGCCAGTGGTCTATGTGCCTGGGCCCATTGTTTATCCAATAGCCATTTACCTCTTAAAATAGCTGAAATCGTATGATTGATTTGCATATAAAATGTTTTAATTCCTTACAAAAATCTAAACAATAGAACGCTGTGAAAAGGACAAAAGAAACTATCCTTCCATTATCATACACTTGAACAGATCCCGGCGCAAAACATGAAATCTTTAGTACTGGTTACTATCCGGGGATCCAGTGGCCCCATACCCCTATTCTCTAAAGCAGATAGTTGGCAGTCAATGGATTTTTTGTAAAAAATAGTTGCAAGTGCAACCATATATCCCTTTAGGGGGCGGCAGGCGTGCACCTCTGGCTGATAGGGCGGGCGCGCTTTTTAAGCCACTTTTATGCAGTTTTGAAAAAATCGAAAATTAAAGCATTGAAAATCAATGAAAATAGGGAAAAAAGAGGCAAAAAAGCACCCTAAAACGGAAAAAGCAGCCAAAAAAACAATGGTGCGCCTCTGTTGAGCCTTGCTTTTTGCGGGAAAAGCAGGTGCATAAACAGAAAGTTGCTGCTAATTCCCCTTTTTACTGTTACACTGTTACAAAATTTCAAAATCCTTACTGGTATTGATTTCTATGCTCTAAAATCTTGTAACAGTACATTGTTACATTACTGTTACATAATAATAGGTATTTGTAACAACTTGTAACAGATTGTAACTGTAAATGAATAACGGTAATATACTGTTACATGCTCAAACTCTTTACTATACTTACTTTTAGAAGAAAATATAATATTTTGTAACAGTTGTAACAAGGTTTTGTGAACTTGTAAAATAATACACTCATGGGGATTGGTTTTTTTACCGTTGCCGGAGTAAATCCAACAACTACCGGCCGCACAGCAGGGGGTGTACTGACTGCTGCAGCAAAAAAAAAGCTTTCCAATGGCCACTTTGCCAATTGAAAAGCTTTAAAGTTATGGACCTGCTTAAACTCTGTCCTCAGTTGTTTTTATCCGGAGGTTTTTTAATTCCTATCACTTTTGCCTGGTCGGTGTCCGATAAGGATAACTTAGCATCCAAAATGTCAATGCTGGCTTTTTCCAGGTATAAATGCTTTTTAACGGTTGGCAAAATTTCATCTATCCATTCCGGATCGTTAAATTCAAGGCGCTTCCTTATAAATTCATCAATCTTTAACCTTGCCCTTAATTCGCTTCGATACATTTTAAAGGTTTCTATAGCCGCGGTCTGATTTGGCTCCCTCCATTGATTTGGCTCCCTCCATTCATATTTATCATCGCTGTCCATAAGAATTTATATTGCTTTTAGTTAGCAGAACTTTTTTTGTTTATGTAGGAGTTTGGGAAAAGAATCTGCCCCAAATCCATCATTATTTTGTAAAGCAGCATAATGCGTATTCTGTAGCGTTCATCCTGGTCGGATGTTTCCGGGGCAGCCATAAGCCCAAATACCAGGTCAAATAGCAGTTCATTGTATTCTTTCTGCTTGTGGTTGAAATTTTCAACCAGGTTATAAAGCAATTGATTTATTTCCTCCTGGTCATCCATCAAAATGTCTCGCCCTGCTTCTTTATGTTGTTTAACAACAGGACTTATTTCTATTACTTTACCGCTGGAAATTGTATCCGGGGGAAACATTTCTGCATAAAACTTAGAGTTTAAAAACTTGTGCCGATTGTGTAACCGCTCCATTTCTTCAATGCTTATAAGTTTTATGTTTTCTGAAATAAAATTGGTTATTTCATTCATTTCTTTAAGTGATGCGTTCATGATTTTTTTGTTGATGGGTTTAAAATAAGCTACAGCTCTGGCTGGCAGGCTATAGACAAAACAAACGATTGTTGTTAACTGTGAAATAAGAAAGGATGCCCAACTGTTTGCTATACAGCAAACAGATCCCGGTGATTTAATGCTTATTCGGGTGAACTATCTGCACCTGGATGGATGGTAGAATTGTCATTGAGCGTTTTGTCCACAATTATTTTAGCAATGAGGGAAACTAATTTTTGTTCATCTGTAAGTAGCTTGACCTTGCCGGGAGGACTGGCTTTTGAGGGCTGAATGTTGATTACTTTTTCGTCTTTTTGTTCTTGCATTTTAAAAAGATTTATTTGTTAAAAAAAAGGACGTGCATCACTGCAAGAACATTTTTTTGCATAGCAAAAAATAGACTTCCGGACTCCCACCGGTATGCGCACGCCCAAGATTTTTAATGAAAATTTAAAGTTTTGCATATGCAACTAATGAATGTGAAAATGTTCTTGCATTGCTAAAATAGAGAAAGTTACTCAGTATCCAAATAAATTTCTCAATTATTTGAAAAGGTATGGAATCCCAGGTTATTAACTTCACGGCTCTTTATACCCTCCCAATTCACCTGAAATCTGCCTCCTTTTATTTTTCTATATGCGGAAATTAGCCTCTCATCGTTGCCGGCTCCCACATTATATTTTTTCAACAGGGCCACATATTCCTTCGCAAAAAAATATGCTTCTTTGGCTTTGGCACTTTGAACATAAACCTCATTGTCTTCTTTCACCTTTTGATAAATTCTTGCTTTTAGTTCAAGATCGTCATCTCCGTTTAAAATATAAAGTTGTAGTACATCTTTGGGTTCAGCCAGGCGCCGGCTCAACATAAGATTTTGGATTTGAGTTTGTGCAAGGCTAACTATTTTCTCGAGTTTACTGAAGTCCTCAGGTAGTTCAACCATATCCATCAGCTTTTCCCTATTAAGTTTCAGGTTATTTATGGTGAGTTCTTTGTTACCTACCTGCTTGCTTTTTACATAGTTTTTAGTGTCATAAATCAGTTCTCCTAATTCATCATTCTTGAATGGTGTTGGGAAAGGTAGAGATTTGCATATATTACTTGCCGCATTTAAATACTTTGCAAGTGCTTCCAAATTTCTTATTTCACCTTTGCCGCGCTCATCATCGGCATAAATCAACTGTTTTTCATTTTCGTATTCGGACAGTATTATTTCTGTCTGGTTCGCTATACTTGCCGGTAACGAAAATGGCTTAATGTGCGCTGAAGTAAAGACAATGCTAATTATACCCGATTCATCTGCAAGAAGCGGGCTGATAAGATCAATTACACGAACAAATGTCTCCACATCAGGAACATTGTAAAAAATCATTCCCTGCGTTGTATCCTCGCAACCGATATCTTTTATAGTTCGAATTTCATCCTTGGAAAGGTCTTTTTCAACGATGTTACCAATGGGGATATTGGGGTTTACCTGTCTTGCTTTGGCAGCTTTACCGCTGCCAACCGGTCCATAAATAAATGTCTTTTTCTTCATGATATTTTGTGTTTTATGTTTGAGTGAATTGTTGACATCGCTTTTTTTAACAGGCCTCATTTAATTACTTATAAAGCATGGCTCATTATCCAATAGTCCCAGCTTAAAGTCCTTATTGAAGAAAATGGCTAATCGGGTTATTGCTTCTGTCTGTTGGCTAATAGGGTTTCCATCCGCATTAAGTAAAACATCATAGCTGTTTCCATCATCTGTCTTAACGTAGATTAGCCTCATATTTTCAAAACATTTTCCGGCTATCGTTTCGGCATAACCGTAAAGTATTTTATTGATTAGAATGTTTATGGGTTCAAGTCTGATGCGCTGAAAATCCTCAACTTGGTACTTTAGCAGATAATCGGCGATGTCCAATCCCGCTTTCCTTTCGGCTTCGTTCTTGATATTTTTTTCCAATACATCAGATACTTTTACGGTCGTTATTTTATGGATTTCCTTTGCTATTTCAGACCACTTAGCAAACCCATTCAGATCCGGGAAGAGAGTAACATTTCTCTCTGACAATATTTTAAATCTTTCGGGCTTTAGGTTAACCAAACTCCCGCATGCCAGCCAAATGAATTGGGGTAAATAAATACTGGCTATCACCGCGGTTTTTTCACTTTCTACTATTGCCACGCGTTTGCCGTAGTCCTTTGCTAATAAATGTTCACCAAAAAAACATTGTTTGAGATTAAACTCATCCATTTTTAAAACCTTATGTACCCATGTTATATGGGAATAAGGTTGCTTTATTCTTTTACCTGTAGTTTCGTCGTAAAGCATTATTTTCCCAGCTCTTATTTTACCTGCTGCGTCTATTTGCCAAAAAACTGTGGATCCATTCCAATGTTTTGAAGTACCAATAAAATATTTACCTATTGCTTTGTTTGCTGTTTTTGCACCAAATATTTTACAGAGGTATTGGGCAAAGTGGTTTTGGCTATAACCATCAAGGCTGGATTTTAAAATATTTAATGGAATAAAAGAAGTTGGAAGTGGTGCCGGTGTAACGTACTCTACGTTTGCTTCCTGAATATTTTTTTTATTAAACGGTTTGGTTCCCTTTATAATACCCTCCTTTGTGTCGTTGATGTATTGGGCAGGTGAGTAATGATAATTGCATACCAGGCACTTACCAACAGCCTCTGCTAAATATTTTTTTTCTTTGTCAACATACCGGTTAAAAGTAACTTGCTTGCACTGTGGGCATATGTGGTTTCCGGCCCTAAACAACTCTCCGCAGCTATGGCAAAACCCCTTATCAACAAAATTCTTAAATGGAACGAACTTGCCATCAGTGTTTTTTTTGCCGCATGGGCATTGTTTTACCCTAAACCTTTTATTGTCAAGGTTTAATATGGGGGATGCTTCTAAAATGTATGGGTATGCCATAAAAAAAAGTTTGTTTTTATCCGTCACATCCGTCATTTGCGTCATTAATAATGACGGATGTGACGCAAATGACGCTGGAAAAGAATCTTATTTTTTGAGGTACACGACTACACCGTAGGATTTTTTTTCCAGGTGGAAGCCATTGTCCCTGAGCCTTAAGCTGAAAGTTTTGCGGCTGACACATCTGAAATTGCAATCGAAACAATATTTTTTGTATTCCTCGAATAAATCTTGCAGTGGCTTAAAGTCTTCATTATCCTTCATATAACCTTCATCGTCCAAAAACATTTTCAAGCTATCAGACTGAACCCTATAAAGCTCAATCTGTTTATTCACGATCTCGCTGTAGGTGAATCGTTTTTGTTCAAGCAGCCGGTGCAACCCTGCCAGCACCCAGTTGAAGATGCCCGAAAGCTCCGAATCTATTATTTTTTTGGAAAGCTCTCTATCCTGCTCATTATCTGGAATGGTCACAGTAAACGGAACTATTATAAAACGTCTGAAATAGGCATTAGTTTGCTCTACATCCTTTGGGAGTTCATTGCAGTTAAAAATTAACTTGGCGTAGTTGGTTAGGGTGAACGGCTCCCCATAAGGTAGCCTGGCTTCCACCGGCTCCCCAGAAACCAATTGCTTAAAAATGGATGTTTCAAGTTTGCCGTTAATTTCACTGGCATAATTAACCAGCTTATTAGCCAGCATTGCCCGGAAATATCCGTTTTCGTTCGTGAGATTTTGGAGGGAATAACTACTAACGTTTGCGGATCCCAACAGTGCCAATACTATTTCAAAAAAAACAGATTTACCATTAGCGCCGCTACCAAGGAGAAGTAAGGTTTTTTCTAATTTCAGAATGCTCGGCCGGATGAAAACATAAGCTAAGTACTCAGACAGGATGTTCTGTGTTGCTTTATCTGGCAGCACATGATTCAAATACTTAAAGAACTTTGGTGCACCTGCGCCGGGATTGTATGGGAAAGGCAACTCGTACGTCAGAAAATCATTCTTTCGAGCCTCGCGAAGAAATTGTTTTTTTGGGCCAAATTCGTAGGTGCCATTTTTCAAGTGGATTAAAACTATATCATCATTCTGCTTTGGCTTCGGCAGGATTGCGGTAACCATAAACTGTTTCATAAGCTCATCCATAAATTTGTAATACCGGGCCTCGAATTTATCAACCCCCATTTTTTCTGCCGCCTTCCCCAAAAAATGTTGGAGTTCGGAATTTTCAACCAGGGCCCAAAAGCTTCCATTAAATAGATAAATAAAATTTATGTTTTTGCACAAGCCCCAGTTATTGTCTTTGGCAATTTTTAGTATGTTTTCGACGCAGCAAACCAGCAATATTTTTTTGCTTAATTTTTCTGTGTCATCCTTAAATCCTGCCAGCTCACGGAAATCTTTTTTTTCAATCTGTTCAAGTAGTTCAGAAAGTATTTGGGTGTGCTTGAGTAACTGCGTTCTCGGAGACTGGTCCGAAATAATTTCATCCCTAACTTCCGAAATAATATCAAAATCAAAATCCGGTTTTGGTAAATTATTTTGTGTAATTTCGTTTGCAGTGGCGGGTTGTAATTTTGCCATTAACTTTATTAATTTTAAATGGGTGATGATTAATTAAGGTTAATGGCTTTTTTTTGTCCCAGTTCGCCAAGCCACGTTTCTCCAGCCTGGTGTATTTCCTTTAAGGTTTTTCGCCGGCCTTCCATAGCCCATTTAATTATCTCTTTTTTTTGGAAAAGAAGTTTCCCGCGTACCTTAAGATGCGGAATGTCTTTATTCCCGCAAAACCTGTAGATACTGGGAATTGACATTTTAATTAGGTCGGCAACCTCTTTGATAGTTAGTAATTTGTCTTCTTCTGCTGTATTAAGATTAGTCTTTTTTTGTTTTTCAAAAAAAGTTTCCAGTTCATTACGAAATAATGATTTGAGTTCACTAACACTAAAGGCAGTAATAAGTAAAGATTGATTATGTTCCATTTCGAACTGTTTTAGTCGTTCGAAGATGATAACATCTGATAACCTTTCTTAAGAATAGCGGCTATTAAAAACGCTATGAATTTATTATATGTGTCAAGTCGGCTTGGGCGGCCTTTTCAGCTTTTGGATAATTTTGCAGTAGAATAATTGCTTCTTTTAACTCTTTAGCGGTTATTTCTCTAAATTTTTTATTTTTTGTAATGCCAAAATAACTGATGCTATCAAATGCTTGTTCCCTATTCTTTCCGCCTAAATCCCTCATTTCTCCCCTGCTTAAGTTTTTTACATACCCTGATTCCTCTTTGTATTTGTGCACTATTGCTTCCATCCTGTGATTAATTTTTGCTTTCTTTAAATCAACCATTAATTGCTTTAAAATTTCTATATTTTTAAAGGCAGCAATTATTTTAAATCGGGTTTGTATCTCATATCTCTGAAAGAAAGAATCAAGTTTGTAGAACTTTGGAAGATTAACCTCATACGGAAATCCAAAGCAAGTTAGTGGCTCACCTTCCAATACCTCAAATTTTAAACATTGCAGAAAATCCGCTCTATCCAAAAGGAAACTGCTTGAAGTAGTAAAGTCTTCAAGCCTTGGGGGATTTGAAGACTCAAAAACAATATCAGGAATAAGTTTGTTTATTTTGTCGTATTCTAAGTTAAATTCCTTAATCAAAAAATCTGTAGGATTCTCAAACAAACCAGTATAACACTGAAGTTTATTATTAACTCTCTTTTTAAAATCCGCCATACTTTCCCCATTTGAAAAAGCGTCACCTTCAAGAAAAATATGCAAATACCAGTCAAATATTTCCGTTAAAACATCAATTGATTTACCACTTAAGATATATATATCATCATTGATAAAAATCTCATTATTGGCGTCAAAGCTTTGGGAATGGCTATGAGCAATATCCCCATGTTTCAATAATATTCCCACTTCTTCCTTTGTCATTTATTTTTATCCCTCCTTTTCTTAAATGCTGTTAAGGCTTTGGCGTGTGCTCTTAGGGTTTCATTTTCGAAACTGTCTAAATAGCTTTGGGTTGTTTTTAGGTTACTGTGCCCAAGCATTTCACTAATTAAATCTATGCTGGCACCTGAGCGCTTTAATACGGTTGCAAAGCTGTGCCGGGCAGTATATGTTGTAAGCGCTGGATTAATATTCAGTTCCTTAGAGACTTCCCGCATGTTGTCATTAATAACGTGCGTGAGCTGCTGAATGAGTTGGTATTGCCGCTCAGGGGTTTCCTTACCCGTTAAAACCGGAAATATAAAGGTGTCGTCATCCTTTTTTTTATTGCCCCATTTTTTAATAATGGCTTTTGCTTCCGGTTGCAATACAGCATAAATAATCTTTTCTTTTTTTTGCCTTATAGTTTTAGCTCTCTTGAATTTCAGTATGCTTTTATCAATGTCCTTATACTTCAATAAACAGAAATCTTTTACATTCATGCCGTTTCCCAGGTATAAAAAAATCCAGTAATCTTTTGCCATTTCCATACTGCTTCCAGGTAAAGCTTTAAAATCAAATAGCCTTTCAATAGTAGAAATTTGCAATGCTTTCTTTATGTTTCTTCCTTCCGGTATTTGGTATTTATCCTTCTCATTTTCATTTCTGCGGAATGGGTATAAATCTGGCAAAATATCTTTCTTAGTTATAGCAATATTAAAAATAGCCCTGAGGGACCGCAAATACATACTTATAGTTGTTATACTGTTCCCTTTGTCTATCATATATTTTTCGTAATCACTTAATTTACCCGGTGTGATATCATTGAATCTGGAATCAGGGAAAAATTTATGCAAGCTTTTTTGAGCACACTCATAATTAACCGCTGTGCTTATTTGCCCAGCAATCCTTAACTGTTTTATACGCGCATCAAACTCTGAATTCAAATCATTCCTTGCTCCCCTGTTGCTTAAATAGCTTTTGTCAAAATCTTCCCAAGAAAAAACTGACAGATCCTTAATAACTTCTATAGCTTTATCTTTAAAACCATTTAGGCTCTCTGTAATTTCATCAAATGGGGATCTTGGTCTTTTTCCCTGTGTTTTTTCAAAATCAGAAGTAGTGAGATTATATGGAGTGGAATAATAGACTTGTTTTCTTTGGTAGGTGATTCTTAACTTAATAGGATAAGTACCATCTTTTAACATCCGCCTTTTATCAATAACTATGCTTGGTGTAGCTTTAATTTTTATATACTTACTTCTCATTTGCATACAATTTGCTATACAATATTAATCAAATATGATTAATTGTATTAATTAAGTTTAATTAAAAACATAGCTGAAATTGAATGCATTCCTTTGCTGTATTGATTTTTGATATTATTTGTTTGTTATTCTTGATTATTGATTATTATAAATAACCCTACTTACAAGCAGAGGGTCCGCGGTTCGAACCCGTGTGCTCCCACAAAGCCTCACGGAAATGTGAGGTTTTTTTTTGCGAGTATTCGTTAAATTGGGGCATCAGGCTTGTATGCGGGGATATAAAACCACCTACCTCAACATGAACCGTCTTATTGAAAAAGTGACCTTGTCCAAATTAGATGGCTCTTACATCAAGCTACTCAACCACCTGGAAAGGCAAACCCTTATTATAACCTCCCAACTTCCGGTTGTAAAATGGTATGAATATATCGATGACCCAACACTCACCGATACTATGATGGACAGATTGACAGCTAATGCCAGCCGGATTGAATTAAAAGGAGAATCACGAAGAAGAAAAAAACAATAACTCTTAATACTCATCCGTATTTTTATCACATCATTTAGCTCTTACTCATAATTATTGCAACCGGGCTGGAGCCTGCCCGCCGGGGCGGGTCATCATGCAGGAACCATGGGTCAACATCACAGGAATTTACAATTAGGCAAAGAGCTAGTCAGATCAAAGATATTCCGGTTCAAACTCAAAGAAGCAGGATTCAATGCATTACAGAAGATGAAACATCGCAAAGATGCGTGCAAATGACAGCTGTAGGGGAGGTGAATCAAGATTAGTTTAACCGTTTCTGTCCCCACCTTCTTCAAGCTTACAGAAAGCCACGGCAATTAAAGGCCTGAATAATTAGAACCACTTTGCTATACACAATGCTAATCACATTTTTTTGACTTAATTTCTTATTATAAAATATAGTCGTGGCGAAAAGTACTAGAAAAGCCTACACAATTTGTAAGATTGCGTTTGGAACGCAAGTAGAAGTATTACCAAAAGTTCAGTATTCCTCTTTCATTTGACAATATTTTCTATAGCCTGAAGGGGTCGTGTTGGTAATGGTCTTAAAAGATTTATTGAAATTGGCTAGATTATTATATCCACTTTCATAGCAGACATCTGCGATTGAGTAATCATCGTTATCTAATAATTTACAGGCATGTCCAATCCTTAATTCGTTTAGAAATTGAATAAATGATTTTTGAGTCCTGCTTTTAAAAAATCGACAAAATGCGGTAGGCGACATGTGCGCTGTTTGAGAAACTTCTTCTAAGCTGATATTTCTATTAAAATTTTGTATTAAGAATTGGTAAACTGCTACCATCCGATCTGTATCTTTTTCATCATACATGTTTTTATAAGATACGCTTGCCAGGTATTCATACTCTTTCGAATTGGATAGTATGTCCAGTACAGTTAAGAAGTCCAGTATTTTCTTTAATCCATCATTCTCTGAAATCATTGAAAGTATTTCTGCAACTTTATATTGGGTCGTGCCGAAGAATTTTAATCCTCTTGCCGCTTTTTTTATCAGCTGCTCTATGGGTTGAATTACAGCCCTTTCATCAGAAAGATTTAATAAAAAATCGGGTGGAAAATAAATTACTGTTGCTTTTGACTTAGATTGTTTTTTAAGAAAAAAAATCGAATCATTTTGCCAAACATGCGGCAAGTCAGAGCTCATGAGTACTAGATCTCCTGCAGAGAAATTGTTTACGTTGTCTCCCACTATTCTTTTTCCAAAGCTTTCTTCAATCCATACAAGTTCACACAATTCATGAAAATGAAAGGGTGTGTCTAAATAGCATTGATCTACTTTTTTTACTTGTATTGTCTGCTTGCCTATAAGAGGAATATCAATTAACTTAGGTTTCATCACGGATTCCTTTAAAGTTCTAAATTCTTATTCCGATATTAAAATTGGAGAGTAAATAAAATAAATAATATTACTTATTCTTTTACTCATATTAAGCGTGCTAGTTATATCGTATCGATTCACGACAAAACTGAAATTTATCGCAATAATTAGTTGAATTATGAAGATACTTTGCGTTGCTGACAATTACTATTTTAGCAAATAAAATTTGGTTATTACATATTTGTGCTAATATTTTTGAAGAATTGGCTAATATCATTGAAGGATGCTTTTTCCCTGCCAAATATCTTTACATTATCAAAATAATTCAGCTATGCACAGTTTTAAAAAATACATCCTTTTACCAACTTTGTTTCAAAATATAGTTTACATGAGACTTCACCGATAGCCGGTGATGCTAAATTGCTTCTTACAGGGAAAACAATGGAAGGAGAGGAACCTGTAGCTTGGGCAAGAGACCTTAATGGTCAAAGAGTAGTGTACATAGGTTTAGGCGGTGTCCAAGATTGGGAAAATCCAACTTTTGTAAAATTAGTAAGTAACTCCCTGTTTTGGGCTGCTGATTTCAAGGCAGATAAGCAATATTGAATTCTTTTTTGAAAAATATTTTATGAGGTTTCCATAAAATAATGCTTCTGGCTATTTAACCTGAACGAGGTTTTTTGAGGCCGGGAAGGTTTATCATAGCGATTTTTGTATAAACTATTAAATTAAGTTTTATGAATCGTCGTAAATTTTTAAGGAATAGTTCGGGGGCCACAGCCGGCACCGTTATTGTAAACTCATTACCTTCTTTTCTTCGTTTCCAGGATATTTCGGGGAAACCTAAAAAATCAAAATTTTCGCACCGTTTGCCGAAATCCGATACCCATTATAAAGCAACCAGTGGCTATGTTGAGGATGAACCGGTTGCAGAATATACCTGGGCACCGGATAAGGCTTATGAAGATTTTATGGATATGAAGTTCGGAATCCGGCTGCATTGGGGCATATATTCCAATACTCAAAAGGAAGCATCATGGCCATTTTTGAAGATGTCTTTAAATGAAAGGAATGCATACGAAGAATTGTACAAAGCGTGGGATCCTGTTGGCTTCGATGCTGATGAATGGACAGATTTTTTTGTTGATAGCGGAGCAAAGATGTTCTCGTTCACTTCCAAACATCACGACGGCTTTTCGATGTTTGATACCAAGACTCGGGTAAGAAGCCATGCCAACTGGCTGGCACCGGGTGGGACTAAAATGGAAGACTGTGATGTAGCCTATAGTATTATGGAAACACCTTTCAAACGTGATGTGGTAAAAGAATTGTGTGATGCAGCTCATAAAAAAGGTCTCAAAATTGATTTATACTTTTCGCATCCGGATTGGTATGATACAGACTTCCGGCCTTATAATTATCATCCTCTGCAAGTGCCGGATGCTGCTACCTTAGCAGTACTGGGAAAAGACCGAAGATCAGAAATGGAGGAGTCTGAAAAGAGATTTGGTGAATCAGGTCCCGTAATAGTGCCCAATCCAGATCCCCGGGAAGTAAACCGGATGATGAAACGCCATCGCGCCCAGTTAGAAGAGTTAGTAACCAGGTATGGTAAGATTGACATGGTTTGCCTTGATCAATGGTTAGGCCCAACAGTATGGCCGCAATTGCGGGAAACGATGCTCTATCTGCGAAAACTCCGACCCGATGTCATGTACCGTGCCCGGGGTATCGGTAATTACGGTGATTGCTACACACCCGAAGGTTTTGTACCGGGCAGTAAGGAGAATTCTGATGTTCCCTGGTTCGTTATTTATCCCCTCGGTGAGACTTTCTCTTATGATCCTCATCCTGATAAGTATAAAGGTTCCAAATGGATTGTTGATAATTTAATAGATTCAGTAGCCAAGGGCGGTAATTTTATGGCAGCCATAGGCCCCGACGGGAATGGTAAGTTTCATCCCAAGGCTATTGAACAGCTCCGGCAAACCGGTGCATGGCTCAGGGTTAACGGTGAAGGTATCTATGCAACGCGCGCCAGAGAAGGAGAACTTTGGAAAGAGGGCGAGCAGGTGAGGTTTACAAGATCCAAAGATAACAAAACGGTTTATGGGTTTTCATTAGAATGGCCCGGGGATCAGCTTGTTTTGCAATCAGTTAAACCGAAAGAAAGAAGCAAAATATATTTAATGGGAAGTAATACTCCTCTCAAATGGATTTATGACAGTTCCGGGGGATTAGTAATTGAGCTACCGACAGAATTGATAGCTAAAATGTCAAAAGCAGGAAAACTGGCTTACGGCTTTAAAATTGAAGTATAGTTCAAATTGGAATTTTTATTTCTTATACTTTTTTAATGAAAAAAAAACCTTCAATTCAAGTAATAGAAATTCTTCAAAAATGCGCTGGATAATGCTGTCATTTGAACTGGTAGGCCATGATGACTTTGTTCAGCCCGATGAATGGGTAGCATATGAAAATGCAAAGATGAAATATTAATGTTTATAAGACCAGTTTAACTCGGGAAGAGTAATTTACTCCGGTTGATTTAATAATTGACTTATCAGAAAATGATTTGCAGGCTGAATGAAAAAAACAGTTTAATTAAGTTGAGGCTAAAAAATAGATGGCGCTATGATTTCTCTGTTAATATGAATCGGAAATTTTAAATCTCAAAAATAGAATGTTCAAATATGAATTACTGGAAAACGGATGACCAGCTGTTTGAATTAATTCGTAAAGAATTATATACAGCAGTGCTGGGAGATATTATGGATAAATTGGGTTATTTACATCAATTTTTACCCCCCAATATTCAACCTCTTAATGAAAATATGTTTGTAGCTGGAAGAGCAATGACCGTTTTGGAAGCAGACGTCATCCATGAAGTATCCAATTATAATGACTCATTAAATAAGCCCTTCGGACTAATGTTAGAAGCGCTTGATGATTTAGCGAAGAATGAAGTTTATATCTGTACGGGTTCATCGCCTAGCTATGCATTGTGGGGTGAATTAATGAGTAATCGTGCTATGAAACTGGGCGCCGCTGGTGCAGTGGTCGATGGATATTCAAGAGACAGTAGCGGGATTTTACGAATGGGATTCCCAACATTCTCCCATGGCAGGTATGCACAGGATCAAGCTCCCAGGGGTAAGGTGATTGATTTCCGGGTGCCAATAAAAATCGCAGGTATAAAAATAAACCCAGGGGATATTGTGGTGGGTGATTTAGACGGAGTTTGTATCATCCCAAGTCAAATAGAACAGGAAGTTGTAATCAGAGGCCTCAAAAAAGCAAGAGGCGAAAAGACGGTTCAGAGAAAAATCATGGATGGGTTGCCTGCTAAGGAGGCTTTTGAAAAATATGGTATAATGTAAATTAAAATGAAAATAATAAAGGTAAAGGTCTGGCTGGTCGAAGGGGTCAAATACAACTGGACATTATTAAAAATATACACAGATACAGGACACACAGGCGTTGGTGAAGCTACCAACTGGCCTGGGAGTCCGATTGTGTACGAGGCTGTTAAACACGTCGGAGAACGTATCATTGGGCTGGACCCGATGAAAACAGACTTTATCTGGACGAAATTGTATCGCGATTTGAATTGGATTGGCCCTTTTGGCGCCAGCTTGTGTGCTATCAGTGGAATAGATATGGCTTTGCTGGATTTGAAAGGCAAAGTTTTGAATACACCTTGTTATGAACTGCTGGGAGGTGCTTTCAGAAAAGATATTTTATTGTACGCTAATTACTGGTTTACCGGTGGTGGCCACAATGAAATCGATTATGCTGAATATGCCAATAAAGTAAAAGAAGCAGGTTTTACAGGATTAAAGTTCGACCCTTTTGCACATACAAATTATTTGTATGGCGAAGATCTTTCATCCAACCTTACTTTGACGGCAGAGCAACAGGACCTGGCATTCAATGTAAGTAAAGCCGTTCGTGATGCGGTTGGTCCTGATTTTGACATCATGATAGAAACACATGCGATGCTCAATTATCGTGTTGCAGTGAAGATGGCGCAGCGCCTAGGTACATTAGATATTACATGGTACGAAGAACCTGCCGGACCAGAAAGTGCTGATACATTAAGGGCGATGCGTGAACGCATTCCTCCGAATGTTTCTATTTGTGTAGGTGAACGTCATTACACGCGATATAACATTAGGCCTGTGCTCGAAAAAAATGTTTGTGATATTATGATGCCCGATATAACCCGCTGCGGTGGCCCATCAGAAATGAAACGTATGGCAACAATGATGGAAGCCTACAATGTGTTGCTTGCTCCGCATAATCCAAACGGGTCTTTGTCAACACTAGCTTCTGCGCATGTATGCGCTTCCGTTCCAAATTTTTTCCGTCAGGAATTCATTTTTAATGATGTTCCCTGGAGAGATGAAGTGATTACTCATCCAATAAAAGATATGGTGAGGAATGGTTATTTGTATCTAAATGATGAACCGGGATTGGGCGTTGACCTGATAGAAAAAGAGATGGAGAAGCATCCGGGTGTTTTGAAATCCAGACCTGGTTTTTATGTATAAAAAGGGGAAATTGAATTAGATTTAAATTAATGATAAAAGGAGAAATCTCTTATTTGAAAACAACTAATTAACGACATTAATGTTTGTATTACAAGTTAGTAATCAATTAAAATTACAGAGCTTTCGTTTCGATAATCATTTTTGTAATGTCCAATAAGTAATGAGATATCTAAAAAAGATACACATAAAAAATCACTATTGTCCGACTAAAATATAAGCAAAAGATATGAAAAAGGGCAGTTCGGT
>CALKHN010000077.1 GCA_937991535.1 uncultured Sphingobacteriales bacterium
GCAGTTGGCAAATGGGTATTCCTTTTTTGATAAAATTGATGGCGGTTAATTATTAATGGCAATTGAGTGCCGTTTAACTATAATTTGTTTGCAAATTGGTTGCAAATTTTTGAAGGAAAAGATCTTGGGAAATTAAAAAATTATAAGTTATGCCTGCAACATTAAGCATCACCCTTGATACCCGTAGGATTAAAAAAAGTAATAAGTACCCTGTTAAACTACGGGTAACATTTGAACGGGTTACACAGAGTATTATCAAACTGTTTTTGACTTATCATCAAAAGAGGAATATGATAAACTTTCTGCATCAAGAAACAGCAATATAATAACGCTATTCTATTTCGTCCAAGAAAATTAAAACCTGCCAGTCCTTCTAAGAATATAAGTGAATTTGAGCTATAGATTTTATAACTTTATAATCCCCATTTGGCTAGTTTTATGCGCCCAACTGTAATTAAAATATTTGCAAACAGCCTAGTTTCACCTGTAGAAATCGAGAGACAAGTATCTTCAGATTTTACTTGCTGGTAAAATTCAAATCGTTTTTGACGTTCAAGAGAAGTTCCTTTACCAGCACAGGTTGAAATTGGAAAATTACCGTCTGCTATCAGTATTTTAGCACCATGCCCATTACTTCCCAATGCCATAAGTATTTCCGGATGCAAGAGTTTTGTTTTAAGCATGTGTTTAATTAATTGTTTTCTTTAATCACGTTTCAAAAATTCATCTTCAACATATTCATGCAATTCTTTATTTTTTACAAGTGGCCCCATTAAAAATAATACAATTGAAAGTGCTATTAGTGCCATAATCCCATAACCGATAAAAATTATGTTATAAGCCGTTGAATAATTATAAGTGATCGAGAGATTTTTGACAGCAACACCAGAAATTGACTGAAAAATCATACCTCCAAAGCCTGACCCCACGCTGGCAATTCCCCACACCGATGCGGTTGCACTTTGAGGAACTACATCTCCCGGGAAGGCCATAGTATTGGATGAATATGCAGCATATCCAAATCCTGCAATAGATAAAACAACTAATGCAGACGCGGGAGAAATAATTACCAAAGGTCCAAAAATTAGGGAAAACCCCATTAGCGCTCCAAATATACCAACAGATATTTTCCTCGCTCTGGGCAGGGGCACCCCTCTCTTAATAATATATTGGGTAAACAATCCTCCTAATATGTTTCCCAGATCAGCTACCACGAATGGAAGTATCACAAACCATCCAATTTTTTCCAATTCCCAATGATATACATCTACAAGGTAACGGCCAATCCAAAATGTGATAAAATACCAGATTGGGTCCATAAATAGTTTAGAAAGTGTAAACGAGGATACAAAACGCGTTTTCATTAATTTCCATGGTGCTATTATCCTCGCCTTTGATTCCTTCAGCGAACGCTCAGGAGTGTAGTAGGTAAACCAGAATATTGCAAGCCATAAATAACCTAATACGCCAATAGCAATAAAAGCTTCCTGCCAGCCATAAGCACTTCCGAGCCATACAACTAAGGGAGGAGCAATTATAGCTCCCATGGCAGCACCGCTATTAAATATACCAGTAGCTGTGGAGCGTTCTTCGGGGGGAAACCATTCAGTCGTTAATTTTATGGCGGCCGGCCAATTCCCTGCTTCACCAATACCCAATAAAGCCCTGAATATTCCAAAATGGAGTGGCAAAGTTGCTAACGCCTGTAAAAGAGAAGCGGTGGTCCAGAATGCCATTGTCAACGAATATCCTAACCTTGTACCAAGTTTATCAATTACGAAACCAGAAACCAAGTTAGAAACCATATAACCCATAAAAAAGGCAGTACCAATATAACCAAATGCTTCATCAGAGATCAATTTACGAAGAGCGCCATCAGCGCTTAAATAATTGAAGGCTAATCGGTCTATGTAATTGAGTATTGTTGCTATCAGTGCAAATGACAGCATTATCCAGCGTATCTTTGAAGAATTTCTATTACTGGAATTGAAGGGTTTTTTTTTCATTAAAAAAGTATAAGAAATAGAAATTCTAATTTGAACTATACTTCAATTTTAAAGCCGTAAGCCAATTGTCCTGCCTTTGACATTTTAGCTTTCAATTCTGTCGGTAGTTCAATTACTAATCCCATGGAACTGTCATAAATCCATTTGAGAGGAGTATTACTTCCCATTAAATATATTTTGCTTCTTTCTTTCGGTTTAACTGATTGCAAAACAAGCTGATCCCCAGGCCATTCTAATGAAAACGCATAAACCGTTTTGTTATCTTTGGATCTAATACTAATTACTGCAAAACAAGAGTGCTGAAATCATTTTGGTTGTTCACATGAATCAGAATCGAATCCTTTGTGAATTTGATCTGAATGTCTTTCATACCTGCCGGGTAAGTATCAGTCATTTTAGTCGCAGGACAGTATTTCTTATCAATGACCAGTGAATAACTACCACTTTTTAGCAAGTCCAGGAACCATTCATTTTTATTAATTCTTTTTCTCAATATGGATAATGTAGAAACATCTTTATTCTTAACGGGAGATCGTATGCCTGCATGGTTGAGGACAGCGGCCGTAACTTCAGGCATTTCAGAAGAAGCAATATAGTAAACGAAGCCTTTTCCGTATGGATTGACATGTACCAACGGATATTGTTTTTTCCCGCTATGAACAAAGCTAATAGTAGAGCCTGAAAGTGGAATAACCGATGTCCATTTCTTATTAGTGGATTGAGATTTGACAGGCATCACATTATCTCTAATCACGAGGCGTGGGTCAATAAGGTTATTATTTTGTGTTTGCTTGTTATCCACTATTTTAAACTCCTCCGCTTTCTTTTCTCTTGAAACTCCCATGATATCGTTAAGTGCAAAATCTCTTCGAGGACTGCCATCTGCTTCGTAGCAAAGTGCATCTCCCGTGATCAGAACGATCCCTCCATTCTTCGCATAGTTTTTGATAATGGCTAACTCATTCTCAGAGAATCCAGAAGATTCGGCCAATAATAGTGCCTTATAAGGTTCCAGGGTAGTATTGGCAAGATTGATGTTTGAAATAAAACGAACGGGATTACCTGAATTCAAAAGAGGCTCTGTGATTTCGCGGAGTATTCTTACATAATCATCCCGCCTGTATTGATCGTAGCGGTAGCGTGTTTTCTCGTTGTAAATAATAGCAATATTGGTAACCGGCTTTGTATTTTCCAGGAAGGGTTCTGCATCCCGAACCATGCCATAAAACGGAGCCAGATCTTTTTCGAACCATTCTGGTGTAACGACTCGGTCAAAGGAAGTATCCGCATCAGGCAGTCCTGTTTTACCAACGGAGGCAAAATAAGAATAACACCTGCCGCCAAGAGCTAAACATATCCATGCTATTTTGGGATGTTCAATCACTTTTCCTGTGATAATACCTCCCTTATCAAATACTCCATTTAAAAATAATTCCTTAAATGGATCGGCAAACTCAAGATAACTCATGTCAACACAATTGGCATCACTAATGTCTGCGTATTGACTGCCGTCAAACCAGTTCTGCCAAACTGGTACCGACGGTTTAATGGCTTTGCAGGCAGCGTAACTGTCTTTTACAAACCGGCTAATGCTCGCTATTCTAAATCTTTGACGGTGTTGCCAATCAACCCATTTTACAGGCATTTGGACATTAAACATTTCATGATAAAGCTTTTTACACCCATCACACCGGCATTCTGCAGGTTGATCCAATATATCAAAACGGAATCCATCAACAGGATAGTTGCTCAGAATTTCACGGGCAGATTCCATGACCTGGTCCCGATAAGGCGAATTAAGACAGATCATCGGCCTATCTTTATTACCATCAGTATACTCAGGATGTTCTTTGGCGTACTTCATTACCCATCCAATACCTACGTACCCAAACCCGGAAATATTCAGTTTGTGCAGCTCTTTCAGAGTTTCTCCAAAAAAATCTCCCTTCATCCCTGGATAGGGTATATTGACATTTGTTTCTCTATATGTGGAATATCCGGCCTGAGGAACGCCTAAAAGCAGGACTCCGTCCAAGTTTAATTTTTTGCAGAATTCAGCATATTTTACCGGATCCTGCTCAGAAAAAAAGGTGTTCAGTACAGCTTCTGAATATTCTTCCTTTTCATTGATATCAAAGCAGATCTGGCGGAAGCAATCCGCTGGTCCTTTTGGAACATGCTGCATTACCTCATCGCGAGTAAAAAGATGCGTATCCTCGTTGTTACATCCGGTAAGGAAATGAGAAAATGAGGTTGAGATTATGATACCGGATGTGGCTCCAACTCCATTTATTAAGAATTTTCTTCTATTCATAACTTGCAATTAGTATATTAATTTTAAATGGCATAATTAAAAATTAACTCTTACTTGAGTAAAGGTTTATAATGTTGTTTCTTCAAAAAGCGGTCAAGGAACTGAAAGGTGCCAACACCATGAATCGTATGAGGTCCTTCAAAATATTCGATATGGGTGGATTTCGGCAGCCCTAACAAATCATAGTGCTTATAAACCTTTGCAAACTCAAACCCTACCCACTGGTCTTTTGCGACTTCATCATAGTAACCTCGCTCCACCATGAAAGGACGAGGTGCAATCAGCGCAGCCATTTCCGCATAACTAAAAGTATGGCCCAGGTCCCATTCATACATGTCAAACCATTTCGTGAACATATAACTAAAACTATAATCAGTGCTGGAACATTTACGTATCCACTCATTGAAATTGGCTGAACAAATAGAAAGGGTATAACCCTGTACCAACGCTGGTATACGCATAGCACTACAACCACCATAGGACAATCCATAAAAACCAATACGTGCAGGATCAACAAAAGATAGTTGTTGAAGCCATTCAACAATACGCTGATGCTGGCCAGCAATAACAGAGAATAAATTAAGACCAATAGGATTGGCTATTCGGTGAAGTACCCGGTATTTGTTTTCACCCCTGTACGGATTAGAGGGGGCAAATACAACATAGCCCTGGTCGGCTAGCCGTGAGGCAAAGCCCCTGTAAAAGTGAAAATTTTCTGACTTTGGGTCGGTCGTGACTACATCCATTGGCGTTCCTTCAAGTCCGTGTTGACACACCACTGCCTGGCGTTTTTCACCGGGCGTCAGATCATTGGGTACGAGTAAAATCCCCCAGGCAAATACTCCAGGCCAAACGTCCAGCATAACCTCATAGCCCGTCCATTTTTCCGTTTTTCCCCACAGCCGGGCGCGTGGATTCATCGCCATTGATGGGGTTGGAAGTCTGCCTATCTGATTCCAGAATCTGTTGCGTAGATCAGCCTTAACCGGTCGCTGCAACGCGGTATCACCTTTGAGCAAATCCCAGAAATTTTTCTCACGTGTTCGATAACACAAGACTACTTCCCTTTGTATTACTCTCTCCATACCCCGCACAGTACGTTCCTGTCTCTCACTGGTATTAATCCAGTCTTCAGATACTTCAAGAGGATGTAAAGACATAGGGAATTTTTTAGAAATATTAATATTTAACCCACTGGCAAAAGCGTTCAACCCTTCGCGTGAGAATGGCAGCTTAAAGCTTGCTCCTCCATTTGCACACCATTGAAGATTGGCTTTACCGGCTGGCAGCAACGATAGTGCCCTATTCCATTCAGCTTTAGCACCATTAATATCCGGCGTATACAGACTGCCGGGTGCAGCGCCCTCACGCTCACTAACTGAAGGAGGGGGGCCTGCAATCTCAGGAGTTTCAGATTGTTCAACAACAAGGTGACGGGGCCAGGTCATAGCAGCTAATTCCGCATCACCAAAATATTCCAGTAATCCGAATACATTGCGGTAAATGGGTTCTTTCCAGAGGGCTTCCCTCCGATCAAAATAGCCACTAACCAGGGTAGCTGAAAATCGTGTATCCAATGCGGCAGCATAAAGAGCCAACAGTCCACCTTCACCATAGCCGGCAACCCCTAAAGGAGCCTGACTACCTTCCTTCTTATTCCTTAATTCCATCCAGTCAATGGCTGAAAATATCTTTTGCAGTTCGTAGCCGATCACAGTACGGCCTACTTCAAAACCTTGCCGGTAAATCCATTCCCGGTGTGTCTGATTGGTAAACTTATTAAGCGAAGGATTCCCCGAAAAGGTATCATTCCGGTTGACTAATACCGGAATTAATACCTCACAGCCAAAATCAGCGAGTTGCCGCCCTATACCGTAACAAAGGCTATTAGGTTTGCTCAGTCCGGCGAGTACTTCCGGCTTAATATCCGCATCAGGAATCAGCACTATTCTGGCGTGTACCTTTCCCCTGGGCTCTATAAGCAACCCTTCAGCTGATAAGCCTGGAAACCCTTCGAGTACATCCCAGCGGACTGCCTGGATAATACAATTCGTACTTTTTATTTCGAGAGGCTTCATCTGGCTATTAGTCATCACGTCCATTCTTGGCACCATCACCCGTTGATCTACTACTCCCAAACGCTTTTTCAACAAATCCCGTTCTGATGAAATTGACTGATTGAATGCCTCTACTGAAGAAAAATCGCGATGCCATAAATTAACCTTGTTTTGGCTGACTTGTTCAGTCCTGCGTATTAAAAAACTATCAATGTGTTCAACCATGATAGCTGAGAGATCCCCTTTTTCAGTTAGCGGTGTACTAGCGAAGGGTAATGAAGTTTGCCCAAAAACAGAAGAAGATATTAATAAACATAAAATAAGGTTATAGATAATGCTAAAAATGCCTTGAGATAAAATAACAACTCTTTTTTTATGATTACATAATAATCTTTTATTATTCAATAAAAATAATCCAAGATAGCTTTGGTTTTTTTTCATGATTTATTTTGTTATATTTTATTAATCACTTCTTAATATTATGCAGCCTATATAATGTAATTAATAAATATTTTTTATCATTATTGTCCGACTAAAGTCGGGTTAAAATGTCGTGTAACCCTTTACTGT
>CALKHN010000078.1 GCA_937991535.1 uncultured Sphingobacteriales bacterium
TACCGAACTGCCCTTTTTCATATCTTTTGCTTATATTTTAGTCGGACAATAGTGAAATAAAATAAGAAAAATTTTCATTGCAGTTGGTTTGTTAAGTTCAGGAAGAAATGGTTTTTTTTAAATGATCATACCCTTCCGGGAGCCGGGTATATCCATGATGTACAATACGGCCGGCAAGGTTTTCATAATACTGCGGATCGTTGGGCGCAAAAGTGTTCAACCCGTCAACATAGCGGTTATACAGGCAAAATAATGCGGCAATCAGTACGGTATCATGAATTTCAATATCGCTTGCACCTGCAGTTTTTGCCGCGTCAATGAGTTCATCCGTTACCAGTTTACCGCTTTCCCGCACTTTGTCGGCAATAACCAGCAGCGCTTTCATTTTATCGCTTACAGGCGCCGTAGCAATATCGCTGAGTACCCGGGCCGAAGTTTCATTTTCACCCAAAAGCATATTAGCGGCGGCGGTATGTGCTGTAGTGCAAAACCGGCATTCATTACCGGAACTTACTATGGAAGCAATGAGTTCTCTTTCACCTTCCGACAAAGAGGAAGGTCCGCGAAGCAGGAATTGTGTTAGTTCCCGGATAGGCTGCGCCGAATCCTTACGATACTCCAGCAAGCCGGTAATACCGGGGAGGTGCGATTCCAATTTTATATAAGGCATGTATATCAGGATTGATGAATTATGGATATTCAAGGGCTCAGTTCACACCATGTTCATGACGGAACGAAACTGTAAACCCTTTGATGCCGGAGAAGCAACAATAAAATAAGGAAAATCAGGCTAAGCCATCGGGAGGATGGATCAAACAGTCTCTGTCGGTATCTGTTAAAAACGGAGAGATAAAACGATAAAATGAAGGTATAGCAGAAGGAATAGCAAAGAGAGTATAATGCATCTGGGGTTGATCGTATTCTGATGGCGCTGTATTTTTCCCGGACAGGTTCGCTGTTTTCTCATCCGAAGAAGTATTTACATTATTTACCTGCCGCGCATAATTTTCTTCAGCGCTCTATAAACAGGTGCGTTTAAAATCGGGCAAACAAAGCAGGTGTAGCGTATCGTTGTATATTTTGCGTTTTACGTATTGGTAATAAATACCTCTATATTCCACTTCCCCGTCGCACCGTTCATAATCGCTCCAGTTGGTACTATAGGGGAGCAGTACGGGTATTTTTACATCCACCAGTTGAGCATCGGAATACCCGCCGCTGTCAATGGCGGCAGACGTTTGCCTGCTGCTGTGGCTGATCATCAAGCGAAAAACAAGGGAATAACCTGCAAGATTAAACAGGTATACGGCAAGCATAAATATGGCTACAATCTTTTTCAGGCAGTAGTTTGGTATATGAATAACACAAATTATAGATTTTTTATCATTGTGTATAAGATTTTTTTAAATCCCGAAATATAGCTCCGGGTGCTCTATCAGGTATTAATTCCTGACAGATTTCTCCCGCCGACAGTACAGGTATCCGGTTTGAGGCAAAATCCGGCATCCTGCAGGCACATTTCCCCTGCAAAAAAGGCGGTATTACCCGCCTTCTTTACACAATTTGCAGAATATCTGGTTAAATAGCAATCTCTTCTATTTTGAATTTCAATAAGCCTGCGGGGGCTCTTACTTCAGCTACTTCACCCACTTGTTTACCAAGAATACCCTGGCCGATGGGAGAGGTGATGGATATTTTTCCCACTTTAAGATCAGCTTCTTTTTCGGAAACCACCTGGTAGGTTACGGTTTTCTTTGTATTGAGATTGGTTAAAGTTACTTTGGTGAGTATACTCACTTTACTGGTATCAATGCTGTCAATCTCGATAATACGTGCATTGGCAATTTCGCCCTCCAGTTTGGCGATCCTTGCCTCCAGTAGTCCCTGCGCCTCTTTGGCTGCATCATATTCGGCATTTTCCTTCAAATCGCCCTTTTCACGCGCCTCTGCAATAGCTCTTGAAGCAGCAGGTCTGTCCACGCCTCTCATCTTTTGCAGCTCGTTTTTCAGTTGTTCCAGTGTTTCGTGCGTAACGTACATTACTTCACTCATGGCCGACTTCTTTTTAGTTAATTAAAAATAAAAAAATAACAACGCTCCAAACGGTCGTCTGAAGCGTTGCAATTGTATTATAGGCAAAAGTAGTAAAAAAATCATGCCGAACAAGGATGGGGTGCATTTTAAATTTTCGTAGGCGGGTGTCGCCACCCGCCTGCAGAGTCCCCTGCCATTCGGTGTCTCACCGACCGGAAAGTGCTGCATAAGTGAAAATTTGAAATGCACCCCAAGGATGCGAGGTGTAAATATTGATCCCTAAATACTCAGCTTTTCGAGTATTACTTTCGACATCTTATAGAAGGCTTCATGGCTATAACCTGCTATATGCGGTGTTACGATTACGTTGGGCTGCGCCGATAACCAGTTCAATTGCTCTTTTTCCTGGGCCGTGTACGTATCCAATTTCTCATTTTCCAGTACGTCGAGCCCCGCACCCGAAATTTTATTGGTTTTCAGCGCATTAATAACAGCTTTGCTATCGTGCACCTTTCCGCGGCAGGCATTTAAAAAATAAGGTTTTCGCTGCAATGAATCGAAAAAAGCGTCATTGGCCATGTGAAATGTTTCATCCGTTAAGGGTACATGCAAACTGATCACATCGGCATAACGGGCTATTTGTTCAGGGCCGGCTTCATGTACCCTCCCGCTGGCAAAACCAAATTTATACTTATCATAGGCCAGTATTTCAACATCAAATGAAGAAAGCAGTTTGGCAAAAGCGCCGCCGGCATTGCCAAAACCAATAATTCCCACTGTTTTGCCTGTAAGTTCCGTTCCCCTGTTCGCATCTCTTATCCATTTGCCTTCGGCCACTTCCTGCCGGCTGCTGCAAATTTTATTCATCAGCGACAGCAATACGCCCAGCACATGCTCACCCACCGCGTTGCGGTTTCCTTCGGGACTGCTTTCACATTGTATACCCTTCGATTCAGCATATCCAACATCTATCAGTTCCATACCGCTGCCCAAACGACCGATCCATTTTAACCGGGCCGCGTTATCCAATATTGATCTATCAATCTTAAGCCGGGTGGTAACAATTAAGCCCTCAGCATCTTTTATCTCATCTCTTAGCGCTTCATAAGTGATCTGCGGAGAATAAACCACTGTATAATTTTTTTGTTGCAGGGTATCCAACAGGTACGGATGTGCTTTTGCTGTAACAATTACCTTTCTCATATATTATATTGTGAATTGTCAATAGTGAATTGTGAGAGGTGAAAGGTGAAAGGTGAAAGGTGAAAGTGAATAGTGAATAACTGAAACCAATTATTGGCCATTGCCTGTTCACTATTCACTGCTTACCACTTGCCACTTACCACTTACCACTTGCGCTTCTATCTCCTCATCATAAATCCCAGCTCCACAAAATCGGCTACACTTAACTGCTCGGCTCTTTTGTCAAAAATCGGGTTTTTCAACGTTTCTTCATCAAACAAATTCCTAACGGCATTGCGCAGGGTCTTGCGTCTTTGATTGAACGCGGTTTTCACCAGTAAAAAAAATTGTTTTTCATCATGGATTTGCAGCGGTTCAGTTTTTGGCCTTAAACGAATAACAGCACTCTTTACTTTTGGTGGTGGCGTAAAACATTGTTCATGCACTTCGAATAAATAGTCTACCTCAAAAAAAGCCTGCACCAGCACACTCAAAATGCCATATACCTTATTACCCGGTTTTGAGGCTATGCGCTGTGCCACTTCTTTTTGAAACATACCCAGCATCCCTTCCACATCTTTCTTCCAGTCTAATATTTTAAAAAGGATTTGCGAAGAGATGTTATATGGGAAATTGCCCACCACAGTAAACTTCCCCTCAAACGGCTGGTCTGCATCCAGGATACTTTTGTGGATGAGCTTTCCTTTTATTTCCGGCCAGCTATTTTCAAGAAAGCGTATCTTTTCCTCATCCAATTCTATTGCCTTAAATGCCACACCGGGTAATTGAATGAGGTGTTTGGTGAGAGCACCTCCGCCAGGGCCCACTTCCAGCAATTGCCGGAAAGGCCGCTCCTGCAATGCAGCTATGATCCTGAGCACCATATTTTCATCGCGCAGGAAATGCTGGCCTAATGATTTCTTTAATGTATACATTGGAAAGCCTAAAAATACGAAAACCAGTTACAATCCCGTAAATTCGCGCATTAACTCAGCATAGTATGTCAAATCCGAACAGCAAACCGGCTATTGGTATTTCCTGCGGCGATATTAATGGTATTGGAATAGAATTGATCATTAAAACTTTTTCCGACAGCAGGATGCTGGATGTTTGTACACCTGTAATTTTTGCCTCCAACAAACTGATCAATTTTTACAGGAAAACATTGCCGGAATCCACTTTCAGTTTTCAAAACCTGAAAGACCCCGCAAGGCCTTATCCACGACAGGTAAATTTATACAACTGCTGGGAAGAAGAAGTGAATATCACCCCTGGCCAGTTAACGGATGCCGGTGGTAAGTATGCTGTAAGATCACTCCAGGCAGCAGTGCAGGCCTTAAAAGCCAAACATATCCAGGCCTTAGTTACAGCCCCTCTTCATAAAAAAAACGTGCAGTCGCCCGAATTCAATTTCAGTGGACATACTCCTTTTTTAAAACAATTTTTTGAGGTGGATGATGTAGTGATGCTCATGTGCGCCGATAATATGCGCGTAGGGCTGGTAACAGAACATGTGCCCGTAAAAGATATTGCCCGGCAAATAACACGACAGGCTGTTCTTAAAAAATTAATTATATTAAAAGAAAGCCTGCGGAAAGATTTTGGCATAGATAAACCCAAAATTGCCGTGCTTGGACTTAACCCGCATGCAGGCGACGAAGGGCTTGTTGGCAAGGAAGAAGAAGAGCAAATAAAACCGGCGATCAAGGAAGCCAAACACAATAATATACTTGCTTTTGGACCGTATAGCGCAGACGCATTTTTTGCCAGGGGAAGCCATGAAAAATTTGATGCCGTATTGGCCATGTATCACGACCAGGGGCTGATTCCTTTTAAATCGCTGGCAAAAGGCGAGGGCATCAATTACACGGCTGGTTTGCCTGGCGTTAGAACTTCTCCCGACCACGGCACTGCTTTTGACATTGCAGGGAAAAACAAAGCCGATGAATCATCCTTCCGGCAATCCATATACACCGCGGTTGATATTTTGCAACAGCAATACGAATACGCGCAAAACCGCTCCAACCCAATGAAACGAATGTCGGACGTTGTACTTACCAATGTGGAAGACGAAAAAATAGAAGAAGCGGGAGAAACGGAAAAATAATTATCTGCTTACAGGAAATTATCACTCTCCCTGTATGCTTTGATCAACGCCTGTTCTCCTTCTTTGCCGGGTTTGGAATTGCCATGCTCCATACCCATAACACCCCGATAACCTTTATCATAAATGTATTTGAATACATTCTTATAATTGATTTCGCCTGTAGTAGGTTCCTTTCTGCCGGGATTGTCGCCGATCTGGAAATAAGCAATTTCCGGCCAGGTTAATTCTATATGCCTGATGAGGTTTCCTTCATTTTTCTGCATGTGGTAAATATCATAGAGTATTTTACAGGAAGGGCTGTTTACACCCCTGCAGATTTCATAGGTTTGCGTTGATGTGCGCAGAAAAAGATTGGGCGTATCGCTCAGGGGTTCCAGCACCATGATAATACCATGAGGCTCCAGGATTTCCGCACCCCGTTTGAGCGCGTCAATTACATTACCGGTTTGAATGCCGATGGGTAAATTCCGTTCAAAATCGCCAGGCACTACGGTTACCCATTTTGCATTTACACGCTTGGCTACTTCCACCGACTGGCGGCAGCCCTTTAAAAAAATATCAAGATACTCCTGCTTACCGGCAGCAAGTGTGTTTTGACTATTGCCGCCCTTAGGCACTACAAAAACGCCCATTGTCATCCCCAGTTTAGCAAGCGTTTCACCAATTTTGGTTTGCTGGTCTGTACTTCTTCCGGTCATACCATTGTCTTCAATGGAGCGAAAGCCCTGGTCGTACATGTATTTGATCTGGTCAATAAAATCATTACCGCCGCTATTTTTGAACATGCCGTCATGCGGACCGTAATTGAGGTTAAACGTTTTTTCCGCCAGGGGCCCTTTTCCCTTTTCATTTTTATTTCCGGTGGCAAAAGCAGCCGATCCCACCAAAGTAGAAGCCCCGGCTAAAATCCCTTTTTGTAAAAAATTTCTGCGTTGCATATTCAATATGGTTTGAGGTTTAAAAATAGGACAAACCGCATCAATAATTAAAACATTTTTGTGATACCCGTCTTTCAGGTGTTCCGGGCAGCGGGATATAGGGTGCTGTGAGCTTGGGCTGTCAGCTATGAGCCATCAGCATTCAGCTTTGGTGTGGGGTATATGGCGTAAGGCTTAGGGGTATGAGTGTAAGGCATAGGGTTGTAAGGTGTGTACTTAGCTGTGGTGCTACTATTGGGCTTTAGTTGTGTCACTCACTTGTGCTGCAACAAGGTTATTGAACTGTTTATGAAGCACACACTACCGCAGGTTTAGTAGCATTGCTTTGTGGTTAGCCAGACCTGTGCCTTGCTGTTACTAAGTCTTTGTCAATATACGCCCACTATTTCCAATAATCCTTTCTTGTTTTCGTATAATAATAGAGAATGCTTCATCCAGCCTGCTATAGTTGAGGTTTGTGAAACAGGTAAATGCTTTATCGTAAAACTGAATTTGGCGATCCTGATGGCACAGGACAGCACAGAACAGCAATAATGCCCCTGTTCTGTAAATTGCCTGCACAGGAAGAAAATGAATGCTGTTATTGATTCTTTTCTTACCTTTCCTTCACATAAAAAGATTACTTATAGTGAGAAAGCTTGGATTAGCGTGCATATTGATCAATCTGACATTTATTACATATGCGCAAAACGGTACCCAACAGGATTTTAAGGCTTATGATCAACAAGTTCCCGGCACACAGTATAATTTAAAAATGGTTCCTGTTCAGGGGGGATCATTTACCATGGGCAGTAACGCCGCGGATAATGCAAAGCAACCTGATGAAATTCCTGCTAAAAAAGTAACGGTTTCTTCTTTCTGGATGGGCGCATACGAAGTAACGCACGATATATTTGATGCTTTTTTCCGCGATGAGGGCACACCCGTTGGCTCCGAAGTGGATGCGGTAACGCGGCCCACTCCGCAATATATAGATCTTAGCTGGGGAATGGGCAAAACAGGAGGTTTCCCCGTTAACAGCATGAGCCAGGATGCGGCATTGATGTTTTGCCGCTGGCTGTATAAAAATACGGGCATTTTTTATCGTCTGCCTACAGAGGCGGAATGGGAGTATGCCTGCAGGGCCGGCAGCACAACGGTTTATCCTTTTGGCGATAACCCCAAAGAACTGGGCAAATACGCATGGTTTAAAGGTAACAGCAAAAACAAGTATCATAAAGTTGGGGAAAAACAGCCCAATGCCCTCGGCTTATATGATATGCTGGGCAATGTATCGGAATGGACGCTGGATCAATACGACGAAAAATATTTTGAAAAATTGGGTGACGATGCTACCGACCCGCTTACACCGCCCGCGACCCGTTATCCCAGGAGTATAAGAGGCGGAAGCTATTTAGATGATCCCGCAGAATTAAGAAGTGCAAACCGCCAGCATTCGGAATCTTCATGGAACAAACGAGACCCCCAGATACCCAGGAGCCGCTGGTGGCTCACCGATGCCATGTTTGCAGGATTCAGGATCGTGCGGCCCGAAAAACAACCCACAGCAGAGGAAGCGGAAACATTTTATAACAAGTATTTAAACAAATGATTGCTCACATAAAACAAGTTGTATGAATAAGAATAATTCTTCAAATCAATCAACCCGGAGAGAATTTGTAAAAAATTCTTCTCTTCTTGCGGGAGGTTTACTGGCTGCACCGTTGTTTTCAAAAGCCAATTACTTTTCCGGTGCAGATGACACTATAAAAATAGCGCTGGTAGGTTGCGGCGGCAGGGGAACAGGAGCCGCTACCCAGGCTTTATCTACCAAACAAAATGTAAAGCTGGTGGCGATGGCGGACGCGTTCCAGGACAGGCTCGACAATTCATACAAAGCCATTTCGGAAGAAATAGATGCCAAACGCATTGACGTTCCGCAGGACAGAAAATTTGTTGGTTTTGATGCGTATCAAAAAGCAATAGCGTTGGCCGACGTGGTAATACTGGCTACGCCTCCGGGTTTCCGGCCCATACATTTTGAAGAAGCCGTTAAGCAGGGTAAACACATCTTCATGGAAAAACCAGTGGCAACAGATCCGGCAGGTGTACAAAAAATACTGGCTGCAGCAACCATTGCCAAACAGAAAAAACTGAACGTAGTGGTAGGCCTGCAAAGACATTATCAAAATTCTTACCGTGAATTATTCAAACGCAAAGACGCTATCGGCGATATTACATCTGCACAAGCCTGGTGGAATGGTGATGGCGTGTGGGTTCATCCCCGTAAGGAAGGACAAACTGAAATGGAATACCAGATGCGCAACTGGTACTATTTTAACTGGCTTTGCGGCGACCACATTACTGAACAGCATATTCATAATATTGACGTGATCAACTGGTTTAAAGGCAGCTACCCGGTTAAAGCCCAGGGCATGGGTGGAAGAGAAGTGAGGAAGGGAAAAGACTACGGTGAGATATTCGATCATCACTTTGTGGAATTTCATTATGCCGATGGCTCTATCCTTAACAGCCAGTGCCGCCACCAGCCTAAAACCATGAGCAAAGTGGATGAGCTGCTGATAGGCACAAAAGGAAAAATATTTGCCGGCGCCGCTAATATCGTGGATCATAAAGGAAAAGTACTTTACCAGTTTGACCGGAAAACCGAAAACAACCCGTATCAAACAGAACATGATGAACTGTTTGCAGCGATAGCCAAAGGGCAGTTTAAATTCTGGGATGCCGAACTCGGGGCCAAAAGCACCATGACGTCTATACTTGGCCGTATGGCTACTTATAGCGGACAGGTCATTGAATGGGATAAAGCCATTAATTCAGGCATAGACATTCATCCCAAAGAATACGACTGGGCAGCGATGCCGCCGGTTGTTCCCAATGCGGATGGGTTTTACCCCGTAGCTGTGCCAGGCGTAACAAGATATGTATAGGAGAGATGCCAGGCGTGAAAGTGAGAGGTGAGAAATGAGAAGTGAAAGGTGAGAAGAGAGAGAATAAATAGTCCATCGTAAGACATCATTAACCGGTAGCTGAAGGCTAATAACTATAAGCCGGTACCTCAAAAAGGATGCTTTAAAACGGCATCCTTTTTTCGTTTCCCGAAATGATATATAACAGCCGCGGATATGCGTAAATTATTGACGCTATGGGTGATGGCGCATGCTCATCTGCTGTGATTTTATTAATTGATTTATATCAACAAAAAACGCACAATAAACCTGCTTTTATTACATTGCATGCCCTATTTTTGTTTTAACAATCCACCCCGGCAGATACGACCGGCACGCGGGGAACTTCCTGAAAAAAGCCAAACTTCCTGATCCGCGAACTGCCATTTTGGAATTGTATTTTCCGGCTTCAATCAACTATTCTTTTTTTAACCATAATCATCCTTATCCTGTTTACAGCCATAAGCAGTAATGCTGTAGCATCATAATCCACTTTTTCAATATCACAGTACAAAAGCCATCCGAATTCCACCTGTGAGCGCAAAAAGATTTGACCACCTCTTAAATCTATAAAAATGAAAAAGTTGCTCGTATTGATTTATATAGCTGCTGCAACGCTCCTTTTCGGATATGCTAAAGCGGGCGTGCTCAATTATATTGCTCCACCGTCTTCTGCTGCCATTGCCAATAAAGCAGCGATTGATTTTCCCGTCAATTTTGAAGACCTGACCGTTAAGCGAGTAAAAAACAGGGCGGAAATCAACTGGTCTACTTTAACCGAAAAAAACAATAAGCAATTTGAAATTCAGAGAAGTACGAACGGTGAGGATTTTAAAACAATTGCTATCGTATTTACATTAGATGACAGCAACAACGTGAAAAATTATAAGTTTAAAGATGAGCTCAAAGGCGTAAAAGGGAAAAGCTTAATGTACAGAATTAAACAGGTAGATACCAGTGAGGGATATACCTTCAGCAAAGCAGTTTCCCTGTCCTTATAAAAAAATTTTGAAAAAGTTTATAGAGGTTGTGAATTCCTAATCGGAAAAAGGCCCCTTGTCTAAGGGGCCTTTAAAAAAGGTTCAATATTATTTATTCCGTTGCTGCACATTCAATAAGATGTCGTACCTTTTAAAGTAAGCAGCAAGAATACCCAGGCTATCTAATCCCGGGTGTTCTGAAATAGTTAAGTTATCTTTATCCCTGAAACACCACTTCTCAATCTCTTGTTTTAATCTCATATTTCTATCTCCTTTGATCAAACCGGTAACCAGGAAATCATCCTTGTTCATACCTGTATTCCTCAACTAAAATATGAGACCATGAAACGTATTACCGGGAATATTTCAATTATCGTTTGCAGTTGTATATTATTGACCGTTGTGCCTTTTACAGCAAATGCATCTGACTCTCCCCCCCCGAAAAGCACCATTGAAACATTAGATCCTCCTGCAAATGTAGAAATACTCTCTTTTAGCGGGCAATCGGCGGAAAATAAAAAGATTGATCTTTTCTGCAAAATAAAAAGCAATTGCTGCTATAATATTATAGTGGAACGCAGCAGCAATGGCAAACGCTTTTCAGCCATAGCTACCCTTTCGGACAATAAAAAAATAGCTGAATTCGCATTATCGGACGAGAACCCGCTGCGGAATACCAATTACTACCGTTTAAAAATTGCAGACAATAAGGGTAACGTGCAATACTCGAAAACAATGGTGGTACAATTGTATAATTCGGATGACTTATACATGGTAAGTGTAACGCCAAATACAGTTTTAAAAGACCTGCACATTAATGTACAACTGAAAAACCGCGCCTATATTGTTATGAAAGTTATTGATGAAAAAGGGAGGGAGATTATTAAAAGAAAAGGTACCGGCAGTGAAGGGTTAAACACATACGAACTGGATGGAACCGGAACCATGGCCCCCGGCAACTATTTTCTTGAAGTGCTGGTTAACAGCAAAGACCTTCTTTCGATGCCCTTAATAAAGGGATGAAGCCTGCAGGCAAAGCGTTTCAGGCTTTAGCAATTGAAACGTTTTGCTGTTCGCTTATTTACTGTTCTTCATTAATTTCATCCATAACATTTGTTTTCTGTAAAAAAAACGAATACTATGCCAATAAGAAATGAGCATAAAACCATTTAAAAAAGTCCGTTATTGAGTAATTTTTTTCACACCGGGTGATGTTAATGCAGCTAATCCACAATTCCTGCCAGTTCAAGGCTTTTCTTTTTGAGCTTTCGTATTTCTATATCTTCAATAATAGCATCGGGTGTGAGAATAAGTGAAACATTATTCTCCTTCCACCAGGAAACATTTTTCAGGTTGTTAAAATGCAATACACCTGAAAGATATTTACGTTCACCCGCATGCCATTCCTCAATCCACTCAAATTTTTCACGTGGGATATTCTTCCAGTCGTCGAAACTCACGTAGGTGCGGATGTAAAAATCGTTGGTAAGCTCAGGAGGATTGTGATAATAAAGCTTTTTATACTCATAGCGGTAATCATACCTGAGCGCCGAGATGTCGCTCAGCACCGCTGAAGCCGTGGGGAAGCTTCCGGCGCCTTTACCATAAAAAAACTGTTTGTCGGCAAAGCTACTTTCAATAACCACTCCGTTGAATTCATTCTTTACAAATGCCAGTGGATCATCGTGTGTTACAAACTGCGGCAATACAAAAGCAGCCACTTTGCCATTATTCAATTTTTTAGCCTGGGCCACTAATTTTATTTCATAATTTCTTTCTCTCGCTACAGCAGCATCACTGAGTTTAATGTTTTGAATGCCATTAAAAACAATATTTTCGGGTTTTTCAACAATACCATAAGCGTGGGTAAGCAAAAAAGTCCATTTGTTCAATGCATCCCAGCCATCTACGTCTAACGAAGGATCTGCTTCGGCAAATCCCAATTGCTGCGCCAGTATTAAAGCCTGTTTGAAATCAAGCTTTTCTTCAAACATTTTAGTGAGGATAAAATTAGTAGACCCATTTACAATAGCCCTTATGGAGTGCAACAAATCATTATCATAATATTCTTCCAGGTTTCTTATTACCGGTATGGAAGCGCAGGCTGCCGATTCACATAAAAAAGGCTGATCATATTGCTTTTGCAGTGCCAGTATTTCGGGAAGATGTTCCGCGATCATTTTTTTGCTGGCGCTAACTACAGCTTTACCATTTTTTAATGCGGCAGATACAATTTCAAATGCCGGTTCAGATTCATTGATCACTTCTACAATTACGTTAATGTCCGGATCATTCAGCAATTCAAACCTGTTTGTAGTAAACAACGCGGCAGGAGCGTTTCGTTTTTTACCGGGATTTTTTATACAAACTTTTTTTATAGTTGCCTGTAGCGAAGGCGTTTGTTCAAGCACCTTGTACAGCCCCTCTCCCACCACTCCAAAACCAAATAATCCAATATTCAACTGCCGCTGCATGTTCATGTATTTACTGATTTACAATTTTTAAATAACTCACCTGGTCTCCCTTTATAAAAGATCTCAGTATCTGTTCAATTTTTTCATACTCCAGCAAAAATCCATCGTGGCCATAAGCCGATTCTATCAGGTGATATTCAGCTCCCGGAATATGATCCGCAATTTTTTTCTGCTCATCCGGCGGAAAAAGAAGGTCATTGGTAATGCCGATCACTAAAGTCTTAGCGCGTATGCGTCCCAGGGCTTCCTCTACGGAGTTTCTTCCCCTTCCCACATCGTGCGCATCCATTGCCTGGCTAAGGCGATAATAGCTGAATGCATTAAAACGTTTGGCTAATTTTTCGCCCTGGTAGCGTTGATAACTTTCAGCCGCCTCTCCGCCAAAAGGATGCGAAACAGGCCAGGCTGTTTTTTTATCCCTGGGTTGAGTGAGATTATACGTATTATTATTCCTATAGCTGAGCAGCGCAATACTTCTCGCCGCCTTCATACCCTGTAAACCCGCTTCGGGTATTTTCTCTTTCCACGTGGCGTCTGTTTCTATACACATGCGTTGTGAGGCATTGAAAGCTATTCCCCAGGGTGAATGCTGCGCATTGGTGGCCAATGCAATTACATGTTCAAACAGTTCCGGTTCTTCTATCGCCCATTCTAACAATTGCTGCCCGCCCATAGAACCTCCGATACCTGTATGTATTTTTTTGATACCGAGATGTTCTCTTAAAGAACGGTAAGTTCTTACCATGTCACGCGTGGTGAACAGCGGAAAATCGTGATACCAACGCTCACCGGTTGCCGGGTTAATTTCCAGCGGGCCAATGCTGCCATAACAGCTCCCCGGCATGTTTACACAAATAATGAACCAGGTGGCGGGGTCAAAAAATTTTCCTTCGCCTACCAATCCGGGCCACCAGTCTGTTGGATTGCTATTGGCAGTGAGCGCATGAAAAACCCATACTACATTATCCTTCCTGGCATTGAGCCGGCCCAATGTTGTATAGGCCAAATGATATTGGGAAATGGTTTCTCCGCTTTCCAGTATAAAAGGTTCTGTATGTGTATACACCTGTGTAGACATATTTGTAGCAACTAACTTTATTGCATTTGTGTTTATAACATAAAAAGGAAACGTGAAATTTTCAGGTTTCACGTTTCATTGTTTCTAATTAAGTGCATGTTTAGAACCAAACACTTTCTCAAATGATTGTTCAAAATCTGCTATTATATCATCAATATGCTCGATACCTACGCTTATCCTCACCAGGTTGGGTTCAACCCCGGCAGCCTTCTGATCTTCATCCGATAATTGCTCATGGGTAGTAGATGCAGGATGAATGGCCAATGTTTTAGTATCTCCCATATTGGCAAGGTGACTTATCAGTTGCAGGGAATCTATAAACTTGCGGCCATTCTCTTTTCCACCTTTAATACCAAAGTTTAAAATAGCACCAGATCCGTTGGTCAGGTATTTCTTAGCCAGCGCACGATAAGGGCTGCTTTCCAAACCCGGATACAATACAAATTCTACCTGGGGATGTGACTCCAGCCACTTAGCCAATGTAAGCGCATTTTGCACGTGGCGCTCTACCCGCAGTGAAAGTGTTTCCAATCCCTGCAAACCGAGGAACGCGTTGAAAGGACTCTGGCAGGTACCAAGATCTCTTAAACCTTCTACTCTTGCGCGAATAGCAAAAGCAATATTGGGTAAACCCAACGGGTTGCCTTCACCAAAAACATCCCAGAATTTTAATCCGTGATATCCTTCACTCGGCTCGGTGAACTGAGGAAACTTACCATTATTCCAGTTATAATTTCCGCCATCCACTATTACTCCGCCAATGGTTGTACCATGACCAGTGATCCACTTTGTAGTAGATTCTACCACTATGTTAGCACCCCATTCAATAGGACGGAAAAGATAACCGCCTGCACCGAAGGTATTGTCAACAATGAGCGGGAGATCGTATTCTTTGGCCAATGCCGAAAATTTTTCAAAATCGGGTATACTTAAGCTGGGATTACCAATCGTTTCGAGATAAATAGCCCTGGTATTTTTATCAATGGCTTTTGCAAAACTTTCAATATCATTAACATCCGCAAAGCGTGCTTCTATACCGAGGCGCTTAAACGCTACTTTAAACTGGTTATAGGTACCTCCGTACAAATGTGAACTGGTTACAAAGTTCTCCCCTGCCTGTATAATATTATGTATAGCCAGCAACTGCGCCGCCTGGCCCGATGACGTTGCTACCGCAGCTACGCCCCCCTCCAATGCCGCGATTCTTTTTTCAAACACATCGGTGGTAGGATTCATGATGCGCGTATAAATATTACCAAACTCTTTCAGTCCAAAAAGATTGGCTGCATGCTCCGTATTATCAAACTGAAAAGCGGTTGTTTGATAAATGGGCACTGCCCTCGACTTCGTTACAGGATCAGCTTCCTGACCGGCGTGTTGTTGTAAGGTCTCAAAACGATAGTTGCTCATGGAAAATTAATTTATTAAGTAATGATAAATATTAAATATACAAAATCGAAATGCTGTGAATACTGCAAAGCGGTAAACAACCTGGAGTGGGGTTATATGTCAGATGGTATGCCTTACGGCATACAACAACAGCGCCTAATGCACGGGCATGCGTTGTTAAAATATACACTATTTACTGTTGCTGATAACATACAACTTTATGTAGTTGGTAAAATTAATAGACTTTACCATCATTCCCAATTTTTTGTGCGTAAAGTTTTGCCATATACCCACCAAACCAATATTCACCTGCAACTGCAAATCAATGGACGATCACTCCAACGGAGAGCCGGCAGGCAAACAAATTTTGTTCTATATAAATTATACCTGCAAGAAATAAGACAAAGTAACCAACAGCCATTAGCAAGTGCTTTCCGGCGATCAGCAAATAAAAAAGCCCTTCCGGCAGCAGCGGGAAGAGCTTTGATAGTATAACCAGTTTAAGAGTAATCAGCTTTTCATCCGACTTATCTGCTCCGCGTGAGCGGAAATGGAATTGGCACCTTTTCTCACACTGCAACAATTGCGGTATGAAATAGGTTGTCAAGGCTTCGCTGGGCCAGTCCCTCAGCCTTTCTTGATAAGTAATAATAATAAGAACTGGCGCAAAGATAAGATCAAATTAATTTAATAATCAAAAAAAAATGCAAATTGTTTTTGAAATAAATTGGCCATATAAATTTCTATACTATCTTTGTCCACCAGTTTAATAGGGTAATCATATCGCTTTGATGGTAATCAATAAAAAATATCGTTGCTGTTGTTGTTGGCTGTAATATTTCAGCGCAACCCCGGGAGAAAATAGTATCAACGGATGTTTTTACGTACTATCAATTTTAGTATATTATGACTCAAACGATTACTCAAAGCGAAATTCAAAGAATTTCCCAACTTACACAAACGCCGGATATCATCCAAAATCTCCGTGACATATCGGAGCGCTATCCCGGCGACGTGGTTTTTTCTACAAGCTTTAGCTGGGAAGATCAGGCGGTCACTCACGTTATATTTACTGAAGCGCTCAATGTACAGGTATTTACGTTAGATACCGGTCGCATGTTTCCTGAAACGTATTCTACCTGGAGCCGCACATTAGAAAAATACAATCAGCCTATCACAGCTTATTATCCCGATGGTTCTGCACTCCAGCAATTTGTTGCCGAAAAAGGTCCCAATAGCTTTTATGAGTCGGTTGACAACCGCAAACAATGCTGCTTTATCCGCAAAGTAGAGCCGTTGCAAAGAGCACTTAAAAATAAAAAAGTTTGGATCACCGGCATACGTGCCGAACACTCACCCAATCGCAACGACTTGCAGCAAATAGAATGGGACGCTTCCAATAATATCGTAAAATATCATCCGTTGCTTCACTGGACAACAAATGAAGTAAGGGCGTTTATCAATACCAATAATATTCCTTACAATCCTTTGCACGACAGGGGCTTTGTAAGCATTGGCTGTGCACCGTGCACCAGGGCCATTAAGCCTGGTGAGGATTTTCGCGCCGGCAGATGGTGGTGGGAAGATGCAGCACAAAAAGAGTGCGGACTGCATGTGCATGAGGAGAATGTGAAAATGTGAAAATGTGAGAATGTGAAAATGTGACAATGTGATAATATGGAAATGTGAGAATGTACTTTAACTTTAACGTAATTAACTGAAACATATGAATAATTACCATTTGGATTATTTGGACGAACTGGAATCGGAATCTATACATATTTTTCGTGAAGTGGCGGGACAGTTTGAAAAACCTGCCTTATTGTTCAGCGGGGGAAAAGATTCTATTACACTGGTGCATCTTGCCCTCAAAGCATTTCGTCCCGGCAAATTTCCTTTTCCGCTGGTGCACATTGATACCGGTCATAATTTCCCCGAAGCTTTACAATTCCGGGATCACCTGGCAGAGCAGATCGGAGAAAAGCTGATCGTGCGTCATGTAGAAGACACCATTAAAGCAAAAAGGCTTACTGAACAAAAAGGAAAGTTTGCCAGCCGCAACCAGCTACAAACCTATACATTGTTAGATACTATTGAAGAGTTTGGGTTTGACGTTTGCATAGGTGGCGCCCGCAGAGACGAAGAAAAAGCAAGGGCGAAAGAAAGAATATTTTCTGTTCGTGATGAGTTTGGACAATGGGATCCCAAACGCCAGCGGCCCGAATTGTGGAACACTTATAATGGCAAAATTCATAAAGGTGAGAATGTAAGAGCGTTTCCTATCAGCAACTGGACAGAACTGGACGTATGGAACTATATACGCCGCGAAAAAATAGAATTACCCTCCATTTATTTTGCGCATGACCGTGAAGTGCTGGAATATGAAGGACAATACGTGGCGATATCCGACTTTATACGAATTGACGAAACGGATATAATTGTACAGAAAAAAGTACGCTACCGCACTGTGGGCGACATGACCTGTACAGCCGCAGTGGCTTCAAATGCTTCAACCATCGAGGATATTATCAGCGAAATTATTGCCACCAAAACAAGTGAACGCGGAGAAACAAGAATTGATGATAAGGTGTCGGAAGCGGCTATGGAAGACAGGAAGAAAAATGGATATTTTTAAGTGGTAAGTGGTAAGGAACTTTAAACGATAAACAAGAAACTACAAATAATATTAATGGACATATTGAGATTTATAACAGCAGGAAGTGTGGACGATGGCAAAAGTACACTGATAGGACGTTTACTATACGACAGTAAAAACATAATGGTTGATCAGTTGGAAGCCATTGAAAAGCAAACCAAAAACAGGGCGGAAGGTGACATTGACCTGGCCCTGCTTACAGATGGTTTGCGTGCAGAAAGAGAACAGGGCATTACCATTGATGTGGCGTATAAATATTTTACTACACCCAAACGTAAATTTATTATTGCCGATGCGCCGGGGCACATTCAATATACCCGCAATATGGTAACCGGAGCATCCAATTCCGATCTGATCATTATTCTTATTGATGCACGAAATGGCGTTGCTGAACAAACCCGCCGCCATTCTATCATTGCATCACTGCTCAATATGCCGCAGGTGATCGTTGCCGTTAATAAAATGGACCTGGTAGATTACTCACAGGATGTATACAACAACATTGTGATCGAGTACGCTAAACTGGCCAGGGCCCTGGGATTAAATGAGGTTACCTATATTCCCATCAGCGCATTAAAAGGAGATAATATTGTAGAACGATCCGCTGAGTTTCAATGGTACGAAGGGCAGTCATTGCTTCACCTCCTGGAAAATGTAGAAGTAGAAAAAGTCATCAACTTAGATAAAGCACGTTTTCCCGTACAATATGTTATTCGTCCGCAAACGGAAGCGTTACACGATTACCGTGGATATGCGGGCAAAATTATAAGTGGCATTTACAGAAAGGGCGATGCCATAACGGTTTTACCATCGGGAGCAACCAGCAGGATCAAAGCGATAGAAACAGATGGAGGAAGACCTGTTGATGAAGCATTTGCAACACAGTCCATTGTATTGCACCTGGAAGAAGATATTGATGTTAGCCGCGGCGATGTTATTGTACTGAACAATGATCTGCCGCAAACCGCGCAGGAGCTGGAAGTGCTTTTATGCTGGATGGACAGCAAACCACTGATTCCCGGCAATAAATATTTACTGCAGATAAACAGTACAAGCGTAAGAAGCGTAGTAAAGGAGATTGCTTACCGGATGGATGTTAACTCATTGGAAAAAAATTATGCTCCGGCGCAGGCAGAACTGAATGACATTGTAAAAGTAGTGATCAAAACAGCACTCCCCGTGGTTTATGACAGCTATAAAGATTTACGCGTTAACGGAGGCGCGATATTAATTGATGAAACCAGTAATGTAACCGTAGGTGCATGCATGATCCAGTAGCAGCAATAGAAATACAACGATTTTCGCTTTATCTACAAAACAAAATACGCCCGCAAAGTCAAAATGTCTCAAAAAAAATTCATAGCGCAATTAGCAGAAAGGAAAAACAAAACCTTCCTGGCTATTCCCGATAAGGACCTGGCCACACTTTTTATTGATGATCTTTTCAGCTTATTGTTTCTTCCTGCCAGTTTAAGGCAGCAGAATCAATATGAACTGGAGAAAGCCTTTGAATCACTTAAGAGTCACCTCTCTACATTAGTATACGAAGTGGTAAAAGATGGCGAAGCAGCGCAAACAGCAAGTGACGATTTTTTTGCCGCAGTTCCCGGCTTGTACAATACGCTGCAAAAAGATGCCCAGATTATATTCCAGTACGATCCTGCTGCACAATCGCCTGAAGAAGTAATCATTGCCTATCCGGGGTTTTATGCAATAGCCATCTACCGGTTTTCACACCAGTTGTGGAAGCAACATATAAAAATGCTGCCGCGTCTCTTTACTGAATATGCCCACAGTAAAACGGGTATTGATATACACCCGGGCGCCACTATTGGCGAGTCATTTTTTATTGATCACGGAACAGGTATTGTAATAGGTGAAACAACAGTGATAGGGAAGAATGTTAAAATTTACCAGGGAGTAACCATCGGCGCACTAAGTACTTTCAGGGAAAAAGCAACAGGCAAACGTCATCCAACTATAGAAGACAATGTTATTATTTATTCAGGTGCAACGATATTAGGCGGAGAAACCGTAATTGGTAAAAACAGCGTCATTGGCGGAAATATGTGGTTAACCCAAAGTGTCCCCGGCAATACCATTGCAGAGCACCAGAGCGGTATAACACAAACAACAAAAACAGGACAATAATATTTTTTTCTTCTTAAAGTCTACAAAATAAGTTAACTAATCATGTCATCAGAAATATCTACATGCGGAAAAGTGGTGCTGGCGGCCGCAGGTCCGGGCGATCCGGAATTGGTTACCGTGAAAACTGCGCGCTACCTGCAACAGGCTGATATCGTATTAACAGACCGCCTGGTGAGCAACGATATCCTGAAGGAATATGTAAATCCGCTTGCGGAAGTGATATATGTAGGCAAGCAATGCCGTCGCGGAGCATCTACCCCGCAGCAAACCATCAACGGGCTTATGCTGCAATATGCACAGAACGGAAAGTTAGTGGTTCGCCTCAAAGGTGGCGATGTATCCATATTCTCCAATATACTGGATGAACTGCAGGTGCTTGCGGAAAATAAAATTCCATACGAAATAATACCGGGAGTAACCGCTGCTTTGGGTGCAGCGGCATATGCAGGTATTCCTTTAACAGCAAGGGGATATGCAACAGCAGTGCGGTTGCTCACCTATTACAAATCCGATATTGTTCCCGACCAGTACTGGCAGCAACTGGCAGCAACCAATGACACACTTGTATTTTATATGTCGGCCGAAACGGTAGAAGGCATCGTATCCAGGCTGATCCGGTATGGGGTTGGCAGCGACAAACATATTGCGGTAATAGAACAGGCTACAACGCCTTTACAGCAGGTTCATACGGCTAATATATATGACTTCAACGCACAATTCGGCGAAATGTCATTCCTGTCTCCATCACTGGTCATCATAGGCAAAGTAGTGGCCCTGCATGAGCAGTTCGCCTGGTTAGCGAACAGCGCGGAGCGGGAACAGTATTTTAAATCCGTGGCATCATTACAAAATAATATTAATAATAATCAGCAAGCCCATGTTAGCAGAGCATAGATTAAAAGCATTCCAGGATCTTATTACCCAGTCATCCCGCGAGGAACTGATATGGATGAATGGATTTATTGCCGGATTGGTATCGGCGGAGACCAATGGAACAGGTGCACAGGCAGATGCACAGGTAACGCCCCGGGTAAACAAGATTTCTATTTTGTTTGGTACCGAAACCGGGAACTCCAAAAAAGTTGCCACGGAATTTGCCGCACAGGCAAAAAAGAGCGGCATCAATGTGAAGCTCAGTTCTATAGATCAGTACCGCATTACCGATCTCGTTAAAGAAGAATATACATTCCTCGTTATTAGTACGCAGGGAGACGGCGAACCACCTGTTACCGCAAAAAAATTTTACGATCATATTCACCAGCAACAGCTTTCACTTGATAAAATGAAATTCAGTGTGCTGGCGCTGGGTGATAGTTCCTATCCGATGTTCTGCAAAGCAGGTGAAGATGTAGACTGTCAGCTCAATAAGCTTGGCGCAAAACGCATTGTGCCTTTGCAGAAATGCGACACTGAATATGCCGAAGAGGCCGCCATATGGTTTTCGCAGGTAATGAAAGTTTTGAGTGACGGCGGAAGCAGCAATGCAACGCCTGCAACTGCTAAAAAACCCAAAGGCAAAAAGAACCATACAGGAACCATACTCACCAACCTGAACCTGAATGACAGGGGCTCTAATAAGCAAACACATCACATTGAAATTGCAGTGGATGAGGAAATCAGTTATGAACCCGGCGATTCCATTGGCTTAATTCCGCACAACCGGAAATATCTTGTAGAAAATATTCTTGCGCTTACCGGTGCAGACCCGGATGCCTCAATTGAATTCAGAAAAGAGCGGTATACGATAGCCGATGCATTAACCCGTAAAATAAATATCATCCACCTGCCTGAAAGAGTGGTAAAACAATACGCGTCTGTTATACAACAGGAAATACCGGATACACGCATAGACCTGATTGACCTGCTGCGCATTTACCCTGTAAAAGACGCAGCCCAGTTTGAACAGGTAATCCCTGTACTTGAACCCATTGCTCCGCGCCTTTATTCCGTTTCTTCATCGCCTGAAGCCCACAGCGGTGAAGTGCATATTACGGTTGCGAGAGATAAATTCAGTATCAACGGGGAAATAAAGTATGGCTTATGCTCAGATTTCTTATCGCAACTGGAGCCCGACTCCACGATTGATTTTTATGTACATAAGAATGCCCAATTCAAATTACCCGCCGCTAACAAGGATGTTATTATGATTGGCCCGGGAACAGGTATTGCACCATTCAGATCCTTCCTCGCAGAAAGGGATGCCACAGGTGCGGAAGGACGCAACTGGCTTTTCTTCGGCGATCAGTGTTTTGTTACCGATTTTCTTTACCAGACAGAAATCCAAAACTGGGCCGACACCGGCGTACTAACCAATGTGCATCTCGCTTTTTCACGCGATCAAAGATCCAAGATATATGTGCAGCACCGTATGCTTGAACATGCGGCGGAGCTTTGGCAGTGGATCAATGAAGGCGCTTTTATATATGTGTGCGGAACAAGGGAACCGATGAGTACAGATGTAGAAAGTGCACTGGTACAGATTGCACAGCACTATGGCGGCAAACCGGTAACTGAAGCGGTTTCATTTGTTGAAAGGCTGAAAGAAGAAGGACGGTATTTACTGGATGTGTATTAGAATTTCAAATCTAAAATTTCAAATTTCAAATATTGTATGTCTGAAAAGAATAATCTCTCGTCAACCGAACACATTAAAATGAAGAGCGAGGGTCTGCGTGGCACTTTAAAGGAAAGCCTGAGAGACCAGATAACAGGAGCCATCCGGGAAGACGACCGGGCGCTGGTAAAGTTTCATGGCATGTACCAGCAGGACGACCGTGACAGGAGAGTGGAAAGAAGTGCGAAAAAGTTAGAATGGCTCTACTCTTTTATGATCCGCCTGCGCATTCCCGGCGGCTTTATAACCAGTGAGCAATGGGAAGCGCTGCATCATGTGGCAGGAAACTATACCACAGGCGTAATTAAAATTACTACCCGCCAAACCATTCAGTTGCACGGTATTTTAAAATCGAATGTAAAACCAACGATAAAAGCTTTCAATACTGCCAAATTGGATTCTATTTCGGCCTGCGGCGATGTGAACAGGAATGTAATATGCGCCGCCCATCCGAAGTTTTCTCCCGTACACGAGGAGATATTTGGTTACGCTAAAAAATTAAGCCAGCTCGGCCTGCCTAAAACAAAGGCTTATTATGAAGTGTGGTTAGATGAAAAACCACTCACAGATAAAAAAGAGGAAGAAGATCCCTTATACCAGGACAGGTATTTGCCACGTAAATTTAAAATTGGACTTGCTATTCCTCCCAACAATGACGTAGATGTTTTTGCAAATGATTGCGGACTGGTTGCCATACTGGAAAACGATAAACTGGTAGGATTCAATATCGCTGCCGGCGGTGGCATGGGCGCCACGCATGGTAACGCCGCTACCTACCCTCGGCTGGGAACCGTATTGGGCTTTGTTTCGGGCGAAGAAAACGTTTTAAAGGCGGTTTACGAAATGATTACTGTTCAGCGTGATTATGGCAACCGCAGCGACAGGAAATTATCGAGGCTAAAATATACGCTCGACAAAATGGGTGTGGACGCATTTAAAGCCGAACTGGAAAAAAGATGCGGGTTTAAGCTCGAACCCGAGCGGCCTTATGAATTTACGGGTCGTACAGATTTTTACGGGTGGCATAAAAATCATGAGGGCAAATGGTACTATACGGTTTTTGTTGAGAATGGCCGTGTACTTGATGATGAACAACAGGCTTTAAAAACAGCCTTTCTCGAAATCGCACAATTGCGTAAAACCAATTTCAGGTTTACCTGCAATCAGAATATTATAATAGCCGATGTAAACGAAGATGATAAAGCAGAAATTGATGCTATACTGAAAAAATACAGGATCAGTGATCATACAGACAGTGCCAGCGCAGTTCGCAAGGAGTCTATTGCCTGTGTAGCGTTCAATACCTGCCCGCTGGCGCTGGCGGAAGCACAGCGTGTATTGCCAGGACTGATTTCAAAAATGGAACCGCTATTAGATAAATACGGATTGCATAACGACAAAATCAGTGTACGGATGACAGGTTGCCCCAACGGTTGCGCAAGGCCTTATGCGGCAGAAATTGCATTTATAGGAACCGCTTACGGATATTATAACCTGCATCTTGGCGGCGACAGAACCGGTACAAGGTTGAACAAACTATATAAAGAAAGTTTAAATGAAGAAGCCATCATACAGGAGCTTGATGGTTTATTCAAAATATACAGCGGCAAACGCGAAGCGGATGAAACCTTTGGCGATTTTGCAAAAAGAGTGAAGTGGGTGGAATATTAAATTAATGTGGAAGTGTGAAAGTGTGAAAAATGTGGGAATTTGAAAATGTGGCGGTCGGCACGCGACCCAGGAGCGTCAGGTCTCGGGCAAATTTGCCAACCTTGTACCCTGTATCCCGTAACTTGCAACCCTTTATCCTGCAACCTGAATCCTGTATGACAAACCATAAACAAAAAAGTATAAATTACGGCAGCTTTTACTAAATAACATAATGACTGAAACAACAACAATGCAGGAAACAAATCAGCTCTTCCCTGTTTTTTTAAAGCTGGAACAATTGAAGCTGCTGATCATAGGAGCGGGTAATGTTGCCCTGGAGAAACTGCATGCAGTGCTGCAAAATTCTCCTGCTACTTCCATTACCGTTGTTGCGCCGGATATAAAGGAAGGCGTAAAAGCTTTAGCAGAGCGACATTCGGGTATAACCGTTATCGAAAGCACTTACCATAAAAACCTTCTGAACAACGCCGACCTGGTGATAGTGGCCGTAAATGATAAAGCATTGGGGCAACAGGTAAGATCAGACGCACACGAAAGAGGATTACTGGTAAATGTTGCCGACACGCCGCATTTATGCGACTTTTACCTGGGATCCATTGTAAGAAAAGGCAATCTCAAGGTAGCCATTTCAACCAATGGCAAATCACCTACCATTGCCAAACGCCTTAAGGAAGCATTTACTGATGTATTGCCTGACGAATTAGATGATGTGCTCCATAATATGGAAACCCTGCGCGCAAAAATGAATGGCAACTTTGCGCAAAAAGTACATGAGCTCAACCACATTACCAAAGTGCTTTCTGTAAAGGATATTCCGGAAACAAAAAGCAATAGCGAAAAACGATGGCGCCGCATCGTTACCTGGTGCTTATTTGCATTCTTTTTTATGTTCGCAGGTCATGTGGTACTCTCCTACCTTCCACTGGGAAGTCTTATTGATTCCATCAAAGATGGTGCACAGCAATTAGACAGTAAGTTTTACTGGATGATCCTCGCCGGTTTTCTCGCCCAAATGGTAGACGGGGTATTGGGCATGGGCTATGGTGTAGTGTCTACTACAGTATTAATGTCGCTTGGCATTAATATTGCCGCCATCAGCGGCAGTATACATACCGCCGAAATGTTTTCGAGCGGGGCCTCCGGGTATACCCATTATAAATTTGGCAATGTGAACAAAAAATTGTTCAAAGCGCTATTGATCCCCGGTATAGTGGGCGCCGTATTGGGCGCTTTTTTGCTTTCCAAATTTGGCGAAGAATATGCAGGGTACATTCGGCCCCTGATCGCTACCTATACCATGTTACTGGGCGTGCGGATCCTTATCATTTCTTTCAGGAAGAAAAGCAAGAAACCCAAAAAGGTAAAGCGCGTAGGGTGGCTGGCGGGTGCAGGCGGATTCCTGGATTCATTTGGCGGCGGCGGCTGGGGACCACTGGTTACCAGCACACTGATATCGAAAGGCCGGAGCCCACGTTTTGTGATAGGCTCTGTAAGCATAACAGAATTTTTTGTAACGTTTGCAAGCGCATTAACCTTTTTTACCATGATTGGCGCAAGCCATTGGCAGGTTATTGTTGGACTGATCATTGGAGGTGTGATAGCGGCGCCACTGGCCGCCAGGCTGGTTGGCAAACTACCTGCCAAGACCATGCTCATAACAGTAGGTTCTATGGTGATCATCTGGAGCCTCAGGATATTATTAAAGTCAGCGGGAGTGTTTTAGCATTCGTATATATGAAGATAATCTGGAAAGTGGGTTAACCACCTGTTAATTCAGTTGAACGGTTCAAAAAATCCGATTGCTTTGTATCTTTGCCCCCAAATTTTAAGAACAATGCCGTTAATGCAATTACAACGCACCGAAAATGATTATGGATTTACCGCTACAGATTCAGGGGGTAATAATCTGTCTATTGATATCCCTGAAGAGCAGGGAGGCAACAGCAAAGGTTTCCGTCCGATGCAGTTGTTGCTGGCTGGTTTAGGCGGATGCAGCGCAGTGGATGTTGTAAGTATATTAAAAAAACAAAAACAAAGCATAAAGGACTTTTCAATTGAAATAGATGGTGAACGGGAAAAAGGAAAAGAACCTTCCTTATGGGAAGAAGTGGAGATCACTTTTCATTTATCAGGGGAGATTGATGGCGCCAAAGCCCACCGTGCTGTAGAGTTGTCCATGAATAAATATTGCTCCGTGGCGGAAACCCTGCGCAAGGCCGGAGCAGCATTAAAATGGAAAGTAGTGGTAAATGGAAACGATGTGAAATTATAATATGAATAAAGGAGAATGTGAATGATACATCAGTGTAGCCGTTACCCGCAACGAACTGCCCGCCATATACCAGTCTTTCGCACTTCACATTTTTGGTAATTTTAAAAAAAGATTAAGCAGATGAAGCAACATCCCATTACGCAGGCCGTGCGTATTCAAACCTCCCGTACCAGTGAAATGGAACATAGTACTCCATTATTTCTCACCTCCAGTTTTTGTTTTGAGGATGCCGAAGAAATGCGTGCGGCTTTCGCGGAAGAGAATGATAATAACATTTACAGCAGGTTCAGCAATCCTACCGTTCAGGAATTCATTGATAAGATGTGCGCGCTTGAAGGCGCTGAAGCGGGCTTTGCTACCTCGTCTGGCATGAGTGCTATATTTGGTTGCTTCATGACTTTTTTGAGCAGCGGCGATCATTTGCTGAGCTGCAAATCCATTTTCGGATCTACACATACCATTGTTACCAAATACCTCCACCGATGGAAAATAGACTATAGCTATGCGGATATCGAAAAACCTGAAACCTGGGAATCATTGATCCGGCCCAATACTAAAATGATCTATGTAGAAACGCCCACCAACCCCGGACTTGATATTGTGGATATGGAATGGCTGGGTAAGCTGGCAAAAAAGAATGGCATCATACTGCTTGTAGACAATTGCTTCGCCACACCCATCCTTCAAAAGCCTGCTGAATATGGAGCCGACCTGGTATTGCATTCCGCTACCAAATGGCTCGACGGACAGGGCCGTGTTTTGGGAGGAGTGGTTGTAGGCAAAAAAGAGCTCATCCGTGATCTGTATGTATTCTGTAGAAATACCGGCCCGTCGCTCTCTCCTTTTAACGCCTGGATATTAAGCAAAAGCCTTGAAACGCTGGATGTGCGTATCCACCGCCACTGCGATAACGCCGAGGCATTGGTGAAGGCACTGGATGGACACCCGAAACTGAACTGGATCAAATATCCTTTCCATCCCTCCCATCCCATGTATGCAATTGCAAAAAAGCAAATGACACGCGGCGGCGGACTGGTTACCTTCGACCTGAAGGGCGCCGTTGAAGGCGGCAAAAAATTTATGGACGCATTACAGATGCTCTCTTTAACTTCTAATTTAGGCGATACCCGCAGCATTGCTTCTCATCCTGCATCTACCACACACTCCAAACTCAGCAGTGAAGAACAGCTATCTGTGGGCATAACCCCGGGACTGATACGCATTTCCGTGGGGCTTGAGCATGCAGATGACATTATTGCCGACATTGTACAGGCGTTGGAAGCGAGTTAGCCAGGGTTGATCGCTTTTAGAAATGTTTTTAAAATATGCATGGGCTTATAAAGACCGGCCAAGTTACTATTGAATTTTTATACTTTCTTTTTAAGTATTTTTTCTTTAGCCACAGTTTTAATAATATGACCGGCAACGTCTGCACCATTCTTTGCCAGCCCAAGCAGCCACTTGCCCTGGTCTTCAGGACGTGTTTTGATTCCATGTAAAATATCCGAGCCCATATGCGTTAACCTGCTTCCCGTTTCGGCCCATTTATCTGGCCCTTCAAGTATATCGTTTATAGCTTGCGTGCCAACATTCACGCCGCCCTGCAACAATGATTTCAAAACAAACGGAACCGTAAGTGCTTTGTATGAAGGATAAGTGCCCTCAAAAATTCCGGCAATGATATCTGCATAACTTTTATCCACTTTTGCCCTGCTGATTAAAACGCCCATGATTTCCATCCACAATGGTGCAAGCGTTTTATTGCGCGCAAACTGAATGAGTAAATTAGACAATGCAAAATCATAGGCCAGTTCCTTGTCGATCTTTTTCCGGTAAGCATACAAAGCCGGCGCGGTAAATTCATTATTTGCAATGCATCCTGTTAAGCACTCGGCGGCCCATCTAGCGCTAAGCAATGCATATTGTATACCGTCGCCACTGAGCGGATTGATCAAACCTGCAGCATCGCCGATCAGTAATAAGCGGTTACCGGATATTTTAGCGTGCCGGTTAAAAAAGGTGAGCGGCCAGCCTGATATCTTGCCATCTGCCACTCCATTACCAAGGCGTTCAATAATGTCGGCGTTGTGTTTAACATGGTTGCTTAAAAAAGATCTTACATGCGCTTCATTTTGCGGAAATGTAGAAGCAACCATCGCCATTCCCACATTAGCACCATCAGCACCCCTGGGAAACATCCAGAAAATACCCGGGAAACTTTCCTCCGTAAAATAAATATCCACCCGGTCCTGGGGACCGTTCACATTGTTGTAGTAGGCACGCAATCCCAGCAATTGAAAATGCTCGTGAGGTTTAGCGCCATGCATTTGCCGTGCTACAGCAGAGCTGCTTCCGTCTGCACCTACCAGCACTTTTGCTTTCAACTGAAGGTTCTGCTGTTGCCGTTTGATTTGCACGGTAACCGCATCCGTTGAAATACTATACCCAGTTACACGTGCATCTTCGTAATATACCGCTCCCGCTTTTTTGGCTATGCCATAAATCCAGTGATCCAGTTCAATGCGTGGTATAATGCGTGCATGATGCGGCAGGTGGGCGGGTTTTGACAGATCTATAAAAACTTTATCATTTTTAATGAACAGTCCTACTTTGCTGATTTCGTTGGCACTCGCAAAATTATCCATGCCCTCAATACCCATTGCCTGCAGTTCTGCTAATGCAACAGGACTTACACCATCACCACAAACCTTATCCCGGGGGAACCGCTGAGCCTCAGCTACAATTACGCTTATGCCCCTGCTTGCCAGGTGAAAGGCCAGCGCGCTGCCCGCCGGGCCGCCACCCGCAATAAGTACATCACAATCGTATTTACAAACAGCTTTTATGGTTACCATAAAACATTAATAATCGCGGTTGAGCATATAAATGATAAGGCTTTCAATAAATGTTTTGTCTTTTGAAGCGGGCAACACTGAAAATATGGAATAAAATTCCTTTAAAGCAGCCCCGGCCATATATTTAGAAATGTTCCTTGAATAGCCCAGGCTATTGTAACGATGCATCAGTTTCAATATCCATGCAGCGGTTTCAGCATCCCTGCTGCAAATGGGCATAGCAAGAAAATCCTTGATCTTCTTCAATTCCCTGCTATTGCAATGTTTCAGCAAATGAATAAGCATTAAGGTTCGCTTACCCTCTATAATGTCTCCGCCAATTTCTTTTCCGTACTTATTTTCCTCGGCTACCAGGTTCAGTACATCATCCTGTATTTGAAAAGCTGTGCCCATAAAGTAACCAAAACGGTTGAACCGGTCCGGTGTTACCTTTCCCTGGCTGCCAATAATAGCGCCAATGCGAATGGGGTGTATACAAGTATACCAGCAGGTTTTTTTTAAGATCATACGTAAATAATCCTCATCCCCCAACCCGCAAACATTGTCTTTGCGCCAGCCCAGTTCCATTGCCTGCCCTTCCACCGATTCGGTTACCATGTGCTGTACCTCCAGAAATATTTTCATAGAAAGTGAGGGGCCAAGCTTTTCCTTGTTCATAAAAAGGGGGTACAGGCTCAGTACATTCATGGCGTCGCCCACATTAATGGCAATGCCTGTGTTGTTGTACCGGTGCATGGTGGGTTTATTGCGACGGGAAATGCTCTCATCTTCTATATCATCATGTATCAAAAATGCATTGTGCAGTAATTCAAGTGAAACAGCCGAGTACAAGGCCTGACTTGCCGAACCACCAAAAGCTTTACAGGTAGAAATGCATAACCCCGGCCGGAAACCTTTACCTCCCCGGTTGGGATAATCAGTGATAAGATCATATAAATATTTCCTGGGCTCTTTATCAGGGATAAAATGATGGATGCCTTTGAGCGTATAAGAAGAATATTCCGCCAACATGGATTTCATTACATCGTCTGCCATAACTTTTGTTTATACAACATCAATACCAACCACTGTTCTGATGCCGGCGTTTTTTGCATCCATGAGCAAAGCGCAATAATGGCCGGGTTTACAGGTTTTGGGCACCTTAATTTTAATGACTACCTCTTTTTGCTCTGCGGGTTTTAAAGTGAGTACGGCAGGTTGCAACTGAATATGACGGGCCAGGATTTTTTGCATTCGGGCTCCGGCAAAATCTGTTTTCATTAAGGCTACGGTCATCTGGTCTGAATTACTATCATTGGTTATAGACAGGTGAACCACTCCGGTTTCACCGGCCTTCACCGGTGCTTCAGTTACAATAACCGGTAAGGCGTTTTCGCTGCCGGTTGTTGCTTGCTTTTCAGTAAACGAACTTGTACCGGTTTCTTTCCGAATGCTTCCGGAAAGTATCCCGAGGTGATTGGTGATGGCAGTGAGTGCATCCAAAAAAAGATCAACGGCTTCGTGTGTATCCCTGCGGATACGACTCATTAATTCTTCCGGATCGCTGCGCACATCTTCTACATCAATTACTTTCCTCTCCAGCTTTTTTGCAGCAATTATGCCGGCAGCTATCTCTTCTTCCAGCACATTTACCGCACTGCTTAAGATACGTTGGGCATTGTTCATCATTTTATCAGGATTGATCGTGCTGAACCAATCATCCTTTTGCCCATTGGTCGCCTTTGTTCTTCCTGAGCCATTGCTTTGTATCGTTGCCATGCTTGAAGTTTATAATGGAGAAGTTTGCTTTTCAGATACCGTGATATAGAGCGAAAAAAAGGTATGTTCAAATCCCTGGACCTGGAGATGGCTGAGATAAACTCCTGCTTTTGCATTCGCCGGTACTTTTACATGAATGTCTACCGTTTGCGATTCGGATGGATTGAGCTGGAATGATTGCGGTAAAATTGTAGTTTTAAATGCAGGCTTTTCGCTAAAATCGTTCTGGTGCACAAAATCGGTATGCACCAGTTTACACAATACCGGTTCCTTCTTGTCGCTGTCTAAGATAAACTGAACCTTTGCTGTGTGCCCGGGTACAACGCCGGCCTTTAATACAAAAGCAGGTTTCGGTATTTCATCCCGTGAAGCTGCAGGACCTTCAAATGATTCGTTCGTTGTTTCCGGTGAGCTGTTGAATCTTTTCGTTAATGTTAAACCAAGGTCTATAAGGTTGTTTGCATGTTGCATGTTCAATTTCATAAATGAATTGAATGCATCTTTTAACAGATCAGGCTGAATGCCTGCCATTCCTTTTGGTGATGTGCCAAGCTTCCTTACAAATTTGGAGCCTTCACTAATGAAAACCTTATTGGCTTCTGCGGTTTTGCGAACCAATTCCTCAAAATCTTTAACCAAAGCGGAGGTGGAATCACTCATAATAAGCGCATGAATATATACTGCGAAATAAACTGTTTAACCTTCCTGTCTTTTAACCCGGGGCTCACAATAAAAGTGACTTTGCCAGCTTTGCCAGCGCAAGCGGTATTTCTGTTCAGCAAGCGGTTCTGCAACAGGAATATTGCTATTGGCATCTACAATAAGCGTAAAGCAAATATTCTGATTGATCTCCTTTTCACGAAGCACTATCTCGGTTGAATAAGCAGATCCCTGGCTGAAATTCGCGAGGTCAATGCTCATAAGCACCCTTTCACTTCTGCCCGATTCAAGCACTACCTGACTTTTATTAAGATTTGGCTGATCGGGCGCCATTTTGCCATCCGCATCTTTTAATTCTCTAACACCCACTCTAAACGTTTTTGCCGTGGCGCAGGTGTTCTTTACCATAAATGGAACGATGATCCGCTCGCCTTCTGTGGCATGCCGCGTAATACTGGTAAGGCAATGGGGCGGGCAACTGGTTTTAGGCGCACAGCAATCCTCCTTCCGAAATTTGAACTGTGGAAGCTGGATAGCAGGAATTCCTTTTTCAAACAGTGTTTTGTTCAAATTGCTCATACTGTTAAACATCGTATCCATCAGCGGCCGAACAGATGCCAGCGATACATCGGTCATTCTTTGGAAACTTTCGGCAAGTCCCTGCCGCAAAGTACCGCCTGTATTGGTTTTATTTTCCATTTCGTTTTTTTTCTGATGAGGTCTCATCATGTGACTTAATACTGTAAGTGATCTCTTTATCCCATAAACGGATATTTCCCGAGTAATCCCTGCCCGGATCAACATCCTGGGGTAAGGTGAGTGTAAAATGCAACTGCATACGTTTTCCCGGCGCTACGATCATACCACTTTCTTCAATATGAATAGAAGACCACCCCACCATATCGCGGTGAATGTTTTTTGTGAGTTCATCCATCACGGGCATAAATCCTTCTGCGCCCTTATCACGCATGGCCGTGGCCAAACCCCTGCACAAATAGTCCATGTCTAAAGTTGTAATGTGCTTTACTTCCGGTATTTGGAAAGGGATGTTGCCCATATTCATTAAAGTGAGTTCAGCGTTGTGTATCCTCCCTGGCGATACGCCCTGGAAAGCCATATGTGCCGGAGTAATATTAATTTCTATATTCGGCTGAACAACCAATTTTAGCTTTGGTGTAGTTCCTCCAACATTTAGAAGGCTTTCGTATGTACCTGGCGGCGTTTGAGGATCAATCTCAAGCCAGATATCCTGTACCCGTTTTTCCCCCGGTTGCAGGCGGCAGGAAAGATTCAGGCTTTCTGCCCGGCTTTGACCGCCTCCTCCCATTCTTTGGTCGTGTAGTAAAGGGAGTGAACGAATCCGTAATGGCTCGTCATTTTTATTACTGATTAACATTTGTCCTTGTAATTGACCGGGCGGCCCGTTCAGGATAATTTCATCCTCCCCGAGTTGTAGACTTTCATTAAATGTATCGGCGGTGATGGTGAGCATAATCAGATATTTTAAAAGTGAGGAACTTTATGCCAGCGCCAGCTTAACCATTATCCCTATCCCTGTTCCTTTCGGGAAAGGGCCGGGAGTCTGGTTCGCAACAATCGGTTTCGCAACGCTCAGCAGCATTGGGAATATAAGGCTCAGTAATAATCTGCCCTTCTCCATTTACGCAAATACTGAAAAGCTCTAGTCCCATCACTTTAAAACAAACCTGCGAGTAATTGGGAATGCGTACCCTTACCTTCATCATGGCTTTAATATCCTGGAGTGTGAACCTGGGAAGATTCAATAGCTCTACCTTGCTGTCTGTAGCCACCGGCTGATTTTTGTCTCCGATCAGCAGGGTTGCAACGGGTTGTTTGGGATCACCTGTTAGTTTAATATCATTATCGGTTTCCAGTTTACCACTAACCTTGGTCTCGAGAGAGCCCGAATGCTTTGCATCGAAACCTCCTTTAAGCGTGGTATCCAATCCGCCGTCTAAAGTGCTTTCAATATCAAAAACTTTATCTGGCCTTAAATGATGCGTATAACTGGTGGGGATGGAAGGCGTGCTCATTGTGCATTGGTTTTAGAATGGACTAACAAGCTACACATTATTTTCAAGGATTTATAGCCAATTTTGAAATTTCATTTCCCCCGGTTTTTCAATAATTCCCGATCAAAAGCAAGGGGTTTGGTTGCCGGCATATTGAATGACCAATTTGTTTATTTATCTTGAGATACAACACAACCTGTTTACTCTTTAAAATACCAAACGATTGTATGGAAAAACAAAAACGACTGCTTTCTGTTGATGCCCTCCGGGGCTTCGACATGTTGCTCATTTCCGGTGGCGGCGCTTTCATCGTTCGCCTGAAAGGAACTACCGGCATAACATGGGTTGACTGGATGGCCGATCAACTCACGCATCCTGCATGGAATGGTTTTACCTTTTACGACTTCATATTCCCGCTGTTTTTATTTACAGCAGGCATCGCATTGTCCTATTCCATACGATCAGGACTAAGCAGGGGAATGCGTAAAAAGGAACTCTACAAGAAGGCCTTTCGCCGTATGCTCATCCTTATTGTGCTGGGTATCCTGGATAAAAATATTCCGTTGAATATTTTTGACCCGGCTCAAATACGCTATGGTACTGTGCTGGGTCGTATCGGGATTGCCACTTTTATTACTACCCTGCTGTACCTGAATCTCTCTTCCAAACAAAGACTTTACTGGGTAGGCGGTATGCTGATTCTGTATTGCGCTGCTCTCTTCCTCGTGCCTGTACCCGGCTATGGTGCAGGTGATCTGTCTTTTGAAGGCAACCTGGTGGGGTGGTTCGACCGCACGTTCATGCCCGGCCGTTTGCTGCAAAAAACATACGATGAAAACGCATTGCTCACTCAACTGCCCGCGCATTGTCTTACTGTTCTGGGCGCATTTGCCGGCGATATACTTCAAAAGCAAAAACCGGAGCATAAAAAGTTGCTGGAGCTTGGCATAGCAGGTATAGTATCTGTTGCACTCGGGCTATTGTGGAGCACTTTCTTCCCGCTCAACAAGCATTTATGGACGAGCTCATTTATTCTGCTCACCGCCGGCATGGCTTTTCTTTTCCTCGCATTGTTTTACTGGCTCATTGATGTGCAGGGTTACCGCAAATGGGCTTTCTTTTTTAAGGTGATCGGCATGAATTCTCTTGTAATTTACCTGGGTACGCGCTTTGTAGATTTTGATTACAGCTCCAGATTGCTTTTTGGCGGATGGTATATGCATGTAGCCGAAAAATGGCAACCTGCCTGCAATGCATTGGGTGCGCTGATACTGGTTTGGCTATTGTTGTATTTTTTATACAGGAAAAAAATATTCATCAAGGTATAGAGAGATTTAACGGGCACACAAATACAATTGGAATTATTACAAGTTAAGAATAAGCCTATGTGTACCTATGTGCCTATGATCCTATGTATCAAATACTATAGCCGGAGTTGTGAAAAACATTGAGTGTATTCAAATTGTCATCGGCTGTGATGAGAATAGCAATCCGCTACCATGACATAAAAACACAAAGTCCTGATCTTCATACTATTGTTGTCCGGTAAAAGTAATAAAAGCCCTTACCAACCTGATTTTGCCTCACCCCAACCCCTCTCCGCCCGGAGAGGGGCTAAAATACGCTCCGGTATTGACTTTCATCTAACTTTTAAAAACTTTTCCCGGACAATCATATTTAATTTTCTTCACGCATTCGTGACTTTGTGGCAAACTATTATTTATACCTTTACCCATATTATATTCATCATTAAAAACACAATATCATGCGTCCGCTTCCAACAGATTATGCCCCGTTTTATGAAACCTATGTTTCGCTGGTAAAGAGTGATGATATTAAACAGGCATTTTCCGCATCTTTGGCTGACATGGAAAATTTTCTGCAATCTATACCCGAAAACAAAAGTGATTACGCGTATGCTGAAAACAAATGGACGGTGAAGCAGGTATTGCAGCATAGCATAGATGCCGAAAGGGTTTTTGCTTACCGCGCCATGTGTATTGCCCGTGGTGAAGAACAATCACTACCTTCTTTTGATGAAAACCAATACGCGGAAAACGCTGCTGTTGAGCACCGCTCATTAAATGGGCTGAAGGAAGAAATGCTCCTGCTGAGAAAGTCATCTGTTGCTTTGTTTGAAAACTTTACCGACAGCATGTTGCAGGCAAAAGGCATAGCCAGCAATAAATCCATTACTACACTCAGCCTTGGTTATATCATCGTTGGCCACTGGCAGCATCATCAAAACATACTGGCTGAGCGGTATCTGGGATGAGTGGTAAAGTACTGCCCTAATACTGGTGTCTGCTATAGAAGCAGATGCTTATTCGTTCCATCCCCACGGGATTACCAGATCTGCTTATGGTATCTTACCGATATTATATCCCGGGATTTGTGGTAGTAAGCTCTAAATGATGGGTTGGCAATGGTGAATAGTGAACAGGCAATAGTCAATGATTTCCTTTCACTTCTCACGTTTCAATTCTCACGTTTCACTCACCTCTCACCTTCACTTCTCACGTTTCACGCTTCTCACCTCTCACTTCTCACAATTGACCATTCACCACTGACTACCGACCACTGCCCTTCGCTCTCCGGTATTGCGCCGGCCATTCTATATCATCACCCAATTGCGCTGCCGCATGCATGGGAAAATACGGGTCGCGCAAAAATTCCCTGGCCATAACGATCAGATCGGCATCCCCGTTTTGTAAGATGTTTTCAGCCTGCCGGGCAGCGGTGATCAATCCCACCGTTCCGGTTGGCATGCCCGTTTCTTTTCGTATGCGCGAAGCAAAGGGTGTTTGATAAGCCGGACCCACGGGTATTTGCACATGCGGTGCCAACCCGCCGCTGGAAACATCAATAAGATCAATTCCTCTTTCCTTTAAAACGGCCGACAGCTTCACCGATTCCTCTGTATCCCACCCGCCTTCCGCCCAGTCGGTTGCCGAAATACGAACCCATAAAGGCAATGTTTTTGGCCATACGGTTTGTACAGACGCAATGATTTCCAATAAAAGACGAACGCGGTTTTCAAAGCTTCCGCCATATTCATCCGTGCGCTTATTGCTGAGTGGTGAAAGAAACTGGTGAATAAGATACCCGTGTGCCGCATGAAGCTCTACCAGGTTGAACCCCGCTTCCAGAGCTCTTTGAGCGGCCAACCTGAAATCAAGCATTATTTTTTGAATGCCTTCTTTATCCAGTGCAACAGGCATTCTTTCTCCATCATTATAAGCAATAGCGGAAGGCGCTACCGTTTGCCAGCCTCCTGTTTCTTCCGGCGGCACCTGCATACCCCCCTTCCATGGAGAGCGTGTACTGGCCTTGCGTCCCGCATGGGCCAACTGGATACCGGCAACAGCATGCTGTGCCTTTATAAAGGAAGCGATTTGCTTCAGCTTATCAATATGATCATCTTTCCATATCCCCAGGTCATCGGCAGATATCCTTCCCCCGGGCGAAACCGCTGTAGCTTCGGCTATCACTACAGCCGCTCCGCCTACCGCCCTGCTGCCCAAGTGCACCAGGTGCCAATCGGTGGCAAAACCATCTTCCGATGAATACTGGCACATCGGCGAAACCACGAGCCGGTTTTTTAAAACGATGCTTTTACATGTATAGGAAGAGAACAGTGTGGACATAATAAAAGTTTATTCAAAATAAGAAATACTGTAAAAATAAAGAACACTCCAGGTTAAACACGAACCTTGCTGAATAGAATAACAGGCACATATGAAGGCTGTATTCCAAATCGTCGCCGGATGGTGGATACGCCAACGGGGCGTCCGCCGTGGGCGGTGCCTGCCTGACCAGGTAGGCAGGTCTTTACTGCCCACATGAAACAAAACAATGCTACAATTATATATACGCTATTGGCAAGGAACTGAAAACGATTAACGTTGATGAATAGATGCTTCCTACGTCAGCATGACAAACAGTGGTAAAGGGGTTGAGCTTTTGAGATAGTGCCCAACAGAAACCTACTACCTGTCACCCTGAGGAAGGAAGGGTCTGAAGAACGACATTTGCAACCGACGGGAAGACTAAATTTTTCAGAAAGTTGTATATGGGCTTTTTTGCAGTCATACTGCCGGGCGAATTTGGAATGCAGCACACATGAATGTACAGGACAATTATTATATATCATTTGTTATCTTTCAGGGAAAGTACCTACCATGCATTATAAAAAATTATTCCTTTTGTACTGGTTGCTCATATGCACTGTAATCGTTAGGGCTAATTTTTCTCCGCACCATCTTAACTGCGAACATAAGATCAACCCGTATGGCATTGAAAATACAAAACCAGTATTGGGGTGGTGGATCAATACAACGGAAAGAGGCCTAACGCAATCCGCATGGCAAATCCTTGTTGCCACAAGTGCTGACAAACTTGATGAAAAAAAGGCTGACATGTGGAATTCCGGCCGCATAGCATCAGGCAGCAACAACAACAATGCCTATAGTGGCAAGCCACTGCAATCGGCCAGAAAATACTACTGGAAAGTAAGAATATGGGACGCAACCGCTACAGCATCCGCATGGAGTGAAGCCACCAGCTTTACCACCGGCATATTGGAGCAAAGGGAATGGGATCCCGCTAAATGGATAGCATACGATATTTTACCCGACAGCATGAAAGTGATACCCGGCGTGCACGGCAACGGCAATGCGCTGGGCAGCAAAGCCATAGAGCGGGCTGTGGTTCCCTGTTTCAGAAAAGCATTTGTACTATCAAAACCAGTTAAAGAAGCATTTGTATTTATATCAGGGTTAGGCCAATATGAACTGCACCTCAACGGTAAAAAAGTAGGTGACGATTTTTTGGCGCCCGGCTGGACAAACTATGAAAAACGCTGCCTGTACAATACCTATGAAGTTACCGATCAGTTAAAGCAGGGACAAAATGCCATCGGCGCTATTGTTGGAACAGGCTTTTTTTACATCAACCGCGAAAGATACCGGAAACTGATCCGTGCCGAAGGATACCCCATGTTGCGCGCCAGGCTGGTTATACGGTTCACGGATGGCAGCACAAAAGAAATGGTAACCGATGAAAGCTGGAGATCGTCCCCCTCTCCCATTATATATACAAGCATATATGGTGGTGAAGATTATGATGCCAATAAGGAACAGGCGGGATGGGACAAACCCGGGTTTGCAGCCACAGGCTGGAAAAAAGTACGGATCGCAAAAGGCCCGGGCGGAGCAATGAGAACGCATGACGATTACCCGCTGAAAGTGATGGATAGTTTTTCCGTGAAAAAGAAAAGCGTTTTTACAGCTAAAAAAGTACTTTATGATTTTGGGCAGAACGCTTCAGCCATCATAAGGCTAAAAGTAAAAGGCCATAAAGGAGACAGCTTACGCATTACACCTGCTGAACTATTGAATGATGATGGCCTGCCCGAACAATCCGCTTCGGGGAAACCCTATTATTTTACCTATATATTAAAAGGCGGGGATGTGGAAACATGGGAACCGCGCTTTACCTATTACGGCTTCCGCTATGCGCTCGTGGAATATTTCAGCACGTCACCTGCCCCGGAATGGATAGATGTAACGATGCTGCATACCCGCAACAGCTCACCTGCTGCCGGAAGCTTTACCTGTTCTGATTCGCTGTTCAATAATATTTACCGGCTTATTGACTGGTCCATAAAAAGCAATATGGCCAGCGTTGCTACCGATTGCCCCCACCGCGAAAAATTGGGCTGGCTCGAGCAAACCCACCTGGTAGGCGCTTCCATGCGCTATGCTTATGATATTCAGCATTTGTACAGCAAGATCATTGACGATATGAAAGAAGCGCAACTGCCCAACGGGCTGGTTCCGGATATAGCCCCGGAATATGTTCCTTTTGAACGCGGCTTTCGTGATTCACCCGAATGGGGAAGCGCCGCAGTGATCATCCCCTGGTATATGTATTTGTGGTATGGCGACAAAGATGCGCTGGTAAAATCGTATGATATGATGAAACGCTATGTAACTTATTTAGGCACCAAAGCGGATAATCATATATTATCGTACGGATTGGGAGACTGGTTTGACCTTGGGCCAAAAGATCCGGGACCGTCGCAGCTTACGCCCCTTGCTTTAACCGCAACCGCCATTTATTATTACGACGCGGTAATACTCAGCAAAACCGCAGCCCTCTTTGGGAAAACTGAAGATGAAAAATTGTTCGCCGCGCTTTCAGAAAAAATTAAAAAAGCTTTTAATGATAAATTTTTTGATCAGCAAACGCAGGTATACGCCACCGGTAGTCAAACAGCCTATGCTATGCCTTTATTTACCGGGCTGGTGGAAGAACAATACCGCGACAGGGTTTTTAATAACCTGGTAACATCTATCAACAACAGCAATAAGGCATTAACCGCCGGTGATGTGGGTTACCGTTACTTAGTAAGAGCGCTGGAAGATGGGGGCGCCTCCCAACTGTTATACGAAATGAACAACAGGGATGATGTACCGGGTTACGGGTACCAGCTACGGCATGGGGCAACCGCTTTAACGGAATCCTGGCCCGCCCTGAGATATGTGTCCAACAATCACATGATGCTGGGCCATTTGATGGAATGGCTGTACAGTGGATTAGGTGGTATCGGCCAGCAGGAAGATGACCGGGGCTACCGCGGCATTCGCATTGCCCCGCAAATGGTAGATGGTATAGATTCGGTGAGCGCTGCTTATAGTACTCCTAATGGTATCATTCAAACTGCATGGAAAAAAGAAGGAAAAAGTGTAACGCTAAAAGTGAGTATCCCTGCCAATACAACGGCTCAAATTGTTTTGCCTGCTTCCAATGCAGTCAACATCAAAGAAAACAACCAGCCGGTTACTCAAAACAAATGGATCACCGGTATACAACAGCAATCCGGGGAAGTTAGCTTTACCATTCCTTCGGGAAATTATGTATTCACTATAGTGCCTTAATCATGAGCAATAAGATCATTATGCGTTTCTCTCTCTTCTGTATTTGCTTTGTACTGCTGAGTTGCGGAAACACAATTACAAGTCAAAAAGCCGTTTCGCAGGAAACGATGCAAAAAGTATATGAAGAAGTAAAAACACCTTTTAAGTATGGCATAGTCGTTACAGCGCCAGATTCTACAAAAATGGCCGACAGCCCGACCGTGTTCCGGCTGAACAACAAATGGTACATGACCTACATTATTTTTGACGGCACGGGTTACGAAACCTGGATAGCGGAAAGTGATGACCTGTTGCAATGGGAAACGCGGGGCAAAATAATGTCCTTTACCGAAAACACATGGGACGCGAATCAAAAAGCGGGTTACCCGGCCCTGATAGATATTACATGGAATGGGAGTTACGCGCCCATGAAGTATAATGAACGCTACTGGATATCTTACCTCGGGGGCGCCGATAAAGGTTATGAAGCAGGCCGCCTGGGCGTGGGCATGGCGTATACAGACCATATAGCAGAAGCGAAGGAATTAGAAAGACTGCCGCAGCCTGTATTATCGGCTATTGATGCTTCGGCAAAATGGTATGATAACAAAACGATCTTTAAAAGTTCCGTTATTCATGATGCGGATAAAAAAAGCGGTTATCCTTTCGTGATGTATTACAATGCCGCAGGCGACAGCGCGGGTGCTAACGGCCATAGTTTTGAAAGCATTGCCATGGCTGTTTCGAACGACATGCAGCACTGGCAGCGCAAAGGCGACCGTCCCTTACTGTCGAAAGGAAGGGGCATTTGCGGGGATGCGCAAATTGTAAAAATGAAAGATCTGTATGTTATGTTTTACTTTGGGCACAACTGGAAAGATGGCGACCCTTCCGCTTTTGACCGCTTTGCCTGTTCTTACGACCTGGTGCACTGGACAGAATGGGACGGACAGCACTTAATAGAACCTTCTGAACCTTACGATAAACAATATGCGCACAAGCCCTGGGTAATAAAATGGGAAGGCACGGTATATCATTTTTACAATGCGGTGGGTGAAAAAGGAAGGGTGATCGCTTTGGCTACTTCTGAAGATTTGAGGGAAAAGGAATAATGAATTCAAAGAACCAAAAGTGACGAAAGTATTCCGTCTGCTCACATTTTTGCCAACCTGCGTGTTATGGGCAGGTACTAATAATTTTCACTAATTTGCATTGTTGATGTAGTAGAATTGTCCAAAAGTTTATATAGCTTATTGTCATACGAAATTTAAGTAGGGTTTGTAAATATATATTCCTGTATTTTGGAAATGTTATTGTTTAAATTCTTCTTTTATTTGGACGCCGAATTGTTGGGCATATTGTGAATAGCTTTCTGAAAATCCAAATCCTCGGACTGATTCTTTAAATATTTCACGAATCTCCTTACTATCAAATTTTCGTCCTAATATAGTTCCCAAAAATATGCATGTAAACTTGTCAAACTCACTAATTGGCTTGACGTATATTTCCTCAATTGTAGTTTTTATTTTACGAATTCTAGAAATTTTTTGCTTGGGTATTGTTGGGCGCAATAAATTATTCAAAGCCCATGAAGTGACTCTATGCAAATGATGTTCTGTAGGAATAATCCATAAATTGGTAAGTTGGATAACAAATCTTAATCTCAGTGCATCAGGGAAAATACCTGATTCTCCAGACCAAACAATGCACCAACAAGCTGAAAAAATATAGTGTGGTTCGTTTGTTTTAAGCAAATCCAGTATTAATTTGAATATCTCTTCAGAAACAGAATTTTGAAAAGGGTTAATTTCTTTGGCTCTAGTCATGCTAAAAGCAAAAGACATCATTCCCAAAATTGCCATACATTTTTCTTCTTTGTCGGCCTTTTTTAATGCTGCTAGAATTTCGTTAGGTATTATTAATCTGTTTTCGTGATTTTTTAAATCATTTAAAAAAATATCGGCTAAAGTTGAGCCTAGAGCAGACGCATATTTATCTTCATATTTTTCAAAGAAACATTTTCTTACTGTGGTTCTGAAAACACCTCCAAACTTATTTTTAAGAATAATTTCTGTGCTTCCTCTGTGAGGAGTTGCGTAAGTATTTTTCGCATACCATTCTATTGCTTTTCTAAGTGTATCTGGATTAATTTGTACCTCATTTGCCAGGCAACTGCCCAGAAGTGATGAAGCAAACTTATCTTCTCGAGTTCGTTCTTTCCTGCTTTTTTCGGCTAAAGATTTTGATTCTAAGATTAAGTATTCTATTAATTCTTTTGATTCTCTTTCTAAAAGCACTGCAGCTAATGGAATTACTTCCTTCCAACTCTCTTGGTTAATATTGGGTTTAATTATATCAACTACTTTGATTTCAATATCGGATTGAGGAATGAATTTCTTTACTATCGCCTTTGCTGTTAGATACTCTTGGAAACTTAAATGTAAAAATTCGTAAACTGCAATGACACTGCCGGAATCAGTTCGCATATGACCGGCCATTATTAATAAACTGCTTCGTGACTCAACTCTCTTAATAAATTCAGAAGGATTCACATTTGTATATCCTAAGATTTCAGGCAATTGTTTTCTAGCAGCAATTAGGCAGTTGTTAAGCTCGTCTGCGGTAATTGTTTGTTTCCCCTTTTTTGTCATCCAATATGCAACAAATGCTAGTTGGGGTTCAGCTTCTTCGATATCTAAAATTTCATGTCCTTCGACATTCCAAGTCACTAAAAGTAGCTTAATCATTTCCTGATATAAGACGCTTCTTTTTGTTGGAAGATAACCAGCCCATCTTTTAACAAACAACAGAGTTGTAAGAAGTAAGGGGTTCTCAGCTAAAACTCTAATTCTTGTATCTTTTAAAATTAAATCGCTGAGTTTTTCTGCTTCTTTAAGAGTGTTTTCTGAATCATCAATAATTGCCTTATGCCATTTTAAACAAAGGTCTTCAATTTCAGTGGGAAGCAAATTCGACACTGTATAATTTTCGCAGTAGGATGCTAATGAACCAGCTACGGCTCGGAAACCTGCTTCTCTTGAAGTAACAATGATATTTAATGTTGGATAAGTTGCGATAAAAGTTCTCAGTTGATTTACAAATGCAATTCTGTTTTTGTCCTCAGAAATTTCATCTAATCCGTCAATTAATAATAATGCACTTCCATCCTGTAGAGCCTCTGAAACTAAAGTGAAAAAATTATCTGAACACGAATGGATTTCAGCTCTTGCTGGAATACCCTGAATAATGTCGGTGATACTTTGAGTTACCTTTTCACCTAGCTCTCTACATCTTAAGAAAATTGGGAACCATGTTTTTTCAGGTAGTTTATCATTAATTTGTTTTCTTCTATCAGGAAATGCATATGCAATCGCTATACGTTTTATAAGAGTTGATTTGCCGCCTCCAGGTTTGGCCAGAATTGCAAGACGTGATTTTTGGTTTAAAATTTCTCCAATCCCTTCTCTAAGAACTGGTTCAAGTTCTAGTTGGTTTTTCTTATTTCTAGTTCTATTTTGATTAAAATGCAGCGGGACAAAAATATTTTCCAATTTTACCTTTACTGAGCCCGCTTCTTTATCAGTAGGGAGGCCTTCAAACTGAATATCACCCAATTCATTTTCGAGATAATTAAAATACTTTGTCTTTGTTTCAGCTAAATTGGTCCTTAATGTATCTGTAGAATTATCCCTGTTAATTAAAGATAATCCGGTAAATAGCTTATTATATGTTTTGTCTTTTAACATTATGCCTTCGGCTAGCTCCTTAATTAGGGGCTTCCCTTCTGCATGGACTAATGCGAAATGCGATGATTTCTGACCTTCAGAATCTGAATAGTAAAAAATCCAAATCCAGCCCTTATCATAAGCAAGTAAATCAACATAATTTAAAAGGGTCAGACCCGAATTTAAATGTGCAAGAGAAGAAATTGCTTTTTCCTTTGAAACTAAAATTCTCCCACGTATTAATTCCTCAACTATTTTTTCAGGCTTAATCAAAATAACTCTATTATTATCAGCCTCGTTTTCTTGTTCAATTGCCGTTTCTTTGAATCCGGATAATGAAATAAAATAGCCGACTGTGCTGTAGCCTTTTAATAACTTGTCTTTCTTTGTTTTCCTTTTTTCTGCATCTAGAACTCCCACAAATTTGTTAATGTCAGCACCTCCAATGATTTCTATGTGAGCTTTACATTCAGCAATAGCTATTTTCAATTCAGTTCGATGAAATGCATTTAAATCAATTTCTCTTCCTGACTTATGAATATTAAGTCTTGGTTGGTCGTAACCCAAAGTGTGAAATAAATCTGACATTAAACGTCCAAATAAGTCACCCTTTTTGTTTGTATCTTTTTCAAGAATTTCAATGTTTCTTAATTTCATTTTTTCTTATTAAAGTTCGGAGTGCTCAAGATGCATTGCCCATAACGCATTGCTTTACGCAACGCGCCGTTTTTAAACATTTGTAAGCATTTATAAGGGCTTTAAACGCTTCTAAGCGTTTAAAAACGTTTCGCTTCAACGGTGCAGTAGTCACAGCAGCATGGATTAAAACATCACTATTCAATTACTACTCAGATTCAAAAATCATATCCTGGAACTGGATGGGTGAATATTGGGCTTTGCATTGGTACGGATTGAAATGGTTACCAAACCTATTCATTTATTTTTAAAATGGAAAGAAAAATTGCAGATGCTATGAGCAATTGCCTGGTGATGGTATTGGGAACGCAATTGCAGCTTTCTCATTTCGCCGGGGTCTCACCCCATATTTAATAGCCTGGCTGTGAAGACCCCGTTGCGACAAAATGGTTACCAAACTTATTCATTTATTTTTAAAATGAAAAGAAAAATTACGGATGCTATGAGGCAATTGCCTGCGATCGTATTGGCAGCGCAATTGCAGCTTCCTGGTTTCGCCGGGGTGGCACCCCATATTTAATAGCCTGGCTGTGGAGACCCCGTCGCGACAAAAAGTTAAATATTAAGAATTAAAAGCGGGGCTTTATTCGTGAAGCCCGGAACCGCAGCACAGCAGAATTACCACTGCCGGTTACTCCAATGTCTATCCAGGCTATTGCAAAGTCACTATTGACTCCGGTTTAATAACGTAACGTCAGTCTGTACAGAAACCGGTAACCTCGTATAGTGATTATGAATTGTACTACCGTCTTCAAGACCGTCAGGCTTAACCACTTCGCCCGCCATTGAGCCAACGCCTGTTATGCCTTCGCCCTGGTATCTTCATGTCTAATACTACTATTATTCCAATGGCTGTCAAGGAGTGCCGGAAGCAGTCTCTTTTCTGCAATAAATGGTATACCAAATGTCCGTTCGGCATAAGTTGTTCTTATGGCATCAATGACTTTTGTTTCTGCATTTGCACGGCTTTTCAACAAAGGGTCTGTAATACCTGTGCGCATGGAAAGGCTTTGGTTGATCAGCCATGCGTAGGGTTTAATGCCTGCTCTTTTTAAGTCATCCTGCAAGGCTCCCGCTTCCCGCATGGGAGTTGTTTCAGGCAGGGAAACCAATATAATTTTAGATAACTCCTGATCCTGTAATGACATATAAGGTGTTCGCAGTCTGTCGGCATATACGTTATTCCTCATAATGTCGCGGTGATAGCTTCCGGCAGTGTCTAACAACAATAAAGTATGCCCGGTTGGAGCAGTGTCCATTACCACAAATTTTCTTTTTGCCATATTAATGGCTTTAGAAAAGGCATGGAATACCGCAACTTCTTCTGTGCAGGGTGATTTTAAGTCTTCCAGAATCAGCTTTTTTGCCTGCTCAGATTGTCCCTGTCCTTTGTGTTCCAAAATCTTTTCAATATACCGTTGTGTCTCCACTTTGGGATCAATTCGTTCTACGGTGAGTGTGGATGGCAATTCACCTAATTGTCCGATAAAATCCTGGATATGTGCAGCAGGGTCGGTGGTGGTGAGAAGTACTTCAAAGCCTTTTTGTGCAAGCAATACAGCAATGGCAGAAGCAGCAATGGTTTTACCAACTCCTCCTTTGCCCATCGTCATAATAAGTCCGCTTTGTTTGTTTGCCGAAAGCTCTTCCACCAATTGGTCCATTCCCTGTAATTTCAATACCGATGCATCGGAACCGGGTAAATTCTTTTCAGAAATGGCTTTCTGAAGTTCAGGATTAAACAGTGAACGAAGTTTTTCAATTCCCAATACATTATAGGGCAAAAGCGGAAAAGCAGTTGAAGTTAGTTTTTTTAAATTATCGGGTATAGCATTCAGTTGCCCGTTGCTCATTGCTTCAATGTTTACAGCAAGTTGGTCTTGTTTGTCAATGGCCTTGAATACCCCATTGATGTACAAAAACTGATTATTCATTCCAAGCTCTCTTAATTCATTGCTTGTTCTGGATGCTTCCTGCAATGAAGCATGGTCAGTTCGGGCTACAATGCAATAGCTCGTCAACGAAGCATCTCTTAGCCTGTTTACCACGGTGTGATATCGTTCTTTGCCGCTTTTTAGTGCAGATGTGGGTCCAAGGCAGGATGCACCGTCAGGATTTTCTTCTGTAAAGCTTGACCAGGCAGCAGGTAATTCAAGGAGCCTCAGGGTGTGTCCTGTGGGCGCGGTATCAAAAATAATCACATCGTATGCAGCCCCTTCTGTTTCGCCTGAAATAAACCGGGAGAACTCATCAAAAGAGGCAATTTCGGTAGTACATGCACCTGAAAGGTCTTCTCTTATTTTTTTAATTTCCTCCTTAGATGCAGTTGCTTCCAGTGGTTTGGTTACCCTGTTTCGGTACTCTTCAGCCGATTGCTCAGGATTGATATTACAGGCAAAAAGTCTTTCGATACCGTTTACTGCATGTATTTTTTCATCTATGGGGCTTTCCAATACATCGCTTAAGTTCGAAGCAGGATCAGTACTAACAAGCAGTACAATCTTGCCTGCATCGGCCATTTCAACGGCAGTGGCACATGCCAGTGAAGTTTTTCCTACTCCTCCTTTGCCGGTAAAGAATAAATATGTTGTTTTTGAATCAGTCATAATTACTTGTCATATAAATTTTATTTTAAAGCTGTTGATTGGTAGGGTGAGGCACAAGGCATTGCTTTGCGCGTACCTGCCGTTTTTAAACATTATAACATTTCCAGTCGTTTAAAAACGTCTACTTCAACATTACCGTAGTCCCACAGTAGCATGGATTAAAACATTGCCGTTCAATTGCTACCAGCATCAAAATCATATCCCGGAACCGGATGGGCTGAATATCGGGCGTTATACCGGCGCGGATTGAAATGGTTACCAAACCTATTCATTTATTTTTAAGAATGGAAAGAAAAATTGCGGATGCTACGAGGCAATTACCCTGGTGACCGTATTGGGAACACAATTGCAGCGTCCTGATTTCGCCGTGGTCTCACCTCATATTCAATAGCCCGGCTGTGAACGCCCCGTTGCGACAATTAACACGCAATAACCTGGGCTGTGGATCAGAACCACGCTGCCGGTTATGCGGAATGCCTTCACCTGACCCTGCGCGAATACTCTTCCAGTATTTCTTGTTCTTTTTTGCTGAGGCTTCCCAGTCCTTTTCGATGGATCTTTTCTAATATCAGATCTACTTTCCGCTGGGCATCTGCTTTCTCAGCGTTGTATTTGTGCTCAATGGAATAAAAATTCTGCTGCGCTTTGCGAAAGTGATTGTCAATATGAAGAAATTCCGGCCTGGTTAGAATAAAGTAAATAAAAATCACAGAAGGAATGAGGATAATAAGAATAGTGAGGTAATTGTATACGAGCGATGAGGGTTCCATTATAATGGCGATGATCAAACCGGCGAGCGCCCCGCCAAGGTGTGCTTCATGGCCGATATTATCCCTGGACGACCGGATGCCATAAATGGTATACAATACAAAAGCAATACCATACAACCAGGCAGGCACAGAAAATGGAATGCCGAAGAAGCTGATCCCAAAGCCGGGGAATAAGGCAATGGCCGCAAAGATGATACCGCTCACCGCACCCGAGGCGCCCACTGCACTGTAACTGCCGTGATTTTTATGAACGATCAAAGAAAAAATATTTCCACCCAGCAGGCTTCCAAAGTAGATAAGTAAAAATCTAAACAACCCCATCTGCATCTCCAGCGCATCGCTGAAGAAATAAAGCGAAAGCATATTCACAATAAGATGGATCCAGCTAACATGCAAAAAGCCGGACGTGATCATCCTTGTGTACTCTTTACTGATAAAGATCTTATCTACCTCAAAAGAATAGCGTTCAAAAAAACGGTGATCCCTGAGCCCTTTATAAGTGACAATACTGTTTATAATGATAAGAAGCAGTGTTACTATTCCCATGGTGAATATTTATGCTTCATTTGAACCGGTATCGCCCGTTTGCAGCAGCACAGTGAACCGTGCGAAGAAGCCGCCGCTTAAGCATTACGCTGGCAGAGAAGCATGAATAAAATGGCCGCATTATTCCTGCAATACAAATATTGTATCAGCGGGCAATAGTACAGCCCGAAAAAAACGCAATGAAGGTAATATTTTGTCGCGTAATGTACTAACAGAGCAAATCTGCGGGTGCATTTACCTTCGGTGAGAAAAGTTCAAATTGCCCCGGCTGGTGGAGACAGCAGCCGGAGCGGCCTGCCGTGGGCGGTGCTTGCCTACCGCAGGCAGGTCTTCACCGCCCACACGAAGCAAAACAGTGCAACAATTATATATACACTATAGGGTAACGAACTGAAAACAATTAACGTTGTTGAATAGATGCTTCCTACGTCAGCATGACAAACAGTGGTAAATGGGTTGAGCTTTTGAGATAGAGCCCAACAAAAAACCTACTGCCTGTCACCCTGACGAAGGAAGGGTCTAAAGAACGATCCCAGGGTTTATTTGTTACCATGATCATGTATACAACATTTGCAACCAATGGGAGAACGAAATTTTCCAGAAAGTTGTATGTTGGCTTTTTTGCAGCCATACTGCCGGGCGAATTTGAAATGCACCCAAATCTATTGGTTCAAAACCGATTGCCTTATATCTATTACATAAGTATTGGTCCATTTATCGTGCCAGGGATAAGAGGGAGAACCCAGGGCGCTAAAAGCCTCAAAAGGGACAGCACGGCACAATCCGCGCCAAAATGCGGCTTGAAGGTTAATAGAAGAACCATCGGGATTTACAGCGCGGGTACCCGTTATTAATTTACCCAGCGAACGTCCGCGGGTAAGCGCTTCCGTTATTCCCATAATAATGCCATATAAAAGCAAACTGACTAAGCTGTTTAATAAATTCGTTCCCGCATCTGTTCCTTCCATCCACGAAAGGAGCCCGGGGTTAATGATCGCAATCACCACGCCCAGGAAAAATACAACAATATAGAAAACAATAACATCAATAATATAATTGGCAAAGCGTTTACCGGTTCCGGCCTGCACAATATGAGTAGTTTCAATATCTGCGAGGAGATGAGTTGAAGGCGTATCCATAGTTTAGGTGTTTAAGGTATTTTTAGAACGGAAGATATTTGCAAAAATTGCATGATGATCTTATATCAATCACAGTCTTCCTCCCGCTTACCGTTTCAATAACCAAACATCTGAAATGCGGGAATGCTGCCGCCAGTTCAGGTTAGATTCTTCCGGTTCATCGAAGGTTACGGTTATTTTTCCGTCGCCTGTTAACGATAAAGGAACAATCCATTCTTTAAATGTATCCGCTTCTTTATTGTAAACTACAGGAGAAAGCCGCACGCCGTCCACACGCAGCAATGCGTCACCATAACCACAAACCCGGATAACATATCTTGCTCCGGGCTCCAGCTTATCGTAATCCAGCACAGGAGCATTCTGGAACAATTGGAAAGAAAGGCGTTTACGGCTAAACCCATTGTCCCACCAGGCCACATCGGTAGCGTCGTAAGAAATGGTTTTTACCCGCGGGCCTTTGCTTACACTGGAAATATCATCGTAGTAACTTCCGCTGCCCGGATTTTCCCATGTGGCGATCGTTTGTAATGCGGCAAGCTGTTCCTCCGCCGTTTTCATTAATCGTATTTTTTCAAACTCGTCTGCCAGCCACCAGCGATTGTTCAGCGGGTAATCCACATGGTCGAGTACAGCGCCCCTTTCATAATTCTTGGCTTTGTATTTGGGCACGCTGGTTTGTAACCCTATGGAAGTGAACATATCCGCACAGAGCTCCTCTATCCTTTTCCTGAGCTCCGGCGCAACCGGTTCCTTATCGGCTTTATTCACTGTTGCTAGGGCCACATCCATCGCCTCTTTTATATTTTCTTTTGTTGCTGCTGCAAGTATTTGATTGCTCTGCTGTTCCAGCGCCTGTTCGTATAGCAGTCTTCTGCGGGTATACACATCATAATACGCACGCAACAGCAACATTTGCCAGCGCCAGTTGTCTTTTAATTTTGGATGATCTGATTCTAATGCTTTCCAGAAAGAAAAGGTAGCTTCTACCCCACCGTTTTCAGCCAATGATCCTTTCCAGTTTTGTTCCAGCGCGGCAATGCCGTCAGCTATCAGTGCATCACCATTTCCACCAATGAAAAACCGGCTGTATTCTTTTACAATTTCATGCACATCTTTTTGGGAATCCCAGCCCCGCATGCTCCAGATCACTTTATTGATATCGTCATGAGAACCATCTGAATAGGAAACAAAGCCATCTGTAAAAGGCGCATAGGTTTGATGAATCTTCGCGAAAGCATAAGGCCTGGGATTTACCGCTTCACGGCCCAGGGTTAACGCATAGGCCTGGTCGAACTGCTCAACGGGAAATTCACAGCGTACGGAATGTGTAATATCCGGGTATTGCCGGTGCTGGTATTGTTTGGGCAGCCGGTACCGGGTTTCGGCAATGGGCGGACTACCGGGCCCCGACACCACACCCTGCAGCCATGTGGGCTTTTCCCGGTCAAGATAACGGTAGAAATAATCAACCTGCTCTACACTAAACCCCTGCAGCGAGATCCATATTTTGGCGCTGGGATGGTATTTGATCAGCCTGTCATGCAAATCTTTTAGAAAAGGAAGTACTTCCGAAGGATGGTTATCGCCGGGATCGCCTCCGGGAAAGAATATATGATCAAGCCTCGGGCACTGCCGGTAAAAGTTTTCATGCATATCCAGTTCGGCTTTTCGTTTATCCTTATCCGTGAGGTCGAACTCAGCCGGCGTCCATACCCAATAATCCATATCGTATTTCCGGCAAATTTCACTCAGCCGGATATTCATCTCTGCAGCCGGTATGGTAAAAAGCGGGCTGGGCGTTTCCTCTTCGTGGAATGGGATGCCTTCAACCGCATTGCTGCCAAAAATAGCCAGTTCACGAATGTACTGGTCAAACTGCGCTGCCGTCCAGGCATCGTAAGAATTGGCGGTGGTGCGGTATCCCAACTGGTGACCACGTATAGGGTACGCAGGCGAAGAGGCTATATCTGTTGGTTCATCAAGCTGAAGCAGATTGCGCCCCATGGTTAAATTTCTCAGCAGCCACCCGGCGCCAAACAGTATGCCCCGGCTGTCGGCGCCAATGATCCACACTACAGTACCCTTATCGCTAACACTGCTCACTACCCTAAATCCTTCTTTCTTATATTCGGGGCCGTCCGTAATATTTCTTGCAGGTATCCCAGTACCCATTAATTGCTTATCTGATGACAATACCAGGGCTACGACGGCCGTTCTCTTTTTCGGCCAATTGTCGCCATTTTTAAGAGCGATGCCTGTGCGTTTGGCAATTTCTTCGGAAAGCACCTGCGAAACGGTGGTTTGCATAGCAGAGGGAACAGATGGAGATACAAGAATAACTGCATCTTTTAATTGCACGGGCTGGGCGGCTGATGAAAAGGCAAAAGCCAGCAGCAGCGTTACAATACAATTGAATTTCACTAAAGGTCTGCGCATGGGTGCATAGAATTGTTGAAGCATGTTTCAAAGAGAAGGAAAAAAGGCGGATATACTCAAAGGCGGCAGGGTATTGTTGGTTGCTGAATCTTCGATTGCTGAGCCATGGCGAGTGTAGGTTGAAGGATTTCAAATTTGAAATTTCGATCTGAAATCCTTCATCTCACCTTCCCCCTTTCTCCTTTCTCCTTTCCCCTTTCCCCTTTCTCCTTTCACCTTCCCCTAAAACCTGTATCCCAGCGATGCACCGAAGCCCATGTTCTTCCAGTTGCTTTTATCGGCAGTAACGCCTTCTATTTCAGGATTGATTTGCGACAGTCCAAGTTGGCCGTTCAACTGAAGGCTAAAACCGCTGTTCAATTCATATCCCAGCAGTAGGTTACCCCCAAAATCGAAAGGTTTTAAATAATATAAGCCATTGAGGTAATCGGCAGCACTCACTTTGTTTTTAAATTTCGCATCCAGTTCAATAGCAGCGTCGCCATTTTTGGTTTTGCTTTTGCCCGAAATACCATAGGCCGCATAGGGTCCTGCGCCCAATAATAATCTTCCGTTGCCTACCTGAGGTTTGAACAAAAGATTCACCGGTAACTCGATATAAGAAATGTTCTGCGTGTATTCGGTATTGTTGGTTGTTTTCTTCGCTCCTTTAGTAGAATACAATAGCCCGGGCTGTAAATAAAATCCTTTCGAAATAAACAGGTCTGCATTGATACCTGCATGAAAACCGGTTTTAAAATCATTGGTCAGTTTATTGCCCATGAAATCATCGCCATAAATTTTTTGCAGGTTAACTCCCGCTCTTATTCCAACAGAAACGAGCTTGTCTTCGCTTTTTTGCGCATAAGCCACCGTGGTGCCTAATGCCAATGCCGTTGCTAATACAATGAATTGTTTTTTCATAATGGGTAAATTATTTAGTGGGGCAAAGATATATCTGCCGTACACATAACATTATCCTTTAGCGTTTTCTTTTATTAAAGACTTCTTAAAGTTGGGATGGTATCAGCAATTAGCTTTCAGCCTTCAGCTACCAGGCGAGTACTGCTAACGACAGGCTTAGTTTTTACAAACATCATTACGAGACCCTAAACTAATCTAAATGATGCGTAATAAATTTTAAGGATCGAAGTAATTTCCCAATGATGGAGACGCAATAGAAATTTCCAACAGCGATCTGACCCTCCTGCGTCGGGTACCGACCGCTTTTATCCATAATTTGTTTTATGAAATAAAAGCTCAGATACGCTGCAGCAATTTAGCGGGCAATAAAAAAACCGACTTAATAATGGACAGCGCTCCGTCAACGGCTATACCCAGCAAACGAAACGGAAGCAACAACAGCCATACTATCGGATACAGTACAATGGCAAGTATAGCCAGCGGCGCACAAAGCACCAGCAGTATCAACCAAAGCAAAAATGTAATCATAATTTTTGTATAACGTACTTACCCTCTTTTACCATCTTACCATCTTACCATCTTACCATCTTACCATCTTACCATCTTACATCATCTCACCTCTATATCGCCAACGACACCAGCGAAGCATCCTTGGTTTCCAGAAGGGAACTGCCCATCAAAAACTCATCTACTTTACGGGCACATTCCCGTCCTTCGCTTATTGCCCATACCACCAGCGACTGTCCGCGGCGCATATCACCCGCAGTAAATACCTTAGGTATATTGGTTTGATAAGCGCGCTCGGAAGCTTTTACATTCCCCCGTTCGTCATATTCCACTTCAATTTCATCGAGCAGGCCTTCGTGCTGGGGATGAACAAAACCCATTGCCAGCAGGCTGAGTTCGCAGGGAATTTCTCTTTCTGTGCCGGGCACTTCTACAAACCGTGAAGGTCTCTGATCATCCGAAAATTTCCATTCCAGGTCAACTATTTTTAAAGCTCGCAGGTTGCCTTTGTCATCTCCAAGAAATTCCTTTGTAGCAATGGCCCATCGTCTTTCGGCGCCTTCTTCATGTGAAGAAGATGTTTTTAATATGAGGGGATAGGTGGGCCAGGGCATAAATGGTGTACGATCATCCGGGGGCTTGGGCATCAATTCAAATTGAGTAACGGACGCCGCGCCATGCCTGTTAGATGTGCCCACACAGTCGCTGCCTGTATCTCCGCCGCCAATAACCACCACATTTTTACCGGTAGCTTTTATTTCTTCTTTGAGGATATTACTTTCAATTAAAGCATTCGCCAACGGATCTTTCTTTGCATTCCGTTTGTTTTGCTGTTTTAAAAACTGCATGGCAAAATACACGCCTTTCAGATGATTACCGGGTATGGGCAGATCCCTTGGCATGGTAGAACCGCCGGCAAGTACAATAGCCTGGTATTCGCGCAGCAGATCATTGATGCTTACGTTTAGGCCAACATTGGCATTGTATCTGAACTCAACGCCTTCCTGTTGCATCATTTCAATACGGCGGTCAACTACCCATTTCTCCAATTTAAAATCGGGTATACCATACCGCAATAGGCCACCGGCGGCATCGTCTCTTTCAAAAACAGTAACCAAATGACCCGCATAATTCAATTGCGCGGCTGCTGCCATACCCGCAGGACCGGAGCCAATGACCGCTATTTTTTTCCCGGTACGAATGTTAGGTTTGCGTGGCTGCACAAAACCTTTTTCAAATGCAATTTCAATAATATGTCTTTCGATTTCTTCAATCGTAACTGCAGGCTGGTTAATGCCCAATACACATGCGCTTTCACAGGGCGCAGGGCAGATGCGCCCTGTAAACTCAGGAAAATTATTGGTAGATGTAAGAATATCGTATGCCTCGCGCCAGCTTTTGCGGTATACCGCATCATTAAACTCGGGAATAAGATTACCCAAAGGACAGCCGTTGTGACTGTGGCAAAAAGGCACTCCGCAATTCATGCAGCGTGAAGCCTGGTTTACCAGTTTTTGCTCAGGAAAGCGATCAATAAACTCATTGTAGTTTTTCAACCGTTCTGCAACTGGTTTTTTTCGCGGCAGTTCACGTGTAAATTCTTTAAATCCTGTTGGCTTACCCATTGTTCTGATTACTGCATTATGAGATTAACAATATTTGTTTTCTGTTCTGAAGCCAGTTATCTTTTTTCAACCGTAACTTTTGCTCTTTGAACCGCGTTTTTATAGTCTTTGGGATATACTTTTACAAAATTCTTTAACTGGTTGTCAAAATCATCGAGTATAAATTTGGCAACCGCACTTCCGGTAAAAGCGTAATGCCTGGTTATCATGTCGTACAACTCTTCCGATTCGCCATTGATCACAGGATCCAGGTCAATCATTTCCGGATTGCAATTTTCTGAAAACTGGCCTTTAACATCATACACATATGCGATACCACCGCTCATTCCAGCGGCAAAGTTTCTGCCGGTATCTCCCAATATTACTACACGGCCTCCCGTCATATATTCGCAACCATGATCGCCTACTCCCTCTACTACGGTATTAGCGCCGGAATTTCTCACGCAAAAGCGTTCACCTGCTTTACCTCTTATAAATGCTTCACCCGATGTAGCGCCGTAAAAAGCCACATTGCCAATAATAATATTTTCTTCAGGAACAAAGCCTGCTTCCTTTGACGGATATATGATAAGCCTGGCGCCACTCAGTCCTTTCCCAAAATAGTCATTGGCATCGCCTTCCAGTTCGAACGTAACACCCTTTGTATTGAATGCGCCGAAGCTTTGTCCGGCTGTACCTGAAAATTTAAAATGAATCGTATCATCAGGTAACCCGGCCGCCCTGTAGCGTTTTGTAATTTCGTTGGAGAGAATAGTACCTGCAGTGCGGTCAATATTGCGGATACTGAATTCGGCGTATACCCTTTCCTGTTGTTCCAGCGCCGGACTGGCTTTTTCGAGCAACTGCCAGTCTAACACTCCTGCCAGTCCGTGATCCTGTTCTTCCTGATGATATAAGCCCGTGCATTCTGCAGCGGGTTCTTTATACAGTATGGGCGACAGGTCAAGCTTTTTGTACTTCCAGTGATTAATCCCTTCCCTTCTTTCCAAACAATCTACCTGTCCCACCATTTCGTTGATTGTTCTAAAGCCCAGTTCAGCCATGAGTTCCCTCAAATCCTGGGTAATAAATTTAAAAAAGTTTACCACGTGATCGGCATTGCCGGTAAACCGTTTGCGCAATTCGGGATCCTGCGTTGCCACACCCACAGGGCAGGTATTGAGATGGCATTTGCGCATCATAATGCAGCCCTCTACTATCAGTGCGGCCGTAGCCACGCCCCATTCTTCTGCACCAAGCAATGTAGCTATTGCTATATCACGTGCTGTTTTCATTTGACCGTCGGCCTGTAAAACCACGCGGCTCCTGAGACGATTTTTTACCAGTGTTTGATGACTTTCCGCCAACCCCAGTTCCCAGGGCAAACCTGCGTGCTTGATGGAACTTACCGGTGATGCTCCCGTTCCCCCGTCAAACCCGGCAATAAGAATTACATCGGCTTTTGCCTTTGCAACGCCTGCAGCGATTGTTCCAACACCGGCTTTAGATACCAGTTTCACATTGATGCGGGCTGCACGGTTAGCGTTCTTCAGGTCGTATATCAATTGAGCGAGATCCTCAATAGAATAAATATCATGATGGGGCGGAGGAGAGATCAACCCTACACCGGGTGTAGAATGACGCACCTTTCCAATCCAGTCGTCTACTTTATGACCCGGCAACTGTCCGCCTTCTCCGGGTTTTGCCCCCTGCGCCATTTTAATCTGCAACTCATCTGCTTCGGTAAGATATAAGCTGGTAACTCCAAAGCGGGCAGAAGCTACCTGCTTGATTGCAGAACGCATGGAATCACCATTCGGTAATTTTTCATATCTTCTTTCATCCTCTCCTCCCTCCCCGGTATTGCTTTTACCACCCAGCCGGTTCATTGCTATGGCCAGGGTAGTGTGTGCTTCCCAGGAAATAGATCCGAAAGACATAGCGCCGGTAGCGAAACGTTTGTAAATATTTTCAGCCGGCTCTACTTCATCAATTGATATGGAAGGGCGGTTGCGTTTAAACCTGAACAAGCTGCGCAACGTACAAGCCTTTTCACCCTGGTCGTTTACTACCTTACTGTATTTTTTAAACGTGTTGTAATCATTCATGCGTGTTGAATGCTGCAACAGGTGAATGGTTTGAGGATTGAACAGATGCACCTCACCCTTGCGCTTCCACTGGTATATACCGCCTACGGATAAACGATCAACAGGAATATTTTTAAGATTGAAGGCAAGAGAATGCTTTGCAAGCGCTTCTTTCGCAATTTCATCTAATCCCATGCCCGCAACACGGCTTACCGCACCTGTGAAATATTTGTTTACCACGTCCTGGTTCAATCCCAATATTTCGAATATTTGAGCGCCCTGGTACGACTGGAGTGTGGAAATACCCATCTTAGAGAACACTTTCAATAGTCCATCGCATACGGCTTTCACATAATTTTTACGCAACACATCCCATTCCTGGTCTGTTTCCCATTTCCCGGTGGACTTCATGGTACGGATGGTTGCCAGTGCCAGGTATGGATTGATAGCAGTTGCGCCAAATCCTATCAAACAGGCAAAATGATGTACTTCCCATACATCGCCGGCTTCTACTACAATACCCACCTGACCACGGTATCCTTTGCGGATAAGGTGATGGTGTACGGCAGAAACACAGAGCAGGGATGGTATGGCAGCATGGTCCGAATCTATTGCCCTGTCTGAAAGGATAAGCACTTCAAATCCATCTTCCACTGCATCTACGGCATACCGGCAAATACGGTCTAATGCGGCTTTCAGTGATCCGGGCTTGCCATCCGCCCTAAAATAACATTGTATGGTTTTGGCCTGGAAGATGCCGGTGTCTATACTTCGCAATTTTTCAAGTTCGGTGCTGGTAAGTATGGGTTGCTTAAGGGCAACCGCATGACAATGATGAGGCTCCTCTACCAACAGGTTTCCATTATTGCCTACATAAGAGGCAAGGCTCATCACCAGGCGTTCGCGTATAGGATCAATAGGAGGATTGGTTACCTGGGCAAACAATTGTTTGAAATAACTGCTGAGGTGCTGGGGCTGATCCGACAGGATAGCCAATGGAATATCAGTTCCCATTGATCCAACCGGCTCCTTGCCGTCAATAGCCATCGGTTTAACGAGGGTATCTATATCTTCCGTACTGTAACCAAATGCTTTCTGGTATTTAAAAACAGATTCTTCAGACAGGTGTGTGAAAGTTACGCGGGGCGGAGCCAATTCTTCCAGCCGGATCTTATACTGATTCAGCCAGTCGCTGTAAGGCTTTTGCGAGCAGATATCGTGCTTTAATTCTTCATCGCTGATGATCCGTCCCTGCTCCATATCCACTACAAACATTTTTCCCGGTTGCAACCTGCCATAACTTTTTACAATACGCGGATCTACGGGTAAAGCCCCTGTTTCGGATGCCATGATCACCCGGTCGTCGTGTGTTACACAAAAGCGGGAAGGGCGCAGCCCGTTCCTGTCTAATGTAGCGCCGATGATCTTTCCGTCTGTAAATGAAATAGAAGCAGGGCCATCCCAGGGCTCCATAACGGCCGCGTGATATTCGTAAAATGCCTTTTTTACAGGATCCATCTTATCGTTATCATCCCATGCTTCGGGGATAAGCATCATCATTACATGAGGCAAAGAGCGGCCCGACAACGTAAGCAATTCCACCATATTATCTAAGCAGGCCGAATCGGACTGCCCGTTTGTTACAATGGGTAGCAGCATATCCATTTCTTCCTCACTGAAATATGGAGAAGAAAGTCCGTTTTCACTGGTTTTTAACCAGTTTAAATTACCCTGCAAGGTATTGATCTCACCATTATGCGCTATAAAGCGAAAGGGCTGAGCCAGTTTCCAGGAAGGAAATGTATTGGTTGCAAAACGGGAGTGTATTAAGCTAAAAGCAGTTACTACCCGCTTATTGCTGAGGTCGCAAAAATAAGTGCGTACCTGTGTACTGGTTAACTGTCCTTTATAAGTAACTGTTTTATAAGAGAGAGAAGCGATATAAAATCCAATGCTGTCTTTCTTTACCGTATTATTAATGGTATGGGTAGCGTAATTGCGCAATATGAACAGCTTCCTTTCAAAGTCTTCGGAATTTTGAATGTGATCGGGGCACGCTATAAATACCTGCTCAATTTCCGGCTCAACAGAAAGAGCGGTTTGACCAATATCGGTTATATTTACCGGCACTCTGCGGTAGGTAAGTATTTCCAACCCCAGTTTTTCGGCAGCCCTTGCAAATATTTCGCGGCATTCTTCCCGCATTCTTACCTCTTTAGGAAAGAAAATTACGCCAACGCCATAGCGGCCAAAAGCGGGTAAATGCACACCTAATTTTACACATTCAGCGAAAAAAAACTCATGTGGAACCTGTATCATGATACCTGCGCCATCACCGGTGTTGTTTTCACAACCGCAGGCGCCCCGATGCTCCATGTTTTCAAGAAGAGTAAGTGCGTCAGATACAATCTGGTGAGATTTATTGCCTTTAATATTAGCCACAAACCCTACACCACATGCATCGTGCTCAAATTCCGTCCTATACAAACCATTACTAACCATAGACGTGGAATTATTAATAAAAAATCAAAAAAAAAAGAGAATTATTAAATATTATTTAATTATATGGCAGGCAAGAACCTAAAAGTACTAAAAAAACATGACAAATCAATTTTTTGTCTAAAAATTGCTAACAAGTGTTACTATCTTTTATATGAGATAGCCAAATAGCTTATCATCGCTATTGATCTCGGAGAAGTTGATCTGGGAATCTTTCATGTTTTGAATAAGCTTATGATAATCATTTTTATCCTGCAGTTCAATACCTACCAGGGCAGGCCCGGCTTCCTTATTGGTTTTCTGCATATATTCAAAACGGGTAATGTCATCGGTTGGGCCCAATACATTATTCACAAATTCCTTTAACGCGCCGGGGCGTTGGGCAAAACTGATTAAAAAGTAATGTTTCAGTCCTTCATACTGGAGCGACCGCTCCTTTATTTCCGGCATGCGGTCAATATCGTTATTACCGCCACTTACAATACAAACCACTTTTTTCCCCCTGATTTCAGCAGAGGCCTGGTCCAGGGCTGCGATAGACAAAGCGCCTGCGGGTTCTGCTACTATAGCGTCTTTGTTGTAAAGTCTTAATATGCTGGTACATATTCGGCCTTCTGCTACCAACTGCACATCATCTAAAACTTCCTTACATATTTCAAAGGTAATATCACCTGCGCGTTTTACGGCAGCCCCGTCTACAAAGCGGTCAATATATTCTAACGTCACAGGATGTCCGGCCTGTAAGGCAGCTTTCATTGAAGGAGCGCCTTCGGGTTCAACTCCAATAATTTTTGTGTGCGCACTGTGTGCTTTAAAATAAGCGCCAACACCGGCAGCCAATCCGCCACCGCCTACGGGAACAAAAACGTAGTCAATATTATCCTGGTCTTCCAGTATTTCCATTGCCACAGTTCCCTGTCCTTCAATAATGCTGTAATCGTCGAATGGAGGAATAAATACCATATTGTTGGCCTGGGTATACGCTTTGGCTGCAATAGCACAATCATCGAAAGTATCCCCTACATGTTTAATTTCAATCTTATCCTCTCCAAACATTTTTGTCTGGCTGATCTTTTGTTTTGGTGTGATCACGGGCATAAATACCACGCCTCTGATATCGAGTTTTTTACAACTGTATGCAAAACCCTGAGCATGGTTTCCGGCACTGGCGCACACCACTCCCCGCTGCTGCTGATCTTTACCAAGACTGCATATCATATTGTATGCACCTCTTAATTTATAGGAGCGCACTACCTGGAGGTCTTCCCTTTTCAGATATACATCACAATCGTACTTACGCGACAAATTGTGATTGTACATCAAAGGTGTGTGAGTGGCTATTCCCTTTAACCTTTTTGCTGCCTCATAAAAATTAAGCCTCCCTGACCATGCAGGAAGGCTATCGGTTATTTGAGTATTTTTTTCTGCCCCGTTTGTCTTATCCTCCATACTCGTTTGTTGTACATTATAAATTATTTCTGATTTTCAGGTCTCAGGCTTCTTACCGTTTTACCTGCCTGCCATAATTCACTGTCCCTTAATTCCTTTAATTCTACTTCCAATTTTTCACGATAATCGGGTTTGCTGTTGCTATCAATGGAGCGCTGGGATTCTTTTCCGCTGGCCACACTTTCATACAGTTCTTTAAACACAGGCGCCGTTGCATCGCGGAATTTTTTCCACCAGTCTAAGGCGCCGCGTTGTGCAGTAGTAGAGCAGTTGGCATACATCCAGTCCATCCCGTTTTCGGCAACCAATGGCATAAGCGATTGGGTAAGTTCCTCAACCGTTTCATTGAATGCTTCGGACGGGGTATGACCGTTATCACGCAGCACCTGGTATTGTGCTGCGAAAATACCTTGTATAGCACCCATTAAAGTACCGCGTTCACCTGTAAGGTCACTGTATACTTCTTTTTTAAAATCTGTTTCAAATAAATAACCGCTGCCTACTGCAATACCCAGGGCTACTACCCTTTCTTTTGCTTTACCTGTAGCATCCTGGAAGATAGCGTAGCTGCTGTTTAAACCACGGCCCTGCAAAAACATGCGGCGCAGGGAAGTGCCTGATCCTTTAGGAGCTACTAAAAACACATCCACGTCTTTAGGTGGTATAATTCCTGTTTGCCCGTTGAACGTAATGCCAAAACCATGAGAAAAATATAAAGCCTTGCCGGGCGTAAGATGCTTCTTTACCGTTGGCCACAACTCAATCTGTGCGGCATCACTTAGCAGGTAGCAAATAATGGTACCGCGCTGTAACGCTTCTTCAATTTCGAACAAAGTTTCGCCAGGCACAAAACCATCCTTTACCGCTTTATCCCATGTTTTTGAATTTTTGCGCTGACCAACGATCACATTAATGCCATTGTCGCGCTGGTTTAAAGCCTGTCCCGGACCCTGAACACCATAACCAATTACGGCGACTGTTTCATTTTTTAATACTTCCTGGGCCTTGCTCAGTGGAAACTCTTCGCGCGTTACTACGTTTTCTTCCACACCGCCGAAATTTAATTTTGCCATCTTTTTAATTTGAAAATTTGATGATTTGAAAATTTGAAAATTATTGAATTGTGATCCTGCTGAAAGTTTTCCTTTAACTTTGTTTACCCAACGCTGATTCACATACTGAACACCTCATCCTGCCTGTCTAAAAACTCATTCTCCACTATTTCATCGCCGGGCTTCTCCTCTTCAAACTCCCTGAGTTTTTCATAAAAACCGTTGCTCTCATTGATAATCGCCACCCTTGCGCTGCGCACAAATTCTATTAGTCCGAGGGGGCCGAGCACCTCTATGAGATTATTGATTTCTTCGCGATGACCCGAAGTTTCAAAAACAGTATAATCTTTCCTGATCACTACTGCTCTTGCGCCATATTTACGCAACAGTCTTTCCACTTTTACATCCTCAATTACTTTATCGGTAGATACCTTATACAAAGCCAGTTCCTGCCACACAATTTCATCGTTGTTGTTATAGTAAGCTTTTAGTACTTCCACCTGTTTTTCAATCTGACGCACTAATTTTTTTACCACTTCTTCCACTTCATGGATCACAATGGTAAACCGGTGTATCCCCTCTACTTCGGAAGGTGAAGTATTTAAGCTTTCGATATTGATTTTACGTCTTGAAAACATAATGGCAATGCGGTTCAGCAAACCAATATGATTTTCGGTGTAAACCGTAATGGTATATTCCTGTTTCATATATAACCTCCATCCCGCAACAGCGGGAAATTTAATTTTCAGTGATAAAATATTTACCGGATCCCCTTTCTCCTCTCACTTCCCATTTTTAACGTCTCTCTACTTCAATCGTATTTCGGCAACGCCACAACCCTGGGCCACCATTGGAAATACATTATTCTCCTTGCCTACCATAATTTCCAATAAATACGATCCTTTATGCTGCAGCATTTCATTAAAGGAACTTTTTAATTCTTCCCGTTTTGAAATACTTTTACCGGCAATGCCATACGATTTGGCTACCATCACAAAATCGGGGCTGGTTATATTTACAAAAGAATATCTTTTATCATTAAATAGTTGCTGCCACTGGCGCACCATTCCTAAAAACTGGTTATTCAAAATAACGATCTTTACGTCTACGTTGAACTGCATAATAGTACCCAATTCCTGCAGTGTCATTTGAAAACCGCCATCTCCGATTATTGCAATCACTCTCCGGTGAGGAGCACCGAATTTAGCCCCAATTGCGGCGGGTAAAGCAAAACCCATTGTTCCCAGTCCACCGGAAGTAACATTGCTCTTACTTTCATTAAAATTTGCATAGCGGCAGGTAACCATCTGGTGTTGTCCTACATCTGTTACAAGGACGGCATCGCCTTCTGTAAGTTCATTCAATATTTTTATTACTTCGCCCATTGTCATTACTTCACCCTTAGGGTTCAGTTCATCATTAATAACAATTTCTTCTTCCTGCTTTTTCATATCCTTAAATTTCTGCAGCCATTCAGGATATTGCTTTTGCTTAATTGATGCGGTTAACAAAGGCAGGGTTTCTTTACAATCGCCCCATACAGGCACCGTAGTCTGTATATTTTTGTCTATTTCCGCCGGATCAATGTCTAAATGTATAACCTTAGCCTGCCGGGCATATTTATCGAGCCGGCCTGTAACCCGGTCATCAAAACGCATACCTACGGCTATCAGCACATCGCATTCATTGGTTAATACATTAGGACCGTAGTTGCCATGCATTCCCAGCATACCTACGTTAAGCGGATGACTGGTAGGCAATGCACTTAAACCCAGTACCGTCCACGCAGAAGGAATCCCGGCCTTTTCAATAAAGGCTTTAAATTCCTTTTCGGCCTTTCCCAAAATAACACCCTGACCAAACAACACAAATGGCCTTTCTGCGGCATTGATCAATGCTGCCGCTTCCGAAATATATTCTTTCCGAACATTGGGTTTTGGCCGATAACTGCGCACATGCGTACATGGTGTATACCCGGGATAATTAAATTTTTGTACCTGCGCATTTTTGGTAATGTCTATCAATACAGGCCCCGGCCTTCCGGTACGGGCAATATAAAATGCCTTAGCCAGTACGCCCGGAATTTCTGTAGCATCCGTTACCTGGTAATTCCATTTTGTTACGGGTGTTGTAATATTAATTACATCTGTTTCCTGGAAGGCATCGGTACCCAGTAAATGGGCGAACACCTGGCCCGTAATACAAACCAGCGGTGTGCTGTCAATCTGTGCATCGGCCAGCCCGGTTACCAGGTTGGTAGCGCCCGGACCACTGGTAGCAAACACTACCCCCACTTCACCCGATGTGCGTGCATAGCCCTGCGCCGCATGTATTCCTCCCTGTTCATGGCGAACCAGGATATGGTTTAAAACATTCGTATAATCATATAACGCATCATATATGGGCATTATAGCTCCTCCGGGGTAACCAAAAAAATCCGTTACATTTTCGGCTATCATGGCTTCTATCACAGCCTGGGCTCCACTGATTTCAGTTCCTGCAGCATGTCGCCCGGCTTTTTGGGTAGCAGGCTTCCCTTCACCGGAAGCTTTTTTTCTTTTCTCTGACAATATTGTATCACTCATATGATTCTTTTTATCAAAACTTGTTTTTAATAATGATGCGGAGAGACTGAACATATTTCCTGTTCTCTCTTCATCTTTTAATATTATTCATCCGTTACACAACCTTCACTGGCATCCTTAACACTAACAGCATATTTGTATAAAACACCCCTGGTAGCTTTCAATACCGGCTTTTTCCAGGCTGCTTTGCGCCTGGCAATTTCTTCATCGCTTACTTTTAAGACCAGCAGGTTTTTTGTTGCATCAATCTCAATTATATCTTCATCTTCCACTAAACCTATTAACCCGCCTTCGTGGGCCTCCGGAGTAATATGTCCGACGACGAATCCATGGGTGCCGCCACTAAATCTTCCATCGGTAATTAATGCCACCGATTTACCTAAGCCCGCTCCGATGATAGCTCCTGTTGGCTTTAGCATTTCGGGCATGCCTGGAGCTCCTTTCGGTCCTTCATTTTTAATGACGACGACATCACCCGGTTTTACACGTCCGCTGGAAAGCCCGGCAATCAGGTTCTTCTCTCCGTCAAATACTCTTGCCGGTCCCTCAAAACGTTCCCCCTCTTTACCGCTGATTTTCGCTACACTGCCCTTTTCGGCCAGGTTGCCATAAAGGATTTGAAGATGACCTGTTTTTTTAACGGGTTTTTCCAGGGGGTAAACAATATCCTGCGATTCAAAATCTATACTTTTAATACCTGCTAAGTTTTCTGCTATGGTTTTTCCGGTAACCGTAAGGCAATCGCCGTGCAACAACCCCTTTTCCAGCAAATATTTCATTACGGCAGGAATGCCTCCATGCTCGTGCAAATCCTGCATCAGGTATTTCCCTGAAGGTTTAAAATCGGCGAGTACGGGTGTTTTATTGCTTATACGCTGAAAATCGTCCTGTGTTATTTCAATGCCCACGCTTTTTGCAATGGCAATAAAATGCAATACCGCATTTGTGCTCCCGCCCGTTACCATAATCACTGTAATGGCATTTTCGAACGCTTTCCGGGTCATAATATCAGAAGGTCTGATGTCTTTTTCCAGCAGCAGGCGAATCGCTTTGCCTGCAGCAAGGCATTCCGCTTTCTTTTCTTCACTCAATGCAGGATTGGAAGAAGAATAAGGAAGGCTCATGCCAAGGGCTTCAATAGCCGATGCCATGGTATTTGCTGTATACATGCCGCCACAGGCCCCGGCGCCGGGACAACTGTGCATCACAATACCCTTAAAGTCGGCTTCACTGAGGTTACCCGCGATTTTTTGTCCCAATGCTTCAAATGAGGAAACAATATTGAGGTCCTGGCCCTTATAATGACCCGGTGCAATAGTACCACCATATACCATTATAGACGGCCGGTTCAAACGCCCCATGGCCATAACACTTCCGGGCATATTTTTATCGCAACCCGGCAATGCGATCATAGCATCATAATATTGCGCTCCGCAAACCGCCTCAATACTATCCGCGATAATATCACGACTAACCAGTGAATACCGCATACCATCTGTGCCATTGCTGATACCGTCACTAACGCCAATCGTGTTAAAGATAAGTCCCACCATATCATTATCCCACACTCCCTTTTTCACGATCTTTGCCAGGTCATTCAAATGCATGTTGCAGGTATTACCGTCCCATCCCATGCTCACAACACCTACCTGTGCTTTTTTCAGATCCTCATCAGTAAGCCCGATACCATACAGCATAGCCTGTGCAGCGGGCTGCGTAGGATCCTGTGTAATTGTTTTTGAAAATTTATTCAGCTCCATATTTTTCTGTTGTGCTTATTTTATTTCAAATTTTAAATCTCAAATTATATTATCGTTGACTTCCTTAGTTCCATATCGGATGCATGGTCTTCCCCCGGTACTTTATTGCTTATATATTCACATAACAGTTCGCCAATGGTACTGGTTAAATAAAAATTTACCGGGTCAATATCCTTAGTTACAAAATTATGCTTCAGTGTCCAGTCCACCGCTTCCCGCACCAATGCTGCTTCTGCCTTAAGGTTAAAGTGATCCAGCAACATAGCTGCCGATAAAATGGAGCCCAATGGATTAGCAATGTCTTTACCCGCGGCCTGCGGATAGGAACCATGGATGGGTTCAAATAAAGCAACACCGTTACCAACTGAGGCCGAAGGCAGTAACCCGAGCGATCCGGCAATGACACTTGACTCGTCGCTGATGATATCGCCAAACATGTTTTCGGTTAATATCACGTCAAATTGTTTGGGATTGATGATGATCTGCATGGCGGCATTATCAACAAACATATAATCTACGGCTACATCATTGTATTGGCCAGCCAGATCCTGCACAACTTTCCGCCATAATCTTGAAGTTTCCAATACATTGGCCTTATCTACAAGCGTTAATTTTTTACGGCGCTGCTGCGCATATTGAAAAGCAAGATGGCTTACACGTTCAATTTCATTTCGGGTATACACACAATCGTCTGATGCCTGTGTTTGCGCTTCGTTCATTTCCTTTTTACCGAAATAAATACCGCCGGTAAGTTCCCGGAAAATAATAAAATCAACCCCTTCAATATTTTTCGATTTTAAAGGCGATAAATGCTGCAAAGAGGGATAAGTGGTAACAGGCCGGATATTGGCATATAATTGTAAAGATTTTCTCAGCTGTAGCAAACCCTGTTCAGGGCGCACTTTTGTTGCCGGATCATTGTCGTATCTGGGATCTCCTATAGCTCCAAATAATACAGCATCGCTATTCAGGCAGGCTGCTATGGTTTCATCGGGTAATGGATTACCTGTTTTGTCAATGGCAACAGCCCCCATCAGGCAATATGTATATTCAAACTCATGCGAGAATATCTTAGCAACAGCATCAAGAATATTAATAGATTGCTGCGTTACTTCTGGTCCAATACCATCTCCAAAAATCACTGCTATCTTCTTTTTCATCCGTATATTTTATGTTCTTCATATTGCTTTTCAAACTTATCAATCTCCGGTTTCATGTTTAGTAAATAATCTATATCATCGTAACCGTTCAACAGGCATGTTTTTTTATAGCTGTTAATATCAAATGATTCCTTTGCTCCTGTTGAAGCAATTTCTATATATTGATCTTCGAGATTTACTTCCAGGATGGTTGACGGATCCTTATGCACTTCATCGAATATCTGCTGAAGGAAGTTTTCCGGCACCAGCACAGGCAGAAGAAAGTTATTTAAGGCGTTGTTCTTAAAAATATCCGCAAAGAAACTACTCACTACCACATCAAATCCATAATCTTTAATAGCCCAGGCAGCGTGTTCCCTGCTGGAGCCACATCCAAAATTTTTTGCGGCCACCAGAATTTTACCACTGTACACAGGATTATTTAAAGGAAACCCCGGTTTTGGTTTCTGTTCATCACCATTTTCATAGCGCCAGTCGCGAAATAAATTTTTTCCAAAGCCCTCCCTGCTGGTAGCCTTTAAAAATCGGGCGGGAATAATCTGATCCGTATCAATGTTCTCTATGTTTAATGGAACAGCCCTGCTTTCGATTATATTAATTGATTTACCCATATTTACATTTGAGATTTGAGATCTGAAATTTCAAATCAATTCCCGTACATCTGCTATTTCGCCGGTTACAGCAGCCGCGGCAGCTGTTAAGGGGCTGGCCAGCAGCGTCCTTGCTCCGGGTCCCTGCCTTCCTTCAAAATTTCTGTTGGAAGTTGAGATACAATATTTGCCGGCGGGTATCTTATCTTCATTCATACCCAGGCATGCCGAACATCCGGGCTGTCTTAATACAAACCCGGCATCTTCAAACACTTTATTGATCCCTTCTTCAATGGCCTGTTTTTCTACCTGTTTACTTCCTGGCACTACCCACACTTCCACATTGTCTGCTTTCTTTTTCCCTTTTACAAATGAGGCCACCATTCGTAAATCTTCAATACGGCTGTTCGTACAGCTTCCTATAAATACATAATCTACCTTTTTGCCTTTGATGTTTTCACCGGGAGTTAATCCCATATAGGAAAGCGACTTCTCAAAAGAAGGCTTTTCCCTTTCATCAATCTCGCCCAATGCCGGTACATGGCCTGTTATGCCTATACCCATACCGGGGTTGGTTCCATAGGTGATCATGGGTTCAATATCTTCGGCTTTTATATGCAGTTCTTTATCAAAAACCGCGTCGGCATCACTGTATAAAGTGCTCCAGTTATTTACGGTTTGTTCCCATGCACTTCCCTGCGGGGCAAACTCCCTGCCTTTTATATACGCGAAGGTTGTATCATCCGGTGCTATCATCCCGCAACGTGCACCCATTTCAATGCTCATGTTGCAAATGGTCATACGGGCTTCCATCGACAAATTGCGTATGGCAGAACCGGCATATTCTACAGCATAACCAGTGGCGCCGCTGGCAGAAATCTGAGCAATGATATATAGGATGATATCTTTTGAAACCACTCCCCTGTTCAATTTCCCTTCTACGTTAATACGCATGAGCTTCGGCCTGGTTTGCATCAGACATTGTGTAGCCAGCACCATTTCTACTTCGCTGGTACCGATGCCAAAAGCAATGGTACCAAATGCACCATGCGTTGAAGTATGGCTGTCGCCGCACACAATGGTCATTCCAGGCAGGGTAATGCCCAGTTCAGGTCCAATTACATGAACAATGCCCTGGTAGGGATGCCCCAACCCATATAACTCAATACCAAAGTCAGCACAATTCTTTTTTAATTGTTCTACCTGTATACGTGATAATTCTTCTTTAATAGGAAGGTGCTGATTTAAGGTAGGTACATTGTGGTCGGCAGTAGCCACCACCTGCCGGGGCCGGGATACGCTAAGCCCTCTTTGCTGAAGTCCTTTAAAAGCCTGCGGGCTGGTTACTTCATGAATAAAATGCTTATCAATATACAACACCGAAGGTCCCCCGGCAATGGTTTTTACCACGTGCTTTTCCCAAATTTTATCGAATAAAGTATTGCCCATCTTTCTTTTTTTAAAGAAGCGTGACGCCCGGGCGTCACGCCAACCAGAGTGCTTAACGCAACATGAGAAAACATCTGCTTATTATGCAGTGGCTACTTCCGGATGATTGTTGGCCGCCAATGCCCTCAGATCCTCGTCCCCCACTTCTTTTTTTACATCGGCAACCTTAAGAAAAGCCTGGTACAATACATCAATATCATTGCGGTTAAAATTGTACCCCAGCTTTTGAAAACGGTGCGCCAGGGCGGACCGCCCACTCCTGGCTGTTAAAACGATTTTTGAGCTATCCGCTCCCACGTCTTCCGGCCGGATAATCTCGTAATTTTCCGCATTCTTCAAAAATCCATCCTGGTGTATGCCCGAAGAGTGTGCAAAAGCATTGCTGCCCACAATAGCCTTATTAGGCTGCACCGGCATCCGCATGGTATCGGCCACCAGGCGGCTCATAGGATTAAGTTGCGTGGCTTTAATATCTGTATATAAACCCAGTGACTCATGCTGCTTAATGATCATTACTACTTCTTCGAGAGAAGTGTTGCCAGCTCTTTCACCCAATCCGTTAATGGTGCATTCAATTTGCCTTGCACCATTTATTACACCCGCAATGGAATTAGCCGTTGCCAGTCCAAGATCATTATGACAATGACAGGAAAGAATGGCTTTGTCAATATTGGGCACATTGTTCATAAGATAGGCAATCTTTTCGCCATACTGGTGTGGAAGACAATAGCCCGTAGTGTCGGGAATATTAACCACCGTTGCACCTGCGTCAATAACGGCTTCCACTACCCTGGCAAGGAAACCCAATTCTGCGCGTCCGGCATCTTCCCCATAGAACTCCACATCATCCACAAAATTGCGTGCAAACTTTACAGCTTCAATGGCACGTGCCAGGATATCATCCTTATTAGAATTAAACTTGGTGGCAATGTGCAGGTCAGAAACGCCAATCCCGGTATGAATGCGGGGACGCTTAGCTCCCTGCAACGCCTCTGCTGCTACCTCAATATCTTTTTTTATAGCTCGGGTTAAGCCACAAACCGTTGCATCTTTAATTACAGCGGAGATATTACGCACCGATTCAAAATCGCCGGGACTGGAAACGGGGAACCCTGCTTCAATTATATCAACTCCAAGATTTTCAAGAGCGAGTGCCAGTTCTATCTTTTCGTCAGCATTCAATTTGCATCCCGGAACCTGCTCACCGTCACGCAGCGTCGTATCAAAAATATAAATCTTGTTTTGAGACATAGATGGATTTTAAATGATAAAATCAGCCCACCGTAAAAGGCAATTACTTCATAACACTGTTTTAGTAAAAATCGGATATTTGCTAACCGGTTACGAATGTACTGGTTGGTAACAAAGGAATAAAACCAAATTAAACATTATATTACGCTGTGCAAGCCGGTGTTTTTTTGTTAAAAGCCTTTATGATTAAGGGTTTTAAAGAAATTTGATTACGATGCCCAAACGATCTACAGACGAACTTTTCCAGTTGATTAAATCCCTTGAAAAAGCTGAAAAGCGGAATTTTAAGCTTTTTGTACAACGAAATGCCACCAGTTCCGACATGAAAACCGTTCAATTGTTCGATGCACTGGATAAGTTGGAGGACTACGACGAGGAGTCATTGTTAAAACGCAATACAGACATTAAGAAGCAGCAACTGTCGAACCTTAAATCACACCTTTACCGCCAGATACTTGCCAGCCTCCGGATATTAAAAGATGATAATAACATCCAGCTCCAGTTGCATGAATTAATGGACTATTCCCGGATCCTTTATGATAAAGGGCTTTATCTCCAAAGCCTTAAAACCTTAGACCGCGTAAAGGAATATGCAAAAGAGCAGCACCAGGTTACCTACTGGCTCCAGGCATTGATTTTTGAAAAGAAAATTGAGGCGTTATATATTACCCGCAGCATGGAGAACAGGGCGGAAACACTGGCAAAAGAAGTAGAAGAAGCTGGTGACAAACTCACCATGACGAACAAATTATCCAATCTTTCTCTTCAATTGTACAGTTGGTATATCAATCTCGGCCATGCCCGCGATGATAAGGACAGGATGGCGATAAAAGCTTTTTTTGAATCCAATCTTCCGGCAGCCGCCACCCTTTATAATGGTTTTTACGAAAAGCATTACCTCTATGAGAGTTATTGCTGGTACGGCTTTATTTTGCAGGACCTGCTCATGTATTACCGCTATTGCCAGAAATGGGTGGATGCTTTTGAACATGAACCTTTGATGAAAAAGGTAGACACGCCCTTATATATAAAGGGGCTGCATAATTTGCTGAATGCCCATTTTGTACTGCAGAACTACGATAAGTTCAATACCGTGCTTGATAAATTTGAACACTTTTATCATTCCAAACAGGCCAACAGCAATGACAACAACCGGGTGCAGTCGTTTATCTATTTATATACAGGAAAACTCAATAAACATTTCCTCGAAGGCAGCTTTACTTCAGGCTTAAAGATCATTCCCGAAATTGAAGAGAAGATCGGGGAGTTCAGGCTAAAGATGGACCGGCACCGCATTTTAGTGTTCTACTATAAAATAGCCTGCCTTTATTTTGGCAGCGGCGACAATGAAAAAGCCATTGAATACCTTAACCGCATCATCAACTGGAAGGTAGACCTGCGTACAGATCTGCAATGCTATTCGAGGTTGCTGCATCTCATCGCTCACTATGAACTGGGCAATTACGACCTTTTAGAATACCTCGTGAAGTCTGTGTACCGCTTTATGGCTAAAATGCAAAACCTAAGCGTGGTGGAGGAGGAGATTTTCCGTTTTCTTAGAAAATCATTCCATTTGGATAAAAAGCAGGTTAAAGCCGCATTTATCGCGCTAAAAGGAAAGCTGGAAAAATACAAAGACAATCCGCTCGAAAGCCGCTCCTTCATGTACCTGGATATTATTTCGTGGCTCGAAAGCAAAATTAAAAATGTGCCGGTGCAGGAGATTATGCGGGAGAAATACAAGGCAGCAACAGGCACAAAGAAGCGGTAAGAAGGATACAATTTATGGTTTATTGTTTGTGATTTATACTTTGTCCGGAACCCCGTTCCCGCAAAATGAACATACGGTCTGACGATCCCCCGCTGGGCGCCTACCGCATCCGTGAATATTTCTACTCCTGTTCAAAATAATACACACCATTTTTATTGCCGATAATAATATCGGGTTTACCATCCTTATTCATATCTTCCATAACAAATTGTATACCCACGCCCGAGTTGTTATCAATGAGATGGCGCTTCCATACGGGCTTGTTGTTCCCATCTTTCAATAATTCAAACCAATATAATACAGCAGGTTCCAGTCCGCCGGGACCTCTGCCCTGGTGAGAAAAAAACCGTTTGCCGGTAATAAAGTCCGGCAGTCCATCGCCGTTAACATCCTGTAGCACGATGCTATGGGCTTCAGAAAAACTGGTATCAATAGCATGCGTTTTAAAAGCGATCTGTCCTTTTGCATCACGCATTTGTTCATGCCACCATACCCCATAATCGTGGGCCGAGCTGGTAAGTACATCGTTATCGCCATCGCCGTCGAAATCATAAGTAAGCATCTGCGCGCAGGATGCTCCGAGCTTGGCCTCGTGAAATTTCCAGGGAAAAGTTTTCATGTCTTTCGGCGCTTCCCACCAGCCACCGCGGATCATTACATCCTTAATGCCATCGCCATTGATATCTCCCCAGCCCAATCCGTGCGAAAACATGCCAACGCCTTTGGCATTGGCTTCGCTTATGGGGCGCCGTTGCCAGCTCACTTTACCGTTCTTTACCACCGTGTTGAACCAGGCCATTTGTCCCAGCTTTTCATTTCCGAATACCAGATCGGTTTTGCCGTCATTGTTAATATCAACCGCCATTGGCGATTCGTTGGAAGCGATGGAATCAATGAGATATCTTTTCCAAAGCGCATCAGCTCCTTTTGGATTTTCAAACCAATACACTTCTTTACCCGGGAAGTCGAAACAGATCAGATCCATCCATCCATCTTCATTTACATCAATAGCAAAATTGAGGAAGGAATCGCTGTATCCTTTGGTATAATCAAATTTTTTATGCTTCCATATATCGTGCGCCTTCCAGTCCGGCGCTTCAAACCACCTGGCGCCGGCTATGATATCCATTCTGCCATCCTTATTAACATCAGCAACGGTAGCGGCTTCTGTATAAAAGGCATCCCACAGGTGATATTTTTTGAACCCAACATCGCTGCCTGCCGTTTGGGAAACCGAGTGGAGAGAAACCAGGCAAAACAAGCATAAGCCAATGGCGCAGATGGTAGTTTTTTGTTTAAACATGATACAGGAGTTGATTTGAGATTTAAAATCTGAGATTTGAGATTGGTATCAGGAGCGGTCAGTCGGTTATTGCTGATTTCTGATTTGTTGATTTCTGATTTTTTAGTTTATGTTGTATTCCTTCGGGTTTCGAAATTCAGGCTTCGGATTTGAAATTTGCTATTTATTTGTTTCTTGCTATTTGTTATTTATGATTTAGTTCTTGTTGCTTTTATCCACCCTCCGATTCCATTGCCTTCTTCACGCTTCCATATTTCACCAGCAGCGCTTTGGCCCTGTTATAATCTGTACCCGCCAATTTTTCCATCAGCATTTTAGCGCCCCTGTCTAATAACTTTTGATTGCTCAATTGCATGTTCACCATTTTATTATCTTCTACCCTGCCCAACTGAATCATAATGGCAGTGGAAATCATATTGAGCACCAGCTTTTGGGAAGTGCCGCTTTTCATGCGGGTGCTGCCCGTTACAAATTCCGGACCTACAGCCAGTTCAATGGGATAATCGGCTTGCTTTGTTAAGGGTGATCCGGGATTGTTGGTTATGCAACCGGTAACAATTCCGTTTTCCCGGCATCTTTTTAATGCGGCTATCACATAAGGGGTGGTGCCACTCGCCGCTATGCCTATTACCACATCTTTATTGTTTACATGGTGTTTTTGCAGGTCTTCCCATCCCTGGGTAATGCTGTCTTCAGCAAATTCAACGGGCTGTGTCATTGCTTTTTTACCGCCTGCAATAATGCCTATAACAAGGTTGGGGGATACCCCATACGTGGGCGGACATTCGCTGGCATCTACTATAGCCAACCTCCCGCTGGTACCGGCGCCAATATAAAATAACCTGCCGCCGGCCAGCATTTTGTCTACAGCAACTACCACTAACCTTTCAATTTGCGGAATCATTTTTTCTATAGCATGGGGAACTGTTTTGTCTTCATTGTTGATATGTGTAAGTATTTCGGCAACAGACATATTTTCGAGGTGGCGGTAGGAGGAAGGCTGTTCAGTGATCTTTATAAAAGATGCCATAAGCAGTATTAATTCAATGGATGTATAGTGATCAAAATGTTTCGTTACACTTAACGGTTACTGATGATATACAGCAAGTCCTTCCATCGGGTTTTTTAAAATTTTTCCAATTGTAAATTCATATGACCGGCAAAGTTCTTTCAGCACGTCCTGAAAATAATACGCCACACCGCCAACAAAACTGACAGGTAAGGTCCAGCTTTCTCTGAATTTACAAATATGATGGAAGAAAAAATCATTTAGTGCATCCTCAATGATATTTTCAATCATATAATGCCCACGGTTTTCAGATAAAAAAGGAGTAAAAGATGCCAGGTAGCGGTTAGCCAGTGGCTTTTTGTATACATTTTCCAGGATCTCTGTTTTGCTTGTTTTGTATTTGGCGTTAAAGCGCCCTGTCAGCTCCACATCGAAAGTGTTATATAAATAATATTGCAGCACTTTTTTACCGAGATAGGCGCCGCTACCCTCATCGCCCAGTACATAACCCAGTCCGGGTTTATTCACCACTATTTTTTTCCCATTGTAATAGCAGGAACTGGATCCGGTTCCCAGAATACACGCAACACCTTTATCATTGGCATACAATGCCCTGGCTGCTGCCATCACATCATGGGTAACTTCAACGCTGGTTAATTCTTTAAAAATATTTTTTATGGATCGTTTTACAATCTGGTTGTTGTTGGGGTTAATACATCCTGTTCCATAATAGTATACTTCATCTACTTTTATGCCTTTAAGGGAAGGCAGCAATTCCTTTTCCAGTATGCTGGTTATTTGAGCAGTATCAAAAAAATAGGGACTGATTCCCTGGGTAAAAACTGTCTTTTTCTTTTTTCCCTGCAATAAACACCATTCGGCTTTGGTTGCCCCGCTATCGGCTATCAATTTTACGGATGACATCTTTAATTGAACTTATTTCGTGAAATTCGTGCTCTCAAAGATAATATACAAATACAGACCGATGGGTAATAATAAATTAAAGCTCTGGCTCCCGCTTATCTTTTCCATAGTAATGATTGGAGGTATGTTTCTGGGATATAAGATGAAAGAAAAAATGCCGGTTACAGCGCGCTTTTTTTCCACGGAGCGAAAAGGAATAGTTCAGGAGGTGCTTGATCTTATCTCAGAAAGATATGTTGATCCTATTCAAACGGATACCCTTGCCGATGCTGCAATTGAAGAAATGCTGAGCCACCTGGATCCTCATTCCATCTTTATTCCATCCACCGATTTGCAGCAGGTAAATGAAGATCTTGCAGGGAAATTCGAAGGTATTGGTATTGAGTTCAATATTTTTAACGATACCATCCATGTACTGAGTGTACTTAAAGGCGGTCCTTCGGAGAATGCCGGTTTACAGCCTGGTGATAAATTTTTAAAAATAGGCGATTCAACCGTAGCAGGAAACAATACCGGTGCCAATGAAGTAAAGCAACTGCTCCGTGGCTTACATGGTTCAAAAGTGCAGGTTACGCTTCTTCGCGGTAAGCAAATAAAGCAGTTCACCATTACCAGGGGTATTATTCCGCTCTATTCGCTAGACGCAGGTTATATGATTGCTCCTGCAACGGGTTATATCCGACTCAATAAATTTTCTGAAACCACGTATGAAGAATTTATGGAAGCCATGCAAAAGTTAAAAGAAGATGGTGTACAGCAATTGATACTGGATCTGCGGGGCAATGGAGGTGGTATTTTGCAGGAGTCTGTAGAAATTGCCGATGAGTTTTTAGATGGTAATAAGCTCATCGTTTATACACAGGGAGATCACATTAAAAAGCAGGAATTCAGGGCAAGACGGGAAGGGATTTTTGAAAAGGGGAAATTAATAGTACTGATAGATGAAGGATCTGCTTCTGCAAGTGAAGTGCTTACCGGCGCTTTACAGGACTGGGACAGAGCCGAGGTAATTGGCAGAAGAAGTTTTGGAAAAGGGCTGGTGCAGGAACAATACAATCTGAGCGATGGTTCTGCTTTACGTTTAACCATTGCCCGTTATTACACTCCGCTGGGGCGTTCCATTCAAAAGCCATACGATAAGGGTATTGAAAGTTATAATGAAGAATTATACGACCGGTACCATAATGGCGCACTGATCAATGCCGACAGCAATAAAATGGCTACGGGCGAGCCGTATCATACACCAAAGGGCAAATTGGTGTATGGCGGCGGCGGTATAACGCCGGATGTTTTTGTTGCTATGGATACAACGGGCATTAGCAATAAAGTAGCTCAATTGTATACTAAAAACACTATTGGAAATTTTGTATACCGGTATTATGTAGATCATATTGATCATTTTAAATCGTTTGCAAATCCTGCTGATTTCGAAAAGGGGTTTGATATAGATAACAAGGTTTGGGACGCATTTGCCGCGTTTGCATTACAAGACAGTATTAAAATAAATAATATGCCTGCATCAGATAAGCAATTTATATCAGGCAGGCTGAAAAGCCTGTTTGCCCGCCAGCAATGGCGTAATGAAGGATTTTATGAGGTAAACAATGCAAAAGATCCTATGGTCATAAAAGCGCTGGAAGAATTAGGGGAATGAGGATGCGGGATGCAGGGGGCAAGTTACAGGTTTCAGGGGTCAGGTCTCATATCCGGATTTGAAATTTAATATTTGAAATTTATCCGCCCCGGCGAACAGGCCTGCCTGCCGGTAGGCAAGTTTGATTCTTGTCATTTGGCTTCCTGATGTTTTGCGTTTAGATGCGGTATGACCCTCCTTCATTGGATGCCGACCGCATCTTCGGATTTAATTTTACCTTTACGGCAACAGAAAACTACCGCATGGATATTAAAAACAACATACTCGAAACCATTGGCAATACGCCTTTGGTAAGATTAAATAAAATAACAAAGGAACTACCCTGTACAGTAGCTGCAAAAGTGGATTATTTTAATCCAGGCAATTCTATAAAAGACCGGATGGCACTGAAGATGATTGAGGTGGCGGAAAAGGAGGGCAAATTAAAACCCGGCGGCACCATCATTGAATGTACCTCCGGTAATACGGGTATGGGCCTTGCTTTAGTAGCGAGTGTAAAAGGATACAAATGTATATTCACTTCAACCGATAAACAATCCAAAGAAAAATTTGATATACTCAAAGCTGTTGGAGCCGAAGTAATCGTTTGTCCTACTAACGTTGAACCGGATGATCCGAAAAGCTATTATTCTGTTGCCAAAAGATTAGCAAAGGAAATTCCGGACTCTTTTTTGTGCAATCAGTACGATAATCCTGCCAATCGAATTGCGCATTATGAAACTACCGGCCCGGAAATATGGCAACAAACGGATGGTAAAATTACCCACCTGGTTAGCACCGCCGGTACAGGAGGAACAGTTACAGGAACAGCGATGTACCTGAAAGAGAAAAATCCGGCAATTAAGATCTGGGCAGTTGACGCCTATGGCTCACTGCTTACAAAATACTTTCGTACCGGAGAGATTGATATGAATGAAGTACACCCCTATATATCAGAAGGCTTTGGTGAAGATTTTGTGCCTGAAAATTTTGATATGCGGGTAATTGATCATTTTGAACAGGTTACCGATAAAGACGGAGCCTTAATGGCCAGACGCCTTGCTAAAGAAGAAGGTCTTTTTTGTGGTTATAGTGCGGGTAGCTGCCTGCAGGGCTTGATGCAGTTAAAACATCTTTTAAAAAAAGACGACCTGGTAGTGTGCATATTTCACGACCATGGCAGCAGGTATGTAGGAAAGGTTTATAATGACCAATGGATGATGGAAAGAGGCTTTCTTGAAATTAAAACCTTTAAAGATGTTATAAGTGGAAAGGGCAGTAAGCCCATTGTAACGGTTAAACCCAACCAAAAAGTAGCGGAAGTATTTGAACTGATGAAAAAATATGATATTGAAAATATACCGGTAATGAAAAATGGATCTCTTGAGGGCTCCGTATCTGAAAGTGGTTTATTCAGTAAAATGTTTGCTTCCCCTGATATTAAAAACCAGGAGGTAAGCAGGGTGATGGAGCCGGCATATCCCATAGTAGCGTATGATACACCTGTTGAAAGATTGGGTAAACTGATTAATAAAGACAATGGAGCTATATTAAGCAGGGATGAGGCTGGCGATTTACACATTATAACCAAATACGATATAATACAATCGCTTACAAGAGGGTGAGTTTGAGCCCTTGTTACGGCTCACCTGCAGGTAGGCTCAAATGCAGTGCCCCAGTGTATTTTATAACTTTAATCCTTCACCTTTAACCGCAATTTGGTAATTATACGTGTACGGAAATTAGTATATGCCCTATAAATATTTGGCGGGTTTACGTATCAAATCCGTAAAAAACATAACTTAAAAAATGGGGAAAAGCGCTCTTGCAAGGTGGATAACTGGTTAGTATTTTTGTTTGGAAGTTGATTGATGAGGAAGTTACGCCTCAACCGTCCAAAAATCCTGAAAACCGTCTTAAAAAAAATTGAATTCCAAATCCTTTGAAAAGGCTAGGATAAAATCCAATATCAATCAACTTTATTTACCATTAAATCCATTATTGAATAAGAACCCAATACCAAAGAGAAAACCAAAAACCATTATCCGAAGAGAAAAAATTCCAGTTTCCTAAAACCGAAAGACCTTTAACAAAATCCAATTTCCGCAACCTGAAAAACCGCCCCGAATCAAATCCAATATCACAAACCCGAAAACCACAACCTTGGACAACGAAACTGAAATGATTATTACTGTTGAACCAAAGTCCAATCCTGCGAAGCCCATCTAATCTTAGTAGGCTCGAAAAAGATTCCTCCACCCGTTTCGGGTGGAGGTTTTTGTTTTCCAGCCATCCTGTCATAAAAGTGAAATTTGTACATAATTTGCTGCAATACCTCTTTCCTGGTCATAATCTCTTATTACTTTTAAGCATGAAAATTCTTATCACCTATTTGAGGCCATTCAAATGGCTGGTATTGCTGGTATTGGTATTGGCTGCTATGAATATAGGTTTTTCCTTATTTGATCCCATCATTTTTGGTAACCTGGTGAACCTGGCAAATGACTATGCCAAAAATCCAACAGGTTATTCAACTTCGGATTTTTTTACGAAACCCTATAATAGTGTACTGTGGCTACTGCTTGCTTCCATAGGTGTAGCCATGGTAAGCCGGATAGCAAAAAACTTTCAGGATTATTTTTTGAATGTTGTTATCCAGAAATTCGGAGCAAAGGTATTTACAGAAGGGCTGCAACACGCCATGAAGCTTCCCTACCAGGAATTCGAAGACCAGCGCAGTGGCGAAACCCTTAGCATTTTGCAAAAAGTAAGAACAGACACTGAAAAATTCATGTCGTACTTCGTAAACGTGCTTTTTACTGTAATAATAGGTATAGCTTTCGTAGGCGCCTTCGCATTTAGCATTCATTGGTCATTGCCTCCCATTTATTTTGGCGGAATATTTTTGCTGGTTATCATTACCAATCTCCTCAGCAAAAAAGTAAAAATAATTCAAAAAAACATTGTTGCCCAAACCACCGCTCTTGCCGGAGCTACCACAGAGTCGCTGCGCAATATCGAACTGGTAAAGAGCCTTGGACTTACGCACCAGGAAGTAAGCCGTTTAAACACAAATACCTATAAAATACTGGGACTTGAGATCACTAAAGTTAAGCGCATCCGCAGCATCAGTTTCATACAGGGAACATTTGTAAACACATTACGCCAGGTAATTTTGTTCATGCTCCTGTGGTTGATATTTAAAGACAGAATGAATGCCGGTCAGTTGGTAACTATGCAGATTTTTTCTTTTTTTGTTTTTGGACCTTTGCAGGAAATAGGAAATATTATTCTTTCCTATCGCGAGGCGGAAGCTTCACTCATTAACTTTAGAGCATTGATGCAGAAAAAGCCCGAACCGCAGCCGGACAATCCCTTACACCTGGGCGAAATCAATACACTCGAATTCAGAAACGTTGCCTTTAAGCACCAAACCGCCCAGCAAAACGCCATTGACAAAATTAGCTTTAATGTACGAAGGGGTGAAACCATCGCCTTTGTAGGTCCTTCAGGCGCCGGAAAATCTACGCTCATGAAATTATTAGTTGGGCTGTACCGGCCAAAGGAAGGCAAAATATTATACAACGATATAGATGAAAGCTCTATTAATTATGAAGACATGCGCAACCAGATTGGTTTTGTTACACAAGACACCCAGTTGTTTGCAGGCACTATTAAAGAGAACCTGTTGTTTGTAAATCCGATTGCCAGTGAGCACGATCTTTTAGATGCATTAAACAAAGCGTCCTGCGGCAATTTACTGAGCAGGGCCGAAAAAGGAATAGAAACAATGATAGGTGAAGGAGGATTAAAATTATCCGGAGGCGAAAAGCAGCGCTTGTCAATTGCCAGGGCTTTATTGCGTCATCCAAGGCTGCTTATTTTTGACGAAGCCACGTCTGCATTGGATTCGCTTACCGAAGAAGAAGTTACCGGTACCATCAGGCAGGTTTCCTCACAGCGAAACCAGATCACCATACTCATCGCACATCGTCTTTCCACCATTATGCATGCAGACAGGATCTACGTCCTCGAAAAAGGCGAAATAGTGGAAAGAGGAACGCACCAATCTTTGGTAGAAGAAAAAGGCTTATACTATGCGATGTGGCGGCAACAAATTGGAGAAAGGAAAAAACCAGCCGCTTTAGAGGAGGCGCCTGCAGAACCTGTGTAGAAAGCACCGGTTCTTTTAAAGGGTTAGCTTTATTTCTGAAGGATTACGGTAAACAGGCTTCCTTTACCGGGCTCGCTTTCACATACTATTTTCCCGTTCAGTTCTTCAACCAGCCTTTTTACAATAGACAAGCCCAGCCCGGTAGAATATTCACCCTCGGTAGGCATGGAGGAGATTTTCCTGTATTTGGAAAACAGGTAAGGAACATCTTCTTTCGCAATTCCCACACCTTCATCTTCTACTTTAATACGAACCGCTTCGGTTGTATCAACGACGCTTACCAGAACCCCTTTGCCGCGGGGTGTAAATTTGATGGCATTGCTCAGCAGGTTTTCGCAAATACGGCTTACGATGTACCGGTCGCTCATGAGTATTATGGGATGGCTGGCGGCAACATAGGTCATAGCAATGTCTTTTTGCTGGGCCTGCGGAAGATACATATGCACAACATCGTCTAAGAAAGCATTCAGTTCTAACTGCTCCAGGTTTAATGTGTGATGTTTGATTTCCTCTTTTTCGATGTAAAGAATATCTCTTATCAGCAGTTCACCATTGTCTGCCGATGATTGAATGCGGTACAGTGCTTTTTTCTGGTCTGCAGTAAAATTGGAAACATCCGACAACAATATCTGACTCCACATCTTTATACTCGTAAAAGGTCCGTTTAAATCGTGCGAAACTACGCTGATGAGAGAATTTTTTTCGGCATTAAGGCGGGCAAGTTTATCATTCTGCTTTTGTATCAACTCATTTTGCTTTTTCAGCAGGCTATTCTTTTTTCGTATTAGCAATAAACTAATAAAGGCCGAAACAGCCAGCGCCGCTATGCCCAATGCTATAAAAAGAATATTTCTCTTTTCGAGTTTTTGCCTCCCAATCTCAAGTCCAAGCATTTTATTTTGCTGCTCCTTTTGCTTCAGGTTATATTTTTCCTGCAGTTCAGCAACAGTGTTTAATGTACGCTGGCTAACCAGAGCCGTATCCAGTACATGCCAATCCTTAAAATGCTTATAGGCCGATTTATAATCACCACGAACAGAAGAATATTTAGAATACAGCAGGTGAACATCCGCTTCTTTCTTTTTGGATCCCTGTGATTGGGCTATATCAAAAGAAAGATCAATGTATTTACGTGCCGAATCGAATTTTTTTGTTTCAATATATACATCTCCTATATTCAGGCAGTCGTACCAAAGCATGTCCATGTCGTTATTTGCAATATTCGCAGCATAGTTGAGTTTAAAAAAATGAAGGGCTTTATCCCATCGCTTTTTGTGAAACCATGCATTTCCTATGTTGTTGTATACAGAATGAAGATCAATATGAAGTTTGTATTTTTGGGCAACGCTTTCCGCCTGCTCTAAATAAAATAAGGCACTATCCGGATATCCAAGACGATTGTAAATGGAACCGAGATTGGAACTGTTTGTAAATATGGATGAGGCCTCCTTTCGTTGTATAGACACCTGGAATGCTTCCTTAAAAAAATCCCTTGCTTTTTGAGGCTGATCAATATTGTTATAAGCCATAGCCAGATCGCTCAAAGCAGCAGCTTCGTATTCATTTCGTTTTAGCATTCTGGCCTGTTCGAGCGCCTGGTAATAATAGTTTATTGCTGAATCGTACTCTTCCCTGAATTCCTGGTAAATTCCTTTAAGCCTTAACGACAATACGGCTCCTTTATTAAAGTCCAGCTTTTTTGCTTCCCTGTCAATAAAATTTGCATAATACAGAACAGAATCCGCTTTAATGCTGTTAAAATCAAGTACCCGGTCGTATAATGCCTTTAGATAAGATGTGTCATGCTGGGCTGAAGCTGTCTGGCAAAAAAAATAAAAGAACAATACATACCATGCTGTTGCGGAGCCTCTCATATTGAGTAAAAGATATTGGTTTGGAGTATCATCCTGTTAAAAGTAATTTATCCGGTTACTGACCGGCTACTTTTACTGTTGCTTCATCTCTGGTAAAGATAAGATAAACATATTATAAGTTTACAACATTACTGTAAGCCTGCATCTTTCATTTGAGAAGCTACTATTTAGCTGATATTTTCGATTATTCCCGCAATTCCCTGGCCGCCGCCTACACAGGCGGTTACAATACCATACTTTTTATTCAACCGTTTCATATCGTGCGTAATTTGTATGGTAAGTTTACAGCCGGTGCAGCCTAAGGGGTGTCCCAAAGCTATAGCGCCTCCGTTTATATTCACAATGTCCGGATTGATATCTAATGTGCGGATTACGGCAAGCGATTGAGAAGCAAAGGCCTCATTCAACTCAACCAGGTCAATATCGTTCAATGACATGCCTGCCTGTTTTAATACTTTCGGCACCGCCTCAATGGGTCCTACGCCCATAATCCGCGGATGAACGCCTGCAGAAGCACAAGCCACTAACCTGGCCCATGGTTTAAGGCCTAATTCCTTCACCATATTTTCACCCATCACAATTACAAAAGCGGCGCCGTCACTGGTTTGAGAAGAATTTCCCGCGGTTACTGTTCCTCCGGCAGCAAAAACCGGTTTTAATTTCGACAGCGCTTCAACGGAGGTATCCTTGCGGGGTCCTTCATCGGTATCCATAATGTAGCTCCGGGTTTGTCTTTTTCCTTTATCATCCACGTATACGTCTTCGACGGTTACAGGTAAAATGCCAGTTTTAAAATAACCATTCCGGATGGCACTTATCGCCTTTTGGTGAGAACGATATGAAAATGCATCCTGATCTTCCCGGTTCACATTGTATTCTTTGGCAACAGCCTCTGCCGTTAGTCCCATGCTGAGGTAATAATCAGGTTCATCTTTGGCAATAGAATAAGCGGGAACAGGTTTCCAACCGGCCGTTGGAACAAGACTCATGCTTTCGGTACCGCCCGCAACAATGCACTCTGCCATGCCGGTGCGTATTTTTGCTGTTGCAATGGCAATGGCCTCCAAACCCGAAGCACAATAGCGGTTGATCGTCATGCCCGGCACTTCAATACCCAGGGCACGGGCAGCAATGATCCGGCCAACCTGTAATCCCTGTTCGGCTTCCGGAACAGCGTTTCCCACAATTACATCATCAACACGTTTAGCCTCCAGTTGGGGCACAGAGTCCATTACATTTTTGATCACTTCTATAGCAAGATCATCGGGGCGGGTAAACCGAAATCCTCCGCGTTTCGACTTTCCTACAGCCGTACGAAAACCTGCAACTATATATGCATCCTGCATGGTGTTTGAGTTTAGTTGTTTATGCAACTTTGTAGTTCAAAGATAAATGTTCCGGGTATGGATACCAAAAAACCCCGAAAAGCCGGAGATAATGTGATGGCTGCACGGTAGGTTTTTAATGCTATTTTTTGTTTAATGTTAAAGCCTGCTGTATTTATAACGATACGCGGAAGAAATGATTATAGTCTTTGATTTTTATTCCGCCATTGTTGGTGTTACGATTAGCTCAGTTGCAAAGGCTTCACCAACAATATTTTACCCAGGCCCTTCTGTTGTTGGTATGCGCTGCACATCCCACCCCTACATACACAACAACGCGGCGCGGGAACACCAACATGTAAAAAATCTTATTTGATCATGACATCAAAATCAGACTCAAGGTAATCTTCGGGCTGAGAAATAATTTGAACACTTTTCCCCTATCGGTGTGTGTCTTCACACACC
>CALKHN010000079.1 GCA_937991535.1 uncultured Sphingobacteriales bacterium
AAGAGTACCGATCTCTTTTTCCCCATGATTTCCCTGTGTATGCATCCGTTGAAGTAGAACCAACTATGGAAAGGTATTATAACATAGCCTATCCATTATGGCAAAAAAAAGTGAACGGAATATATTTGTTTAATTTTTTTACAAGTAAAGGTAGCAAAAACCCACCTCCATACGACTCCATAAGCAAGGTTGGTTACCCCCTTATTGCAACGGATTCTGTGTTATTGGTAGCCAACAGGCATTCCAGTACCTTATCTTATGTAAATCCAAAGACGTTCAAGATTCTTAAGAGTATTCCTACCGGTCCACATCCCGGGGCTATCGTTGTAACCCCGGATCAGAAAACAGCTTACGTGAGCAATTTTGAGCACAATCATAGTCCCGCTGGAAACAAAATTTCTGTAATCGATCTGGTGGAAGGAAAGAAGATCAAAGATCTATCAATATCTTATTATGGTCGCTTGCATGGAGGGGCAGTTTCTCCTGATGGCAGGTATGTTTATTTCACTTCGGAATATTTAGGTTATGTAATTGAGATAGAAACGGAAAGCAACAGGTTTGTGCGGGCAATTGCCACACAAGGGAGAGCGCCGCATATGGTGTATGTTTCCCCGGACGGAAAATATTTATTAACCGCTAACCGGGCCTCCGGTGATATATCGGTCATTGACCGGTCCACCGGCTGCCTGCTTAAAAAGATCGCTTCCGGCAAAGGTGTGGAGGCGATGGCTTTTACCCCCGACAGAAAATTTGTATGGGCGTTGAACCGGGCAGAAGGAAGCGTAAGCATAATAGACATGCAGAAGCTGGAAGTAATGAAGACTTTGGATTGTGGAGGCATGCCTGTTCGGATCAGGTTTACTTCCGATGGGAAGAGAGCATTGATCTCGGGATGGACCAAAGCAGGTACACTAATGGTGATTGATGCGGTGACCTTCAGGGAGATAAAGCGGATAAAAGTTGGCGGTTATGCTATTGGAGTTGAGCTTTCTGCCGATGAGCGATATGCTTTTGTAGGATGCGAGGACCTGCTGGAGCCGGGAGCTTTGCCTGATATCTTAGTCCACTCAAAAAAATATAAAACAGCATCCGATGGTGTGCACATCGTTGACATGAATACATTAAAGGTGGTATCAGTAATAAAAACAGGGCTGGGACCCGGTCCAATGTCCATGTGGTATCCTTTTAAATAAAAAGGTGCAAAGGCTATTATTTAAAACGACCATAAAACTGAAATTAATATGCCTGAAAATAGACATACCGAAAGAAGGCTGATATTTTTCTTACCTGAAAAAATTTATTTACCATACTTTATTATTTCAGCATGCCTGACGGGCATGATCTTATTATCAAAAAAAACTTCATCTCAAACCTGGATACAAAATTCGCTGTCAGGTTTTGCCAAAGGCACTCTTGATGCATCGGGACAAAACCTTTATATTAATTCTAAAGGCCAAATCCGGACTATTCATCGTTTTGATCTTAATAATGACGGGAACATAGATTTATTATTCAACAGCACTCACGATTATGATTATGTTGTTCCTGCAACTATAATGTCTCTGACAAAAGATAGAAAGATGACGGTTGGAGACCTGGCTGTCACAGGAAGTCTGTCTGTGCAGGTTGCCGATCTCAACAAGGATGGATTTCCTGATCTGGTTTTTTGTCCTAATTCAAGCGGACTCCAAAATTCTCGCGGGATGCTTACTATTATATGGGGAGGAGAAGATGGTTGGCCTTCGCACAGGAGCAATGGCTTACTGCCTATAAATAGTGCTAAATCGGTAGTGGTAGCCGATATGGATAGGGACGGATGGCCGGATATTGTGACTTTGAATTCAGCAGCATGGAATCCGGGCCAGCCGGAAGGTAATATTATCAGAATTTATTGGGGCGGATCGAATGGTTTTATGATGGAAAATTTTAAGGATGTGGGGATAGAAAAAGCGAATAGCCTGTTGTCAGTTGATTTTGATTCGGATGGCTTTAAAGATGTTGCGATACTTACGGGTAATGCCGTAAACATGCTTTGGGCAACAAAAATAAAGGATAGTGCATCTAAAACAGATAATTCCAGAATCTTTGAACTTTCAAAAATCCGCTTGCCTGATGCTGAGGGGACCTCTTTTACCGCCGGAGACATTGACGGGGATGGGCATCCGGATATCATTGTTGGTTGCCCCGAAAAGCTTTGTTTCATTAATGGTAAAGGGGGCCGGAACAGCAGGTCAATAAAAACTGTTCCTGTAAAAGTCAACGCTACTTCCGTTTCTGCTGGAGATATTGATGGTGATGGAAGTACTGATATTATTATTTCTTCCTCCCTGCTAAATCCTGAAATTGGAGAATCAATGGGGGAAAGTAAAACGATTAATAGCAATAGCGTGATTTTATGGGGCGACAAAGGCAATTTATCATCTGGCCAAACAACGGAACTGGAAGCTCCATATAGTGTTTCCACGGCTATCGCAGATATTGACGGAGATGGTTACCAGGATATAATTTGTGCCATTGAACGTGGGGAAGAAACGTATGCCGCTGAATCAAAAATTTTTTTTGGCAAGGGAAACCGGACTTTTGAACAAAGTAAAAAAAGTATTCCATCCAGTGGTGCTTATAATATTGCCGTTATACCCCCCGACAAAAAAGGTATATCTCACGTGATTATTTGCAACCGTATGAAAGGAACGATCGATGAGAAAGTGCCCCTCTATCTTTACTGGGGGAGCGAAGAAGGGTTCGAAGTAGAAAATAAAACGCTCATCCCTTTCGAGAGCGGCTATCAATCTTTGGCGGCAGATATCAATGAAGATGGATATGTAGATATTGTTTCCATGAATTCAATGCATGGCGGGGGAGAGAAAGGAGCTACTGCAGGAGTAAATATTTTCTGGGGAAGTGAACAGGGATTTGATTTCAATAATAACCGAACCGTTTTGAGTGAAGAAAATGCCGGCACGTGCAACATTGCGGATTTAAATCAGGACGGATACCTGGACCTCGTTATCGGCTTCTTTGAACACCCGGATATGAAACCTACCAGCCTGGTAATATACTATGGCTCAACATCCGGAATAGAATCTAAAAACAGGGTAGCCATACCGTGTGAAGGTAGATCAACAAGCCCTACGATTGCTGATTATAATAAAGACGGCTGGCTTGATATAGCTGTTTGCTCTTTTCAAAATGATATGCTTCGCATTTTTTGGGGAAGTGCAGGAGGCATTAATGAAAAAAATCAGCAGAATATTCATGTTCCGTCAATCATTGATTTAGAAACTGCAGACTTTAATAATGATGGCTATCTTGATCTGGTGGCTTGTAGCTATAACGATAAAGTGAATCATCACTATGATACGGGAATAAAACTTTTATGGGGAGGGGCAAGCGGTTTTCAACAATGGAATTGGCAATGGTTGCCCGGCTTTACGCCTCTTGGACCTGTAGTTTCTGATTTTGATGGCGATGGATATTTAGATCTTTTTTGCCCTTCCTATCTTGGAGATATTACCAGGGAAGATCTTCCGATGAATCTTTATTGGGGTAGCGCTGAAGGCTTTGATATTGAAAGAAAAACAGTATTGATCGGCAATTCGGGAACTGATGGTCTGGCGGCTGACTTTAATAAAGACGGTAAAATGGATCTGGTAGTAGCAGGACATACTTCAAACGGAGCGCACAGCAAAGGTGTTTCAAAAGTGTATTACAATGACGGAAAAAGATTTACTAGCCAATCCATGGCGGTTAAATACCTGCCTTCCCCCGGGTGCCACTGGATGTGGAACACGGATATGGGAGGCATCTATGATAGAAAATGGGAGCAGATTTACACATCCGAAATTTTTATCTGGAATAAAAAAAGATCAGAAGCTACAATAGCTTATACAGCAGATATTCCCCCGGGCACTAAGCTCAATTTTGAAGTACGTGGTGCAGCGTCTAGGAACTTATTGAGCCAGGCTGTATGGCAACCCGTCAGCTCAGATAATTTTAAAATGAATGAAACGAATCGTTGTCTTCAGTACAGAGCGATTTTTATTTCTGATAATGGCGACAGGTATCCGATTCTTAGTAGTGTTACTGTAAAGATTAAATGATGGGACCGTCAAACAAAAAAAAATATTTAAAAAAATTAAAGATTCCAATAATTATGCAGAAGCTTTTGAGTACCGGTCTCATTTACCGCAATGCCAGTCCACATGTTTCAAGTAAACAGGCGTATTTCCCATCCGTTGTTCTTATGGATAATGGCGAGATGTTGGCCTCGTTTGTTATTGGCGAGGCATTTGAAGCAGTAAATTTGAACACTTATGTTGCGCACTCAAAAGATATGGGTGAAACCTGGTCTGAGCCAGAGCCGCTTTTATACCAGGAATCAAACAATTTCTTGTCGAATTGTGCGCGGATCACAGCTCTCCCTAATGGCAATATAGTGGCTATTGTGGTGCAGTGCCACCGTGAGCATCACCCTGAGGAGGGATTGGCTAACCCCGAAAACCTTGGTTTTGTGCCAACGGATTTACTACTGGTTCGCTCCGCCGATTTTGGACATTCCTGGACGTCGCCGCAGACTATAGTTCCGCCGATTATCGGGCCGTCATTTGAATTATGTGCGTCTATTATACCACTGCAAGATGGGCGCTGGCTTTGGCCTACTTCCACCTGGCGTAGTTGGGAGGGGTATTCTCCCAATGGAATGAAAATGATTGCATTTGTTTCATACGATAAGGGTAATACGTGGCCGGAATACCTGGATGTTATGAATGACAATGCCCAGAAGGTCATTTACTGGGAAGGGAAAGTTATTGAATTAAGCAACCATATGCTGGTGGCAGTTGCATGGGCTTATCATGAAACGCAGGGGAAAGATCTGCCCAATCATTATACCATAAGCCGTGACGGCGGTAAAACCTGGATGGTACCGCGTTCTACTCATATTCAGGGACAAACAATGGCAATTACAGCATTGCATGACGGCCGTTTGCTAAGTGTTTATCGAAGGATAGATAAACCTGGGTTATGGGTAACCATTTCAAGATTAGACAACGATGCATGGATCAATGAAAACGAATTCCCCTTGTGGGGGGCACAATCAGAGCGCCTACCACATCATTCGGATAATATGGTGCATGATTTCAATGAACTTAAATTTGGCGCCCCGAGCATTACTGTACTGCCCGGTAATTGTATATACATCGCTTTTTGGTGTTATGAGAAAATGGTATCAAATATCAGATGGTTTAAGCTGATTGTTTAAGAATGATATCGAATTAAACATACTGAGGATGAGAAAAGAAGCAGTACGTATAACAGTTACCTGAAATTTCTGGAACAATGAGATCCCTTCAGCAGTTTTGGAATTCAGATTGCTTTGATAGCGCTGAAATTTCTCCGGGATCTTTTTCTAAAATTATCACGTGCAAGCAGATCGTGTCGCGCTTTTACATTTTGATCATATTTAATTATATGAATGGATATTTTATGTTTACAAAGAAATTGATGCGACTGTTAATGCTGATAGTGGTATTTTTTATTCCCCGGTTAACACTCAGCCAGCTTCAACATCAGCTAAAATGGAACGAATTGCCTTCAATTCCTGATAAACAAGGATTTGCCGGTATGTTCGCAGGGGTGAGTGATGAAAATCTAATTTGTATGGGCGGCGCCAACTTCCCTGACGGGATGCCCTGGAAAGGAGGAAAAAAAGTTTGGTATGATGATATTTTCGTACTGTCAAAAAAAGGCTCAGCATGGAAACTTATCAATAAAAAATTACCGAGGCCTTTGGCTTACGGGGTATCTGTAACTTACCGTAATAAGATTATTTTAGTAGGGGGTAATAATTCGGAAGGTTATTATTCGGATGTATACTCGGTTGAATATAGCCAGGGAGAAATTCAAATAGATACGCTGCCTTCTTTGCCCTATCCGATAGCCAATATGACGGGTACATTGGTCGGGAATACAATATTTATTGCCGGAGGTGATACCAGTTTCACAGGAATGCCTGTTATGGTATTTCTGGCTTTGGATCTGCTCAATAGTTCAGCCACACGAAAGTGGATAACTTTAGAACCTTGGCCCGGGCCGCCAAGGATCCAGGCTGTGAGTGCTTCGCTGCGTGATCATTATTTTATTTTCAGTGGGATTAATCTGGTAAGAACCCCGGAAGGCGCTAACGAAAGGATAGTTCTGAAAGATGCATATCAATTTATTCCTGCTTTCAATGGAAGTACAGTTACAGGAGGCAAATGGACAATTCTTCCCGAAATGCCCCGCGGGGTTGCTGCGGGAGCCAGTCCGGCGCCTGTTTTTGGAACGGACCATATATTGTTTCCCGGAGGATTGGATAGTGCCACAGCAGCATACCCTGATCCTTCGACTTTTCCCGGCTTTGTTACGGACCTGCTATGTTACAATGCTGAAAGCAATACCTGGTTAAACCTGGGCAATCTTCCTGAAAAATCAACGCGGGTAACCCTGCCTGCTGTTAAATGGGATCATCAATGGATATTTCTTAACGGCGAAAGAGGACCCGGAAAAAGATCTCCCGAAGTATTTACATTGTCAAAAAACCTTCAGTTCGGGTGGGTGAATTGGATTGCGCTGTTTCTATACTTTACTGTAGTGCTCTGGATTGGATTTAGGTTTTCCAGAAAGGGGCATACATCACAAGAGTTTTTTACAGCAGGAGGGCAGATACCCTCATGGGCTGCCGGACTGAGCATTTTTGGTTCCCAAATCAGCGCCATCACTTTCATGGCTACTCCGGCTATAGTTTTTGCAACAGACTGGTCACTGGCAATCGGGTCTGTAATGATCTTAGCTGTTGTTCCCATCGTCATTAAATTTTACGTGCCATTTTTCAGAAGACTTAATGTGGTATCTGCCTATGAATATCTCGAGCATAGGTTTAGTAAAAATGTACGCACGCTTGGGAGCATTTCTTTTATTTTATTTCAGCTTGGCCGAATGGGAATCGTGTTGTTCCTTCCTTCAGTTGCTATTGCATCCATCACGGGGATGAATATATATACATGTATTGCTGTTATCGGCATTGTTTGTACAGTATATACATTTCTGGGCGGAATAGAAGCGGTAGTCTGGACAGACGTTCTTCAGGTGATTATTTTGATGGGTGGGGCAGTGTTATGCCTTTTTATTGCTACGGCAAATATTGACGGAGGTTTTAGTACTGTTATACATCAGGGATTAAAAGACGGGAAATTTACTTTATTTCATACCGGATGGAAACCAGAGAGCCTTGTCTTATGGGTAGCAATAGTGGGCTTTTTCTTTCTAAATATTATTCCTTATACTTCCGACCAGACGATAGTGCAAAGATACCTGATTGTAAAGGACGAAGAGGCAACAAAAAAAAGTCTTTGGACCAATAGCTTGTTATCGCTTTTAACTATTCCCGTATTCTTTGGTTTGGGTACGATCCTTTTTATTTTTTACAAAAAAAACCCGACCAAAATACCTTCGGAAGAAATTGGACAGATATTGCCTAATTTCATTGTCCAGGAGCTTCCCATCGGTCTGGCAGGGCTTGTAATAGCCGGTATTTTTGCTGCAAGCCAATCTGCGCTCAGCAGTAGTTTGAATAGCATAGCTACTTCTTATATCAGTGATATTCATTGCCGTTTTTGTCCCGAAATCAGCGATCGTTCCAAATTAAAGCTGGCCAAACAAATAATAATACTTATGGGGATGTTGGGAATGACTATAGCAGCGGCAATTGCCGTGCTGAATATTGAATTCATCTTTGATCTATTCCAGGAGGTACTGGGAATTGTGGCTGGCAGTTTAGCCGGGGTTTTTATATTAGGAATCTTTACAAAAAGAGCAAATTCCTATGGCGTTTTGATGGGAATAATAATATCAGCATTTGTAGTATTCATCATGAAAAATAATACTGGCATTAGCCTTTATCTATATGGTGCAACAAGTGTAATCACTTGTGTAATAGTAGGTTACATTGCCAGCATTCTGGCACCTCAGGGAAAAAAGAATTTGCAGGGGTTAACCTATCAGACGCTGAAAAAAGAAAATAAATAATATTTGTTGAGGCTGCCAGCAACGAAGCCTTTGGGTCGCACAGGCATACCTCCGATAGAAAGAATGCTTTGGTTTCCCAAAAATACCAACAAGGAGGCATTAACAGTGATTGTCGCAGCAACCCTCAGGAGGCAAAGGGGGAGTGGAAAGATTAAAGTGCCGAAAGAACCTTTTCCGAAATGTGGATGGTATGGTCAATATCTTCTTCGGTGTGCACCGCACTGATATACCATAATCCCCTGCCAATGACCCTGATGTTATGATTGTGCATAGCGGCTATGAATTTCGAAAGTCTTGCTTTATCATATACCAACGTATCCCGGTAATCCGTTACAGCCGATAGTTGCGTGAACCCTGTATGGAACATAGGACCTGGTCCCTGCACCAACAACGGTAAACTGATTTTGGCAGCAGCTTTTTTCAAACCTTCCATCAACCTCTGCCCTAATTTGAACATCCGCTCATAGGGTTGTTCCTGTTCTAATACTTCAATAGTAGCTAATGCTGCAGCAACAGAGGGATTCCCTGAATTCATGGTTCCGGCATGTACCACCTTCCCATCCTCGATGAGTTGCATCCATTCTCTTTTACCGGTAATTGCGCTGATCGGATATCCGCTTGCCAGGGCTTTTGCAAAGATGGCCATATCGGGAATGATGCTGTAATACTGTTGCGCTCCTCCTAATGATAACCGGAAACCGGTGATCACTTCATCAAAGATCAGTGCTATACCAAACTTATTGCATAAATCGCGCATTCCCTGCAAATATCCGCTTGCAGGCTGGATGCAGCTACTGTTGCACATCACAGGCTCGGTGATCACGGCAGCTATTTCTTCGTAACGCTCTTCAATAGTTTTTTCTAACAATTCCGGATCATTCCACGGAAGAATAATGAATTCGTCTATCCCATGTGGAGGAAGCCCCTGCGACCAGGGAAATGCAGTCGGATGTTCCCGGCGCCCTAATGCTGCAACATCCGTAGCAGATATTCCCCACGCAACATTGTCGAGCCACCCGTGGTAGTGGCCTTCAAATCGCAGGAATTTCTTTCTTCCTGTTTTTGCTCTTGCAGCGCGCAGGGCGGTTTGTACCGCTTCAGAACCATCGAGACAGAAGCGCATGAGTTCTGCGCAGGGAATGAGCTTTTGCAATTTTTCACCCAGCTCCACTTCGCGGATATGCTGGCCGGCAAAGAGCTGCCCGTTTAAGGAATAGCCGGCAACAGCTTTCAGCACATAAGGATGGGAATGACCAACTATCAAAGGCCCCTGGCTTAGCGTGAAGTCGAGATACTCGTTTCCATCCACGTCATAAATGCGACTCCCGTTCCCGCGAGTATAAAATAAAGCATGAGGGTGATTGTATTTCCGGAATTCTGAAGATACACCTCCCGCCAGTACTTTTTTGGCTCTTTCCAGAAGTTGTGCAGATTGTTCATATTGCAGGTCGGACATATAACTGAAATTTAGACATCGTACAATGGCCGGTTAAGCGGGTATTCTATTACTGGAAAAACTTTCCAGTTCTTCTATTACTCTCAAAATTTCTTCATCGCTCCATGCTAAATCCGGGAATAACAGTGGGGGCTTAGGCTTTCCGATATTGATCCCATGTTTTAAAAGCATGGCCCTGTTAAAGAATGTCCATATGCAAGGGAGCACCTGCTCTATTAGTTTCTGTAAGCGAAGCATAAATGCTATTCCTGTAGCAACCTGGCCGGCCAGGAATTTTTGTCTTATATCTTTGCATGCGTACCCGAGCAGGTTGTATGTAGTGCCAATAGCTCCGGCGGTGCCGCATAATGCTGCATGACATAACAATTCGTCGGCTCCGCTAAATAATTTCCAGCCCGGTCCTACGTCATTATGGATATTGCTGATCTCTACCAAATTGAGTGTCGTGAGCTTCATTCCCCTCATATTCTCTATTTTTTTTAATTGCTGTATCATTTCTTTGTTCATAACAGCATTTCCAATCTGGTAAGGGAAAAAAGGAATTTCTACAGAGGAAGCTATTTTCCGGTAGTGCTCAAGCGCCATCGCCGGGGACGCAGCATAATAAATGGGTCCCACTGCTGAAATAGCCTGTACGCCGCATTGTTCGGCATGTTTTGCCAGCCTTACCGATTCGTCCGTATTAAGTGCTCCCACTTGAACCATTACCGGCAAACGATTGTTATTGATCTTTAAAGTTATTTCTGTTATTTCTCGTCGCTGCTTTTCATTGAACAAAAAGCCCTGGCCGGTTGATCCAAGCAGATACAATCCATCTAAGTCCTGCTCAATCAGCAATTCTATTAATTTCTCAAGCTCTTTTACATTTAGATCGCCATTATCAAATACCGGCGTAAACATTGCCGGCCAAACGCCCTGGAAAACTTCCTTAGATAGATTATTATTCATATAAATGTTAAAATTGTTGGGTATGATGATTAATATGTACTGTATATATTCTCTGAATTAAATTATGTATGAATTAATCAGGAACTCACCTGCTGTTTTACCGGGCACCAGTTCTTCTGAAGAGAGTGCCCAACATGATCTTTTTATTGTTTAATCAGGTGCCACCTTTTTCATAAGCAACTCTCAGTAATACAGTGGTGTACCCATATATCAGCCCTATTAAGGTGTATAACAAAATTACAATAGCGGCATGGCTATAGGTGGCTCCTTCAATGTAACTTAAGAAACAAACCATTGCACCCGCACCAATAAATATAGCGGGAATAAAATCCAAAGGCGGCGCCTTCTCTGCGAATATTACCATGCTAACCAGGATAAATGCTGCTATAGGAACGGAAAAAAATCCTGTATTGCCCAGCTTGCCGGCAAGTTCAAAGATCAGGCTCGTCATGACTATGCCCGTACCGTATCCCAATAGTGCTTTAAACCCGCCCTTTACATTTGCACCGGCGAGGAAATAAACGGCCCATGCCTGAAAAGCTATCCATCCATATCCTTTATTGCCTCCCGGAGGCAGCAGCGGACTGAGTAATTGATCAATTACAATAAATGTAAATGCCAGCGTAGCTACAATGAACGGAATTGCGATGAATCTTTTTTGTTTCATTTTGATATCTTTTATGCATTCAAAGAAAAACAGCTAAAGCTTTGATATATGTTCCTCCATTTCATTTGGATCGTTTCAATAGATTGCTGTAACCAAATTCATCTGCCATAGCTAAACACTGCTTGTAGGGCAATATTCCTTCTGAACACGTAACATGAAATAAACAGGACGCCGCAGCACAAACGCCCAGTTTGAGTGCTTCTTTCAGCGGCCAGCATTCGTGTAGACCAAACAATATTCCTGCTGCAAGCGCATCACCTGCACCGTTGGCGCCTTTGATCAAATGTTCGGGGATCTGTAAGCCTGGCTGAATGATTTCGTGCCCTTCTTTGTGTATAGCTATTAACCCTTTTGGAAAATGTATAAATATATATTGCCTCAGCCCCATTTTAAAGATCTCTTTTGCTGCCAGGCGGCATTGTTGTATAAAGAGATCGTTTTCATCCCACTCCGATAAGCCGATCCCTGATAGTTTAGCTGCCTCGTATTCATTGAGGAACAGATAATCTATATAAGGCAACGCATAAGGAACGACCCTGGCAAACCGATCAGAGTCCTCACTTACAAGATCAACAGAGGTAAGCATTCCCGCTTTTTTAGCCTGTTTAAGTATCCTGGAGGCGCCGGTTCCTTTCCCGGGTGTGATCTCATCCATTTGATCCAACAGAAGCAGGTAGCCAAGATGGAGCATTTTCGTATTGGATAGTGTTAAATCAAAATGATGTTCGTTCAGTAATGCATTTGCTCCACGGTAATGCAGGAAGGTGCGTCTTCCACTTTCTTTTACCGACATAACAATAGTATGGGAAGTCGGCGCCTGCGTTGTAATATGCAATTTGTCTGCATTGATACCATATCTCCGGCAGTCTTCTAATATGTGCCGGCCTTCTTCATCGTCACCCAGAAGCCCAAGCGCCTTCAAAGGAAAAGGCGCGGAAAGCTTTCTCAACGCTATTAAGACATTATACGCCGAACCACCATTGCTGACATAATTACCCGTTATGTTCACAAGCGACTGTTCAACAGGAAACCTGTCGATTACCTGGATTTTATCCAGGATCCAGCTTCCGGCCACAAGCATTCCTTTTCTTTCCGGGTTATTCATAAAGTATTCGACTATTTGATACTTCTATGTGAATAATTTTATTCATACCTGTCATTTCCTTTACTGGGTTAAGAGATACGAACCGCAGCCTCCGTTATTTGGGATTGGAGTGCGGCTTGAAAAAGCTCGTGGCTCATCACTGCTTCCTCCGGTGTTACGCAACCAAACCTGTCGTTCAGAAATCCCTCTCTTTCTGCAACAAATGCTGCAAACATTTGCATAAAGCAATCAGGGAAACCTGCTTCAAAAATCCCCCCCGTTATGCACTCAAAAGGCATCTGGAAACCAAGATCTGCCCGCTTCCACCATTGCTCTTTTCCATTTTCGAATACCCAAAGTGCTTTCATATCCTTTGTACTATAGCGCACTCCTCCATTTGTTCCGTAAACTTCTATATACCAGGTATTCGTTTCTCCGGGTGCCAACCTTTTCACGTCCAGTTGCATTGGTACTTCGTTGCCCTCAATTACAACCTTTGTACTGAGGGTAGCATTGTTCCATGTGTCACACTCCGCACGACCGCCTTTTCCATCGGGGCGGCTTGTTATAATTTTTTGTAATTGCGCATATACCTGCACCGGCTTCCATCCCAGGCGAAGCGGAATATGCAATGCGTGCATCCCCAGGTCTCCCATTACCCCAACTGCTCCACAATACGTCGACTGACGTTTCCAGTTAACAGGCTTTTCGGGATCCATATCGCTTGAATGCAAAAAGCCCGCTTTGATCTCAAAGATTTTCCCCAGTCTTCCTGAAGTCACTTCCCTGATCACCCTTTGTGGCCCCGGTAAAAATGGTAGCTCCGAACTGCAGCGAACGAACCTTCCTCTTTTTTGAGCTTCGGATAATATTATTTTTGAAGCAGGTAAATCTATTCCAAATGGCTTTTCGCCAAGCAGGTCCTTACCTGCCTTTAAAATGTCTGTATATACCTGCTGGTGTAAATGATGCGGAACGGCAGCATAAACAACATCTACCAGCTCACTATTGATCAACTCCTTGTAGTCTTTGGTGAACAATGTGACAGTTGGAACCTGCCGGTACCACTCTAAAGCTTCTTCATTTAAATCGCATACAGCGGTAAGTTGTGCTTCTACGGGAAAGTTCTTCAGCGCAAACCATCTTCCAAAAGCGCTGGCCGCTTCCCTACCCATTAACCCACCTCCAATAACGCCAATCTTTATTTGCTTCATCTGTATATGTATAGTTTGGTTTTGTTCAAATACCGCTTTTGTATAAAACATTTATTCCCTTGTGTAACCGTATGATGTTTATAATAACCGGTATTTAAAGTTTCATCACTTTAGTAAATATTCCACCTCTTCAGGCCGCGCATCTTCATGTACTATTGCCATCAGGGCGCGTGTCATGCCTTTAGGGTTAGTGTGTTGGACCACATTTCGCCCGTATACGATCCCCCTGATCCCCTGTTGCATCAATTCGTAAGTTCTTTGCAAAATTTCCTGATTGCCGGCTTTGCCGCCTCCGCGTACCAACACCGGGATATCGCCGGCCACCTCCACAACGCGATGGTAATCTTTCACATCATTTGTAGGGTCTGCCTTAATAATATCAGCTCCCAGTTCAATGCCCTGCCGCACAAGCGGAATGATTTTTTCAGGATCACCATCTACCATATACCCCCCCGCTTCGTTATTCGGGCGAAACGCTAAAGGTTCTATCATCAGAGGCATTCCAAACCGGTCTGTATCAGGTTTTATTTTCAGTATATTTTGAATGCACTGATCGGTAATTTCCGGTTCATCCGGTATGTTGAATAAGTTTACTACAACACAAACTGCGTCCAGACGAAGGGCTTGTTCCACAGGGTGGGCTATCATCCGGCTAAATAAAGTACGGGGTAATTTGTTTCCGTAAACATTTGCAGTATCTACCCGTAAAATAAATGATGGCTTTTCCTTCCCGGGAATGCTTTGCAGGTACTTTGCCTGACCGGCGGTGAGTTGAATAGCGTCCGGGGCAGCATCTGCCAGCAGGTGAACAACGTTTTGCATATTTTCTATACCCTGTAAAAAAATATGTTCATTAAAGAAGCCATGATCCACTGCTACATCAAAACAATTTCCCGATTTGCTGTTAAAAAGACGATTTATTCGATATGATTTCATTTCCCAACGTGTTTGCTAAATTCAATGACTCCTTTACAAGAATGCCAAGCTCCTGTGACAGTAAATTATTTTTTGGAAAGGCATGACCCAAGTGCTGCCTGAACCCTTCGCCAAAGGGAACGCCTGCATCAGCTCCGCGTTTAGCGGCAAAACGGCGCATGGCATGTATATATTCATCCATGCCATGATGGGTTCTCAGCCATTCTCTTTGAGAAGCGTGACAGGCGAGCATTTCTTCCTTGATTGATATTTTGCCGGAAATATCAACGATCATTCCAGGGCTTATCTCCTGCCCGTACTTGTCTCTTCCTTCCATTGCATCCACATAATAGAGGTGGGGGGTATGAAAAAAGGGAGGAGATCCGGTCTCTATATTTTTTATCCCGGCACTGAAGCATGCTGTTCGAACGAGTTTGGAGGTTGTTTCATGATCCACCATATAACAATCGGGACTCATGGTAAAGACCATGCCTGGTTGCATTTTCCGTATCAGCTCAATTACTTTGATAAGGGTAGGCTTATCATATGAGATAAAAATATCTTCACATTCCAGGCAATGATAGCTGGCGCCAAGCAGCGATGCAGCATTCGCAGCTTCGTCTTTTCGAATGTGGCTAATCTCTTCCCTGCTTAATAAAGCAGTGCCGCAATCCCCTGGTGTCATCGTTGCCAATCCTATCTGCCATCCCCTATCTTTTAACAATGCCAGTGAGCCGGCGCAGGTTAATTCCGCATCATCGGGGTGGGCGACTATTGCCAATGCTGTATTTTTTTCTTTTAAGCTCATTACAGAATCTGTATTCAATGCATTTCAACTGTTATTTCCTTGAGTGCCGGTCTATAGTAGTGGAATTCTACGTTTGGATGTCCTGCTAATATTGACATAGGAACTGAAGTATCTTCTATTTTTTTTGAGATCATGAAAGCTGTAAGCCTCATCCCAAATGGGTTGTCATGATTTCCCGCCTGCCATATAGAAACCTTTTCTGCTTTCCATGTTTCTTTGGGACCCACCGTGAATGCGTGCATGGGAACGTTCTGGATATAACCGTTGCTGGACGTTCGGGCATTTTGCATTATAGTTATGGGATGCAACTCAACTTTTCTTGCGGGCAATAACCTATACTCATCAGGAGAAGGCGGCGCATCTTTATATATACCTTCTCTTTTAAACGGATCATTAAAAGCCCAGTGCTTTGCGTCGCCCTGACCGCCCAGCATTACTTTGCATCGCACTTCATCGAAACTATTGCTGTAGCGCTCCAGGTTTTTATCACCCGGATAAAAGATATGCTCCCTGGGCATTAATAAATGGGGATTGATCTTGCTGAACATCAGTTCCAGGTTTGTACGTGCAAAGGACAGCGGATGTGATTCGTTGACGGCGATGTCTTCTATGCACCATTCGTCCATTCCCCAGAAATATGCGTTTTTTAATGACAGCTCCAACTCGTTTACAAGGCGTGCTACCAGTGGTAATTGTTCCGTAGGTCCGATAGGTCCGCAAATTCCCGTCGGGCTCGACGGGGTAGCACTCTTCCAGGCTGTAATATATTGTAGGGCGGCTGCTAAATAAAGATCTTCGAGCGTATCGTGAAGCATCACCTTAAACCCGGGACGTTCGAGTTCTTCAATATCTTTAATACTTAATCTGGCTGCATCTCTGAGAATTTCATCATCCAGTGTGGTATAATCCCACCAGTCGCTGGCAAGCATGCTTTGTTTTCTGTTCATGAACCTTATTTTATAATGTTACTACCTTTCCTGTTTTTACAGATTCATCACATGCAAAGGCAATCCGGAGGCTGTTCAGCGCATCATTGAGATGCTGTGATAAATCTATATCTTCCCGGATCGCACTTAAAAAGTATAGCTGCTCCCTCCGGCAGAGTTCATGATGGTCAGGTTCATCCGTCAGGTCAACCCATTCGTCACTCCGGGAAAATTTGTCGTTAGCGTCTAATTCCGCATGATGTATTAAAAGAGATTCTGTTTTAGTATGCGCCTCAATAGAATCTGATTTCCCCGACTGGCTTGCTTCTTTTGCCGCAATGGATACAGATCCGTAGGGTCCAAAAACATCTTTTACAAAAAAGGCCGTTTCACTGACCATTGGGCCCCATCCTGCTTCATACCACCCTACGGAACCATCAGCAAAACGGATCTGTAATTGTCCATAGTTGTAATTATCAGCAGGAATTTCTTTTGACAAATTGGCGCCAATGGCATATACCTGAGTAGGTTTTGATTCCGCCATCTGGCACATTACATCAATGTAATGAACGCCGCAATCCACGATCGGGCTAAGGCTTGCCATCAGGTTACGATGAAGGGTCCACATTGCACCGTCGCTTTGTTGATTGAGGTTCATTCTCATCACCAGCGGCTTTCCAAGCGTTTTGGCTTTTTCTATGAATTTTTGCCAGGATGGATGGTGCCTCAGAATATATCCTACAACCACCTTACGTTTTGTTTTTTCCGCTTGCGAAAGCACTCTTTTTGCCCCCTCTACGGTACTGGCAATGGGTTTCTCAACAAAAATATTACAACCCTGTTTCATCGCTTTGATGGCAAATGGTTCGTGCGTGTCAGGATAAGTTGAAATACAAACGGCATCTGGTTGAGTGGAATGGAGGGCTTTTTCAAAATTGTCAAATAAGGGATATTTTCCTCCTAAAAGCTGATTCAGTTGTTGTTTGCTATTCCCTCTTGAAACTAAACCGCAAATTTCAAATCCGTCGGATTCATGATATGCTTTGGCGTGTGAGCTGCCCATGTTGCCACACCCAACCACCAGTACACGAATAGGCTTCATTTTTTACCTGTTTATTTGAATTAAAATGTTTTACGCTAACACACAATTCCACTCTTTTTCCAGTTACACCTAGAAAGATAACTTTGAGTATACAGCACTTGGTTCTCATTGTACTCCTCAATAGAGTACAGATTTTATGAAAATATTTTTTTATAAAAAAGTACATTTGTATATATGTACTACATATCGAAGATAAACAATATTTTGAATAATCCAAGATTTATGATTAGAAGAAAGTAAGAAAGTATGTATGTTTTACTGATTTGTTCGGTTGTTACAGGATACAATGATGGTATGATCGCCGATTTTTCGATATAAAAAGTATATTATTCAATATCAAAATGAGATTGTTAAAAACAGAATAACTCCTTTTATAAATGAAATGGTGCATATTGAAATGCGTGAGCAACCGTTTTTCTGGTCGCCCTTTCAGCGGCAGCCATCTCTCCATGTTCACCCCGAATTTCAGTTAACCGTTATTGTTAGGGTATTGAAAAAGAATTGTAGGCAACAGCATAGAAAGCTTTGAGCCGGAAGATATGGAATTTCTCATCTAATGTTCCCCATGTTTGGCTTAGTGATCCTGTATTTTACCAGGAGGGCGTTCAATTGCAGTCGAAAGTAATTATAGCCTATTGTAATCCTAAGGTTTTTTACCAAATATTTCCCCAAAGCCAAAAAGTCGGTCTACCGCCTTACCATTGATTTCGGAGGGATGGAGATAAAACATAATCCGTGCATGTCACCACCCTTTAGACCGTAGAGGCACTGGTAGGTACACAAGGTGATCGCGTGATGAATTTACCTGTACTAGCCTGCCCTTCAAATTTAAAGTAATAACCCTCAACCCCTTATAAATAATGCTAATTAAATTAACACAAATACTAAATAATTTAGTATTCTTGCTGTTGCTATGTACCTAAACTGCAAGACATATTTCAGCTTCCGCTATGGAACTTTCGGCACCCAGGAACTGGTTAGCGCTGCTGTGGAATCTGGTGTTACTTCTCTGGCTCTTACCAATATCAATTCAACTTGTGACACCTGGGACTTCGTTAAGTTCTGCCAGGAAGCAGGTATTAAGCCCGTGGTAGGCGTGGAGGTCCGCAATGACAACAGGTTGGAGTACATTCTGCTGGCTGCGAATAATAAGGGCTTCAGGTGGATCAATGCATTTTTGTCCTTTCACATACAGGAACAAAAACCATTCCCTCCCAAAGCAGAAATGACCCCTTTTTTTGACGATACCTGGGACGGCTATGTCATCTATCCAACGGGCAAAAAACAAGTTCGTGAATTGCTGTCAAATGAACGTATTGGCATCCTTCCCTGGGAAGTGAACAAGTTGTTTGGAATAGATGTAAACAGTGCAGGTGATAAGCTGGTCATTCGCCAGCCCGTTACCTTCCAGAACAAAGCTTACTTTAACCTGCATAAGTTGCTGCGGGCAATTGATTGCAACGTGGTGGGTACCAAACTCCCTGCTGAAGCTGTTTGTAGTGATCAGGAATACTTTATTCAGCCAGCCAGGCTGCTGGAAGCTTTCAGACAGTATCCGTCCATTGTTACCCATACCTACAAATTGATCGACAGTTGCAATATCACCATGGATTTCCATACCGATAAAAACAAAAAGACTTTCAGTTATTCAAAGGAAGATGACAGGAATTTGCTGGAAAAGCTCGCCATGGACGGGCTGGCACACCGGTATGGGAAAAATAAAGAAGCCAGGGCAAGAGTAGAGAAAGAGCTGAAAATTATAAACGATCTTGGCTTTAACGCTTATTTTCTTATCACCTGGGACATTATTCGCTATGCACAAAGCCGGGGTTTTTATTATGTGGGGCGCGGCAGCGGTGCCAATTCCATTGTAGCCTATTGCCTGCGCATTACGGATGTGGATCCGATAGAACTGAATTTATATTTTGAAAGATTCTTAAATCCTCACCGTACCAGCCCCCCCGATTTTGATATTGACTTCAGCCACCGGGACCGCGACGATATCATTGATTACGTACTGAAACGTTACGGGAAGAACCAGGCAGTGTTATTGGGCATGTACAGCACTTTCCAGTATAGGGCTGCTGTGCGGGAACTGGGCAAAGTGTTTGGATTGCCGAAGGAAGAAATTGACGGACTGGCTACAGGCAGCCCGCCGGATGACGGGATCAAACAAATGATTTTAAGGTATGGGAAGCTAATGGAAAACTTCCCCAATCATCTTTCTATTCACCCGGGTGGCATACTTATATCAGAATCCTCCATTCATGATTACGCGGCTGTGTTCATGCCGCCAAAGGGTTTTCCTACGGCCCAACTGGATATGTTCGTTGCAGAGAATATAGGCTTGTTTAAATTGGACATATTATCGCAGCGCGGACTCGGGCATATTAAGGAAAGCCTTGAATTGATTAAAAAAAATAAAGGCACAGATGTCAATATTCACGACTTTGAAAACTTCCGAAAGGATGAAAAAGTAAAAGCGCAAATCCGTAGTGCCGATACGATTGGTTGTTTTTATATTGAATCTCCGGCCATGCGGCAATTGCTGAAGAAGTTAAAATGTGATGATTATCCAACACTGGTAGCGGCCAGTTCAATTATACGTCCCGGAGTAGCTCAAAGCGGTATGATGAAGGAATATATTTACCGCTATCACAACCCAAGGAAATTTGAATACCTGCATCCTGTCATGAAAGACTTACTGGAAGAAACCTTCGGTGTAATGGTGTTCCAGGAAGATGTGATAAAAGTAGCGCATTACTTTGCGGGGCTTGATTTAGGGGAAGCTGATGTTTTGCGCAGGGCCATGAGCGGGAAATACCGGTCAAACAACCGCTTCCAGTTGATTAAAGAAAAATACTTTGCCAGTTGCAAAGCAAAAGGGCATCCGGATGCACTGGCGGCAGAAGTTTGGCGGCAAATGGAAAGCTTTGCCGGTTATAGCTTTAATAAAGCACACTCAGCCAGCTTTGCGGTAGAGAGCTATATGAGCCTTTACCTGAAGACTCATTATCCCAAAGAGTTCATGGTAGCTGTGATCAATAACTTTGGCGGATTCTATCCCAGGGAACTGTATTTTTTGGAACTGCTCAAAACAGGCGGGGAGATTAAGCCACCATGTGTAAACAACAGCGATTACTACACAAATATAAAAGGCAACGAAGTGTATTGCGGACTGGTGCACATCAAAGGACTTGAAGTGACCATGGCTGAGCGTGTACTGGAAGAAAGACAGCGCAGTGGCCCCTACCTGCACCTGCAGGATTTTATTGAGCGTACACGCGTTACCAGGGAGCAACTGAACTTACTGGTAAGCGTAGGTGCTTTTGGTTTTACCGGTAAGTCCAAAAAAAGGCTGCTATGGGAATCCAACTTCCTGCAGGCAAAAAATAAAGATCATGTTCCGGCTGGTCTTTCTCTGTTCCACGACAAACCGCTTGAGTTTACATTGCCCCAGCTGGTGGACCATCCTTTGGATGATTTGTATGATCAGTTGGAAATACTGGGCTTCCCGCTGTGTAATCCTTTCGCACTGGTGGATGATGATCCTGGGAAGTATGTGTATGCCCGCGACCTGGATAAGCACATTGGCAAAACCATTGCTGTCCTGATATACTTTATCGCCTATAAAGTGGTGCCAACAGTGAAGCAGGAAGTCATGAGTTTTGGAACCTTCATAGATGCCAATCTGGACTGGATTGATACGGTGCATTTTCCTGATTCATTTAGACGCTATCCGATTGAACGAAGCGGATTTTATAGGGCAACAGGAAAGGTAACAGCCGACTTTGATGTATGCAGTCTTGAAGTGCATTACATGGAAAAGGTAGGGTACAAAATGCGAAGCTATGCTGGCCTCTGAGCGCCATATCACCCATATGGACCTGGATACTTTTTTTGTGTCGGTAGAGTGTTTGACCAATCCAAAGCTGAAAGGAAAGCCTATCTTAATTGGTGGGAGTGGAGACAGGGGGGTGGTTGCTTCATGCAGCTATGAGGCCCGCCGCTTCGGTATCCATAGCGCTATGCCCATGAAAACGGCCAGGAGGCTATGCCAGCATGCCATTGTTGTGCGCGGCGATATGGAGCAGTACAGTAAGTATTCAAATTTGGTTACAGATGTGATCAGGGACACAGTGCCCATGTTTGAAAAATCCTCGATTGATGAGTTTTACATCGACCTAACGGGAATGGACAGGTTCTTCGGCTGTTCCCTGTTCAGCAAAGACCTTGGTAAAAAGGTAACCAAAGAAACCGGTCTGCCCATATCCTTTGCTCTTGCCAGCAACAAACTCATCAGCAAGGTGGCCACCAACGAAGTGAAGCCTTCGGGGCAAATTGAAATCCCATTCGGTAATGAAAGATCGTACCTGGCGCCACTCAGTGTGGCGAAGATCCCCGGCGTAGGTAAGCAAACCACTATACTGCTTTTAAAAATGGGTGTGGAGACGGTTAAAACCCTGGCTGAAATCCCGGCAGAGATGATGGTAAACCTGCTCGGTAAAAACGGGATGGACCTGTCACGAAAAGCAAAGGGAATTGATGAAAGCCCTGTGGTTCCCTACCATGAGCAAAAATCCATTTCGACAGAAAGCACTTTTTCCCAGGACACGATTGATGTTAACTTCTTGCGCGGGCAACTGGTGCGCATGACAGAAAAAATTGCCTTTGAGCTCAGGAGCCAGAACAAACTTACCGGCTGTGTGGCAGTGAAGGTGAGGTATTCAGATTTCGAAACCCACACGGTGCAAAAGGCAATACCTTACTGCAATGCGGATCATGTCCTGCTAAGAGCGGCAAGGGAATTGTTCGATAAGTTATACCAACGAAGGATGCTTGTCCGTTTAATTGGAATTAGGTTTAGCAATCTTATTCCCGGCAATTACCAGATCAGCCTTTTTGATGACACGCAGGAGAATATCAGGTTATATCAGGCGATCGATAGTGTAAAGAAACAGTTTGGGGAGAAGTTGTTGTTCAGGGCGGCAGGGGTTTAGAAATTTTAATACTTTAGCAAATCCAATAATACAACTATGCTGAAGGGAGGACCTGATTTACTACGAGACATTGAGGTAGATTTTGAACAAATTGAAAAGAATAAATTAAGGAAAAAAATTATCAGGATATCAGTATTTGGCACCGTCATGGCATGCTTGCAAATGGTGTTTCTCAGATTTGGACACCCGTTCTACAAAACAGCGGAATTTTATCCAACTGTAATACTGGTATTGTTAGTTCAATTTTTCGCATTTCCATTTGTTGCTTACTTCATTGCCTTATGCCTGAATTTGATAAGGAATATGGGAAGAATTGATTCACAAAGGATATTTACTGTTGGCAGTTCGATTCTGATTCTATTCTACTTTTTAGAAATCCCTTACTGGATATTCGTTATTTTCAAGTACGTTTTTTGAAGAGGTACTAACAAAATAATTTTAATATGTGCTATTATAACGGCATCAAAGTGACAAAGGATGAATACATCCGGTTGAAGGCACTGGAAAGGCGCTTTGCGTTCCTGAATGACGAAATGGCCATCCATAAGGGCTTTGACTATGGAGATTATCCGATCATCAGACCAAAGGCCGGCACTCATGAAACCGAGCGGGTGGAAATGCAGTGGGGATTCCTGCCACCATACGTGAACACTACGGAAAAAATACAGCACTTCAGGTTCGGATATAAAGATGCATCCGGCAAATGGAAGCCGCCTTATACGACACTCAATGCAACCAGCGAGCAGCTGCTGGAGAAAATGTACAAGGATGCTGCACTGCACCGGCGCTGCCTAATCCCGTCCGCGGGATTCTATGAATGGCGGCATGTACAGGTTGTAGGGAAGTCGGGGAAGCTGTTGAAAACGCCTGAGAAGTTTCCCTATCTTATTGAAATGATAAATCATCCCGAATTTTATATGGCCGGCATTTGGCAACCCAATACCAACATGGATACGGGAGTAACGACCAATACCTTTGCTTTAGTAACAACTGAAGCAAATACCTTGATGAAACAAATACACAACAGCAAAGAGCGGCAGCCGACAATTTTACCGGGCGATTTAGCGGAAGCATGGCTGTACAAAGACTTAAGTGAGCAGGAAATATTGGATATCGCCAACTACCAGGCAGCATCGGCAGAAATGAAGGCAACACCACTGCATAAAGATTTTCTAAAACGCGACAATCCCCACGAGAAAATAATCTATCAGGAAGTGCCGCAATTGGTATATAATTGATCATTTTGCCTGTTGAAGGAATGACCTCTTCAATCAGGGTTTTTCGGACACAGACGGAGGATATTGTTTAGCTATATAAGCCAGGATTTCATCAGCAATCACTGCATAATCAATCTCCGCAAACTTGAAATCTTTGAGCGGAGTTCCCGTGCAGTACTTTGACACTTCGTCTGCGAAGGCCTGTTGCGACAATGCAACCAATTCCCGCAATACAGCGTTGTCATTATCTCCTTCAGGCAGGATAAAAATCACTTGAATGGCATCCATTTCCAGTACTCTTGCGCCGGTGAATTGATCATCAACCGTGGCATTCCAGTAGAGATAAATTTGATAGCCGCCAATGTGCTTCGGCAAAGGGCTGACTAAAGGAGTTACATGAATATAGTCTGAGCTGACGAATGTATCGCCTTTCATACTTCTATACTCATCGTTGAGCTTATTTTTATGCACTTCCAAATCAATAGTTTCAAACAGCATTAACCTGAAATGAGTTTTTGATAATACGCACAAACCTTTTTCATGAGACACAACTCGCAAAGTGGTTCCGGACGGCAAATTTCCCGTCCCAGAAACGACATAGACATTCCTGCATCCCATTCAGTCTCTGGGAGAATAGCCATCATATCCTTTTCCATTTTTTCCGGCTTGTCTTCCTTTACAATACCAAGCCGCGGTGCTACGCGAATGACATGAACATCTACCACAATTCCTTCCGCTTTTGCTCCTGCAAAACGCTTGATGACATTGGCAGACTTTCGACCAATACCAGGGAGTTTAATAAGTTCTTCCATGGTAAGCGGGATAGCACTATCCTTTTTCAGAATGCCGGCAATCTGGACCAGCCATTTGGCTTTGTTTCCAAAACTTCGCACTTTGGAGATATAAGGGTGCAGGTCTTCGGGCTTGACTTTGACAAGTGCCGACATGGTGGGGACCGCTTTGAATAAAGCCGGTGCTAGTTGATTGATCAGTGTATCTGTTGTTTGAGCAGAAAGCACAACCATTACCAGCATCTCATACAAGTTTGTTGCTTCCAGTGGATGTTTTGTGGTCTTGTATTTTTTGATAAGGGGCTTCATGGCGGCAGGCCAATCAACGGTAGTCTCTTTCATGAATTCGTGTTTATAGGTAAATGTAACGCTTTTAGGAGCGATGAGAGTTGATGTAATCTTCAATGAGTTTCCCAACGCCTTCAGCTTCTTTCTGCCTGCCTTCCGGCATGGAGGTCCAGAAATAACTTGCATTGAAGTCCTTTGCCCGTACAACGAGTAGTGGCTTACGCTCGCTGCTGAAAGATACGTGGAAAGCCAGGCGGTCTTGCATGTCCACAGGTCGAATACTCAAAACGGTATTACCATAGCAAATTTGAAATGGTTGATCTGGAAATAAGGAATCCACGATCAAATTTAAGTATAAGGATTGAAACGACTGAGACGAATCAGTAGTTTGTACTGGAGAGGTATAAATTAACGAATAACAGTTAAAATGTGTGGATATATTGAATTCTGATGTTGTAACCGCTATAAAATTAGCAGTTGTAACAGATTTTTGAGTTGTTGTATAAACCCTGCTGTATTATAACATGTGGTGCCTTCACGCTTTAATACCAGTTTCCCCTCTTTATCCAAAACAACTGTAGTTGGCAGTGTGCCAGTATAAATTTGAGAAGGTAGGAGATCTGTAGACTTAGCTAAAGGAACATCAAATCATTTTTTTGTAAGTAGCTTCTTGCTTTTGATAAATCGTCATCTTCACCGGTAAAAAAAACAAACCTGTTATCGGCTTTGAACTTATTTTATAGGGCATCTAGTGAAGGCATTTCTGCCTTGGAGGAAGCACACCAACTCGCCCAAAATAAAATATTACCTGCTTTTTTCAGAATCGTTTCGAAGAAATCTTTTCAGCATTCATGCTAATCATTTAAACAGATGAGGTTCTATTTTTTTACTGCGCAACCGGTCGTTTCTTTGTGTAACAAATCCAATATGTCTTTTTTATCCGTATCCTGAAAGCAAGCCGAAATCGTGACCAACACCACTAACCCAGAAAATCCAATGCAATGTCCTAAAAACCGACAAAGACATTGATCAAAGCAATGACAGCCTGATACAAGTCGTTGCTTTGTGCTTTTTGAGCTTTAAACGACTTGGATAAGAAATGCTTTCTTATATTTTAGACGATACAGCATACTTAAGACGGCAGCTAAGTTTACCCTCTTTCCTAAAAGCGCCTTGGAGGCTTACAGATACAAAATGCCCGGAGTAGAAACTCCGGGTATTCTCTAACCTATTAAAAACTGTCATAAAAATACTACCCAATGTGTAGCCTGACAATGCCTGATAATCAAATTTCGATAGCAGCGCCATATGTTTAGATTTTTGCTGGCAATACTATAATGAACTGTCCGTTTATACAGTGATACTGTGAGTAAGCGATAATGCACTGCAACATCAATCTTAAGTGTTAATGCTTATTGTATTTTTCATCCTATGATTGTACATTCGGAAAAAATATTCTCTCAGGATATGGACACAACTCAAGGGCCCCATTTTTAATGGGTTTTTTGTTTAATCATCCAGAAGTCTTTCTATTTCACGTCTGCTTATTTGTATTGATAACCACCACTTCCAGCAATCTTCCATTACCTTGTCGTATCGCCGCTTTCAAGCTTCTCCATAAGAGTTTGTTGGGGCTGGAGAGTATAATGTAGTTAAATAAAATAGGTTGTATTTCTTTAAAACCTATTTTTAGTTTTTGTCCCCCCCCTTATTTACGTTAACAGCAAAAACATTATTTACAACTATACTCAATAGTCATATTTCTTTATGTCGTGTAAAGAAATCGATTTCCGTATTGTCGAGTATTTGGACCGAAGTTAGTTGGCAAACCTTTGCTGTTATATTCTGAGGCAATGAATGGGTTATTAACGCTATAGTCAAATGACAAAAGCATCCCTAACTTGGGGGTTCTAAGAAAGCTTATATTATTGCCATATTGTAAGTTTGGCACAAATAAATTATCATCCTGCCCATAAGTAAAATTGACAGAATCAATACGCATATCAGGATAATGAGTTCTAGTCCTTTTAATAATGCGATCTCTTGAACCAAGTGTATAGTGAGATAAAGAATAGGATTCTATTTCATTATCATGATCAACCGATGGCATTGGTTTTAAACTCCCAGGTTTATAAATTATGAATCCATAGGTTGTGTCACCTGCAATTCGATTTTTACTATCATAAATATATTTATGTCATTGAAAAACATTTTTTTCTGTATTAGAGCCTCCGCCATACAATCCGATGCAATCAGTCAATCTGTTTTTCTTGTCATAGAAGAAATACAGATTAGGCTCACCCGTTGAAATATTTTCAAAAATAACACTGTCCGGATCCCCAAGCTTATTGTAATGAACCACGCCCGTTTTTTCCAGGTAATTTGAGTTAGACGCGAATTTTGAAATTCTGCAATCAGGACCCGGAGACACTAAATCATTATCCTGTAATTTTCTACAACCAAAGGGTGGGGTGAAAGTAAAGATAATAATTGTTCCGAGCAGAATACTTTTGGGCATTTTCATTACGTTGGTTGAGGGTAGTGAACAATCAGGTAATGAAATTCGAGGAAAATAGAAAATGTTGGTGAACTCTGACTCTTACATATTTTAATCATCCGAAAATCTTTCCATCTCACGTCTGCTTATTTGCATCTCTAACCACCACTTCCAGCAGTCCGCCATTAACCGGTTGTAATCCCCGCTTTCAAACGTCTCAACGATCGTGATCTCCGCACAATAGTAATGTGCATCCGCATCTGCAAACTCATAAATTTTTGCAGGGTATACTGTATTCCCCTCATTTGCATCATTAATGTGTAGGTCACTAATAAGGATGTGACAGCGGGGAGATTCAATATGCATTACATCTATTAGCCCGGATCTCGGATCTCTGCCAGGTATGATATCAAATTTTTCCATTCAAAACTTTCTTTACGCTAAAAATATATTACTACCCCTTAGACGGTGGGGCAATTGTGCTGGTGGTATCTTCAAATCCGATGCTAGGTGCAACGTCACGAATGGCCATAAATCCATCTTAACATAAACTTGCAGGTAGTCTGGGTGGTTTTAAAAAATGATCCATTTCGTTAATCGCATTAATGGGTTGCAAAGCTAAAATTTTGAAAGTCGCTAAAATACAAGGGGCGCCGTAAAAACGGCCCCCGTTTTATTAGTTTCAACCCTAAACCCTTAGGAGAAGGGCAAGTTACTGCATGTCTGCGGATTTAAAAATTTTGGTTTAGCGATTTTAAAAACAACTTTGAATGGAATGAAAAATAGCCGAAGGAAAACCTGGAGGAAACACCTCCCGAGGTGTTGGGACGCGAAATAATTATTCCGTCGTTCTTCAAACTTATTTATTTTTTAGGAACCTTTGTTTTTGGCTTTTTAATATCCGGTTTTTTCGTTCCCGGTACTATACCGGCAGCCATGATTTTGCCAGCTTTTTTCACTTTTTTAGAAAACTTCTTATCACCTATACTGTCTTTCATATCGGAGAAACTCTCTGTCAATTTTTTTTCCACCTGTTTTCGCAACGCTTTTTTGTTATCACTTTTTGCCATTCAACTGCGGTTTTTGAAGTTAATACACGAATTTAACAATAAGACAATATTTCCAATGTTAAGTTTTCAGAGCGGTGTCCCATCCACGAACTCTGATAACTATGGGGCGGCCGGCAGTGTACATGCTCAAAAAGTAGATACCGGGATAGATAAACACTGTGGGCGGTTCGGCATCCGCCCGATTGTTACAATTGACGCAACGGGTTTACCTAAAATTTCCATTCCTTAATAATCCCTTAATAATTAGTTTAACTACACTTGTAATCTTTGCAAAACCATTGTATTGAAAAAACGTCCCGTTGATGTTGTTGTGGTATCCGATGTTCATCTCGGCACTTATGCAAGCCGCGCCAGGGAATTCTTAACCTATTTGAAAAGCATCGCTCCCCGACTTTTGGTACTCAATGGGGACATTATAGATGGCTGGCAATTCAGCAAACATTATTTCCCCGCGACACATATGGCGGCTATCCAGGAAATCCTTGCCCTGCTTTCAAACGGCACCCGGGTGATCTACATCACCGGCAACCATGATGAATTATTGCGGCGTTACTGTGACTTGCAGATCGGAAATTTTAAACTTACCGATAAAGCCCTCATTGAGATCAATGGGAAAATGACCTGGATCTTTCACGGCGATGTATTCGATCACACCACCAGAGGGCAGGCTAAATTCTGGACTAAACTGGGAAGCAATGGGTATGCTTCCCTTTTGGCTTTTAATGGCATGGTCAACCGCCTGATGAAAATAATGGGAAAGAAAAAACTTTCCCTTTCCAAAAAGATCATGGAACACTTCCATAAAAGAATGGTCAATATCGATGCCTTTGAAATGATGATTGCCGAACTGGCAATCGATAAAAAATTTGATAATGTGATCTGCGGCCATATACATCAACCGAGGAAAAGAAAAATCATTACAGAATCTGGATCAGTGACCTACCTGAATTCAGGCGATTGGGTAGAACACATGACGGCATTGGAATACCGCGATGACGACTGGTATATCTATACCTACGATGTAGCCACCATGAAAGAAACGGAACTATTGTCCAGTCCGCCACAACCGGAAGTGATGACCAATGAGATAGCAATTTACCTGCACGCTTTGCAGCAGGCAACTATTTAATCCCAAAAGCGATGAAAATATTTTATGCGGTTCAGGCTACGGGCAACGGCCATATCAGTAGATCCATGGAACTATTGCCCCACTTACAACAATATGGAAAAGTGGATATTTTTCTCAGTGGCAACAACAGTAATTTGTTTCTGGACGCACCAGTAAAGTACAGGAGCAAGGGTATGAGCTTGTATTACAATTGCAATGGTGGGCTTGATTACTGGAAATTGTTCCGCGAGTTTCAACCGCTACGCCTGAAACAGGAGATCAGCCATCTGCCGGTAGAAAAATATGACCTCGTGATCAATGATTTCGACTACATCACCGCCGCATCCTGCGCCAAAAAACGTGTTCCTTCGGTAAATTTAGGCCACCAGGCCAGCTTTCATTCCCCGCAAACCCCGAGGCCCTTATTAAGAAGTTCGGCGGGAGAATGGATCCTTAAAAACTATGCGAAGGCCAGCCGCTACATCGGGCTGCATTTTAAAAAATATGACGATTTTATTTTCCCGCCCGTGATCAAAAAAGACATCCTGGAGGCCGATCCTACAGATGGAAACTATATTACAGTTTATTTGCCTTCTTTCTGCAGGCAGCAACTGGAGCAAATATTCCTTCCGCTAAAAGTTAATCGGTTTGAAATTTTTTGCTTCCAGGTTTCGCAACCTGAAACAGTGGGCAATATTAGCTTTATGCCGGTAAGTAAAAAATTTTTCAATCAGAGTTTAATTCATTGCAACGGTATCATCACCGGCGGTGGTTTTGAAACACCTGCCGAAGCCATTCATCTGGGCAAAAAATTGATGAGTATCCCCATCAACAGCCAGTATGAACAGCAATGCAATGCCGCCGCATTGAGACAACTGGGGATAACAACGCTCAAAACAATTGATAAAAATTTTAATGATCATTTTTACAAATGGCTTAATGAAGGCCCGGTCGTTAAAATGGACTATAGTCAGAGCATCCCCCAAAGCCTGGCGTATCTTTTTTTGAGCATATAGGTGAGTACGCCACGGAAAAAGTACATTAAAATCAGGTACAGATTACCAGTACGGCAGTAGATCAACGTATGCAGGCAGTTTTTATACCGGACACAGTTTTTTTCATTTACTGATGTTGCATGAAAGCATAAACCTTGGGGCCGGTTCGGCATCTAACATCCGGTATGAAGCATCCGGTATCTATTTCATTACCTCATCAATCTCCACATCTCCTTCCTCGTTCCTGGGGTGAGGATAATCTTTTTTGATATTCTCCTCTAACTTTTTTTTATCCTTATTGTTCTGTCGCACGAGGAACAGGATCAGTGCGATAACAAGGATGCCTGCACCTGTGATAATGGGCCAGTTCATATGCGGATATTTTACCAAAGTTAATTCATTGCTTAAACAGGCCATATTAAGTTTCGGCTCATGAGGACGTGCTTCTCCATTCTTATACAACAGATCAAAGACGCATTGGTAAGCTTCGCACGTGCATCCTTGATGTTACCCTGGCCTTTTATGTTACAACAGCCATTTTTCCTGGTTTTCTTCGCATTATAGTAAATTTACCTGTGCGTAGTACAATGATTACAAACCAATAACTGCTCGCATTACGGTATAATGGTATAATGTTCTATTTTTTGGAAACGCAATCGGCCGTTTCTTTGTGTAACAAATCCAATGAATCCTTTTTGATCCATACCCTGAAGAACAACCGAAACCTTAACCTGAAACCCTAACCCAAGAACAACCCGAAACCCTGACCCTACCCTGAAAATCCAATGCAATGTCCTAAAAACCGACAAAGACATTGATCAAAGCAACGACGGCCTGAAAACTGTTGTTGCTTTGTGCTTTTGGTGTCAGCCTAATATGTTGAAATTGAAAAAGCCCCATGAAAATGGAGCTTCCGATATAATCCTTAATTCACGAATGAGGACTACTAAATTACGGTAGTATGATGGTATATGCAATAAGCACTAACACCAATCGATTGTTATATAGAAAATGTCTTTATAAAAATATTTGACAGGGCAATTTATGAATAACCAAAAAACCCGCATTGCTGCGGGTTTCTAAAAGTAAGCACAGCCTATCTACCTGACCTCAAATAAAAGCTTTCAATTCAGCCATTCTAAAGTTTTTATGCATCGAATGTTTAAATTAGGGTTTAACTTAAAAATAAGGGGCAGCATAAAAATGCACCCCGTTTTTAAATCCAATATCCTATGAAAAACCGGAGCAAATATAGGTTAACAATTACAATGATTAAGTATTTATGCGGTACAATTCGGTTGACGGCCTGTTTACTTCGATGAATAGCACCACGGTTTTAAAAATTTAAAGCAGCGTTATTATTATTATTGGTGGTTTTCCTGCTCATTTCTATTCTTCCATACTCGAACTGCTGTCGATAAACAGGGTAGAGCTCTCTTGCAGTGCGGCTGGTATAAAGTCTAAGATGCGATGATGGTTCTCCGGGTAGTTCTGTCAGCCCCGCTTAATTCATCTCCACATTCACTCTTTTTGCCGCAAGTCCAATGTCTCTGAGTAAACCCGGAAGCTCGCCGCGGCGTTGGGAAAATTCATTAAGGGCTCAATAGTGAATTCATCAAGCGTGTACACTTTTCTGCTGATAAGCACGAATATTTAATCCAACGATTGCTAGTAAAACAGCGAACTTTTTATCTCTTTTTGCAAAAAAAGTTGAAATCAGAAATTAAAGCTTTACAAACCTTACAATCCTCCGTTCACCACTACTTTTGACAAGTACTGCTATATATCGTCCTTTGCTTAAGGTATAAACGGGAATCCGTACAGAAGTCAAACCTTTGATATTTTTAGTTACAAGCTTACTTGTGCCGTTCATGCTTGTAATTTCCAAAAACACAAATTCCTCAGAAAGATCAATTGAATCTAATACGAATTCGTTGGTTACCGGATTGGGGTAAAGGCGGGCACTGGCTTCACGACCCGAAGGTTCCGCAGAGATTACAAATCTAAGTTCCCCACTAATCAATTCGCTTACCACCGCACATGGATTTAAAGTTGTGTAAACGCATCGCACTTTATCACCTGAAGACTCAGGCTTGTACACCAACTTTGACTGCACAGCACCGGGAATATCCCGCCAGGCACCCATTGTTTTCTGCTCTTGCCACTGTAGCATATCCTGGCCTGCGGCTTTTGCTACCGTAGCCGTAAGCGTAACGGATTCTCCTGATTTTATAGAAGTATCGCCGGAAATCTCCAGCGTAGGAGCAACGATTTCATTTACCTTGATTCTAATAGAATTGCTGGTTACTGCAGTTGTATCAGCACATGAAGCATTACTGTTCATTCTGACTTTAATCTCATCATTATTTTGGAAATTATTACTGCTGTATTCAATGGTGTTTCCTCCGGTGTTTTTGCCATTCAGCAACCACGTATATTTTGGTGCATCTCCGGCATTAAGTGCAGTTGTCGTAAACGTCAGGGTTGAGCCTTTGCATATTTCTGTTGCCGATGCGTCAATGGTAATGGATGCAACCAGACCGGTATTGACCTTAATTGTTAACATATTACTTTCTGACATTAATGAAGCCCCGCATTCATTAATGGCAGTATATATCACCTTAACACTGCTACCGTCACTTAGGTCGGCGCTCACCAATGTGTCGCTATTGCCACCCGTTTCTTTGCCATCAATCATCCACCTGTATACGCTTTCGTTGTATTGCTTGTTTTTAGCAATGAAAGTAATGGTCTCGCCTGGGCATATTTCAACTTTTGAAGCCTGGATTTCTACGTTTGGATTTCGAACGGGATTTACACTTACCCGCCCCGAACTACTGTACACAGTCTGAGGGCCGGAACATGATGTAGCCGCGACAGTTAAACTGGCCTGTATTTGATCAAGATCCTTTAAGTCGTACAGTACAATTGTGTCTTTATTATCTCCAACATTCTTTCCATTAAGTATCCATTGTATGGAGTACGAATCCCCGGCATAAAAGGTCTCCGCATAAAAGGTTGTTGCGGTGCCGGGGCAAATTATACCGGGATCAGCCCTATGAATATTTATTGCAGGTTCATCCCCTTTTACACTCATCGTAATTATATTGCTGGTGTCTCGCTGCAAACTTTCACTGCAGATATCGCTGGAAACGAGTACTGCCCATACCCGGTCACCATCCTTCAAATAGTTAGGTTGAAATATGGTATCCTCCAGGTCCAGTCGGTCGGTATTGTGCATCCATTCAAGATGGCCGTCGTAACCCAAACCGGAAGTATCTGCAATAAAGGTTACCATAGTACCATGGCAAATGGTTGTTTTATTTGCCGTTAAGGTTACATTTGGGATCTTTTTTTGCCTAACCTGTATGGTTACAACACTACTATAGTTCCCATCAATTTTACATCTTAATCTATAACCATGAGATGTTAGAGGTACCCGGTTAAGGTAAATAGCCTGTGTATTTGCACCGGTATAACTGGTATCATCTGAAGTTATCTCCTTAAAGCCTCCTCCCTTATCCAGTTGCCATTGATAAGTACTGCCATGGAGATCAGGCTCAACAGTAGTCGTCCATCCTTCGCAGACTGTTTTGGTCAGGTTTGAAGGGAAATTATTACCGTAAATTGTGATGGTTTGACCCCCGGAAATTACGATATCAGTTCGCCCATCCAGGTCAAAATCCACAGCACTTGCTGCATCTCTGGCAACCAGGGTTTGTACCCCTGGATCAGTAGCTATTTTCCCCGATGTCGAAATGTTCCTAAATAAAATGCCTGCAGAAACAAGGTCAGGCTTATCGTCTCCGCTGAGATTAGCCGCGATTACACCTAATTTTGACCCGCCAGGATTCATCGGCGATGCAAAGGAAATTACGCCGTTGGTTGTTGTATTTCTAAAAACAGCAGTGCCAATAATAACATCCAGCTTGTCATCGTTGTCAAAGTCAACGATGTTAATTTCTCCTCTATTAATTTCAGGAGCGACGATGTCTATAATTTTGCCAAATGTGAATTTCCCTGGAGTCGAAGTATTTTCAAGGCAGGAAAAAACCACACCATCGGGAGTGTTGGTCTTGCAAAAAATGATTTCATTTTTATTGTCGCCATTTAGATCGCCGACTCCAATAAATCCTGAGGGACCAACATCAAAATTTAATGCGGCCGCAAAAGAAGGGATGCCAGGTATGCTCGTGTTTCGAATGATCGAGATTACGGAACCGGAGAAGCCACCGGCAATAATATCAGGTCGCCCGTCTCCATCAATATCACCGATAGTGAGCGAAGTGTTGAAATAATTGTCTATGGATAGAGGAAGATGAATTTGCTGATCAAATGCTACCTTTCCCGGTGAACTGTTATTCCTTGCAAAGATTACATAGTTCGAATTGTTTGCGATTGTTAAATCCGGTTTACCATCACCATCTAAATCATTGAGTGTGAAACCCCACCCGTAAGCGTCTGCGTTGGCGAGGATCTTCTTTTCTTCGAAGGAAAACTTGCCCGGTGCCGAGGTGTTTCTGTAAACGAAAATGCCACTTTGAAAAAGATGTTGGCTCGAAACGATATCCGGTTTGCCATCAATGTCTATATCGGCAGCTGATACACGATAAAACCGATCGGAATTGTTTTCGGCACGATAGGTTATTTTCTGAGTAAAGGAGTTTAGTGTGAAGTTGCCACCATTGGGAAATGTAAGATGGAAACCGGTTCTGGATTTACCGCTCAAATGGGTGTTGGTGTTGAGTAGTGTAATCGGTGCAAAACTGGTCCCTGGAGGAACGATGCATACTACCTGGCCAGAAGACGCAGACGTTACTTTTGCTCTAACTGCCCCAAAATTTACTATATTATTTGCTGGATTTGGGTTGAAATTGGCTCCAGTAATAGTCACCAGTGTGCCAGCCGGCCCTGCCGCAGGAGATATTCCACTGATTATGGGAGCCGTCGATGCATTAAGGTCAGTATACACAAACCCCGCGATTGCATCCGTGTGATAAATATCCTTCACAATAATGTTTCCCGTTGCTCCATTTCCCACTACGGCTTCTATATCGGATGGCGATAGGATAGTAAAAGATGCTGCCGGAACATTACCAAAACTGACAGCAACAATTTTTTCTAAATTGTTTCCTTTTATCCTGATTACGGTTCCCGAACCCCCGGCCGAAGGTGAAAAGGAAGTAAGGGTTGGCACACCAGGAATCGCAAAGTCATGATTCCGAACCAGGGTATCTTTTACAATACCGTTGGATACGACCAATGCAATGGTGTCCCGTGCGCGGTTGATATCATGTTGGTAGCTTGCATTAAATGATTGGCTAATCAACCTGGAATTCAGATACCATTGGTATGTATAACCTTGCTTAGAAAGATTGTTTAGATTGACCTTTCCCGTTACATAACTATTCGTGGTATCTATTGTGAAATTAGCTGCCGGAATAGGTGTTCCACCGCCATTGGTGCTTATTAGTAAAGCCCCATGCGATCCTCCGGCCCATAGCTGGTTTTCATCCCACAGTGAAAGCTCTTTCATGCTGTATTCGTGTGCCAAATATTCTTTGGCGCCAGGAAGTTTTTCCCAAAAGCTGCCACCATCCGTTGTTTTAAAGATAAAACCACTGCCATTCAAACCAAAGCCTACACTATCATTCACAAATCGCATGTTGATGCAGTTAAATGGGTTGACACCCGGGTTGTTCTTTAATGACCAATTTGTACCACCATTGGCAGTGTAATAAATATACCCCTTGCCATCATTTTCCATACTGAGCCATCCTTTGGAAGAACTGATAAAGCAGACGTAGTTGAGTATTCCGGCTGGAGTATGTATTTCTGTCCATGTACTGCCGCCATCATTCGATTTTAATAATTTATTTTTGTCGTATTCGGTATTAAAGGCAAGAATATTGTTAGCGTCTGCATATGAGAGCCTATTGTATTCATCTATGCCGGATCTAATAACATTCCACGTTTTTCCCTGGTCATACGTTTTTAAGATCCTTCCGAGGTCTACGGCAAAACCAATATTACCATTTCCGGGAAATACCATGTCGCTTATTGAGGAATAATATCTTTGAGGATTAAACCCCGTATGAAATATGAGTTTATAGGTGTCACCGCCGTCAGTCGAATAAAGAATGGAAGGACCAAATCCGTAATCTCCATAAACAACAATATTGCGCGCATCAAAGGCTTTCACACCCTCTATTGCAAAACCAAATGTGAGATTTACCTGGTAATTGCTGTAGTCAACATTGCCGATGGTAATATATTTTTTTGCAAATGTTCTTCCGCTATCCTGAGTGAATCCTATCCATTTGTCAAATGCAACATAGCCCTGTGCAGGAGAGAAAAAACTAATTTTTGATATTTTTTCATCCAATGAGTTGTCAACATATATCTTCCTGACCTGCCCAGAAACTGTGCATGAGCCAGCCGCCAAGTAAAATAAATAAAAAATTATGGCTATCCTGCTGAAATGCATGCCAGTCGATGCTACAATAAATCGATTCATAAAAAAGATAGAGTTTAGGGTGCTAATAAAGCCACTTTGATATTCTTAAAAATATCGGAGCAAAGCAATCAAAAAGAGGTTTGTAATAGGATTGGCAACTAACTATTATAGAAGAGTTTCCCTTTTATTGCTGCAAAATCTTTCGTCCAACTAAGGAAGTGTTAACAAGACAAATGGTATAACGAATGTACCCCCAGTGAGTTATTTTTCCAAATTAATAATACTTCGTTTATATTTTATTTTCTGGTCATCACGGTAATTTTGGCGATAAACAAAGGTTGTTACAGGATCGGGCCATTCTCGGTTTAAAAGCACCAATTCGCGGTGAAATAGTTTGAGTTATGTTGATAACTACAGTGTTGGAAAATCGCAAAAGAGGTGCATAGCTTGTGATATATGCCTCAATCTCAATGCCAAGGCATTGAATCCAACAGTATGACTGCTTATTTGCATGTAAAACGCCTTCGGTGTGGCCGGTTGAATTCAGTTACCTTCTGTAACCCAATTCGGCTCCGCCGCTCCCAGGCAGAGTACACAATGTCCAACGACTGACGTCTCACACCTGCAATTCTCTTATACCAATCCCGGCTGCTTGTTTCAAGCGAGGGTTACTTTGAATTGAAGAGAAGCTTTGGCTATCTAATAATTGAATCTTCTTGAAAAAGTTATGTGCAATCAATAAAGGTCAAAATTCTAAAATTCCGAAATTTAATTGCCAGGAAAGTCCGTATCTGTCAGCAAGCCAGGCAAATTTCTTACTAAATCCGTAGCTGCCAATTGGCATCATTGCTTTTCCCCCTTCCAATAGTTCGGTATAAAGATGATTGATTTCATCTTCACTGTCGCAATGCACATATATGGAAATGGAAGGTGTAAAGGTAAAGTTATGCCCAGGGCTATCGATCGCCATGTACTCCTGTTTGTCGATCGTGAAAGTTGCGTGTTTCACAGCCCCCGCTTTTCCACCCGGTTCTCCTTCTTTGAAATAGGTGATATTTTTTATTTCCGAACCAGGAAAAACTGAGGTGTAAAATTTTATTGCTTCTTCAGCCTTGCCGAATTGGTCTCCCGCAAACATTAGAAAAGTTGTCGTCTTTTGCATTTTTTGTGTTGTTTTTGTAGGTTTCTTACAATACCGCTGACGCGTAAACGCCAATCCCGTCTCCACCGGCCAATTTCCTTCAAAGTATGACAGTTACATGCATAATAAAGCGGCTTAAAATGACTGTTTTCAGATAGCACCTTTCACTATGGTACACCAGCCATTTTCTTTTCGGTAGTAACCGTATTCAAAACAAAATATATATGCTTTCTTATCGCCTTGATTTATACGGGTGTGGGTGTGGTACCGTAATACAAAGCCGTTGTCCAGTAAGGTTTGTTCTTTCACACTTGTTACTTCCTTCCCTTTGAGCAATTCTTCCAGAGTGCGACGATTGTTTTTTAATATGGCGATGACCTTACCTGTTTGTCCTGTTTCTTTTTTTCGTTTGGCATTGTGAAAAGCATTTTTATGGCCGGCAGAACAAAATCGCTTGTTCTCATTTCCGCTGATGGGAATCCCGCACCACAGGCATTTTATCTTTTTAACTCTTGGCGCCATGTTCTAAAATACTTCATTTTTCTTTCGTTTCAAAACGTTTCAAAACGAAATGATGCTCAAAGAAACGTTGAAAACCTTGACTTCAGTTTTTGGGTGCTCTACTTTCGTCTCAAAAAATTCATTCACAAAAAGAAAGTTTATGAAAACAAATCAGGTACTGCTGATCGGATATGTGGGAAAAGATCCGCAAACAACGCAAACCACAAAAGGATCAAAAAGAATTTGTATCCGTATGGCTACACATTACAGACGAAGCAATACAGCTGGCGAGCCATCCTTCCAAACGGTATGGCACAACGTGGTTGCATGGGATCAGAAGGCCGAATATGCAGAAAGAAATTTCATCAAGGGAAGTAAGATCCTGGTAGAAGGTGTTATTGACTACCGGAATTACCCCGACAAATTAGGTCATACCCGCTATGTCACCGAGATCAGGGCGAACAGCCTTCTGAATCTTGACCGCTGATTACAATCCTCACCATGAAAATAAAACCAATGGCACAGACATTTGTAAGAAAAAAGTTCAAGTACGGCAGGTCATTTAAGATCATCAATTGGGGTGTCCAATTTGATTCGCTGCTGGAACTGAAATACGCTATTTCGATCCAGGATGAGTACGCGTTTCTGAGAAGTCGTATTGCAATTTACTATCATCACGGTGCAGGGCAACCGACTTCTTATATCCGCGAAGGTGTTCGGCGCTATACACCGGACTATCTCATTCGGCACAAGCAAACAGGAGAAGCTTTTCTGGTCGAGATTAAACCACGGGCCGCAGAAAACGATCCTCAACTGGCCCTTCGAAGGGAAGTCGCCGAAAAATACATTCACTGGAGGAGATTCGACTGGAAATTCAAAATCGTCTTTGATGATGAAATTGTTTTAAACCGAACCGGGCTTTCGGTGTTCCAGGATTGCTGCAAATTAAAATCTAATTCAGCATTCAAGATTTGGCTGGCACAGCAGGACAAACGCTATAATCGGTATGCCCCAACATATTTTGCAAAACCGCCCAGGGAATGTGACATCCGGTTCGTGATGTTGGGCATGCATTCCCCCGGATGCAACTATATCTGATTGCTTAAGTGCTTTGATGTAGCCGGCTGTTGTTTTTTAAATATTTCTGTCCTTGCGTCGCACTCGTTATCGTTCTGTTCCCTGATTGCCCTTTTTGAACAATTGTACAAATGACAGTTTGTTGTTTGCAAGAAAACGGGGCAAAAAGCAAGCGAAGTTAGCGGCTCCCCTGCTCAACCAAATCGTTCGGCATAAACGGTTTCCCCCTAAAGGAACCCCCAATTATTCCGCGTGCGATTTGGTGTCTTTTTCCTATTCGCTGCCGCTTCTTGGCCTGCTTTCTTTTTTTCCGTTTTTTCTTTTTCAAACAATTTTTTTCATCATTAAAATCAAAGATTATGGAACTCACAGGCAGATTAACAGCAGATGCAAAGATCAGCACCTTAAAAGACGAAAGAAAAGTTGTAAACTTTTCCATCGCCATCAATGATCGTTACAAGTCGGCAAATGGCGAAACAAAAGAAATAACTACGTTTATCAACTGCGCCTATTGGGTGAAACCAGCTATTGCACCCTATTTAACCAAAGGGACATTGGTAGAAATCTATGGCCGCATAGGGATAAATGCATGGACCAACGCTGAAGGTCAGGCCAAGGCTTCCCTCAATTTTCATGTTAGCAATATCAAATTGCATGGCGGTAGAAAAATAGATGAGCAGACGACTGCAACTACTGCAGAAGCCGCAGCGGATGACCTCCCATTTTAATACAGTATTCAATCATTTTTAAAATCTTTTGGTATGGCACACAACATCAGTTACAACGAGAATACAGGGCAGCATAGTTTTTTCAGTGTTAATGAAAAACCCTGGCACGGTCTGGGTAAAATCGTTAGTGATTATCCAAGCAGCCGGGAGGCAATACAGTATGCGGGATTGGACTATTCGGTTGAAAAAAGGGCACTTTTCACTTTTGACAATGAAAATCAAAACGCCAATCCGGACTATGATATAATTATTCCTGAAATCAAAGTGCCTAATTATTTCGCTACGGTGCGCACAGATACCGAAACCGTTTTGGGCGTTGTGGGAAAAGATTATGAACTTATACAGAACAGGGATGCATTTACTTTTTTTGATTCGATTGTTGGCGGTGAGGGTATCCAGTATGAAACCGCAGGAGCGTTAGGCAAAGGCGAACGTATATTCATTACCGCCAAACTTCCGGGCTATATTAAAGTGGGTAGCGAAGACTTAATTGAAAAATACCTGTTTCTGACCACTTCCCACGATGGTTTCGGAAGTATATCCGCGGCATTTACACCTACGCGGATAGTGTGTAACAATACACTGAATGCAGCTTTGCGCAATTGCAGTAACCGGATTAGTATCCGCCATACGACCGGAGCAAAAGAAAGGCTTGAAAGCGCCCACAAAATTATGGGCATCTCCAATAAACTGACTGAAGAAATGGAGCAGATATTCAATCAGTGGTCAAAGGTACGGGTAACCGACCCGGAACTTAAAAAACTGGTTCGCCTGGCAATGGTGCCCAATCGTGAAGTATTGCAGGATATTCAAAAAGGTAAAGAAAATGAACTGTCCACCTGTTTTAAAAACATCTGTGATAATGTTTTTACCTATGCGATGACCGCACCATCTCAACAACTCCAGACCACCAAAGGCACTTTGTTTGGTGTGTACAACGCTGTAACAGGCTATATGCAAAATGTACGCCGTTATAAAAGTGGAGAAGCAAAATTAAAATCTATTATGGAGGGCAACGCAATGACCAAGAATCAAAAGGCATTTGACCTGTGCACCGATTTTATGCGCAGCGAACTGGTGGGTATTTATCAGTAAAAGAAACCGGGGGCGCAGCCGGACAAGCTGCGCCATTTTTATGGAAACAATTAACCAATTTAAAGCAGTTAATCCTCTTGCTATTTCAATTTGGCGGAGATTGAAATTTACTTATCCCAATGCTTTGGTGTGGGTTAGGATGGGGGAGGAGTATTATACATTTTCGAGGGATGCGATAGCGGTAAGCAGCGTTTGTAAACTCAAAATATTCCCCAGTGTTCAGGAGCATTGGCATTGTACCATTACTTGTGAACAAACTGAAGCGGTTTTAAAAAAAATGATCCGGGCAGGCTTTCAGATAGCCTTATGTGACGCGCTGCAATAACACAATTCAATATGCAATGGGAAGACTATTTGTATGGTTACGATGATGGATTTATGCATGGCAGATCCGGCAAAGAAAACAGTGGGTGTAACCTGCTGTTTTCTTTAAGCAGATTTATCATCTGCATAATTATTTTTCTATTGAATCTATTTTACCTGCTCATTAAATCGGTAATAGAAATATGTATCTATTTGTTGACGGTATGCTTAAAGTTATTGGAGAAACTGTAAAAACGAGGCAAGCTTTGGGCTTGCCTCGTTTTGGTCATTCAGAGAAATGATTGTTTTACGGCTTAATGTAGCATTGGGAGAGGGTGTAGATAATTAAAGTATAATCTTAGAATCGCAATCATAATTCTTTCACAAAGTTATCCTTTGGGCTGCTGAAGCGTGAAAAAGACTTCGGCATAAACACCTCCCCACCCTGCATATGCACTCCTTTATTCCGATTCCTTTTTCACTGGATTGCCCAAAAGATGGGATGGTTTCATAATTAATTTTTAATCATTAAAACTTTGGTTATGGAATCAAGATTAAGCCTTCAGGAACTCAACAATGTAGCAGAAGTTGAAATCGTTTACCGCAGAAAGCCAAACTGCAAAGCCTCCGAAAAACCGGTGATTCACACTTCATCCGACGCCTATGCTATATTTATGCATTACTGGAATTTGGATACCATTGAATTAATTGAGGAATTTAAAGTACTTTACCTCAATAGGCGCAATACTGTCCTTCAGCTTTTAGATCTTTCCAAGGGAGGTATTTCAGGAACAATAGCTGATACACGGTTGATATTGGCAAGTGCATTGAAAGTTTGTGCCTCCTCCGTCGTTTTAGCCCATAATCATCCTTCCGGAATTGTAAAACCTTCCAGGGCAGACCAGGCATTGACCCATAAAATAAAAATTGCTGCATCTTATCATGATATCCTCATTGTGGATCATTTAATCGTTAGTCAAGATTGCTATTTTTCATTTGGTGACGAAGGGCTGCTATAGGCCCTTTTTTGTGCTTGCTGTAGAAATGGTATTAAAAACAAAGGCATTTCTTAAAATAGTTACAGTGATTTTAATTTTTCATTCATTTCCGAGAGTCCCGCCTTGGCCAGTAGTTCAGAAGTTAGTGATGAAATTATTTGTGTGCTCTCCTGGGTGATTGCATCCAAAATGCCAATGGATTTATCGGAGCTATTGCTGCCGTTTAATCCTCTTTCAATTATTTTACTTAAAAGTAGCATATCCTTTCTGGCAATACTGACACTAAGTTTTACATTTTCATTCATACCGGGAATGCTTAGCAATGTCTCATAAATCCTGGCTACATCTGATTTCGCTAACATAAGAAAATATTTAATGGTTCACTGATCTTGCTGTCCTGGCAAAAATATTCTAGTCTGAGGATATGATCCCCTTCAGAATTTGAAGAGGATGTTTTTTACAAGCGGGTTCGGTTTAATTTCACACCTGTTACTGAATTGTGTGATTTGAAAATAGTGTGTAATGGAAAACAGTAAATCTAAATTTACCTGTGAGCAGGCAAAGCAAATTGACTTGGTGGAATATCTCTCAGCCTTGGGCCACCTTCCGGTGAAAATCCGTGGCAATGACTATTGGTATTTGTCTCCTTTAAGATCAGAAAAGACAGCCTCCTTTAAAATTAACCGTTATATTAACCGGTGGTATGACCACGGCTCAGGCAAAGGTGGTAACCTCATTGATTTTGCAGTGACCTATCATAACTGTACGATCAAAGAATTACTTCAATCCCTACAAGGGGAATTTTCTTTTCATAGCCCTGTTCCGCTTTCTCCATCTGATGGTAAACTGCTAAACAGGGGTATTGAAGTTTTAAGTGATTATCATATTGGTTCCTGGTCTCTGATAAGCTATCTCAAAGAACGACATATTTCCTGCAGCGTTGCACAGCAATATTGCCGGGAAGTTCATTACAGAAATGCCGACAGGATTTATTATGCAATTGGGTTTAAGAATGATGCTGGAGGCTATGAGCTTCGCAATATAAATTTCAAAGCAAGCAGCTCTCCAAAGACAATGACCTGCATTGAAAAGGGAGGAAAAGGGGTAGCGGTTTTTGAAGGTTTTTTTGACTTTCTTTCGTGGGTGGTTCTGCATGAATATGCCGAGCAAGAACCTATGGATTTCTGTGTACTCAACTCCCTTTGTTTTTTCCAACTCGCAAGACCATTCTTAGAACGGCACGATACTATACACCTTTACATGGATAACGACCCGGCCGGACAAAATTGCAGTTATCACGCACTTCAAATTAGTCCTCAATATTTTGATGAAAGTGGCCTGTATAGAGGCTATAAGGATCTTAATGAATGGCATATCAGCATGGGTAAGGGTCTCAAGAAAAAGGGGGATTTCTATTAAAAAATAACTAAGATCTGAATACAGATTTAGAAAAGATGGTTGACAGTTTAGATACAAATGGCGATGAAACCAAGAAATGTTTTCTTAATCACCAAAGATATGGACAGGCTTTAGGGTGCCTTTTACCGCCCCCGGTGAAATGTACGGTTGTATCACAACCGGGGCATTTCACCCCCTTCGCTCCGGAGTCGCAGGGGATTATTGATGAAGACCTCTTTCCTGATGCAGAAAATGAAAAAGAGATGAATGAAACAAAAAGTAATCGGAGCAAATGGTTGCATATACGGCTAACGGAAGCCGAATTAAAAAAGCTGCAATTCGGTTTTTCAAATTCCACTAAATGCAAAATGAGTGAATATGCCCGTAGTATTTTACTCAATAAGCCCATCACAGTCTATACCCGCAATCAATCCTTTGATGACTTTATGGCAGAAATGATATTGCTTCGGGCAGAGTTAAAAGCCATCGGCAACAACTTCAACCAATTGGTAAAAAAACTGCACATAATGGACAATAGTGCTGAGATCAATGCATGGGCCTTGTTGAATGAAACCAGCAAACGCCTTTTCTTCAAAAAGGCAGAGGAAATCAATTTAAAAATTGCACAAATAGCTGATAAATGGTTGCAAGAATAAATACCGGCAAAAGCATTTCAAAAGCCCTTAATTATAACGAACAAAAAGTACGTGAGGGTAAAGCTGAAATCCTGGATGAATCAGGCTTTTTAAAAGACGTTGATAAACTTAGTTTTTATGACAAGATCAATCATTTTAAGCGCTTTACTTCACTCAACGAAAGAGCGGTTACCAACACGTTGCATGTGTCCTTGAATTTTGATCCCTCAGAAAAAATAGATAATGATAAAATGGTGGAGATTGCTTCTGCCTATATGGATAAAATTGGATTTGGAAAACAGCCTTACTTGCTATACCGTCATCACGATGCCGGCCATCCACATTTGCATATCGTCAGCATTAATATCGAAAAGGATGGAACACGTATTTCGATGCACAATTTGGGACGCAATCAATCCGAAAAAGCCCGTAAAGAAATTGAGCGTGAATTTGGACTGGTAAAAGCGGAGAATAAAAAGAACACCGATTTGTTGAACCTCAAACCGGTCAATGCGACCAAGGTAATATACGGTAAATCAGAAACCCGCCGCGCTATTGCCAACGTACTCGCCCCGGTCATCAATCAATATAAGTTTACGTCGCTGGCTGAACTCAATGCCGTACTTCAATTGTACAATATCACTGCCGACCGTGGACGCGAAGGTTCTCGCATATACCGGAATAATGGGCTTACGTACAGTATACTGGATGAGAAAGGGAATAAAATTGGTGTACCACAAAAAGCAAGCTCGTTTTTTATGAGACCTACGCTGGGTACCCTGGAAAAAAAATATGCAGAAAACGAGTTGGTAAGAATACCGTACAAAGAAAAATTGAAAGGTTCCGTTGGCTGGATTTTAAATACACAACCTGAAAGCCTTGAGGCGTTTGTTAAAGCTTTGGAGAAAGAAAGAATAAGTCTGGTAATACGCAAAGGAAAGGAGGGTGTGATTTATGGAATGACCTATGTAGATCACAAAACCAAATGCGTATTCAATGGCAGCGACCTGGGCAGGCAATTTAGCGCAAAGGCGGTACTGGAGACATGTCAGTCAACTGGCCTGGTGAAGCCAAAGCATATGGACAATAAACTGACTTTACAGGAACAGATGAAGAATCGATATCGGGAATTAATGCAAATAACTGGGCATACTGCAGCACCGGTTTGGCGGCTTCCAGAAATAATACTGTCGCAAACTGTGGAACCGGACTATGTACCTAATCAGCTAATACGAAAAAAGAAACGAAAGAAGCATCGCTTAAAACGGTAAACAGGGAATAATTAACGTGAAGAGATCAAAAAGAAATAGGTATGAATACTGGGGAGAACGAGCAGGGCCTTCGTAAGATTATGGATTTGACAAGACTGATCAGCATTGTAATCCTGGTCTTACATTTTTACTATTACTGTTATCGTGTCTTTGATTCATGGGGATTAACGGTAACCATTATTGATCGGTTGATTGGTAATATCGGGGGTACAGGGCTTTTTGATGATTTCCACCGCTCCAAACTGATTGCATTAGGTTTTTTGTTTATCTCGCTATTGGGGACAAAAGGAAAGAAAGATGAGAACCTGAATTTTAAAACGGCTTTGGCCTATATCATTACCGGATTAACAATCTACTTTATTAGTTTTTTATCGTTAATGCTTTCAGTTGGTTTAGAAAATATTGCTGTTCTCTATGTCGCGCTCACCAGTTTGGGCTACATTTTAATATTGACAGGTGGTACCCTTTTTTCCCGGATTATCCGTGTGCAGTTTAATAATAAGGATATTTTCAACAGGGAAAATGAAACTTTCCCACAGGAGGAGAGACTGATCGAAAATGATTACTCAATCAACCTTCCTGGGAGATACCATTTGAAAGGAAGGGTTCGGAAAAGCTGGATCAATATTATTAACCCGTTCAGGTCTCTTTTGGTGTTGGGTAATCCCGGTTCAGGCAAAAGTTATTTTGTAATACGGCATGTTATCACTCAGCATCTGGCTAAAGGGTTTTCGATGTTTGTATATGACTTTAAGTTCGATGATTTGACTATCATTGCTTACAACCACTATTTGAAAAACAAACATCGGTTTGTTGTCACGCCCGAATTCTATGTCATAAACTTTGATGATCTTACCCGCAGCCACAGGTGCAATCCGCTGGACAAAGAAAACATGCTGGATATCACCGACGCAGCAGAATCAGCCCGTACGATTCTGATGGGACTAAACCGTGAGTGGATCAAGCGTCAAGGAGACTTCTTTGTGGAATCGCCGATAAACTTTTTGACAGCCATTATCTGGTACCTACGCAAGTACCAGGACGGAGAATTCTGTACATTACCGCATGTGATAGAATTAATGCAGATAGAATACGACAAATTGTTTTCAATCCTTCGCACTGAGAAGGAAATTGAAGTGATGATCAATCCTTTTATAAATGCCTATCTGCATGAGGCAATGGAACAGCTCGAAGGTCAGATCGCATCTGCAAAGGTAGCGATGGCAAGGTTATCTTCTCCGCAACTTTATTACGTCTTGTCTGGTAATGATTGTAATCTGGATATTAATGACCCGGAAGCGCCTAAAATTTTATGCGTTGGTAGCAACCCGCAGAAGATACAGATATATGGTGCGGTGTTATCCCTGTATGTAAACCGTTTGATTAAACTCGTCAATAAAAAAGGTAAATTGAAAAGCAGCCTGGTGTTCGATGAATTTCCAACTATCTACTTAAACAATATTGATAGCTTAGTTGCTACTGCCCGCAGTAATAGAGTTGCCACCTGCTTGGGCGTACAGGATTTTAGCCAGTTGAAGAAAGATTATGGAAAAGATCAGGCAGATGTGATCATGAATATTACTGGCAATATTGCAAGTGGTCAAGCAACTGGTGATACAGCCAAACAGTTATCAGAGAGATTCGGCAAAATTATGCAGGACAGAGCCGGCCTTTCAATTAACCGGACCGATACGTCTATTAGCAAATCCAAACAACTGGATAGTGCTATTCCGGCTTCCAAAATTGCTGGTTTGAGTTCCGGGGAATTCGTGGGAATGGTAGCAGATGATCCGGACTGCAGGATTGACCTGAAGACTTTTCATTGCGAAATAATAAATGACCATGCGGGGCTGAAAATGGAGCAAAAATTTTACAGGCCTTTGCCAGCAGTAAGGCAGGTGGATGGTGTCATGATCCAGCGAAATTATTTTCAGGTAAAACAAGATGTGGAGGACCTGGTATCTGCAGAAATTGAGCGGATGATGGATGATCCCGAACTGTCCGGATTAATAATTAGAAGATAGAAAGACCAGTTTCGCTAACGAATCAAAATTCAACTATCATGAGCTTCTCAGATCCTAAATATTTTATTTTTCAATTTAACTGCACACAATCGGAAACCGGGCGACTGATTAAATTGGTCAAGTTTTCCTAATGTTATCTATTTTTGATTGTCGGGCAAATCTCCAATAAAAGTGATGTTGTTACAGAGGGTGTTTTTCAGGCTCTTGGGGTATCCCGTTTATTAATGCGTGAGAGCCCGGAAACAAATCAGCGTGAGAACAGCATCAATAAAACAGTAAATAAAGTCAACCCCATGTCAAAAACAGCATTCAATTTATTTATACTATCAACAGCATTTGCTATCGGTTCGTGTTCTTCTTCCAGTTATAAACAGCCCGATGTTAAGTTTACACTCCAGGAATCGCAACTTCCGGCGTATGAAGACAACATTGATCATAAACAACTGATCAGTAGTATTGAAAAAGAAGAAGGTGCCGAACATCGGGGTGAACAGATATATGGGACCATCTGCTTTAACTGCCATGGAGATCCCGGTCAAAACGGTTCCATTCCCACAGCCTTCAAATTCTGGAACGATAGTTTCAAAGTTGGAAATGACCCCTATTCCATTTATCAAACCCTCACCAGAGGATACGGGTCAATGCCTCCTCAAACGATCCTTACCCCCCGCGAAAAATATGATGTCATTCATTTTATCAGGAGCAAGTTTGTTGCTAAACACAACAAAGAGCAATATTTCGAGATAGACAGCGCTTATCTCGAAAGCCTTCCAAAAGGAGATTCAACAGGCCCTGAGCCAAAGAAATATGAGCCATGGGCAGAAATGGACTATGGCAACTTCCTTATCAATACGTATGAACTGGTTGATTTGAACCCACAGCCGCGTGAGCGGTCCGGGGGACAGGCCCCGCTACCTGACGAACACCTGGACGGTAAAAATTTTGCCTACAAAGGTATTGCAATCCGACTGGACACAGGTAATGGTGGAGTAGCCGCAGGAAGAGAATGGGTAATATTTGACCATGATGTGATGCGTGTTGCGGGTGCCTGGACAGGGAATGGGTTCATCGACTGGGAAGCCATTCTTTTTAATGGTTCGCATAACATTTCTCCACGAACGGTTGGCGACCTTCAGTTTGAAAATCCTGTGGGATCGGGCTGGGCTGACCCGGAAACCGGATCTTTTAACGACAATCGCTTCCTGGCCAGGGACGGCAGGAGGTTCGGTCCCTTATCCCGCAAATGGACGCATTATAAAGGGCTTTACCAATACGGGGACAAGGTGATCATTTCCTATACGGTCGGGAACGCAGATGTTCTTGAAACTTTTGGTTCGGAAAAGTTGAATGGTCAATTCGTATTAACGCGGACTCTCAATATCACTCCTTCATCCCGCACGTTAAAAATGAGAATCGCTCCTGATAGCACTTCGGTTGCTCTTGTTGGAACCGATGCAAAATTAAAAGCATCCGGGGGATTCAATGTTCTTGAAATACCGCCATCAACTGCAGTGAGGATCAAATTATTGATATCAGCCATTTCGAAAGAAGAACTAAGAAAGTATGCCAGGACATCTGCCTACCCTGAGTCCCTCGATTCACTGACCAGGGGCGGAAAGGCACGATACCTCCAAAAGTTAACCACCACAATTACAAGGGGTGATCAACATGGTCCGTTCAAAGTTGACATTTTAACGCCTCCGTTCAACAATGAATGGAAGAACCAGTTGCGATTAAGTGGGATTGATTTTACGGCCGATGGAAGCAATGCCGTGGTTTGCTCCACCGATGGAGATGTGTGGCTCGTTTCCGGGTTACTAAAAGATTCCGGAACCTTGTCGTGGCAACGTATCGCTTCCGGCCTGTTTCAGCCGCTGGGCATTAAAGTGATCAACAAAGAAATTTTTGTAACCTGTCGTGATCAGATCGTAAAGCTCAGGGATCTGAATGGCGATGGGGAAACGGATTTTTACGAAAGCTTCAACAGTGATCATCAGGTAACGGATCATTTTCATGAATTTGCGATGGGCTTACAGTCCGATAAGGAGGGCAATTTATATTATGCCAAAAGTGCGCGTCATGCCAGAGAAGCGCTGGTTCCCCAACACGGAACCCTGATAAAAGTAAGCAGGAATGGATTGAAAACGGAAATCATAGCTACAGGATTCCGGGCAGCAAACGGAGTTTGTATTAATCCCGACGGAAGCTTTATTGTTACCGATCAGGAAGGCCACTGGAATCCGATGAATCGGATCAACTGGGTTCAGAAGGGCCGTTTCTATGGCAATATGTTTGGTTATAAGCCGCCAACAGATAGTTCCAACGAAGGAATGGAACAGCCGTTGGTGTGGGTTGAAAGACACCTCGATCAGTCGCCTTCCGAGTTGTTATGGGTTAATAGTGATACATGGGGACCTCTTAACGGCAGTCTCCTGAATTTTTCTTATGGTTATGGCAAAGTATTTATAGTTCCCCATGAAAAAGTGGGTAGCCAAATGCAGGGTGGAATTTTTGAATTGCCTATACCTGCCTTTTCCACCGGTGTAATGCGGGGCCGGTTCAATCCGTACGATGGCCAGTTGTATGTTTGCGGTTTGTCGGCTTGGGGATCTACGCAAACTCTTCAGTTAGGTGGATTGTTCAGGATCAGGTATGATGGAAGCCCGGTGGTTGTGCCCATTGGCCTGAAAGCCAAAAAGCAAGGCATGCAAATAACCTTTGCCAAAGAACTTGACCCTGCAAGCGTAAAGGATATTACCAATTACAAAATACAAACATGGGATCTGCTGCGTTCGCGCAGATATGGTTCAGATCATTATAACATTAAAGAACTGAAAGTTTCGAGGGCTGAACTGAGTAAAGACAGAAAGACACTAAATCTTTTTATTCCCGAAATAAAACCTACATGGGTAATGGAAATTAGCTACCAACTGAAGGATGCTGACGGCGGGAATGCAGAAGGACTTATCCAGAATACAATTCATGATTTTGAGCCCGACCCGATTAAATAAACAGACGCAAATTTACGAGATCATTGTGCTGGCGGAACGCGGAAGCTGGAATAAGATTCACCGGCTTCCGAAAAGCTGTCTGACTGTAACGATTCGTTTTTATCCTTTAATTTCAGCAGGACAATATTCGTTTAAATTATATTTACATTAACTTTTAGCATCTGATAGAAGGATGTTTTTGAGTTACATTTAATTGGAAATAGGTTTGATTTGAGTAAATAATTTTTTTTTTCATACACGAGACAAGCACCGGAAAGCATTTTAGTCAACCCAATATAAAATCATAAATGAAGGTAATTGTATTTACTATCCCTGTAGGTGTTGGTAACTCCTTTCATCTGCAGGAGGATCGTTTGCCCTACTTTTATCCTCATTTGCATCGCCACAATGAAATCCAGATCACGTGGGTCATAAACGGGGAAGGGACGTTGATCATTGGAAATACCATGACTCCCTTTACATCCGGGGATCTCTTTGTTATAGGCGCCAACCAGCCTCACTGGTTTAAAAATGATCCCAACTATTTTATCCCAACCAGCCCGCGAAAGATCCACTCGGTAAATATATTTTTTAATCCAACAGGATTCGTATCGCATTTACTTTCATTGCCGGAAATGCTTAGTATTAAGAAGTTCGTGGGTCAAACCGAACTTGGTCTGCAGGCATCAAAAAGAGATTCTGAAAAGCTGGCTGAACATTTTTTAAAAATAAAAAATAGTACTGCCGGTTTCCGACTGGCATATTTTATTGAACTATTGCAGATAATGGCAAACTTAAAAAAGTGGAAGTACCTGTCTGCCGCATCTTTTGAACGTGCAATCACAGACAGCGAAGGATTAAGAATGAATGATATTTATCGATATACAATGGACCACTTTACCGACGTGATAACCCTTGAGCAAATTGCATCTGTAGCGCATTTAACACCGCAGTCATTTTGCCGTTATTTTAAAAAACATACTACCAAAACATATGTCAATTTCCTGAATGAGGTAAGGATCAATGAGGCGTGCAAAAGATTTATTGAAAACAATTTCGATAATATAGGCAATATTGCTTACCAATGCGGATTTAATAACGTAGTGTCTTTCAATCGCGTTTTTAAAAGTATAATGGGTAAAACACCTAAAGAATTCATTGAAATCTATCACAAAGAGAATTGACTTTGAATTGCCGGTACTATTAAAACTGAGAACATGGTAAGGAATGTGAGATTACCATTGTCAAAGCATATCAGCGCGGCATCCAATTAAGCCAGATTCAAAAAAATAATCACATGAAAGATTCCGGCATCGGTTCAATAGACTTGCTTATAATACTGGTTTACATTATTGGTATTCTGGCAATTGGTCTGATCAGCGTAAGGAGGAAAAAAATGACCAGCATCAACTATTTTTTGGCCGGACGCAGTTCCAAATGGCCAATTGTAGGCGCTGCTCTTTTTGCTTCAAACATCTCTACCATTCACATGGTGGGTCTTGCGGCTTCCGGCTATAGTGAAGGGCTGGTGTGGGGTAATTTTGAATGGATGGCGGTTTTTACATTGATTCTGCTGGCACTTATATTTGCGCCGTTCTATTTCAAGACCAAAATTGCGACGCTTCCCGAATTCCTGGAAAAACGATATGGATCTGCATCGAGAACATTTGTTGCTTTTATGGGAATTATCGCGGCGTTGTTCATTCATTTGGGAATGAGCCTCTACGCGGGTGCGGTAGTTTTCGAGTCTTTTTTTGGAATTGATGTACAGCTATCCATTATTTTAATTTCAATTGTTACAGCTATCTATACCGTTATAGGCGGGCTAAAATCGGTAATGTTAACAGAAACGGTGCAAACGATCATTCTTATATCCGGCGCTGTATTGCTTACCATTTTTGCTATTCTTGAATTGCCGCGACATGGAATAACCTCTTTCGCCATATTTAAGGACGCTTTAAAGTACGGGCAGCTCAGCATGTTACATTCCTCTGATTCAATAAAAGCGCTTAGCCCGGCAGGTGGAAATACCGGCTTAACCTGGTATGCGGTATTATTAGGATACCCGGTTTTGGGTATATGGTATTGGTGTACCGACCAAACACACGTACAGCGCGTTTTAAGCGCACGTTCATTAGAAGACGCACAGAAAGGATCTTTGTTCGCGGGGCTGTTAAAGATTTTACCGGTTTTTATTTTGATCCTGCCGGGAGTTATCGGATATATACTTTACAGTGATATTATCGGAGCCAACGCCAATCAAACGTTTCCGGTGCTGGTGACACATTTACTTCCGGTTGGCATTAAAGGAATTGTTGCGGCAGCCCTGTTATCTGCTCTGATGAGTGTTGTGGCGGCAGCATTAAACAGCTCGGCAACCCTGATGTCCATTGACATCGTTAAACGATTCAGACCTAAAACGTCAGACCGCGAGCAGGTATTTTTTGGTCGTATTGCGGCTGTTGTTATAATGATTGCAGCTATGCTTTGGTCGACACAGGGTGGAAATTTTTCAAGCATTTTTGAAGCAATCAATAAAATTGCCGCAGCAATGGCCCCACCTATTACTACAGTTTTTTTATTGGGGGTTTTTAGCAAACGGGGAACCAAAGAAGCTTCCATAATAACACTTTGTCTCGGATTTGTGCTTGGCATAATTTCCTTTTGTTTTGACTATGTGCCCATCAGTGGCAAAATGTATATCACCAATGATTGGGGTATTCCGTTTATGATGCAGGCCTGGTGGCTGTTTTGCTTCAACTGCATCATTTATTATGTTGTCAGTTATTTAACACCCCGGCCAGATCCCAGGGCAATTGCTGAATGCACATGGAGGAGTCCGTTTTCCGTAATTACTCAGGGAAAGTTCAAAGGAGTAAAAGACATACGCTTTTTGGCTGCGTTGCTTTTGTTGTTCCTCGCCGTCATGTATGGCATTTTCAAATAAAATTATAAGGACAGGGCTAAGTATTTGATAAACCTAGCATACATCATTAAACAAAAAAAGATCAGCAGGCTGTATCAGCGCCTGAACATGTTGGCATTTCCAGGATTGTCTGTAGTTCAACAATAGGAATATCCTTATGAATTGTAAATATAAAATCGTTTTAAAAGATGGGAAATTTTGTTGCAGACTGGATAAAATTCGTATGCATTGTGGTGTTAGATCAATATATCTTTATTATCAGATTTTAATTACGGGTGGAATGATTAGCAAGTGAGGTAACGCAGCAATTCTTACACAGCATTTAAATTAAAGACCAAAATTCTGATTATGAAGAAAATCCTGATTGTTTTTGGACTATTCTTGTTGCTTACAGGAATAAGCGCTACGGTTTGTGCACAGCGGCGGCAAGTAACCGGCACTGTGCTAAACAGCGAAGGAGTTCCAATTAAATTTGCGACTATAAAAGTAACGGGAACCAGCGTGGGCACCAGCGCAGATGAACAGGGTGTATTTAAAATTAATATTGACGGCCATGACGAGTTAGAGGTTACAGCTATTGGTTTTGAACCGGGCATTGTTAAGGTGGGCAAAAACAATTCGATCGTTGTTACGCTTGTTTCAGCCAAAAATAATTTGGGTGAAGTAGTGGTTACGGCTTTGGGACTTTCGCGCGCTAAAAAAACACTTGGTTATTCGGTGCAGGAACTCAACAACAGCGCGCTTACCGATGCTGCCGATAACAATATTATAAACACTGTTTCCGGGAAGATTGCCGGTGCCCAGGTAACAAGCGGTGGTAGCACAATCGGCTCCTCCTCAAGAATTGTGATCAGGGGCAATGCCTCTTTTTCCGGCAATCAGCCTTTATTTGTTGTGGATGGAACGCCGATTGATAATACTACTACCAATCTTGATGGCGGCGGGGGAATAGATTGGGGCAATACCGCTTCGGATCTTGACCCTAACGATATAGAATCCATGACCGTTCTTAAGGGTGCTAATGCTGCAGCACTGTATGGAAGCCGCGCTACCAATGGTGTTATACTTATTACTACTAAAAAGGGTTCTAAGAATAAGGGACTGGGCGTAGACGTTAATTCATCAGTCGTTCTGAATGTACCGGGTTATTGGCCAAAATTTCAAAATGAATACGGTGGCGGTTGGGATGGAGAAGAATTTATCTACAAAAAATTCCTCGAGGATAATCCCGGTTCAACACTTACTTATAACGAGTATGCCAATCAGTATTCCTACAAATATGTAGATGGTAATGGCGGAGGCATCAACGATGCCTGGCCAATTAACTGGGGACCACGTCTTGATGCAGGTCTTAAACTTGATCAATGGTCAACAGGTCCTGCCAGTCCATGGGTTTCAAGAAAGAACAACTATAAGGATTTTTATAACACGGAAATTACAACAGTGAACAGTCTTGCCGTTAGTGCAGGTGGCGAAAAGGCTTCCGGTCGCTTCGCATTCACCAACCAAAACACACCAAGAGGAATATTACCCAATACCGACCAAAAACAAAATACGATCAACACAAGCTTTACCTTAACTCCTACGGAACGGCTTTCTGTAGTTGGTAATATTACCTACCTGGTAAAAAGCAGTGACAACATCCCCGTTAATGGTTACACTGGGGTAGGGGTTGATTTTGCATGGACTCAGCGGGATTTTGATACCAGGTATTTACGCGACCAATTCAAAGAAAATGGTAACGTCAGTATGTTTCCCGGAGTCGATAATTATTATTACTACTATGAAAACCTGAACAATCTTAACAGGGAAAGGGGCTTTGGAAACGTCACCGCCACATATAAGATAACAGATTGGTTATCTGCCATGGCTCGCGGCGGCACAGATTTCTATACGGAGAAAAGGAAATCAATAACACAGTCGGGTACTGCAAATAATGTTCGTAGGGGCCAGGGCGGTCAATTTAATCAAACGAACATTTTCACAAGGGAAATGAACCTCGATTTCATTTTAAATTTTGACAAAACGTTTGGCAATATCCGGGTTGACGGTCTTGCCGGTGCGAATTACCGTGATAATGTATACAACAGTACATACCTTGCTGCAAGCAACCTTACCGTTCCTGATCTGTACACTATTTCAAATGTTAAGGGAGCACCTACCACCTCCATGTTTGACAGCAAAAAAAGAACCAATAGCATTTTCGGGTCGGTTAACGCATCATATAAAGACTTCCTGTTTGTTGGCATAACGGGCCGCAACGACTGGAGTTCCACCCTCCCTCCGGATAACCGGTCTTATTTTTATCCCTCCGCAAGTTTAGGTTTTGTAGTTACGGATGCATTTAAGATTGCTTCGGATGTATTTTCCTATGCAAAAATAAGGGCGAGCGTTGCCAAGGTAGGTGGAGACACGGATCCTTACCAACTGAGCAGAACGTATTCGGCCAGTTCCTTTAACTCGATATCCATGTTTGCTCCAACGGGTATTTTACCACCAGCCAATTTGAAACCGCAGGAAACCAACTCCTACGAAATAGGTGCTAACCTGAGGTTCATTAAAAACAGGTTATCGTTGGATGTAACCTATTACGACCAGGTCACGGTAAACCAGATCATAAGCGTTGCAACTTCTACCACCACAGGGTACGCCGGTATGCGGTTGAATGCAGGGGAGATCGAAAATAAGGGAGTGGAAGTAATGCTCAACGCACGCGTTTTGGAAAGCACTTCGGGCCTTAACTGGAACATCGCAGTAAACTGGGCTAAAAACAACAATGTAGTTAACGAATTATACGGAGGTTTACAATCGTACCAGATATCTCCCGGATTTGGCGGTGCTTTAACGTTGGGAATCCCCGGCCAGAAATGGGGAAGTATTTGGGGGTTGCCTTTCGTTAGAGATGAAAAATCGGGCAAAATGGTTGTGGGAGATGACGGAATTCCTTTAACAACAAATGTTGCCAAGAACTTCGGAACGGTCACTCCCGATTGGATCGGCGGCATTAACAATATATTCCGCTATAAGAATACCACTCTAAGCTTTCTCATTGATATGAGGAAAGGTGGAAAATTCTTCAGCACTACCGCATGGCATGCGTATCCAACCGGAAGTTATGAGGTAACAACAGCCGATAACGTAAGGGAAACAGGATTAATACTTGATGCTGTTAAAGAAGATGGCACTCCTAATGATGTGCGGGTATCTGCCCAGCAATTTTATGGGGGAGCCTGGGTATGGAATAATCACGAGTATTCTATTCTCGATGGATCCTACATCAAACTTAGGGAAGTCATCCTGGGATACAATTTCAGCGTAAAAAACATCCAATGGCTCAAAAGATTGAATGTATCGGTTTTTGGAAGAAATCTGGCCATACTGCACAGGGATGAAAGCACTTCCAGGTTGGGACTGGACCCTGAGGTAGGAATGGGTGGCGGTAATGCAGGTGTAGGCTTTGAAAATTTTCAGATACCTACGACCCGCAATTTCGGATTTAAGCTCTCTGTGACTTTCTGATTCTTATTGAAGACTGAAACTTAAAGACAATCGACATGAAAAAAATATTGAGAACACAATTGTTTTTTATTACTGGCATAGTGTTAATACTTGCCGGAAGTTGTACCAAAGATTTTAATGACATCAATGAAAACCCAAATGCTGCTACTGTTGTTCCGGGTACCAACGTGCTGGGCCGCGGCATTATTTCTTCAACCAACACTTTGTTTGGAGAACGATTAGCAATTTATTATACGGGCTCTTATGCAGGTCACACTGCTGCTATAGGTTTGGGTGATTATGAATACCGTGTAGATATCAACAACAGCATGTGGCGGGGGATGTATATCGCTATGACCTATCTGCAGGATGCCGCAAAAATTGCTAAAGCAGAGGGAAACACTAACCTTTATGCTGCGGCGCTTACCCTGAAAGCATATGATGCTCAAAAAACCACAGATATGTGGGGGGATGTTCCATATACAGAAGCCTTTCGTTTGGATTCGAGCATTTTGTACCCGAAGTACGACGATCAGGAAACAGTTTATCGCGCTATATTGAGCGAATTGAAAGAGGCGTCCGAAATTTTTAAGTCCGGAACGGGTGCGATTGGCGTTGGAGACTTTATTTTTAAAGGAGATGCCTCAAAGTGGAGAAAGTTCTGTAATTCGTTGCGCCTGAGAGTAGCCATCCGCATGTCGGTGGTGGATCCCGCAGCAGCTACAACCGTTCTGGCGGAAATACTGGGCGATCCTTCTGCCTACCCGGTTATCACAGAGAACGAAGACAATGCTTACCTGTGGTTCCCCGGTGTTTCGCCCGACACTGAGCCCTGGTATAACCGTTTGGGTACAAATGGCGCATACACTGATCAATACAGGATGAACGATGTATTGGTCAGCGCACTCAAAGATAACAATGATCCGCGTTTACCGGTATATGCACGCCTCAACAATAATGGTGGTTACAACGGATACAAGTTTGGTCCGGCACAATTAAGTGATCCGAATAACAATGGAAACAATGTGTCGGGTATCGGGGAGCGGTTTGCCAACAATCCATCTGGTTTTTCTCCTTTTATAAATGCTTCAGAAGTAAGCTTTATTAAAGCCGAAGCGTATGAAAGAAACATGGTAACCGGAGATGCCCGGGCAGCTTATGAAGAAGCGGTTACTCTATCCTGCATGGAAAATGGAATAAACGGCGGGGCTATCACAACATTTTTGGCACAACCGGAAGTTGCATGGGACGGAGGAAGCATCTCTAATCTTCATAAAATTTATCTTCAGAAATGGGTCAGTCTTTTTAAACAGTCAGAAGAGGCCTGGTCGGAAGCCCGGAGAACTGATGTGCCGCTGATGACAAATATTGCAAAGGATTATTCGGCTACTCATAACAGGCCGCCTTTCAGGCTGGCATACGCCGATGAAGAAAAAACCTTAAATACAAATTTCCCTACCGATGTTACTGAAGATGATATTTTCTGGGGCACACAGGTATGGTGGGATACAAGAACGGGTGTTCATTAACGACATTTGGGTTTATTCAACGAAAACTAAATAAAGAAAGCCTCTAAACAGAGGTCTTTCTTTTCCTGCAAATCTTAGCCGGCTATTTTCGCAAGCTGCAGTAAACTGTTTCCGGCTTCATTAACTTTTGGTATGGCAAAAAATGTCTTTGTCTTCTTTTTATTGTTGTATTGTTCGCCACAGTTAATATTGGGTCAAAATACCGGCATCAGCATAGACAATAAAAGTTTTGACCCCTCAACATTACTTTGGTACCAGTCTCCTGCTTCTGCGTGGGAGGAAGCGTTGCCTGTGGGAAACGGCCGGTTGGGCGCCATGGTATTTGGCAAATACGGCGAAGAAAGAATACAACTCAATGAAGATACATACTGGTCCGGTGGTCCTTATTCAACCGTAGTCAAAGGTGGTTATAAAAAGCTCCCCGAAATCCAGAAGGATATATTTGAAGGAAGACCCTTGGCAGCTCACAAACTATTTGGAAGACATTTGATGGGCTATCCTGTAGAGCAACAAAAGTATCAATCGCTAGCGAATATTATACTGACCTTCAAAGACGAAAAAGAAGTAACAGGTTACAAACGGTGGCTCGATCTTGCAGCAGGAACAACTGCCGTTGAGTACAAGGCACATGGCGTTACCTATACCAGGGAAGTGCTTTCATCGGTGCCCGATCAAACCATCGTTATCAGAATTACAGCTGATAAACCGGGAAGCATTTCGTTTACAGCCGAGCTGAGGGGTGAAAGAAACAGCGCGCATTCAAATTATGCCACCGATTACTTCAGGATGGACGGTATAGGGAACGATGAACTCATGCTCAGTGGCAAATCAGCGGATTATATGGGCATCGAGGGAAGACTACGCTATGAGGCCAGGTTAAAAGCAGTGCCGGAGGGAGGCACTGTGAAAGTTGAAGATGTTGACCTGATGGTTGAGAATGCAAATGCTGTAACGCTTTATTTTGTGGCCGCAACCAATTTCATAAATTATAAGGATGTAAGCGGTGATTACCATGCAAAAGTTGAAAATTACCTCAGGAATGTGCAAAACATATCCTATGATAGTATTAGAGCAGCTGCCATAAAGGATCACCAGTCGCTGTTCAACAGGGCCAGCCTTACGCTTCCCACCACAAAAAGCTCGTTTCTCCCAACCGATGAACGATTAAAAGCTGTGGACAAAGAATCGGATCCACAACTTGCTTCATTAGCATATCAGTTTGGCAGGTATGTGCTGATCTCCTCTTCGCGCCACGGAACACAACCGGCAAACCTGCAGGGAATATGGAACAACAATATGAATCCATCGTGGGATTCAAAGTATACAACCAACATCAATCTGCAAATGAATTATTGGCCGGTTGAATCCGGCAACCTGTCAGAATTGTCGGATCCATTGACCAGGATGGTGAAAGAACTTACTGACCAGGGTAGTCAGGTAGCCAAAGAGCATTATGGTGCCCGCGGGTGGGTGCTTCACCAGAATACAGATATATGGCGTGTTGCCGCTCCCATGGACGGGCCAACCTGGGGCACATTTACTGTTGGCGGCGCATGGTTGACCACGCAATTGTGGGAGCATTACCTGTTTACATTAAACAAAGATTACCTCAGAGACATATATCCCGTGATGAAAGGTGCTGTGCAGTTTTTTATGGACTTCCTGGTTACCTATCCCAATAATGATAAGAACTGGCTAATAACCGCTCCTTCAACTTCCCCGGAAAACCCGCCAAAGGGTCCGGGTTATCGGTATTTCTTTGATGAAGTAACCGCCATGTATTATTTCACTACTATATGTGCAGGCGCTTCTATTGACATGCAGATAATCTCGGACCTCTTTGGTGAATACATCGACGCGTGCAAAGTGCTGGGCGTAGACGAAGATTTGTCAACTGCTGTCGCAAAAGCCAGGGCGCGCTTAGTGCCACCACAGGTTGGAGCAAACGGTATGCTGCAGGAATGGGCGGAAGATTTTGAACAACTGGAAGACAAGCATCGTCATATTTCCCTGCTGTACGGATTGTACCCGGGCAATGTTATTTCGGCCAAAAGAACCGCTTCGTTGGTGGACCCGGTGAAAAAGGTACTTGAAGAACGGGGCGATGAAGGCACCGGCTTTTCAAGAGCCTGGAAAATGAGCCTGTGGGCCAGATTGTATGATGGAGACAGGGCGCTCAAAATATTTAAAGGCTACCTTAAACAGCAGAGTTATCCACAACTGTTTGCAAAATGTTATACCCCGCTGCAGGTAGATGGGACATTGGGTGTTACTGCCGGCATCACGGAAATGCTGCTGCAATCGCACGAAGGTGTGATTGACCTGTTGCCTGCGCTGCCCGCAGAATGGGTAGAAGGGAAACTGAACGGAGCCTGCGCACGCGGCGCTTTTGAAGTGAGCTTACAATGGCAAAAAAACAAACTTACACAGGCGGTCATCCTTTCGAAGCAGGGGGGAGAATGCAGTATAGATACGAAGATCCCGGTGGTGGTAAGGAGCAATGGAAAAAAAATCAGTTTCAAAAATGCAGGAAATGGCGTGATCAAATTTCCGACGAAGAAAGGCGGGCGCTATTACATTACTCCAAAATAAGTTAAGGTGAGAACAAAAAATTTCAAACTCCCGTCCGGGACCTGTATTTTCTTCCTGTATCTTTTTTTGTCACAGGCACCAGTTGCCCAGGTAAAAAATTTACAACAACGTTCAGGTGGATTGAAAGGATACATTACCATGCGCATACAGCCCCCACCGGATGGCTTCGGTTATGGCATCAGCTTCTATTCAGGCGTATGGCCTTTATTGGATAAACCACTTTCCAACTTCCAGATAGGTTTACCTTCTACATGGATCATTCCGGATAACCGCGGATATAACGAGCCCCTTTGTCCTCCGGGAACCATCGCCAGGGATAATTGGGACGAAAGGGGTCCTTCCTACAGGGATGTTTTTCAAACAATTGAAGGCGGACTGGGCTTTTGGGCAAGCACACAGTTCAATTCAACTACGCCGAAATTTCGAATAAACGGTACGCCTAACTGCTATAACAGTGAAATCTCCTCGCCTGGCTGGGGATTTGGTAACCCCGATCCTCTCGATGCCGGTGGAATGGGACTGGCACAACTCAGTAATCGCCTGATTATACCACCCGACGGGCTTACTTTCGAAAAAGGTGACCCGGGAGATCTGTTTGGCAATGCGTGGATGGTACTCCCCTTGATGGAAGCCAGGGAAAAAAAATCAGCAACAGCAGCGCCTACTGGTAGCCAATGCTGGACATTGTTTATCAATGCAGCAAACTTTAAAGGTCCCCTGGCTTTTTACGCTCCCTCTGTATGGAGTCGCATTGCAAACGGGTATGCCACCGCCGAAGGTCGCACGCTGGATGTAAAACCAGGCATTGCCGGCGGCGGTGCCATGGAGGTAAATACTGTACCCTATTTTGAGGTCACGGATTCAAAGGGAGCTGTTTACTCAAAAGTACCGCGGCTACAGTTCCCTGTAAATAAAGAAGGCAAAACGATACTGATGCAGGATGTAACCATGTATTCGGCTAACGCATTGTATCGTCAAATAGAATCGATGATGGCTTCAGGAAATCCTGCAAGCGGGAAATTTAGCAAAGATGGTGCCTACACCGCTAAGTGTACAACCCTGCCAATAGTATTGAAGCAGGGCGATGAAAATTTTAAATTAACGGGTTTGTCTCCTGGTGTTGAAACCACCATGTTTGGAGAATCTTCTTTCGGACTTACCTGGAAGGGCGCAAAGAAAACAGGTTACTTTCCCGAGTATTATAAAAAACAGGGAGATAGTATGATTGCCGTTACTGCGGCGGAGGTTCCGGCGGAAACGGGTTTAACGGAACAAACATTTATTCCCGGTAAAACCGGTAAAGCATATACCTCGCCCAACGAAAAAGGAAATGTATGGACCGATCCGGGTGCCAAAGCAGGTCCGTACACTGCCGAATTAAAAGATGGCTCTGTTATTACCTATTACTGGTATCGTTTTATAGATCAGCCCTCATTGCAGTCTATTGTGCTAAGCACATCAGAAAAGGAGCGCCTCCAAAAGACGGTTGAATTTATACATCGCCACTGGACAACAGATAAAGAATATATTTCAGGTCCATCGCAGGGAAAGCTGGCGACCTTAGATAAACTCATACTTGTAGACCCGCCTCAGGGCATGGAGGCAGGATATGTTCCGATAGTAGTGAGACAGGCTGGAAAGAACGTAAGTAGATAAAAATATTCATATTAAGCATACATTATAATCCATCACAGCGATGAACAGGATATCTAAATCAATCAGCACATTATTCTTTGGTATCATTGTTTTTGGCCACTATATCTTACCCGCACAAACCACCAAAACTTCATTAAACCTCGAGGATATTTTCAGCAACGGCGCTTACCGTCAAAAAGGATTTGGACCTGTTCGCTGGATGAAAGACAATAATGGTTATTCCACATTGGAGGCTAACAAAACCTATGGAGGAAATGATATTATCCGCTATGATGCACCTACGGGTGAAAGAACTGTATTGGTTTCTGCACAAAAATTAATTCCGCGGGGAGAAACAAAACCGCTAATGATCGCTAACTACAGCTGGTCTGATGACGATAGTAAATTATTAATTTTTACCAACACAAGAAGAGTGTGGCGCTACCATACGCGGGGCGATTACTGGGTACTTAATTTAAAAACAGGGCAGCTGCAACAACTTGGTAAGCCGGTGGAAAGAACAACAATGATGTTCGCCAAATTTTCTCCCGATGCTGGCAAAGTTGCTTATGTAAGCAAGTCCAATATTTATATAGAGGATCTTACCAGCGGCGCCATCATTCAGGTTACGCACGACGGCGGCGGAAATATCATAAACGGCACTTTCGACTGGGTGTACGAAGAAGAGCTTGATGACAGGGATGGTTTTAGGTGGAGTTCCGATGGTAAGTATATTGCTTACTGGCAGTCTGACACCAAAGGCATGGGTACTTTTTTCCTGATCGATAATATTGATTCTATTTATTCAAAACCTATTCCGCTGCCATATCCCAAAGTGGGCACTACCCTTTCAGATGTAAAAATTGGTGTGGTTCCGGTGGCAGGCGGACCAACGAGATGGTTTGATATTCCCGGCGACCCACGCAACAATTACCTTGCCCGCATGGATTTTGTGCCAAACACTAATGAAGTGATGATCCAGCAGCTAAACCGAAAGCAGGATTCTAATTTTGTATGGATAGGAGACATCGGTACAATGAAACTGAAAAATATTCTCACAGAAACAGACGGCGCATTTCTCGATATTCATGATGATATCCGCTGGCTGGAGCAGGAAAAATATTTTACCTGGGCGAGCGAACGGGATGGATGGCTCCATTTATACAAGGTATCGCGCGACGGGAAAAAAATAAGGCTCATCACTAAAGGAGATTTTGATGTTATTTCTATTTCCTGTATTGATCCTGCAGGAGGTTATGTATATTACATTGCTTCCCCTGACAACTTCACACAACGCTACCTGTACCGGAGCCGTATAGATGGCACCGGGAAAGCAGAAAGAATTACGCCGGCGGAAATGGCGGGTCAGAGCAACTACCAGATATCGGCAAATGCAGAATGGGCAATACAAACATTTCAGAGTGCTGTTACACCGCCTGTAATATCACTTGTAAAGCTGAAGGGGCATAAAGCGGTTAAGGTCCTTGAAGATAACAGTGCATTAAAAACGAAGTTTGATAAGCTTGGATTACGGCCGAAAGAATTTTTCAGGATAGATATTGGCGATGCGGTGTTGGATGCATGGATGATAAAGCCTGTTGATTTTGATCCGGCTAAAAAATATCCGTTGCTTTTCTACGTATATGGTGAACCGGCAGGATCTACCGTGCAGGACAACTGGGATGGGGGTGATCTGTGGCATCAGTATATGGCCCAACATGGAAATATTATCATTAGTGTTGACAACCGGGGCACCAGAACCCCCAGGGGAAGAGACTGGAGAAAATCTATTTACCGCCGGATAGGAATACTTGCGTCTGAAGACCAGAGTAAGGCAGCGCTTAAAATTTTTGACATGTATCCTTTCATAGATAGTTCACGGGTTGGTATGTGGGGATGGAGCGGCGGCGGACAAATGACGCTGAACTGCATGTTCCGGTATCCGAAGATCTATAAAACAGGATTGGCTGTTTCCTTTGTTTCCGACCAGCGGCTGTATGATGCAACCTACCAGGAGCGCTATATGGGTTTGCTGGAAGACAATGCCAGGGGATATCACGACGGATCACCAATAAACTATGCAAAAAATTTGCAGGGCAAACTGATGATTATTCATGGCACGGCAGATGACAATGTTCACTACCAGAGTTTTGAAATGCTGGTGAACGAACTCATCAGATATAATAAGATTTTCAGTATGATGTCTTATCCAATGCGTTCCCACGGTATATATGAAAGAGAAAATACCACGCTTCACCTGCGACGGACCATGGAGAAGTTTTGGAAAGACAATCTTTAATTGATCACCATAAATGAGGAATAATGGAAAATTTTCCGAGTATTTTTAATGATGTGATAGGACCGGTAATGCGGGGTCCGTCAAGCTCTCATTGTGCAGCCTCTTTAAGAATCGGAAGATTATGCAGGGATCTGATGGGAGGGCAATTGAATCACATCCTGATAGAATTTGATCCCAGCGGATCGCTTGCAACCACGCACAAAAGCCAGGGTTCAGACATGGGATTGTTTGGCGGGTTCCTGGGCTGGGAAGCGTATGACGAAAGGCTGCCGCAATCTGAATATTTCCTCGAAACAGAAGGGATAAACATAGAAATTGAGATCCTTGACATTGGCGCTGATCATCCCAACACCTATAAACTTACGCTGAGCAACCAGGTAGAGAGCCACACGTTAACGGCTATCTCAACCGGCGGTGGAATGATTGAAGTAATCGAAATTGACAGGAACAGGGTGTCAATGGCCGGAGACTTTTATGAGACACTTATTTATTGTAGTGCGGCAGATAAGGTTATTCCATTTATTCAACAGTCATTCAGCCACGATGAAATGATTTGGCACGAGGGAAGGGAAACGGGTACGTCTTTTGTTCAAATCAAAGCGCAGCAATTTCCTGATGAGCGTTTATGCAGGGATCTGTTGGCAATAGATGAAGTGCAGTATATCAAAAAGCTCGCACCTGTTCTTCCTGTTTTGTCGAGAAAAAATCTTCGTGTTCCATTTATCACCTGTACCGAAATGCTTTCGTATAACGAAGATAAAAATCTTGCGCTCTGGGAGTTGGCAACCGCCTACGAAAGTCAAAGAGGAAATATTTCGGAAGAAGAAGTATTTGAGAAGATGCGTGCTATAGTGCGGATCATGCGCAATGCCATAGAAACAGGTTTAAAAGGAACGCATTACGAAGACAGGATATTGGGGAGCCAGTCTGTTCAGTTAAAATCACAGTTAGACAATAACCGTCTGATGGGGGGTGATGCGAACAACAAAATAATTTTGTACGCGTCGGCTATGATGGAAGTGAAAAGTTCCATGGGAGTTATTGTTGCTGCGCCCACGGCAGGATCATGTGGCGCTTTGCCCGGCGCTGTTATAGGTATGGCAAGTTCCCTGAACCTGCCGGAAGATGAAGTGGTGAAGGCTATGCTGAGTGCCGGCCTCATCGGTGTTTTCGTGACAGCGCATGCAACCTTTGCGGCAGAAGTGGGTGGCTGTATGGCCGAGTGCGGTTCAGGTTCGGGCATGGCATCCGCTGCCTTGGTGGAAATGGCAAAAGGATCCTTACAGCAATCGTTGGCCGCTGCGTCATTAGCGCTGCAGAATTCCCTGGGTTTGATTTGCGATCCGATAGGTAACAGGGTGGAAGCGCCCTGCCTTGGCAGAAATGTGATGGCTGCAACCAATGCGGTATCCTGTGCCAACATGGCATTGTCTAACTACAATCACCTGATACCGCTGGACGAAGTAATTGAAACAATGAAGGTGGTGGGAGATCAGATCCATCACACCCTGCGTTGCACAAATTTAGGTGGGCTCTCCATTACCAATGCCGCTAAACAAATAGAAGAAAAGCTGGGCAACAAACAACCTCAACCTTTTTACAAAATCTGTTAAAAGCCAATGTTCAATAAACATATTTATTCCCAACGCAGGCAACGCTTAAAAGAAACCGTAAACAATGGAATAATACTGCTGTTGGGCAATGAAGAGAGCAGCATGAATTATAAGGACAATCTTTATCCATTCCGGCAGGACAGCACTTTCCTGTATTTTTTTGGAATAGACCGGCCTTCTGTAACGGCGATAATTGATATAGAAAACAATAGCGAAATACTTTTCGGCGACAATTTAACGACCGAGCAAATGGTGTGGACAGGCTTCCGGGAGCCGCTGGAATCGGTGGCTGAAAAAACAGGTGTTACACGTGTAAAAAGACGAAACGAAATGGAAGCGGTATTGAAAAATGCACAGGCGCAAAGCCGCCCTGTTCATTTCCTGCCCCCCTATAGACCGGAGCAGGCTAACACATTAGGCGCACTGCTGAATACCGGGCTGGACGCTTTGCAAAATATGGCTTCTGTAAGTCTTATTAAAGCAATCGTGGAGCAGAGGTCCATTAAGTCCGGAGAAGAAATTGAAGAGATCACCAAAGCGGTAAATACAACAGTTCGCATGCAGCTTGCCGCCATTACCATGGCACGGGAAGGAATGACGGAAGCGGAAGTCGCAGGAAACATCCACAGCATTGCAATTGCTGAAGGAGGCAACCTCTCCTTCCCTTCCATTCTTACTATCAACGGGCAAATTTTACATATTGGCTACAGTCAGGCCAAACTGCGTAATGGCGATCTCGTTTTGTGCGATTGCGGGGCAGAAACGGCCATGCGTTATGCCGGTGATCTTACCCGTACTTTTCCCGTGAGTGGCAGCTTTACCTCCATGCAAAACGAGATTTATGATATTGTTTTAGAAGCGCACCAGGCTGCTGTAAGCATGCTTAAAACCGGCATATGGTATCGCGATGTTCATTTATTTGCCTGCGAAAAATTAACGGAGGGGTTGAAACAGCTGGGACTGATGAAAGGAGATGTTAAAGAAGCTGTTGATCAGGGTGCACATGCATTGTTCTTTCCCTGCGGACTGGGGCACATGCTGGGGCTCGATACCCATGACATGGAAAACCTGGGTGAAAAATATGTCGGATATAATGATGAGGTCGTTCAAAGTACACAGTTCGGGTTAAAGTCACTGCGCCTGGGAAGAGCGCTGGAAGAGGGCTTTGTCATTACCGTGGAGCCCGGGCTTTATTTTAATGCGCAGTTAATGGAAGAATGGGCCGCCGCAAAAAAATGTCATGATTTCATTAACTACGAAAAATTAGGTCTCTATAAAAATGCGGGCGGCATAAGGATAGAAGAAGATTTCCTGATCACAAAAAGCGGATCGCTGTTATTGGGGAATCCATTACCAAAAAAGGCAAGGGAAATTGAAACATTAAGAGTCGCATAAACAAGGATCCCGAACCGGTGGCATACCTATTACATCATCACGCCTAAGAATAAACGCAAAATATGAAAACAATTGTTTTGAACGAGCCGGGTGACCTGATGGAAAAAGACGCACCAGATCCTGCCAGATTGGGAGCAAATGAAGTGTTACTGAAAGTGAGATGTTTGGGCATCTGCGGCACAGACCTCCATGCCTATAAAGGACGGCAACCCTTCTTCACTTATCCGCGCATTCTGGGACATGAGGTAGCTGCTGAAATTGTTTCGTTCGGGCAGCATGTAACGCATTTAAGGAAGGGGGATATGTGCACCGTATTACCATATAGAAATTTGATAGCCGACCAGGCGGTTAAAAGCGGTAAAGTAAATTGCGGAAGTGGATTGCATTACATGGGAGTGCATGAAGATGGCGCTATGCGGGAGTATTTTATTCGCAATGCGGAGGATATCATCCTTTGCAAAGACCTGGATGCTGAACAAATAGCCATGATAGAACCTTTGTCAATTGCAAGCCACGCAATCGAAAGAGCTTGTATAAAACCTTCAGATATTGTGCTGGTGGCCGGTGCAGGACCCATCGGTATCCTAACCATTGCAATGGGGCAATTAAAGGGAGCACGTTTTCTTGCAACCGACCTCAACCAGCAAAGACTTGCCTTTGTTAAAGAAAAATATCCTGCAACAGACATCATTGTAACGAACGATCATTTGCTCAGCAATATCAGGGAACTGCTGGAAGGTGATTTACCTACAATAATTATTGATGCCACAGGCAACAGGGAATCTATGATGAACTGTTTTGAATACGTAGCTCCGGGAGGTACAATCGTTTTCCTTGGTTTGTTTACAGGGAATATAGAATTTTCAGACCCGAAGTTTCATGCGAAGGAGACCACCCTGAAATCATCAAGGGCTGCTGTTCCCGAAGACTTTAGGAAGGTGATCAGGTTGTTGCAGGGCAGAACAATCAATATTGATGGATTGATCACCCACCGGCTGCAATTTGATTCTTTAACCGATACTTTTCCTCAATTGTATAATCCGGATAAACAGGTTATAAAAGCGGTAATTGAATTTTAGATATAATCATTTAACTGGCTTATGATAAGAATTGACAGCCACCAGCATTTTTGGAAGTACGATCCCTCTCTGCACACCTGGATGACACGCGAGATGGAAGTTTTAAAAACCGACTTCGGCCCCGCAGACCTCGCGCCATTGCTGGAGGAATGTCAATTACAGGGAAGCATAGCCGTGCAGGCTTCCCAAACAGAAGCAGAAAACATGTTTCTTTTAGACCTTGCCGAAAATCATCCCATTATCAAAGGCATAGTCGGCTGGCTGGATCTGCAATCGAAAAACGTAACGGAAAGATTAAATTATTACAGCGCAAGAAAGAAAATAAAAGGTTTCCGTCATGTTATTCACGATGAAGCAGACATTGATTTTATGTTGCGTCCCGCTTTTGTAAACGGTATCAGTTCATTAAAACAATTTGGCTTTACCTATGATATTCTCATATACCCTTTTCACCTGCCCGGTACTGTTAAACTGGTCAATCAGTTTCCTGATCAGCTTTTTGTAATAAATCATATTGCCAAGCCGGAAATAAGCAAAAAGGAAATTATACTTTGGAAAAAATTAATGACCCCTGTTGCCTCTTTCCCCAATGTGTATTGCAAAATCTCCGGAATGGTTACCGAAGCCAAATGGCACCGTTGGGCTCAGGATGATTTTATACCCTATCTTGATACTATAGTTAATTTATTTGGAACCGAAAGAGTGTTGTATGGGTCGGATTGGCCGGTGTGTACCCTGTCTGCATCTTATCGTGAAACTTACAATATTGTGAAAAAATATTTCGACAGCTTTTCACACGGGGAACAGGACAATTTTTTTGGAATGAATGCGCAACGATTTTATCGTTTGTAAATAATGATAATAAATGAAAGTAACGCCCACATATAAAGCTACCATCCACAGCAGTGAATTTGCCGGCTATGGAAGCAGGTTGGTTTGCGGTACATCAGGACTGGGAGGTGTTTGGGGAAAGGTTGATGAAGCTGAAAGTATTGATTGTATGCTGTACGCACTGGAAAATGGTATTTCCTGTTTTGACACTTCCCCTTCTTATGGAAATGCAGAAGCTTATCTTGGGAAAGCACTGGCAAGATGGAAACATACCAAACCGTTTATAAGCTCAAAAGTGGGTCGACTAAAGGCAGACACTGCATTCGACGTAAAACTGGATTATTCACCTGCTGCAATGCGTGACAGCCTGATGCGAAGTCTTGACCTGTTAGGTCTTGATAAACTCGACCTCCTATTTTTGCATGAACCGCAGTGGGTACCAGCAGACAGGATACACGAAATTCTTGATACACTTCTTCTTTTCAAAGAAGAAGGCTATGCCGGTATGTTAGGCATTGGTGGTAATCCACCGGTTTCATTTCATCCTTATATTGATAGTAAATACTTCCGGGTTATTTCAAGCTTTACTAAAATGGATGCTTGTAATCTTTCTGCCTTCGAAGAAATACTGCCTGTTACATCCCGCCAAAATATTGCTTTCTATGCAGCATCTTCATTGCATTTCGGGCTTTTAGGTGACCGGTTTGAACAATTTATGACGAACGGCAATAAAGGATATGAAGATAATATATCATTAAAAGATATTGAAAATGCCAGGCTTGTTAATGCCTATGCCGAAAGATCAGGAATGCCACTGGCAGAAATGGCGCAGCGATACCTTTTTTCTATTGCCGAAGCAACCCGTGTAGTAATGGGCCCAGGGAAACTACACCATGTGACTGACACATTAACATGGTGGAAAGCAGGTGCGCTGCCTAAAGAAATGTTTGATGAAGTAACTGCAATAATTTTAAAGCGTACATGAAGAGAAGGGTGGCATATCATTATTGGTATATCACGGTAATGGTCTGCGCAATCTCCTGTTCCGGTGGCTTACTTGCGCAGCAACCTGTGAAAGTATTTATTCTCGCCGGCCAGTCCAATATGGCGGGACATGGAGAGATATATGCTAACCCCGGTATACGCGCAACAGGTACGCTCGAATATGAAGTAAAAAATGATCCATCGGGTATATACAAAAATATCGTTGACAGCAAAGGGCTCTGGAAACAGCGAAAAGATGTGTGGGTGAGCTATACCAGGGAACAAAACGAACTGAAGAAAGGTGAGCTGACTGTTGGATATGGAAGTGCTGATACGGAGATCGGCCCTGAATTTCAATTTGGAAATGTAATGGGCGATCATTTTACCAATCAGGTATTGGTCATTAAAACAGCCTGGGGAGGCAAAAGCCTCGGTGTGGATTTCCGGCCCCCGTCATCAGGCGGATCAACAGGTTTCTTCTATAAAAAAATGTTGGAGGAGATACACGCGGTGTTGGATCATTTGCCTGCTCAGTTCAAGCATTATAAAGGTCAGGGATTTAAGATTGCAGGCTTTGTGTGGAACCAGGGCTGGAATGATGCCGGTGATTCTGTTTTGTACAAGCAGTACAAAATAAATATGGTGAACTTTATAAAAGACGTTCGGCATGATCTTCAGATACCACAGCTACCGTTCGTTATCATCAACTCCGGCCAGGGAGGTTTACAACCTGCAAAAGACAAGTGGATGCGAAGCGTTCAAACAAATATTGCAATGGCGCAGTTAGAAGCAGCCGCCAGCCCTGAATTTGCCCACAATGTAATGCTGGTAAACAGTCAGCCTTTCTGGAAAGATAGTTCCGAATCTCCTGTAACCGAAATACATCACTATAACAGGAATGCAGGTACGTATTTTATGATGGGAAATGCGGCAGCGAATGCTATGATAAAATTATTAGAAATAGTACAGCAGTAAAAAATACATAATTCAACAGGTATAAGAAAAACAGGTTAATAATCGTATATAGACAGGTATTTGCCGACTAGTTTATAAGACAGTGATAATTATTTTTGAACATAAATAAATTTCTGGTTATGAATACTGTAAAGTGGGAAGGTGTTTATTCAGCATTGCTTACGCCTTTTGATGACACTGATAAGATTGATTTTGAACTTTTTGAAAAAAACATGCAGTCACAGGTGGAGGTTGGTATAAACGGACTAGTTTTAGGAGGATCTCTCGGTGAGGCAAGTACCCTTTGCGCCGAAGAGAAAAATGACCTGGTGATCTGTGCAAAAAACTTTGCCCAAAAAAGACTCCCGGTAATTTTGAATATTGCAGAACAGTCAACCCGCGATGCCATAAAAGCTGTGCAAAATGCAGAGCGCAACGGCGCAGATGGTTTAATGGTTTTACCTCCCATGCGTTATAAAGCCGACGAAGCAGAAACGCTCGAATACTTTAGGACAATCGCTACGAATACATCCTTACCAATAATGCTTTACAATAATCCGCACGATTACAAAATTGAAATTACGATGAGTATGTTTGAACAGCTTGGAAAAATCCCGTCGGTTCAGGCTGTAAAAGAATCAACCAGGGACGTAAGCAATGTAACAAGGCTAAAGAACCGGTTTAACGACCGGTTCAAAATTCTTTGCGGCGTGGATACGCTTGCATTAGAGGAGTTAGTGCTTGGTGCCGACGGATGGGTAGGAGGTCTTGTTGATGCTTTTCCTGCAGAAACAGTGGCCATTTACCGGTTGTTGAAAACTGGTAAATACCAGGAAGCCTTGACAATTTATCGGTGGTTTTTGCCGCTTCTTGAGCTGGATATACACCCAAAATTCGCCCAGTACATAAAAATGGCAGCCACTCAAACCGGCTTGGGCAGTGAATACGTCAGAGCACCGCGCCTGAAAGTGGAGGGGGCAGAAAGGGAAAGAATTCTTTCTGTAATAAAGAATGCAATTGCAGCGAGACCAATTTTATCCTCCTAATATAACGCTCGAATTCAACATTCCGGATACTTTCAATCTCTATTTTCGAAACACGAATGATTCAATTAGTATGACAAGAACCACCAAGACAAATCCAAAAAAGGCTCAAATTTTTGGTCAGCCCCCGAATATAAAATCATGATCTTTTACCTGCTATATTTGTACTTGCAGGTCAACTCCACCCCTTGCTTTGGACGGGATATATGCTGGAAGCAATTGGAGGAGGCATCCTGTGGTATTTTAACTTCACCTGCTCGCTTGCGATCATTGCCCCCAGTATTCGTATTACGCGCTTGCGAATTTTGATATCTTTCTGACCGGGTCGCTCGCCTGATATTAAACGCGTTTCCTTTCGCATAGGATTTGCTCAACAAAATTGTTTCTTTATATCAAATGCTGCAGCGTTAGTTCCTCCATAATCTTTTTACTTCCTATAAATACAGGACTGCGTTCATGAATGTGGTCTGGTGCTATATCCATTATGCGCTGCATTCCGTCCGTAGCATTGCCACCGCATAACTCTGTAAGAAATGCCATTGGATTGCACTCATACATCAGACGTAACTTTCCATATGGCTTATCTTTTCTTGCCGGATACAAAAAGATGCCTCCGTGCAAAAAGATGCGGTGCATATCGGCTACCATGCAGCCAGCATTCCTGCAGGAAAACCTGCCATCCTTTCCATTGTCTGAATAGTTACAGGCATCGAGGAATTTGCGAACAGGTTCATCCACACAGTGGTAATATTTATAATCAAATGAAAAGGTCTTTCCTGCTGCGGGAATAGTCATCTTTGGATGACTAAGATAAAATTCTCCCAAACTGTTATCCAGCGTAAAACCGTTAACGCTATGCCGCTTTGTTCCATAAACGAAGATGGTGGAAGAGCCATACAGCACATATCCCGCCGCAAACTGGTTATCTCCTTTCTGCAAAAAATCCTCCATAGTACAGGGGCTGCCCAGCGGCGAGACCCTCCGATATACGCTAAAGATAGTACCGATCGGCATGCTGGCATCTATATTCCCGGAACCATCCAGCGGATCCATCAGCACTACGTATTTGCTGTGGTTATTTTTGGCGTCATCGAATACAATAATATCATCGTTTTCTTCGGATACCACACCGGCGCAATAAATGCTATTACGCAGCACTTTAATAAATGTTTGGTTAGCCAGCGCATCCAGTTTCTGCACCGCTTCTCCCTGCACGTTGGTTTCTCCCTGTTCGCCTATTATATCGGCTATTGCGGCCATATTCACCTGTTTGCTCACCATCTTTGCAGCAAGGCCGATACCTCTTAATAATCCTGATAGCTCTCCGGTTGCCTGCGGGTAATTGCGCAACTGCTGAATGGTAAATTCATCCAATGTAATCATAACAGTACTGTTTAAAGCACCCGGGGAACCGCAGCTTTCGTTTCAGGTCCGGCTTTTTGGGAATACTTTTCAAAATTATTTATAAATAGTTCCGCCAATTGATTGGCTGATTTATCGTAAGCATTTCTGTCCTGCCATGCATGCCTGGGATTCAATATAGTATCAGGTATGCCTGGTACATGTGCCGGTATACCTATTCCGAAATGCAGGTGACGGTAATAGTATGTATTTTTTAATTCCCCTTTCATAGCTGCACTGATCATTGCTCTGGTATATTGTAAGGAAATGCGTTTACCTTTTCCGTAACCACCTCCTGTCCATCCTGTATTGATCAGCCATACATTGATTTCCTGGTGATTTTCCAACAAACTGCCTAACAGTTCCGCATACATCACGGGATGCAGGGGTAGGAATACCTTCCCGAAACAGGCGGAAAAAACTGGTTGCGGTTCCGTAATACCTATTTCCGTTCCTGCAATCTTCGCTGTATAACCGCTGATGTAATGAAACATGGCCTGTCCTTTGGTGAGCTTGCTTATGGGCGGCAAAACGCCAAACGCATCACAAGTTAAAAAGAAAATATTTTTCGGGTTTCCACAGGCAGACAGGTGTTTCGCATTTGCTATAAATTCAATGGGATAAGCTGCTCTTGTATTTTCTGTGATGGAATCATCATCAAAATTCACCTCATTAGTGCCAGCATAAAAAGCGACATTTTCCAGCAATGCACCTGACCGGAGGGCATTAAATATCTGTGGTTCTTTCTCTGCACTCAGGTTAATGCATTTTGCATAACAGCCGCCCTCGAAATTGAAAATGGTACCATCTGCCCAGCCATGTTCATCATCACCAATGAGACGGCGAAAGGGATCAGCGCTTAATGTCGTTTTTCCTGTGCCGCTTAAACCGAAGAATAATGCAACATCTCCACGCGCTCCCTCGTTGGCAGAGCAGTGCATAGACAATACATTATAACGATATGGTAGTGCAAAATTCAATACGCTAAAAATGGCTTTTTTGATTTCACCTGTATAAGCTGTGCCGCCAATAAGAATGATCTGTCTTGTAAAATTGATTATAGTGAAGTTTTCCTGTCTTGTCCCGTCTTCGGCCGGTGAAGCCATAAAGCCTGGTGCATGAGCGATCAGCCAGTCTGTTTTTGTGAAGGGTAGTTCTTTGTGTTGGGGGCGAAGAAACAGATGATGACAGAATAAATTTGCCCAGGGCGTTTGGGTGATAACACGGATATCAAACCTGTAACAATTATCCGCACATGCAAAACTGTCTCTCACCCATATTTCTTTGTTATTAGAAAGAAAGGTGCAGACTTTCTCATATAACCTGTCGAAAGCTTTTGCATCAAATGGAATGTTCACTTCTCCCCAGTCAACTGCGGAGCGGGTAATGGCGTCCATTACAATAAAGCGGTCTTTAGGGGAACGTCCGGTAAACCTTCCCGTATGTACACATAAAGCACCTGTATCATTTAGTGCTCCCTGTTGTAGCGCAAGTGTTTGTTTTACCAGTTCATCCGGTGAAAGTTGATAATGCAGGTTATCGGCTTCAATACCCAACCGGATAAGTGAATTTTTAATGGTATGGTACATAGATAATATTTAATTATAAACGTCATATTTTGTTGAACAAATAATATTTAACAGGCTACCCTTGACAGGTTAGTGCTTTATTCCCTCTCCATCAATAATACCTGCCAGGCTTCCTGAACCCTTCCTTCATCCAGCAGATGCTTGGCCTCGGTGTACAGCATTTTCTTTCTTTGCGCCTTATCCTCGATGGTGCGGAGCCGAAGGCTTAGTAACTCATGGATATAGGTATCGTCCCTGGTGGGAATCGTTTCCACGTTAGCCAACTGCGCCAGGTGATTGCCCGAAAGGATGTCACTGGTTTTGATAGCCTCCGGCAGGGCATCAAAACCAATCCCGAGTTTTGCGTTGGGTTTAGCCAACTTAAAAAGGTTCTCAGGTTCAACATAACAATACCAGTCGCCACCCAGCCTTGCCACGAGTGATAACTTTTGCTGGTCAATCATGGTGCCTTCCGTATTGAGTATCTCCTCACTTATATGCATGCAAAGCACTTCTGCAATCACCAGATTACCCGATCCGCCTGCCTCTCCAAGAGGTTGTACATTGATGATCCTGCATTCGAACTTCACGGGGCTTTCCTTTACCATCGGAGGTTTTAGCAGCGTAGCCGCTTCTTTAGTAAAGCCGGCTTTGATAAACTCATCTATCCCCGCCGGATACTCGCAGGAGGCAAGCGATACCTGTTGCACCATATCATAGGTCACGATGTGGATCACAACTTCCCTTGTTTCGGTAAGGTTGTCCAGGGTATGCTTGGTCGAGTTATCCCGCAAGCGACGGTTGGGTGAAAAAATGACTAGTGGCGGCTCGGTGGAAACCATATTGAAAAAGCTGAAGGGTGCAAGGTTCACTTCTCCTTTTTTATTAATGGAACTTACCAGCGCGATGGGACGGGGAGCGATGGCATGTTGCAGCCATTGTTGCCGCATGAAGGCGGGTAGTTCAGTGAGGTGCAGTAACATGTGTTTTCTTTTGATTAAGAATGCTCCAAAGGGTGGATTGCTCTATGATGGTATTATGCAGTTTTCCGAGTCCCGTTATTTCCATATCCACTTTATCTCCGGGTCGCAGCCATTTTTCTTTGTAATACGGGTCTTCTCTTTTACCGGTACCATTGAGCTCCAGTAGGCAACCGGTACCAACAGTACCGCTGCCGATGACATCACCGGGGTATAGGGTCACGCCGTAACTGGCACGTTCGATCAGTTCGGCAAAAGTCCAGTCCATATCGGATAGATTTCCTTTACTTAGTATGATGCCATTGACCGTGGCGGTCATTTGGAGGTTCCAGGATTTGCCGGTATGACCGGGCTTGCAGGCGGTTTCATACATCTCAAGTTCATCCGTGGTGACCAGCCAGGGACCGAGCACTGTGGAAAAATCCTTTCCTTTTGAAGGCCCAAGGCTCAGTTGCATTTCCTCCATCTGCAGGGTCCTTGCGCTCATGTCATTCATAATCATAAGCCCGCCTATATAGCGATCCGCCTGGGCAGCCGGGATATTCGTTCCCTTTCGGCAAATTAAAATAGCACATTCCAGCTCGTAGTCAAGCTTTTCAAAATGATCGGGCATACAGTGAATATCGCCCAGGCCCTGAACACTGAGGTGGTTGCCAAAATAAAAAACAGGAAACTCGTCGAATGCAGCGATCATTTCCATAGAACGGTTACGCCTTGCTGCCGCTACATGCTGGCGAAAAGCGTAGCCGTCGCGCAGCGACATGGGTCGTGGAATAGGCGATAATAGTGTTACATTGTCAACAAGTATCCCTGTACCTTTTGGTTTGCTCTGCAAGGCCAAGGGATAAAAATCATCCCAACCTTCGAGAAAAGGCTGCATCGTGGAAGGCAATGAAGGATGAAGGTTTGCTATATCATAGAGCAGTTCACCTGAAAGCATTGCTAACCTTTCTTCATTACCGGATAAATAGGTAACCAGTTTCATAATTGTAAGTTTTTATTCTGCCCAGCTCATGGTGTAGCCGGGATTTTCAATCTCCACCGCCTGCCTGGTGAGCTGAAGCGAGTGGAAGGTATCTATCATGACCGCCAGTTCCCTGGTATCTTTGGCACCAATGGATTTTTCCACAGCGCCCGGATGCGGTCCGTGTGGTATGCCCGAAGGATGCAGGGTGATCATTCCTTTGGTTACGTTTTTACGGCTCATAAAATTGCCATCCACGTAGTAGAGCAGTTCATCACTGTCTATATTGCTGTGGTTATAAGGGGCAGGAATAGCTTCTGGATGATAGTCAAACAGACGCGGCACAAAGGAACACACCACAAAATTCCTTGCCTCAAAAGTCTGGTGTACCGGCGGAGGCTGATGCACCCTACCGGTAATGGGTTCAAAGTCATCAATCGAAAAGGCAAATGGGTAACAACAGCCGTCCCATCCCACCACGTCAAACGGATGATTGGCGTAATGCAGGCTGTAAAGATGTGAATGCTTTTTGACGTTCAGCAGGAAATCTCCTTTTTCCTCATGAGTGATAAGTGCCGTGGGTCCACGCATATCCCTTTCGCAATAGGGTGCGTGCTCCAGCAATTGACCGTAAGGGCTGAGGTAACGCTTTGGAAAACGTACTGGGCTGAAAGATTCAACGATCAGCAAGCGGTTCTGCGTGCCGGAAAACGATATTTGATAAATCGTGCCTTTCGGTATAAGGATGTAATCTCTACTGGAAAAATGAAGATCGCCATACAGGCTATGCAGGATACCGCTGCCTTCATGCACGAAAACCAACTCATCGGCATCGGCATTTTTGTAGAAATAATCCTTCATGCTTTGCTGTGGGGCAGCAAGGGATATATGGCAGTCGTTGTTGAATAAAATTACCTGCCGGCTACGCAGGTAATCCTCCACTGGTATAACTTGAAAACCGTCAAAGCTGCGATGCTGCAACTTCATCTCCGTTGCGGCTTCCGGACGCAGGTTTATAGTAGCGCTCGTACTCATTATCTGCGTAGGCGGAGAAAGGTGATAAAGCAATGAATAGTCATTGGAAAAACCTTCAGTAGAAAAGAGTTGTTCCGAATAAAGCCTTCCGCCGGGTGCGCGAAACTGGGTATGGCGTTTATGTGGAATCGTGCCAAGTGTTTTATAGTAAGGCATTGTTTAAAAATTTTGGTGATTATAAATTTCCCCTCAGCGCCTGCTCCCTTTCAATAGCTTCAAAGAGGGCTTTAAAATTTCCTTTCCCGAAACTCTGCGCGCCCTTGCGCTGGATGATCTCAAAGAAAAGCGTAGGTCGGTCTTCTACTGGTTTGGTAAAAATTTGCAGCAGGTAACCTTCTTCATCCCGGTCTACCAGGATGCCCAACTCGGCCAACACATCGATATCCTCGTCAATATTGCCTACTCTTCTTCTCAATTCGTCATAGTAGGTTTGCGGCACCTTTAAAAACTCAATACCGCGGAACTGGAGTTTTCGAACAGTACTGATAATATCTTTTGTGGCTACGGCGATGTGCTGAACCCCTTCACCATCGTAATAGTCTAGAAACTCTTCTACCTGTGATTTTTTCTTTCCCTCCGCCGGTTCATTGATCGGGAACTTCACATACCCGTTACCATTGCTCATTACCTTGCTCATAAGTGCGGAGTATTCGGTAGAGATGTCTTTATCGTCGAAGGAAAGGATGTTTTTAAAACCCATTACGCTTTCATAAAAGCTGACCCATTTATTCATACCATTCCATCCCACATTACCAACACAATGATCCACGTGAAGGAGGCCGGTTTCTGAAGGTCTGTATTCCGGTTCCCACTGCACAAAGCCGGGCAGGAAAACGCCATCATAATGCTGCCTTTCCACAAAGAGATGAACGGTATCGCCGTAGGCATGGATGCCTGTAAGGTTTACTTTGCCATGATCGTCTCTGAGCTCAGTAAGTTCCATAAAACTTTGAGCGCCCCTCAAAGTGGTTTGTTGCCAGGCGTCACGGGCATCCTTTACGCTGAGTGCTAGAACCTTTACACCATCACCATGCCGGTAGATGTGATCGGCAATTGCATTGCCCGGTCTCAGAGGCGTCGTCAGTACCAGGATGATCTTTTGCTGGCGGATTACGTAGCTCACTTTATCCTTTGAACCCGTTTCGGGGCCTGCATAAGCCAGAGACTGGAAGCCGAAAGCCGTTTTGTAATAGTGGGCAGCCTGCCTGGCATTGCCTACATAAAATTCTATATAATCTGTTCCATACAGAGGTAGGAAATCAATGTTGCCGGCAGCCTTTGCAGCCGGACGAAGTGTCGTTTGCATTGAAAAACGTTTTTAATGAAGTGTAATCAAATACAGAAAAGTGAGGTCGCCTTTGGCGTTACAGGCAGGAAGACTCTTCAAGGGAGAGCAGCAGAAGGACATAGCAGTTACGCCTGTCTGAAAAATATTTGGACGGATAATCAGGACGCATAGGAAAATGCATTGATTTTTTCTGAAATCATGAGCAGAGAACCCTGTAAATTGTTCATCGAATCCAGTACAAAATAGCTGTTCTGGAATTTGTCTTTGATGACGGGCTTTAAAAGAATGGCTTCTATATCGAAAGGTACGCGGTTTGCTTTTGGGGAGAGACAAAAATTTGATTCCCCAATGGAGGAAAGAATGCCTGCCCCGTAAATCTTTAGCCTCCCATCCTCCAACAAAAGACCAAATTCAATAGTATACCAATAAAGCCTGGCAAGCATTTCAACAACAGCTTCAGCATATTTGTGTTTTGCGGCGATCTCAGCCAACCCGTGCAGGAAATTACAGATCAACGGGTCGGTTAGTAGCGGAATATGACCGAAAACATCATGGAACATATCGGGCTCTTCGAGGTAATCGAGCTGCTCAGGTGTTCGTATCCAGGTAGTTGCTCCGAACTCCCGGTGCAGCATCTTTTCAAAGAAGAGGCGGTTTTCAATCAGCCCTGGCACCTCATAGATCTTCCAGCCTGTTAAGGTTTTAAGTTTTTGGTTCACGATGTTAAAATCTGGAATGAGGTCAGTGCGGAAATCAAGTAGTTGTAAACCAGGTGAAAAATTAGGGTAAGCAACCTTGTGGATTATTTCCAGTTGCCTGCTGAATAAAACAGACCATGTATGGTGATCCGTAACCGTATAGGCGCTGTAGTCCTGCTGTGGCATAGCAAATGTTTTAATGAATGAAACAATGGATAAAGAGAGAGAATACAGAATCAGGACCTGCTAAGCAGGACGCATTTTGCGGGTCTTCTTATGCGCGGAGCGATGCATAATACAAACTTAAGGATTTTTCGGAATTATCGACCAGACTTCTTTTTCGATACGCGCGCACAGACCAATTCTCTATTACAGTTTCATCCTGACTTCCACCAATCTTAAACAGCTACGCCCTAGTAAGAAAATTTTAAGGGATTAAAACCGTACTAGATGTTTAAACGGTTATACATTGTATTTGTCGGGAAATAGAGTAACATTTTGTCAAATAAAATTGGTTTGGTATTTCGAACAAGATGGATTTCAAGAAAAGTTGATAATTAGATTTTAATCACGTCATTTACCTGAATCCAGAATTTTTTTACTTAAGTGCGTTTTTTATTGCCTGGGCAACCAGGCTGTCATCAATGTCTTCGAGGTACGTATTGGTTTGAAATTCGGTTTCATGTCCCATCGCTTCCTTAATAATAGAAATATCCACTTTATTTTTTCTCAGGTTGGTTGCAAATGAATGACGTGAAACATAGGAGGTAAGATGCTTTGGACAATTGATTTGCTTTTCAAATTCCAATAGGTCTTCATTAAAGTCTTTTAGGGCACTGTCAATACGGGTAGCAATCTTGCGTGGCGTATCATGGTACAAATCAAGAATAGGAAATACGTAGCCGCCTTCACTTTGCATCGGATATACCTTAAAGATTTGCACTATTTTCCATGCTTTGGGGTGAAGTTCAAAGCTGTAGTGGCGTTTATTTTTTGATCGTTTATAATTGATATGACCGTTAAGTATATGTTCATCATATTTGAGCTTGGCCATATCCGTAAAGTTCATACCACGGCAATAATAGCTGAACAAAAAGTACTTCTGGGACCGGAAAGGTCGGGAGCTATAATCATATTCAAGCTTTTCAATCATTTTAATATAGACCTCAGATATTGCCCTTTTTTTGGTTCTAATCTTTTTATAGGGCTGAAAGCTGATAAAATGCCGGGGATGGTGCTCCTTTGGGCATAATCCTCTTTTTATAGCGAGATTCCAGAGTGCGTAAAATGAGCGCAGGTAGTTGCTTTTTGTAGATTCAGTTTTAAGCGTCCTTATATAGTTTTCTAAATCAAGAAAATCTCCTGACTTTAATTCGTGGAAATGTCTATCTCTATAACAAAGCAGATGATTAGAAATAATACCTTTGTTAGCTTTGAAAACATCTGCATAGCCAGTCCTGCCTTGCTTTTCCAGTTCTTCAATTATTACGTCGTAAAATTCCAGGATGCGTTTCTTTGGCGCAGTTATAGGCGTGTTTTCAGGTTTCTTTTCAACGCGTTGCTTTAGTTCCTTTATGGAAATATTTTCTCCCTGTTTTTTTGCTAGCTTTAATTCGAAGTCAATATCTTCTTTGATTTCCTTGATCCTGGAGACAAGTCTCGAGTATGTGGGGCAATAGGGTAGGGGTTCATTGTTATCATGATCCCAATGCTCCGTTTTACATGACATTTCAGTGCTGATGTACTCAACATTTCGAAAATTTGTCATCCGGACTTTTACCGTAAACCCTTCATCTTTGAGCTGGTGATATTTCCACAGCACACTTTCACAGACCACTTGCATGCCAGACTATTTTTACAGATTTTTAAAACATTTTTAAAACTAACCGATGATTTTATTTGTTGCCATTTGATGAGGCAATAGATATTGTAATCCTTACTGGGTAAGGCTTTGCTAAGGTAAATTATAAAATTTGAATAGCAATGATTTTACGCATTTGGTGGCATGGCATGCAAAAGGTCACCGGTTCGACTCCGGTAACCTCCACAAAAAACGCCTCCATTTCGGGGGCGTTTTGCATTTATTTACCCCTATTTGTGCTCCGGTATGCTGCTGACCATAAGCTCTTTGAAGGCAGGATTCTATTCAAGTTTTGTGCGTGGGATGCCCATTCATAATAATTGGCTTAAGGTGAAGAAATAAGTTGATTATTGAGTATGCTTAATAAATGATGGCAATTCCAGCACCCCATCCCATATCACTATCGTAGTGTGTAGATAAGGCAAGCCACTTTCTTAGAACATATCTTAAGCCTGCTGCGTACTCTTTATCGGTATTCCACATAAGGTTTCCTCTTAAACGATTGGTAAGGGGTATATCTTCCCGGCCCAATTGGAAACGGAACTTGCCATCGCCATCTACCCTTGCATCCGCCACTATAAGCATAGGTAATGTGTATTGCAAGCCAACCACAAAAGTTTTCCGGTCACTTTTATTGCTCAACTGCCCGAATGCGTTCTTTGCTATTTGATTTTTGTCCACTTTGGCGTAGTGATAATCAAAACCCACGTAAGGAAATAACCATTGCATCTTGCCCAGGTAGCGTCCAAAATTTAATTCTACTTCCCGCCCGTGTTCTGGTGTGAAACCCAGGTGCCATAAACCCTGTAATTCAAAACGGTTGCCCGATACCTGAAACGTTGCATCGCTGCCATTGCTTTCCAAACCAATAGTTGCTGTTGAAAGGATCATTCTTTCGCTACGTTTGAATTGCTTCCAGGCTAATGATTTATCGGGTAATTGGGGATTGGGCGGTGAGTTTTGATAGCTTAAAACATTGCCCATACCCGCCATCATGTGGTATAAAATATGGCAATGGAAAAACCAGTCGCCATCTTTGTTAGCCGCAAATTCAAGAGTGTCGGTTTCCATTGGCATGATGTCTATCGTGTTTTTAAAAGGAGCATATTCGCCCTGCGCTCCCAATATCCGAAAGTCGTGCCCATGCAGGTGCATGGGATGCCGCATCATAGAATTGTTGGTAAGAACAATGCGTACTTTTTCACCTTGTTTAATTAAGATTTTATCCCACTCACTCAAGGTTTTATTATTGACAGACCATACATAACGGTTCATGTTTCCTTCAAGCGTAAAGTGCAATACCCTGGTGGGCACATCCGGCATTGTTGTTTTCACCGGGGAACGAAGCATGGCATAATTAAGGGTTACAATGTTGGTGCTACTACCCATATTCATACCGGGCATTTCATGCCCTTCCATACTTTTTGATGTATCCATTTTGGCGTGGTCCATAGCATTCATGTCATGCACCTTACCGGATGCAGCGGTATCCGCTTTCTTATCCTTCATGCCATCCATGTTCATGCTGTGCATCTCATGCATTCCGGAACTGCTTTTATCTTCATCACTGCCGGTAATCTCAGGATACATGACGCTGTTCATGTCCATTGATTGAAGGCTCATTTGCATGCCCGGCATCGGCTTCATATCACCATTCAATTTCATCATGCCATTCATCATTTTCATACCCTCAAAATATTTCAGCTTTGGCAGGGTTGGCGCCGGCATTTTCATGCCGCTGCCCAGCCACAGCGAGGTATAGCCGCTACGGTCTTCTGCTGTTGACCGGAATTCATAACTCATGTCGGCAGGAATGGTTACAACCACGTCATACGTTTCTGCCACGCCTATTATTAACCGATCCACTTCTACCGGTTCTACATCGTTTCCGTCATTGGCAATGACCGTCATTTTACCACCGGCATATTGCAGCCAGAAATAAGAGGATGATCCACCGTTCACCACACGCAATCTGACTTTATCGCCTGCCTTGAACTGTGGGGCCTCAGCTTCGGGTTTACCGTTACTTAAAAACTTTTCATAGTACACATCGGCCACATCCATAGCAGTCATGCGTTTCCATTCGTTGCCAAGTTTTGTGGTAAAATATCCTTTGCTAATGGCTTCTGCGTAGCCCTGCACACTTCCTTTTTTAATAGCATACCAGTCGTTGGCGGCTCTTAATCTGCGTTGCACCTGGTGAGGATGTTCATCCGTCCAGTCGCTTAACACCAATGAGAATTCTGCCGTGTAAGGATTGTTCATCTTCATTGTTTCATTTCCAGTTCCATTCATTGTATCATCTTCCCTGCTTCTAAATATCAATGGCCCATACGTACCCAACTGCTGCTGCAAGCCGGTATGGGAATGATACCAATAGGTCCCATTTTGCACCACTTTAAATTTGTACAAATGAGTTGTACCACCGGGAATTACAGAAGTGGTTAAGAAGGGAACACCATCCTGCTCATTGGGAAGTATAACGCCATGCCAGTGGATAGAGGTTTCCGTTTTAAGCATATTGTGCAAATAGACTTCAGCCGTATCGCCTTCCGTAAAAATGAGTGGTGGTGCGGGAATGGAGCCATTCACCGCCAGCCCATGCCTTTGCTTGCCGGTATAGTTTACCATGGTATCAGTAACATATAAATCGTAACGAACTGTTTTGCCCGGATCGGCGATTACCTTTCCGCCAATCTGGTTAGCCGCATCCGGCTTCGAATGATCCATTTTCATTGTATCCTTTATCATGTTCATATCTTTCTTCATATCCATGTCGGGCATCTCTTTCTTTTCGTTTTTTATCGGCACGGTATCTTTTGCCATTTTCATCTCCTCCTTTTTTTGAGATACTTTTTGGGGCGCAGCAACTTTTACTGTTTTTTTGACCAATGTCATTCCGCATTTAGGGCAGTTGCCGGGCATGTCCATTTTTATTTCAGGATGCATTGGACAAGTGCAGATAACTTGAGTTTGGTTTTTTTGCGCCTGAATATCAGGCCCAAAAACAACAAGCAAAACCAATTGCATGGCAGGGAGTAATATCTTTTTCATTTTATTTAGTTTATTGACAATATTTTTTCTTGCGCAGAAAAATTGCCTTTAGAATAAAGAGTGTTACTGTTTTTATTTTTTTCATTACCGTTTATTTTGTTCAAGGCTGTCTTTTGCCCCCAGCGCCCAATCAATATGGCAATCATAACAGGCTGTTTGCAAAACCAATTGGATGTTTTCAGGAATGGAAATTGTTTTGGAAATATCTGTTGGAAATACCTGCCCGTTTTTATTACGGGCAGGTTGTATTAACTGAATGCCTATCAGCACAATCACAACAGCTAAGCCTATTTTTTTCATCCGACTCATAGCCCTTTTTTAATTTCTTCTTTCACTTCGCCGCAAGTGGGCATTTTAGCTCCGAAGTATGGATTTTTTAATTTCTTTTGTTTCGCTCAACCAGTTGGCGCCTTTGTTAGTATTATACATTGGGCAATGGGTTTGATACAGGGTTTGATCTGTTCCAGAAACCTTTACGATATCGTAAACATCTTTACTGAGCGTTTCAAAATGTTCCTGTTGATGTGCTATGTTATTTGCGTTTGCTGCAATATGTTCTGCATGTTCTATTGCATCATCCTTTACATCGGCAAATACCTTTTTTTGGTTAGCAGAAAAAGAAGTAATGTCTGCTTGCTCAATAGCCTTTTGCATTTTGCTTCCGGCTGTGGCAGCATCTTTACTGTTATCACTTGCCAACGCATTCTTAAGCTGCAAATAAGAGGCAACCACATCGTTTACCGGGTTGTAGCTTTTTGTTTCTGTAGTAGCGGACGGTATCTCCATTTTGGTTGTATCACTTGATGCAGCTGTTGTTTCTTTTGATTGATTATCGTTGCTGTTGCAGGCAGACAAGGAAACAACTGCAATTGTGATCATGAGTAATGTTTTCATCTTTGTTGATTATATTTTTTAAGGAATAGCTTATCCAGGCAGCATTGCTCAATGCAGCTGCCGGATTGAAGGGGACGTGTTATTTGTTTATGGTTTCAACTATATTGCCGCAACTTAGCATAGCACTGCCGTAGTATGGATTTTTGATTGTTTTACTATCGCTGAGCCACGAAGCTTTTTTCATGGGGCAATAGGTTTCGTAAGCAGGTTGTGTTCCCAGCTTAACTGACTTTGCCAGTGTAATCATGTTGGTAGAAAGCCGGGCAAATTGCTCCCGTTGCTTTTTGAGGTCTTTTGTTTCTGAAATCGCGCCGGCATCTTTCAGTAAGGCATGTATGTTACCTTCAGAAATTACTTTGTAATCAATGCCGTTGGCTGCTTTTACAAATTCACCGGCACTTGCAGCTGCTTTGCCGGTATTGCCTGCAACCAATGCATCTTTTATGCCATAGTAAGAAGTGAGTAGTTGGGGAAGTTGTGTTTGTGCATTTATTGTACTGTCCTGGGCAAAACTATTTTGCAGAAATACAGTTGCGAAAATTGCAACTATTGAAAATATCTTTTTCATCTTATGAATGATTTAATGTTATAAGAAATACATACAGGCATGGCAATACCATGCAGACTGAATTAATCTTACATCAAATCATATCTGGAAACTCTGAATAGCTATGCGAATGTCCGGTATGGGGGGATGACCGCTTCGGACAAATAGTTTTTTGTCTCTAACAACATTTGTGTACGCTAATAAAGTGATATTGTAATAAACAACTACAAAAGATGTAAAGAAAACCGGGTGAATAACGCTTACCGGATTAGGTATTGACTTGTCAATTTGTTGAAAATTCATTACTTCAGCAGTGCAGCAATCGTCTTTGTCCTTCTTCGACTGTTCTATGTTATTTATCTTATAATGACTGTGAGCTTTCTTTTTCTCATGATGGTCATGTTCTTTTCGATCTTGGTGAATAGGTACTACTGCTTGGGTTGTATTCTCTTTGCCGTGCTGGTGAGATTTCTCTTTGTTGCTGCTTTCCTTCTTTTTTTGATGGATGTGTTTTTTGCCATCTTTATGAATATGAACTACGGCTTGTGTAGCTTCTTCACTATCGTGGTGTTTTGAATTGTAACCCATATCCAACCCTAAGGAACAGGCAAATCCTACTATAGTATTCAAAGAAAATACAACCAGTAAGAAAGCTGCTTTTAACTGTATGGATTTGGTCCCTTTCATTTAAATACTAACGAATTGGAATTTATTCTTGTCACCTTCTTCAAAACCATTCAAATGATCAAGAAAGTTCTTTTATTCAACTTAAAATTACCCCTAAACAATTAATCATTGCAAAAATCCTGCCCTGTATTTGTATGTTTTACACCTTTAATCTCTTAAGTTTGTGCCAACGACCAATCTAACTAACTGAAAAAGAGCGTCTTACTTCAATTTCAGCAACTTGGCATTTATTGCTACTATTACTGTGCTTAGACTCATAAGTACTGCACCCATGGCGGGGCTGAGCATAAACTTTGGATAAAGCACACCCGCTGCCAATGGAATAGCGATAACATTATACCCTACAGCCCAAACAAGATTTTGTATCATTTTCCGGTATGTCTTTCTTCCAAAATCTATCATTTTCACAACGTCTTTTGGATTGCTGTTTACTAATATGATGTCTGCAGTTTCGGCTGCTACATCTGTACCCGAACCTACTGCTATGCCTATGTCTGCCTGTGCCAATGCCGGGGCATCATTTACGCCGTCACCAGTCATGGCAACTATTTCACCCTTATCCTGAAATTCTTTTATTTTTTCCAGTTTTTGATGAGGCAACACGTTTGCCAGGTAACCGTCCATGCCCAGTTTGTTTGATACTGATGCTGCAATTTTCTCATTGTCGCCTGTAAGCAAAAATGATTTGATGTTCATTTGCTTTAACTGTGCAATGGCTTCTGCCGAACTTTCTCTAATCGTATCTGCTAAGGTGATGATGCCCGCAGGTTCATCATCAATCATCAAAAAGTTTACTGTTTCGGAACTTTGATCTGTTTCCGGAGGTATCGCCGGCAGTTGCTTGTTTTCTTTAAAGAAATAATTAGGGCCGGCAGCAACTATTTTCTTTCCATTAACATTACCCGATACACCAATGCCCTGCATGTATTTGAAATCGGATGAGTGCCATAGTTGCAAATTCTTTTCTTTTAATGTTCTTAATATCCCTCTTGCTATATAATGCTCTGAATGTTGTTGTATGGCTGCTGCATACTGCAATATGTCATCACTGGTGTATTTATCCGAAAGGCTGAAAATGTTTTGCACTTCGTGCGAGCCTTTTGTAAGTGTACCGGTTTTATCAAAAATAATTGTTGTTAGGTTTCTTGCATTTTCAAAGGCTGTTCTGTTTCTAATCAATAATCCATGGGTAGCGGCTGCAGTAGTGGATATGGCAACAACTAAGGGTATGGCAACACCTAACGCATGAGGGCATGCTGTTACCATTACGGTTACCATTCGTTCTAACGCAAATGCAAGGTCTTGTTGAGCATACCACACAATAAATGTTATAACACCTACAACAATGGATATATATGTTAGCCATTTAGCCACCTTGTCTGCAAGGTTCTGTGTTTTTGATTTTGCACTTTGCGCCGACTGAACGAGCGTAATAACTTTATTCAGATAGCTGTCTTTACCTGTTCCTGTAACCCTGATGCGTAAGGAACCATCACCATTTACGGCGCCGGCTATTACCTTCGTATCTTTCTCTTTCTTCACCGGCACACTTTCGCCCGTGAGCATACTTTCGTTTACAAATGAACTGCCCTCTGTCACAACGCCATCAGCAGGTATTTTCTCCCCAGGTTTGATTACCGCTATATCATCCTTTTTAAGCTCCTGGATATTTATTTCTGTTATGACCCCATTGTGTTCAATATGCACATCAGAAGGCAATAACGCCACCAACGATTGCAAAGCATTGGAAGCGGCCATCGTTGACCTCATTTCTATCCAGTGGCCAAGCAACATAATATCTATCAGCGTTGCCAGCTCCCAAAAGAAGTCCATACCCTGCAAACCAAATACAACCGCTGCACTGTACACATAAGCTACTGTAATGGCCAAAGCCACTAAAGTCATCATGCCAATTGCATTGTTTTTAACCTCTGTTACCAGTCCTTTCAGGAATGGCATTCCGCCATAGAAATAGATAATCGTACCTAAGCCAAGTAATACATATTTATCACCCGGAAATTTAATGCTAAAGTTGAACCAATCCTGTATCATGTGTGAAAGCAGCAAAACAGGAACTGTTAACACCAAACAAATCCAAAAACGTTTTAGAAAGTCTTCCGTATGATGACCGGCATGTTTGTCATGCTTTGAGTGCGCATCATCAATAGCATCCTCTGCATGTGCATCATGTTGGGGGTGTTTCATTTCATGTTGCTGGTTTTGCGTTTTCTTTTTTGCTTCACTGTGGTGGTGGTGAGAATGTTCCATATTCGGTAATTTAAATGTCTTCTAAATTTCTTCTTTTTACTGATAGCTCATAACAAAATAAGAACAATCCTTGTTTTAAGAACTTGTTTGTCTAAGAGCCCATTTTTGTTTAGATATTCAGTGAGTTTTAACTTTTCATCATACAATTGCCTTTATCCTTTTTTATAGCTGCAAAACTTCTATTTAATCTCAGTCTGCTACCGAAACGTTTTACAAATTTTTTAAAATGAAATCAACCCGTTCTTCCGGCGGGAGCGCAGGCACATGCACAAGCGAAAACCCAAATGACTTATACGTATCTATAATTAATTCATGAATTTTTCTTTGGGCAGCTTCATCCTCCGTACGGGCATAATCTTTAATGAAGGGAAGACGTTCAAGAATGAATATTTTTTTATACTGAAACAACTGCCATACATCCTTAAGACTTTCACGCTCAGGAATGTTTAAAAAGCGGTAGTAGGCTAGTCCATCGGGAATGGCTCTGTCCAGAAAAACCATATCCGAAGGCGCAAGTGATTTTTCTTCTTCTATCTGCATTTTTAGAACACCCAACTGAAATTTCTCCTGGTTAGCTCTTACTTCCGCTACAGTTTTGCCATCTATTTGTTGTGTATCAATATAATGTCTTGCGTGTTCTATAGTAGTCTTATAACCCTTTTCAAAAAGCAGGTTTATAGTAGTTGTCTTTCCAGTGCTTGGTCCTCCTGTTAAGACATACCAGTTAGTATCTATTCTTTCGCCAGGCTCAAATGATTTCAGAATTGATTCAAGTTCCCTCATAATAAATTTTATTTAGTTCTACATAATTCTTTGGAATCTCCGAGGATTTTCTCATGCCTTAGTTCATTGATCCCTATTTGTTCTAAAAGATTAGGACTGTCATACAACTCCTGGCAAAGGACAATTCCTTTATTCAGCAATCGAATGTTGAAAATCGAAAAGTTTAGGATGCCAAAAGACAGATTAATAATACGCTTGTTTTATGCCCAGACTTTCATTGGTCTTTTCGATGGACTGGGTAGCGTTTTGTTCTATGCCTGTTAATGCTCTAATAGCGTCTATTGTTTCGGGTATAACGATAGCCTGGTTATCTACGACATAGGCATAAAACAATTCATTGCCCTGTACTTTCAGCATATCTTTCCACAATGCTACCTCGTACATATCACCATAGGGACGGCCTAAATCAAGCATCAATTCTTTGATGGTATTATTGGCTGATAATCCATCCGAATATTCGACCATAGCTATCCGTGATGATTTCTGAAACGCTTCCAGCACTTCTTCCTTTGTTGCATTTCTGGTTAATTGCACATTCCAGTAATGGAGATGACTTAACGTTTCGGGTACCTTTACCGCTGTGGTAATTACATCAAGTGAAGGGTCAACGCTTTGCGCATCAGGTCCCTGGTGGCTTGGAATATCTTTTTCAGGAACCAGGGTATTCATAATACCACCCAAGTGGCTTTCCCAGGGATCTGTGGCTCTGCGCAGTAAAGTTGCTCTTGCTTTTAACAGTAGCCCTGCGTTCTTCAGTGCCGTTAGTGTTCGCAAAATGGAAGTAGTGTTGCAGGAAACTACACGGGTACTGTCAAGGCCTATAGCCGTTTCATAATTATTTTCCGCACTGAAAGAGTGACCTGTCATTTCGTGTTTTTCGCCACCCTGCACAATAAACTTTTTACCATTTTGCCGGTACCGGGGAATATTTTGTGCTGCAATTTTTTTGGGTGTACAATCAACAATCACATCTGTCTCATTCAACAAATCATCCAAAGTTCCCTGGATGGGAATACTGGCTTTCTTCATTTTATCGCAGGAAGCCTCATCAAAGCCATAAACAGGATAGTGCTTACTTACTGCCATTTTAATGCGCCAGTCGTTTACTACATCACAAATTCCCACCAGTTCCATATCATCCTGAAGGGCAACAGCATCTGCAACCCGTTTTCCAATTACACCGTAACCGTTAACGGCAATTTTAATTTTTTTCATAATATTCCGTTTTAAGGTTTTCTGATTTTAATGCATTTTACTGCACTTATTAATAAAAATAGTTCTCTTAATGGAGATGCCCTGCCGCCGGAACGTTACAGGATCGCCTTTCTTAGCAAGGCATATTTCTGCATGATATAAGGTTGTTTCATAAGAACAATTATCAAATTAATATTAACGCTGCCAAAGAATTGTGTTATCCTCCAGCGGTACAGAAATATTCTCATAGTTGGGAATGATGCGAACAGTGTAATCGCCGGCTGGTCTGGTTGTTATTACCTTTGCACGATAAATACGCTCATCCTTGCCGGAAAAGTTTGAATCTGACTCCATGTTGATCCTTTCAGCCTTTCCGTTATTTATACCATCAGCAAAAAGCTCAACTGAAATTTCATCAGGTTTAATATCATTCAGTAAAACAGACACACGAAACAAGTATCCATTTTCAACTATTCCAGCTTCGGGTTCACCTATTTTTATATCATCTATATTGCTTTTAAAAACATGCTTCGCATTGACAATTTGTTTTGCAACAGCACCTTTTTCTGCAGCCCGTTTAATATAATTACTTGCCGCAGGCAGGTAATATTGTTCCGTATATTCACGAACTGTGCGATTGGCTGAAAATCGCGGTGTAAGTTTAGCCATGCTATTTCGAATCTTTGCTACCCAGCTTTCTGGTATTCCATTGTCGTTGCGTGTGTAAAATTCGGGTACTACCTGCTGTTCCAGTAAGTCGTATAATTCGTTTGCTTCCGCGACATCCCAGGCAGGATCATCATGGTGTTCCAATCCATCCCCCAAAGCCCATCCTACTTCAGGTGTATACGCTTCAGCCCACCAACCATCCAGTTCCGACAAATTGATACCTCCATTGACCAATACCTTCATGCCACTTGTACCACTTGCTTCCCAGGGTCGCCTTGGCGTATTTATCCAAACATCCACCCCTTGTACAAGGCATTCTCCCATCATCATATCGTAATCGCTTAAAAAGATGACGTGCTTATATAAATTATGCTGTTGAATGAAATGTATCCACCGGCGTATCAATGTCTTTCCTGGTTCATCAAATGGCGGTGCTTTACCCGCAATGACTAACTGCACTGGCTTTTCCGTGTCTGTGAGTATGCGTATAAATCTTTCGGGATCATACAGCAAAAGGTCGGACCTTTTATATGGAACGAAGCGACGTGCAAAGCCCAGTGTTAACGTATTGGGATCAAATATCTCTTTTGCCATTTCAATCATCCCGTGCTGTCCTGAAGCAGACATCTGGCTTTCAAATTCAGCCCGGATAAAACTGATGAGATTTTTCCGGGAGTTGATACGAAATTTCCAAAGATCCTCTCCGGGTATTTGAAAAATCTGTTGATCCAGGTTTTCCAAATTACCTTTCCAGCGATCCTTTCCACAAGCATCTGTCCAAATTTTGTCGGCATATTCCGAATCCCAGCAGGGCATGTGCACTCCATTTGTTACATATCCAACCGGTACTTCTTCCACCGGCCAACGGGGAAAAAGATTTTGAAAAAGCCTTCGGCTAACCTCGCCATGCAAACGGCTAACACCATTCACCGCGCCGCTGCCCCGGATTGCCAGGTAGGCCATATTAAAGTTTTCGTTGACATTTCCTGGTTCCTGCCGGCCAAGCGCCAAAAGATCATCAAAACTAATTTTCAGTTCATTTCGGGTATAATCACCAAGAAACTGCTCCATAAGCGCCGGAGTAAAATGATCAAATCCGGCAGCAACCGCTGTATGTGTTGTAAATAAATTACCCGCCCTTGTGGCTGTTAATGCTTCCTCAAAGGAAACATCATTTTCCTTCATAAAATCACTAGCCCGCTCCAATACCGCGAAAGCGGCATGCCCTTCATTCATATGACAAACTTCCGGTATTTCATCTAATGCTTTTAATAATTTCCAGCCTCCTATTCCTAATAATATTTCCTGCTTTATCCTTAGTTCGGGGCCGCCACCATAGAGTTCACTGGTGATTCCGCGATGAACGGGTAGATTAATTGCATCATTGCTATCCAGTAAATACAGTTTCACTCTTCCTACCTGAACCTGCCAGGCGCGAAGCCAGATTGGATGGCCTGGCAATGATATTTTAATGCGAAGCCATTCCCCATTTGGTAACCGTAATGGTGTAATAGGCAACTGTCCGGGGTCGTTATACGGAAACAATGGCTGCTGATTGCCATACTGATCAATCTCCTGTCGAAAATAGCCCTGCGCATATAGCAGGCCTATCGCAACAACCGGTAAACCCAGATCACTGGCGGTCTTTAACTGGTCACCCGCAACATTACCCAATCCGCCACTATAAATCGGCAGTGCATCGGATAACATAAATTCCATACTAAAATAGGCGACTCTGGAAAGCGGTGCAGTTGTATGGTTTTGCTGAAACCATGCCGGTGATTTATCCTCCTGCTCTTTAATCTTCATAAGCTCTTCCATATTCTTGCGGAAAGTAGCATCGGCTAATTTCTGTTCTAGCTGTTCTCTTGAAACGGACTGCAGGATAATCCACGGGTTTTGAGTAATTTTCCAAAGAGCAGGATTGAGCTGTTGCCATAATTTATCGGCTGCATGGTTCCATGACCAGCGTAAATTAAGCGCAAGTTCTATGAGTGAATCAATGCCTTCAATATCCAGAGGCAAAAGTTTGTATACCTGATTTGCTTGAAGTGTTTTCTTATTCATAAATTAAGATTTGAAATTTATAGAATTCAATTAAGATTTATCATTTAATAGAAAAATATCGCTGGACTCCGTGCTCAGCGCAGATTCATCGGTTTGTAATTGCGTTGACTTTATGACCCTGGCATCAGCAGTAACCATATCTCCACCTTCTATAAATATAATATCGCCAGGCACCAATTCTTCCGAAGGCACTTCAGACAACTTGCCCTCTCTTAAGACTCTTGCAGGTACTATTGTAAGTTTCTTTAGCTCCTCCATAGAACGTTGTGCCTGGTATTCCATAAAAAAACCTATGACTGCATTCATCACAATCACGGCGATAATAGCAATCCTGCCAAGCCACTCCAGTACATATTGCTGCGGATTTCTTACAAATAACTTATCCAGTCTGCCACGAATACGCGAAGTGATTACAGTTATTCTTCGTTGATCAAAATTGGCAGTGCCCAATACAGTAGAAAATTCTGCCATTAAAGGTAAGCTGTTGTTTGTGTACTACAGATTTTCGTTTTGCAAAAGGACAAGGCTTTACCAAAAGAGCCGATTGAATAGTTTTTAAGGCGGCAAGTGAATACGGTCTCATTGACCAGGATATACATTTTACCGGAAAAGCAATAAAAAGGAAATGTTTCAATTCCGCTAACCTGCATTGGCTTTTTTACAATATCCAATCCAAATACAAAAGATCGAATTGAATTGGCATTTTTTTCAAACAAATGTAATATCTTGATAGGGATATTCGGATCGTAAAATCTATGATAATATGAGTAATCAGCGAAAACCAAATTTCCTGCTCATCGTGGTGGATGACATGGGATATTCAGATTGCCAGCCATTTGGTGGTGAAATCAGCACACCGAACATTCAGCAGTTGGCAGACAACGGTGTCCGCTTCCGGCACTTTCATACGTCGGCGCTTTGTGCACCCACAAGGTCTATGTTGATGTCGGGCTGTGACAACCATCAGGCGGGGCTGGGCAACATGCCCCCCATGCATGCCACCAACCAATACATGCAGCCGGGTTACGAAGGCGTTTTAAATAAAAATGTTTTAACCATTCCTGAAATTTTAAGAGGAACTGGCTATCATACCTGGATGGCAGGCAAATGGCATCTGGGTGAACATAAAGAACGCCGGCCATATGCGCGTGGTTTTGAACGCACGTTTTCTTTTTTAGGTGGCGGCGCCAGCCACTTCAGCGACCAGCGGGCTTTAAGTGCCTTTGAACAGCCGCATACAAAGTATTCTGAAGACGGGGAAACAGTAGAATATCTTCCGGAAAACTTTTATTCTTCCGATTTTTATACCGATAAGATGATCCAATATTTATCAGAACAAAACGATGACAAACCATTTTTTGCTTACTTGTCTTTTACCTCACCGCATGATCCCTTGCAAGTGCCGGACAGGTGGCTGGATAAATACAAAGGAACTTATGACAGCGGCTATGATGCTATTCATGAACAGCGCCTGAAAAAAATGAAAATGCTGGGCCTGATACCTGATGACCTGACAGAGAATGAAGGCAGTGGCATGTTTAAGAAGTGGAACGAACTTACGGAGGAGGAACAAAAAGACCAGGCAAGAAAAATGGAAATTTACGCCGCCATGATTGAAAACCTGGACTGGAATACAGGACGGTTGTTTGACAAGATGAAAGCATTAAACAAGTTTGACGACACTATTATTTTCTTTTTATCAGACAATGGCGCCAACCCCAAAGAGCCTGCTTTTTATAAGCCCAATACGGAGGAATTAATTGCAAAAAGCTATGACAACAGCTTTCCGAATTACGGCAAAATAAATTCTTTTATTTCCATTGGCGGGGCCTGGGCAGAAGTGGCTAATACACCATTGTCGTACTTTAAAGTAACCACGTATGAAGGGGGTACGCAAACACCACTGATTGTTTCGGGGACACGGGTTCACAAGCGGGGCGTGGTTACGGATGAATTGTTGCATGTTACCGACCTGATGCCAACCATTCTTGATTATGCCAATATAAAATATCCCAGCGACAATAAAGATTTGAAGCCGCTTTATGGCACTTCGCTAAAACCTTACCTGCAGGAAGAAACAAAGCAGCCCATTCGTAATGAATTTGCAGTGCTGGGTTTTGAAATAGGTGAATGCAAGGCCGTGAAAAAAGGTGATTGGAAGCTGATCTTTATGCCACCGCCCTACGGCAAAGGTGATGAATGGCATCTTTACAATCTGAAGGAAGATATCAAAGAAGAAAAAAATGTGGCGAAAGAATTTCCTGATAAATTCAACGAACTGAAAGCCGATTGGCAGGCTTATGCGATTTCGGTGGGGTACATAAAATCCAACGGCGAATCCGCGGTGCAAAAATTGGGTTATGAAGAATTTTTTCGGTTTGATGCAAAACACAGGACAGGCCCCAAAACGAAAGCTAAAAAATCAGGAACTAGGAATGCGAAATCAACAACTCCGGGTGATTAAACGATATCCCCATGTTTGAGATCCTGATCAAAATATCGTCCATCGTTCTGCCTGTTTTTGTGTTCCTAACGATGTTCAACGTTGGACTTACACAGAAGTTAAGCAACATCCTGGCATACCTGAAAAACAGAAAGTTTGCAATTGTTATGTTGCTGGCCAATTTTCTTTTTGCACCATTTCTCATGTGGGTATTGCTTTATTTTTTTCCGCTGGACCCCTACCTGGAAACGGGTCTCACCATATTCAGTATGTGCGCCGGTGCGCCGTTCCTTATAAAACTTACACAAGAATCAAAGCATGAGTTAGCATTGGGGGCAAGCACGATGATCATACTCGTATTGGGTACCGTTGTATTTGTTCCGCTGGTATTGCCTAACGTTATTCCGCAGGTTGAAGTTAGCGGCGGAGCAATTGCCTGGACATTAATTAAGCAATTGATTTTACCTATCATCCTTGGGTTGCTACTGATTAAATTTTTACCCAGGCCTGGAAAAACGATTCAGCCCTGGGTGGCAAAAATCGGTAACTGGGCTTTGTACGTTATGTTGGTTTCAACTTTAGCAGGATACTTTCCTCAACTGAAGGAAATTTTTGGACAGGGCGCTATTCTTATTGGTATCGTTTTCATATTAGGCGCCTTTGGCATTGGTTATTTATTAGGCGGCTTGAGCCGCAAAGACCACTTGCAGGATGTGGCTGCACTGGGCACTGCACAAAAAAACACTGCGGCAAGTATGATCATCGCCGCTCAAAATTTTGGTGACCACCCGCAAGTGCTGGTAATTATTACCATTGCCAACAGCCTGGGGATTGCCATGCTGCTCGTGATTGCAAAGGTTCTGTCTAAAGACAATAAGATTAAGATTGTGGAGGATTATGAGGAGGTAACGTATGAGAACGTTTAATATTATTTGTATTCGATTGGGTAACATCACTGTCCAACAATATTAACAAAACATGGATAAGGATTCGATCAATAAGGAAATAGAAAACGAGGCCATTTCTGTTGAAGAAATGCTTCCCGGGGAAGAAGAGTTGAAGCAAACGGTGAAAGCACATCGTTACAAACTACCCGAAAAATCAACACTGTCTGCCGATGCCAATGCCGGCCTCACCAAAGCTATGAACGAAATTCCGAGTGGGATGGCTTGTGGGCAGTTGGCAGGTGTTAGTCCCGTAATGGGGTTGTTTGCCTGTGTTTGCGGAAACATTACCGGTGGCATTTTCAACAGTACCAAGTTGATGATTGTTTCCACCACCAGTGCATCCGCTTTTATGGTGTACCAGATCACTCAGGCTTATGCTGAAGAACAGCGGGTGGGTGCTGTTGTTTTGCTGGTGTTGCTCGCTGGCCTTATCATGATCGTTTTGGGATTATTAAAGCTCGGTAACCTGGTGCGGTTTGTTTCCTTCTCTGTAATGACCGGTTTTTTGGCTGGTATTTCCATTCTTGCCATTTTGAGCCAGTTGCCCACATTCTTTGGTTTTGATGCAACCGGTTCCAATAAAATCATGCAAACCGTTGACCTTATCCAAAATATCAGGCTTACCAACTGGCATGCTTTAATACCAGGAATAGCCACAGTTGTGTTTATGGTGCTGCTTCCAAAAACGCCATTGGGACAGAAGTCGGCATTGGTTTCTGTTGCTCTTCCTTCGCTTTTTATTTTTTTAATGAAATGGAACGATGTTGAAGTGGTAAGTGATGTGGGTGAACTTTCATCAGGGCTGCCCTCATTGCACCTGCCCGATTTTTCGCTGATCAATCCCTCTCTTATAAGCGGCGCTTTTTCACTGGCATTAATTACCCTGATACAGGGAGCCGGTGTAAGTCAGAGCGTACCCAATCCGGATGGTTCCCGTCCCAACACATCCAAAGATTTTGTGAGCCAGGGTATTGCCAATGTATCTTCCAGTTTAATTGGTGGTATTGGCGTTGGTGGTTCCGTGGGTTCTACCGCACTGAATATTGTAGCGGGCGCACGAAGCAGACTCGCAAGCATTTTTGCAGGTGTGTTTATGCTGTTGCTTGTAGTACTGGTTCCCGGTTTGGTGGGGCAGGTAGCCATGCCTGTTTTGGCGGGTGTTATGATTTTTGCCATGGCCAGTTCGCTGCGTCCTCAAAAAAACAAACAAGTGTGGAACGCCGGCTGGGCTGCAAGAGTTGGCTTTATCAGTACCTTGCTCGTTACCATGTTCTGGCCCATTCAATACGCCGTATTGGTTGGAGTGATGCTCTCTTTCGTTATGTATTTTTTTATGTCGTCACGCTATGTAAAATTGCACCGCAGGCGGATGATGAGTGATGGAAGGTTTGAACAAATACCCGTGCCGGTAGAGCTTGAAAGTGAAAAAATACACATTTTTTCAGTGGATGGAAGTCTGCATTTTGCAGGTGCACGCATGTTAGAAAATCAGTGGCCAAAATTAGGAACGTACACACGGCGTCCCGTAATTGTGCTTGAAATGCAAGGTCTGAATAATGTAGGCGCCACCTTAACGGAAGTGCTGTTGAATTATTATCACAAAATAGAAGAGGCCGGTGGCCGGTTTTACATTACCGAATTAGGAGAGCGTAGCTATTCCATATTACGTACCCAGGCAGCTTCAGAAATTTTAGGAGGCATGCGCATTTTTAAACAAGAGGCAATCATTGGCGAAAGTACCAGGCAGGCAATTTTGGAAGCAAGAGAATGGCTTGGTAATTATAATCCGGAAAAGTAATTGCTTTACCCGGAATTGAATTTATTTTTTACGGGCAGAATAAAAAAGGACTTTTGAAAAAAGATGAATTTTAAAACCAACGGTTATTAAAATAGTTTTTGACCGCATGAATGGGTACACTAAAAATAGTAAGGCAGAAAAAACGGAAAAACCGGCTGAGGATACCCTTCCCGGTGAGATGCGCCTAAAGCATACCGTGGAAGAAGCCAGGCGGAAGCAGATCAAAAAATCAACAATTAAAGACGATATAAATGCCGGGCTTACCGTTGCCATGAACGAGATCCCGGACGGCATGGCTTGTGGACTGCTCGCAGGAGTTAGTCCCATCATGGGATTGTTTGCAACCGTGTGTGGAGGCATAGTTGGCGGGATATTCAACAGTTCCAAATTGATGATTATCTCTACCACGAGTGCTGCGGCATTCTTACTATACCAACTTTCACAAGCATACGCACCGGAACAACGGGTAGATGCTTTGATTTTGCTGGTATTAATTTCCGGCGCCATCATGATTGTTATGGGGTTTTTGAAACTGGGCAACCTTGTAAGGTTTGTTTCTTACTCTGTAATGACGGGATTTTTAGCAGGAATTTCTATCCTGACCATCTTAAGCCAGTTACCCACGCTGTTTGCCATTCCTGCGGAAGGCAGTAATAAAATTCTGCAAACGGTGAACCTGTTTCAGAACATTCAACTTACGAACTGGCATGCGTTCATCCCAGGAATCATCTCTATCGCCTGCATGCTCTTATTGCCTAAAACGCCCCTGGGAAATAGGTCGGCTATCTTTGCCATTGCCATTCCTTCACTACTCATTTTTTTTATGGGTTGGACCGATGTGGAAATCGTGAGTGATATAGGGGAAATGCCCAATGGATTGCCGCCACTTCGCCTGCCCGATTTTTCATTGATGCGGCCTGCTCTTTTTAGCGGAGCACTTTCGCTGGCTTTGATTGTTCTGATTCAGGCAGCCGGTGTTAGCCAAAGCGTGCCCAATCCGGATGGATCACGGTCAAGCACTTCAAAGGATTTTATCAGCCAGGGTCTTGCCAATGTATCATCAGGCTTAATCGGTGGCATTGGCGTTGGTGGGTCACTGGGTTCCACAGCTTTGAACATTGTATCTGGCGCAAGAAGCAGGTGGTCCGGAATTTTTTCGGGTACGCTGGTATTAATGCTTGTATTATTGTTGCCCGGCCTAATTGGAAATGTTGGCATGCCGGTACTTGCTGCCATCATGATTTTTGCTATGGCAAGTTCGCTGAAGGTGGAAGAAAACAAACAGGTTTGGGAGCCGGATGGGCTTCCAGGATCGGCCTCGTGTGCACCTTTTTGGTTACCTTATTTATGCCGGTACAATATGCAGTACTCATTGGCGTGCTATTGTCTTTCACCCTTTATTTTTTTAGTTCTTCCCGGTTGGTAAAACTGCAGCAAAGACTGTTTTTAAATGATGGAACGATGGAAGAAGTTCCGGTGCCGGAGCAAATTGAAAACGAAACCATTTACATTTTTGCGGTGGATGGCGATTTGCATTTTGCAGGCGCAAGAATGCTGGAAAAACAGTGGCCGGAAATCAACCCTGAAACCCGCAATCCCGTAATTATTCTGGAATTAAGAGGAAGAAATAATATTGGGGCAACTTTGATAGAAGTAATTGAAAAATTTTACGAGAAAATAACAGCAGCGAATGGCCGGTTTTATATTACGGAATTAGGGCAAAACAGTTATTCATCCTTTCAAGCCCAGGCAACTTCTGAAGTACTAAAGGGGATCCACTTATTAAAAAAAGAAGCTGTAATTGGCAAGAGCACCCGGCAAGCATTTACCGAGGCGAAGGCCTGGCTTTACAATGGTGCGAGGTAGGTTAACGATGTGTTTTTTTAATTATCGCAATCGGACGGTCTCGCGAATTAAAAAGGCAAAGGGCCCGGGTTGGGGCAACTTACCAGGCATAGGAATATAGGGACGCTATTTGCGTATATTATGATTTGGAACCTGTTAGCCTGACTTATGCTGTTTCCTGGTTTAAGGCATTAATTTTAGTATCAATAAATTATTCAAAATGACCAATGGCCAACCACAGATAAGTAATAGAAAGGTGGTTCAGGTTTTTCTTATCAGTCTTGTAGTAATACTTATCATTGCATCCATCGCCGGCCTTAAATATTTTATGTCGGGGTTTTTGGGTGCGGTTACGTTATATATTCTATTCCGGCATCGTTATCATCGTTTGACAACCGAAAAAAACTGGAATAAATCAATAACCAGTATCCTTTTTATCGGACTCTCGCTATCAACGCTGGCACTGCCACTTTACTTATTGATTAGGTATATCGTGCCACAGGCCAGTTCGGTCATTGACAACCGGGATAGGATTGTAGTAAAATTTAACCAGGTTAAGGAATGGATGGCAAGCAAGCCGGTATTAAGTAAGATAGATATGTCGGCGGATTCATTGGTTATTTGGGTTCAAAAAGTTTTAGAATATGTTCCGCAGCTACTCGGCTCTGTGGCTGCTATGCTGACTAACATCGTCGTTGCTTTTTTTGTTCTCTATTTTATGCAAACCAATTCCAGGTTACTGGAGAGAACGATCAGTCTCTCCATTCCCTTTTCGGCCCGAAGTAAAAAATTGTTATGGGCAAAAATAGAGCTGATGGTGCGTTCTAATACGATAGGCATTCCTGTAATGGCATTTTGCCAGGCTGTATTTGCAGCCATTGGTTATATGTTTTTTGATGTTAATAATGCCCTGCTTTGGGGATTATTAACAGGTGCAGCCACGATTGTACCCGTTGTGGGAACGTTACTGATCTGGGTTCCTGTTTGCCTGGTTCTGGTAGCATCCGGACAGCCGGTAAATGCCTTTTGGCTGGCATTGTATTGTTTTATAGTTGTGGGCGGGGTTGATAATGTTTTACGATTTACCTTCCTTAAAAGTCTTGGCAACGTACCACCGCTGATCACTGTATTTGGGGTAATCCTTGGGTTGAATTTATTTGGACTGCTCGGACTCATTTTCGGGCCGCTACTGCTTTCATTGATCGGAGTTTTGATGGAAGTTTACCGCAATGAGTATGGCCGTCGCCAGGAACTATCCCAGATCCTTTTAAAAAGAAATGAAAAAAGGCAGAACTTCCCATAACAGGTTCCGCGTTGCACCACAACTGATTAGCATCATCTTCTCCTGCAAAAAATAGCGATCTTTTTTCAAGCAACATTCTGCCGACCGGCAGAATGTTGCTGCTTTTGCACATTAAGATTCATGCCACTGCGCCGGATTAGGCAATTGGTTCTTCTTTAGGTTTACGCTCAAAAGCTTCTCCAATCAATTGGGATGCTTGTTTCAACTTTTCAGTTCTTGCCGTGTATTCCTTTTTCACTTCATTGATGCGTTTTACTAATTTAGACTTTCTTTTTTCACTGGCATCCTTCATTTGTTCCTCCATTTTGTTGACCTTAGCATCAAGCTGATCTTTTGTTTCTTTAACTTTTCTATTGATCTGATCGTTTATTGACTGTGCTTTATTTTGCAGTTTGTCTATTGCTGATGTAATATCTGCTTTACCTTCTGCTGTTGCTTCCTTTAGTTCTTCTTTCAGCTCTTTATATTCCGCCTCAATGGCTTGTGATTCCCGTATTAGCTGTTCTTCTGCCACTTCATAATTCAGCCTTCTAAACACCATTGCATTTAAAGCATCAAGTTTTGTATCCACCGGAACCGTCCAGACTTCATCAATCTCGGCAATTACTGCTATTTTGCCGTTCGTTAGTGCTTTTGAAACTTCTTCCACGAAAGCCGCACTAATGTCATCTTTGCTTATGTCAAAAAAAAAGTCCGGCAATAGTACCGGTTGAAGCGCCAATCGCTAATCCTACTGGACCTCCAAGTAACCCTATTAAGCTACCGACAAATAATCCGGTAACCATGCCTCCCGGCCCCGCCTCTGCCGCAGTGTTGAGGTGAACAGCACCTTTTTCATCTTTGCTTACAACAGCTGAGGCATACAGCGTGATGTCGCCTTTTTTATGTAAATCTTTCAAGGCGCTTTGCCCTTCAAATGCTGCTTTCTCATCATTGAAAACAGCAACTAACATCTTGTTCATGTTTCAGGTTTTAAAAGTGAATAAATATTTTTCATCAGCTAAGGTAAAGTAGCGAAAGACCCGGCTTCATCAATAGGATACCCCAAAAATAATAAGAATCGGGCCAATAGATTTTTCTGTTTTTCTACTTAAAAAACTCAAATTTTATTTCTTTGGGCATAATATGAACAGCTGCGAAGTCCTGTTTTGCTTCAATTTGATGGATCACATTCGCCGGTATAATAAATACATCTCCGGAGTTTAAAATATGTTCTGTGCCTTCCAGGTGCATTACGCATATGCCTGTCTGCATCACCAGAACCGATTCTGCGGATGCACGGTGTTTCGGCAAAAATTCTCCGGCATTGGCCGACATCTGCTTTGCAATAAATGATTTTCCTTCGGCCAATGGAATAACCTCTGGGTTGGTAACGACCTTCATAATTTGTGTCCCGAATTGAACTAAGCCGGTTACTAAAAGTTTATTTCAGTTTCAACTTCAGATATTCTCCAATCAATATTGCCGTTGGATAAGAAACTACTTCCTCCATTTTGGCATGTTCCATAAGTTGCTCTGCAAATAAAGTTGCTTCAGGATGATTTTCTGCCTTAGATACTTTCAACAATTCCTGCAAGGCTTCGTCTATTTGTTTATGCTCTGCAAGCATTTCAGGAAGTTCTGATTTTAGTTTGTCGGTCATTGCTATAACCGGCTTCATTTCGGGTACTATTTTCCCATCTGCGAGCATGGGAAGTAATCCCAAAGGCGGTAGCGCATATTCTTCTTCCTTAATAAAATGTGGATGCAGTACTTTAGCAACTACTTTTGCGGCTTCACCGGTTTTGCCGGGAAGTTCTGTTGCATGTTTGAGCATTTTGTGAAGTTCTTCATGCTCGGTGTGGAGCGCGGTGGGTGTTTTAAATTCCATGATTTTTATGTTTAAACATTAACACTAAAGAGATATCCGACAAGGGTAGATAATCCCATTGCAATAATCCCCCAAATCACAATTCTCATAATTGGCTTCATTATACCGGTGCCCCCGGATTTTCCTGATACTGCACCAAGTATTATTAGGGAAATTATAGTAACCCCATAAAGGAAATACTCCATATTCTTTATGGGTGCAAATATGGTAACGATAAGGGGTAAAATACCGCCTGCAATAAACGCGGCGGCTGAAGCAAAAGCTGCCTGTAATGGGTTTGCCTGACTTACTTCATTGATCCCCAACTCATCTCTGGTATGTGTGCCCAAAGGATCAAATTCAGTCAATTCTTTAGCTACCTGCAGTGCCGTTTCCTTTTTTAACCCCCTTCTTTCATAAATCTCGCCTAAAATTTTCAATTCATTTTCCGGCATTTCTTCCAGTTCCTTTCTTTCTCTTTCAATATCGGACTTTTCAATATCAGATTGTGAACTAACGGAAACATACTCTCCGGCAGCCATAGATAAAGCACCGGCAACAAGTCCTGCAATCGTCGCCAATAAAATAGGTTCCCTTGCTGTACCTGCTGTCGCAACTCCAATGGCAAGACTTGAAATAGAAATGATACCATCATTTGCTCCCAAAACTGCGGCCCTTAACCAGTTGCTCCGGTGTATGTAATGGCTGTCTAAGTAATTGTCTATAGTTATCATTTTATTTAATTGTCGTTCTGCAATTGCAATAATCCCAAACAAGTCTTAGTCTCACAGCGATGGGTCCGCTTATTGCGAAAACAAAAGTTTCGATCAGTTCAAAAATACTACATAACGCATGAATTTTGATCATTTAAACTGACCGTTGTCTAATCCAGCCACGCCAATGCAGCAGTCATCATTGCCTGTAACCCTGTTTTTAATGTAGGATGGATAACAGGAGCAAATTTTGGTGAATGGTTGCTCGGAACAGAATTCAGTTGATTGTTATTTTTTGCTTCTAAAAATGTTTTTGGATCTGTTCCTCCAACAAACCAAAAAACATACGGCACTTTCCAATTTCTTCCGGAAACACTGAAATCTTCACTCGCAGATGCCGGCTGGGTTTCATAGGAATTATCTCCAAATACAGCATGGAAAGCTTCCGAAACTTTATGAGTGGCCTCAAGGTCATTCACGGTTAGGGGATAACTGTCCAGTGTGGTAAACTCCGGTTCTTTTGGTGCATTGGAAGCAGTACATTCTGCACAGCAAATGCGCTTTACGGCGGAAAGTATATGGTCCCGAACGCCATCGTCAAAAGTGCGGATATTTAACTTAAGCGTGGCATCGTCTGGAATAATATTTTCTTTTGTGCCAGCCTGTAATGCTCCTATCGTTAACACAGCGTTCTCTATTGGGGCAATCTCCCGGGACACAATGGTCTGTAAACGCATAGTTGTGGCTGCCGCCATGATCACCGGGTCAATTGATGTTTGTGGCTGTGATCCATGCGATCCCCGGCCAAACAACTTAACTTTTAAACTATTTCCTGCAGAAAGAATTGGCCCGCCCCGGTAACCCACAGTTCCTGATTGACCTACCATGACGTGTTGGCCAAGAATGATGTCAGGCTTAGGAAAACGCTCCATCATGCCATCCGCTATCATGCTTTGGGCACCGCGTCCAACTTCTTCGCCGGGCTGGAAAACAGCCAGTAAAGTGCCCTTCCATTGGTCTTTATTTTCTGAGAACAACCGTGCGGCGCCCATTAACCAGGTTACATGTAAATCATGGCCGCATACATGCGATACACCCACTTCAACCCCTTCTTCATCCCGGTCTACTTTTGTACTGGCATAAGGCAATCCGGTAGCTTCTGTTACGGGAAGTGCATCCATGTCAGCTCTGAGCATCACGGTAGGCCCTTCTCCATTTTTTAGGATACCAACCACTCCGGTTACACCAACATTTGCAGTAACCTCAAATTGATATCTCTTCAGGTAATCAGCAGCGATTTTGGCCGTTCTGAATTCCTTCATAGACAGCTCCGGGTTTTGGTGAATGTCTTTATAAATGTTTTCCAATTCCGGAAGCAGTTTATCAATAATGCCATCGGTTTTGTTGTGGAAGTCTGTTATGCGAGCAATATCCATGGTTTCCAACGTTTAATTCTTAACTATTAAATTACTGATTTTTAAGCTTTTTGATTTAGGCAGCACAAATAGATTTCTATCCGGCCCGTTGCCAGGTTAAAAAAGAATTTACTGTTTTGCCGCTGTAATCTTATCATTCTTTTTAGAAAAGGTGAAGAAATTAATACTTAATGCCGGCAGTGTTGCGTTGCCGGATTTTATCGCATTGCCTTTTATTTGCGGCAGTTCGTCATTCGCATCTAACTTTAGTTCTGATCCATTCAGCATTACCGTTTCACCCTGGATTTCTTTAGAAGTCAACACGTATTGCAGCGCATCTGCCGGTATATTTACAGACGAAGATTCTTTATTGGTGTTAATGGCCAGAATGGTGATGCCGTCTGCCTGACCTTTTGTATTGTGCGCAAATAAATAAACGCCGGGTTGCCCGTCACCCGCTTCATATACTTCCGTGCCCATAAGTTTTGCCCATAATAAGGCCGCCCAATAATTGGGTTTAGGCAAATGGGTATCCTGGTCTACCAGGCTGTACTCACTGGCGGCAAGAGTGTTGTGTATTACAACTTTTACGCCGTGTTTTGCCGAGGAACCCAACTGATACAAATAGCGGAAGCAATCTAAATAAGTGGCGGCAAAAGGGTCGCCTCCTGCGGCTGCTTCTGCAGTTTCCGTAATCCATAAAGGCTTTCCGGGGTTGTATTTATCTCTCAATCGTCCGTAATAACTTGTTACACTATCCGTTTTTCGCAACCAGGCAAATTCCAGGGCATTTTCCGCCTTGATAGAAAAGGGACCGCTCCGCATCATGCGAATGGAAGCCGCTCCATACATGTGATAAGAAAATGCATCAAACACCGGTTTGGGCTCTGCCGACATCATGGAATCGGTGGTGAGCAATGTTATACCCATTGATGAGCCGCCACCAGCAAGACCTTCCATTACAGATCCGGGCCCTAATAATGTCATGTCCGGCGCCTGTTGTTTTGCCCAGGTCCTATAAGCATATACATCTCTTGCAAAGTCATGTCCGTCATAGTTTTTTTTGATTTCACCACCGGCAGTAGGCATGCTGGGTTCATTAAAAAGTTCTGCGGCGGCTATTTCACCCCCCATGCTTTTTGTATAGTTCACTATCTTCTGAGCTTCTTTTGGAGTCCATACGCCGCTGGCATCTCTTACGCCATTGGATACCGAAAACGATGTTACCAATTTAGAGCCGGTTTCCTTCACGAAATCAATAACAGCTTTCCATTGACTGCGGGTCAGTACATTCACAAATCCCGCCGGCGCTTTTTTCATCTGTGGTTCATCATTATCCTGGAAATAAATAGCATTTGCCCAGGTGCCGCTTACCCGCATATAAGCCGGCGCCAAACTTTTTGCCAGCGTAAGCAGCCTTTTATCTGCGAGATTAACAGGCGAAAGCTTTCGGTACATGGCGTCATTCTTTTGAGAAATATCATACGTTGATGATATCGCTAAAGAAGGCAGGCTATCCATCAATTTATAAGGTTTCCAAAACTCACCGCCAACAACTTCCACCATTTCCACATTGTAAGATTGAAAACGTTCATCTACGCTGCCTAAATGTTTCATTTCTTTCAAATTAATAGTAATGTCGCTACTGTCTTTACTGACAGTTGTGTTTCCACCTCCTGAACCGCATGCAGAGAAGGCAAATAGGGTTGCGATGTACATGAGCGCTACTGCAAATGATTTCATGGTATTTATTTAAGTAGCTGAATTATTTTAATGCTTAGCAAACCGTTGAAATGCATTTTAGATTTGGATTTGTTGGCAACTGCTTTACTTCTGCCGGCAACTGGCACGCTGTTTTTACCCTGGTAAAGAAAAGGCTTAGGCGACTTGTTGTTTAAAACAACTGTATTCATAAAGCGTAGATTATTAGATCAACCAATTCGATACGAAGCCCTTACAAAGATAAATAATCAATGACTACACTATTCCCGGCCAATGGTTATATTATTCGGAAAAAGTGTTATTGGATCAGGAAATGCCGTTGAAATAAGAGAAGAGTTGTGTATTTTATTCCACAATTTTTAATTTCTGTATCCTCATAGTAAAGAAGATATCTTTGCCTGGGAGTTGAAAAGGGTTTTGCAATTACAGTTCGGCGTTTAACCTTAATGAAAATGCGCAACAAAATACGACGAAGGCACAGGAGCGGAATTTCCTGGATTATCCAAATCGGTAATTTTTACCAGCACTAATAATACCCTTATAAGTGAAGTATGTCAGTTTTTTGTTCAAAAAATGTTTCCGGCAATTAATGCAGTTGCAACTCTCGGCGTTTATAGCCTTTCCCGCTATCGCACAGGACCAAATAAAAGGGTTTGAAATATACGGTTATATTAAAACAGATATAGGCTACAATTTTAATCAAATTAATCCTGATTGGTTTGATGTATTGCGCGTTACCAAACTGCCACAGTACAAAGATCAATTTGCGCCGGATGGAAAAATTTATTTCAGCATCCGTGAAAGCAGAATGGGATTTAAAAGTTGGTTACCGGGTGGTGCAGACCATATCCGGACTAACTTTGAATTCGATGTTTTTGGAGTAGGCGACAATGTGGGCCAGTCCGCTTTTCACCTGCGGACGGCCTATATACAATTGGGTGGGTTTTTAATTGGAAAGAACCAAAGCCTGTTTACAGACGCCGACGTAGTGCCTGGAATTCTTGACTTCGGAGGACCACCAGGCAGGCCCTCTCTTCGCTCTATTCAGGTACGCTACATGCAAAACAGGGAAACCCTAAAGTGGGGGATTGCGTTGGAACAGCCAGGCGCTACTTCTGATGAAGGCATTTATGCCGAAAGAATCGAACTGCAAAATGTAAAGCCTGAATTCAAACTTCCGGATCTTACGGCTCAATACCGAATGCTGGTACAGAAAGGTTATATCGAAGCAGCGGGAGTTTTAAAATGGATAAAGTGGAAAAATACCACCCCAGGCCCAATCAATCTAAGTGGAGATGAAATAGGATTCGGTTTTTACGTCAGTTCCAGATACCGGTTGCATAGTAAAACGCTTATTAAAGCTCAAATAGTCTATGGAAAGGGAATGGAAAATTATTTAACTGATGCCGGCCCGGATATCGGTATAAAAAATAATTTAGGAAATGCCACCACTCCTATAGTAGGAGTTTCATTACCGGTAATAGGGGGACTGGCTTTTTTAGAGTACAATTGGGGTGCTAAATGGATCAGCACATTGGGGTACTCAGGCATTCGAATATACAACTCGAACGCTCAGGCTGGCAACGCATTCAGGAATGGACATTATGGAATTATCAACTTGCTTTACCAGCCGGTTGCAGCATTCATAGCGGGAGTTGAGCTACAATGGGGGCAAAGAAAAAATTATAATGATGGATTTGGCTCATCTGCAATTAAAGTACAGTTCTCATGCAAGTACAGTTTCTCGCATTTGGTTCAGGAAAAGATAAACAAATAAGGTTTACCAACGCTTAACTTACCTTTTTAGGGTGCATTCCAAATTGTTGCTGGCAGGTGGAGATACCAGCCAGGGCGGCCTGCCGTGGACGGTGCCTGCCTGACCGGTAGGCAGGTATTCACCGTTCACATGAAATAAAGCAATGCGACAATTTGGAATGCACCCCTTTTTAGTAAGTTGACGATAATTTTTTATCTTCACTAGCACATTAACAATGGATCAATTTTTCAAAATCCACCAGGTAGACGCAGGGGAAGCAAAAAAAAATTCCGCCTCCCCTGATAAACCTCATATACATGACTTTGAAGAGTTAATTATTGGTATAGAAGGAAAGCTGGAGCATTTTATTGATTTTAGAACGACAAGTTTTGACGCGCCGTTCGTGAGCTTTATAACAAAAGGGAAAGTGCACCGTGCGATTCCGATGGTGAAAAATGGCAGGTGTCATTTCTGGGTAATACGATTTAAAAGTGAGTTTATCCCGGCAACCACTTTTCAATTGTATTCAAATTATCACAACTTTGCAAACATTCAAATACAGAGAACTGATTGCTTCGATAGAATCGTTAAGCTTTGTGAAATGATGTTCGGTGAAATGCAGCAATCTGTTCCTGACCTTGCTGTCATAAGTCACTTGTTGAGTGCCATATTCATAATGGTTGAATCTGAAAGAAAAAAATTCCTGGAAGCAGATGAAACCATTCAAAAAGCACAGAGTGTTACTTTCAGGATTTTTTTGAAAATACTTGAAGAAAATTATCACAGGCGGGTTGGAGTTGAGTTTTATGCAGAGCGGTTATTTATGTCTGCAAGGAATCTGAACCTGATTTGCCAGGATGTTTTGCACCAAACGGTAACCGAAATGATTGAAATACGAAAACTTATTGAAGCAAAAAACCTTCTGATAAGTACGGATAAATCGGTTTCTGAAATTGGGGCAGTTTTAGGCTACAGCGAAAAAGCATACTTCTCTGCAGTCTTTAAAAAAAGGTCGGGGCAAACTCCTACAGAGTTCAGGGATGAAATGAAAAAACTCGGTTTTTAAATTACAACAGATTATGAAGTATAAACTTGATAAACCAGTTCAGGGCGTCATTGGCAATGAAAAGTATCAATGTATCATTGAATGGCGTAATGGAAAATTCATTGCGGATGAACCGGAGTCTGTCGGAGGGAAAGATACAGGGCCTGATCCCTATTCACTTTTGCTTTCTTCCCTGGCTTCCTGCAAATTAATTACGATGCGGATGTATATTGACCGGAAGGGGTGGCAGATTGAAAGAATAGCCGTCAATGCAAATATGTACCAGGAAACAAAAGCTGCAACGACAAATGCAGTCATTGACTGCGACATTCTGTTTTTAAGTTCTGTAAGCGAGGAACAAAAATTGAAGTTGATGGAAATTGCAGAAAGCTGCCCCGTTTCAAAAATCTTACAGGGTAACCTGAAGGTAAGAGTGTTTGCTTTTAGAGACGGAGACACAAAAACAATAAAATATACAAATGGGGAGGTCACTGTTTTATGGAAACCTGAGTTTTGTCAGCACTCAACCCGCTGCTGGACGCAATTGCCTCAGGTGTTTAAGCCCTCGATAAAAAAGTGGATAGACCCTAACGGCGCTCCTGCTGAAAGCATTCAACAGCAGGTTGCAAAATGTCCGTCAGGAGCGCTTGTATTTTTAGAAAATAATAAGAAAGATGAGTGAGGGAAGATATCATACGCAATTCAACAGTGCCATGCATCCGAAGTGGTGAAGGATAATCCGGGCAAATAATCCTGAATGCGCATTGGACCTTGTACCTTGTACCTCTTTCCTGGTACTCTTGCTTTACGCTTCTTATCTGGCTTATTTGGATAAATGGGAAAGCCAACTTCCTGATATCACAACACATTTTCCTGATATTACTACTGAAGAAAGCCTGTCTAATCAGACCTTTATACTGTCAAATTCCATCAATCATTTATAAATGCCTAAAAAAATGAAAAAAATAATCACGTTAAAAGCAGTTGCGATACTTTTTGCATTGGTATCTATCCTGGCATCAACAAGTTGCGGCAGCAATACTAACAACACTTCAGACCTTCAGGCTAAAGTTGATTCATTACAAAATGAGCTCAAAAAACTTACAGATGAAAGAGAAATTACAGAATTGCGGCTTGCAAAATTTGACACGCTTGATTTTGAGTATTACAGTAATCAGAAATGGGATATGTTTACACATAACCATGCCGACAACATCAAAGTTTATTATCCCGATGGCGCCATTAGCACAGGCTTGTATCCGCAACACATTGACATGATTAAAGGTCAGTTTGTTTTTGCGCCGGACACGAAGATAAAAACGCATCCGGTAAGGTTCGGCAGCGGCGAATGGACTTGCGTGATTGGTGAAATGGAAGGAACATTTTCCAAACCCATGCCAATAGGAGGCGGGAAAACAATTCCACCTACGGGAAAGCCTTTCAAGCTTAGAATGGCAACGGTTGCACACTGGGGAGCAGACAACAAAATGACCGAAGAATTTTTGTTTTGGGACAACCAGTCATTCATGAAACAAATAGGATTGGCAAAATAAATAGTTTGTCAAAACCTGATTGAATAAATAAGAAGCATCAGTATATTATTTGTTACATCCACCAGGGTGTTACAGCCAGGAAGCGCAGTTTCGTATTTTGAACTGAACTCCACACCCGGTCAAACATTGAAATTAAGTGAGCTAAAAAGGCAAATGGATCATCATTGCTTTTTAAACCCTATAATCGAACAATGAAAGCAACAGGTATACATCCTTAACACAAAAATCAGATGATATGACTAAGTACCAAAATCTTAACCAGCAATATATTGCCGGCGCCTGGAAACCAGGAAGCGAAAACAACAATATTGATGATTATAATCCGTACGACCAGTCAATTGTAGCCACTTTTAAATCCGCAGGATTAAAGGATCTGGATGAGGCTTATAACGCCGCCAGAAAAGCACAGGAAGCCTGGGCTAAAACGCTGCCGCAAACCCGGAGTGATATTATGACGAAAGCTGCCAATATTATTGAACAGCGAAAGGATGAAATAGCCGATATCATGACAAAGGAATGTGGGAGCACCGTTATAAAAAGAGCCATTGAATTACAAATCGGCATAAACATTATCCGGGAAGCAGCCTCCTTCCCTACAAGACAACATGGATACATTTTTGATTCCTTTACTCCCGGTAAGGAAAGCAGGGTTTATCGGAAGCCATTGGGTGTTATTGGCGTCATCAGTCCTTTCAATTTTCCATTTAATCTCTCTTTACGGTCTGTTGCCACTGCACTGGCTGTTGGGAACGCTGTAGTCTTAAAACCAGCTTCGGAAACGCCCATTATCGGCGGAACTATTATAGGAAAAATATTTGAAGAAGCCGGGTTGCCCAAAGGTGTATTAAATGTCGTAGTAGGAAAAGCCTCTCTTATCGGCGATCCCTTTGTAGAGCATCCGATTCCAAAATTGATTTCTTTCACGGGTTCTACTCCTGTGGGTACCAACCTGGCAAAGCTGGCTGCGGGACAATTGAAAAAAACATCTCTTGAACTTGGAGGCAATAATGTATTCATTGTTATGGATGATGCAGATATAGACAGAGCCGTAGAAGCCTCTGTTTTTGGAAAGTTCCTGCATCAGGGACAAATCTGCATGTCAATCAACCGGATATTTTTACAGGAAAAAATATTCGATAGCTTCAAAGAGAAATTCATAGCAAAAGTTAAAAAATTAAAATTTGGTGATCCTGCTGATAAGGATGTACTGATAGGTCCTCTCATAGATGAAAAAGCAGTTAACAGGATTTTAAAAAGTATTGATGCCAGTGTTACCCGGGGCGCCAAAGTTGAAACAGGAGGTAAAGCCAAAGGAAATGTTCTGGAACCAACGGTAATGACGGGTGTGAAAAACGATTATCCCATTGCGCATGATGAAATTTTTGGCCCGGTAGCGCCTTTGATCTCCTTTAAAACGGTTGAGGAAGTATTGGCGATGGCCAATGAAATAAATTATGGGTTAAGCGGCGCTTTGCATACTTCCAATGTGGAAAAAGGAGTGGAAATAGCCAGGCAGATTACCACCGGTATGATTCACATCAATGACCAGTCTGTAAATGACGAACCCAATGCACCGTTCGGCGGCGAAAAAGGATCAGGTCTGGGGAGGTTCAACGGAGAATTTATCATAGAAGAGTTCTCCACCTTACAATGGGTAACCATACAACATGAAAAGAGAGATTATAGCCCGTTTTAAGAGAGAGAAAAATCTATGAATCAACAACAATACCATCAGCCTGAATCGGTTCGGTTTCTTGTTTTTGGGCTTCATTAAAAATCAGCTCATGAAAAAATTATTATTTGTATCAGTAATCGTTGTTTCGGCAACGTTTTCTTTTGCTCAAACAATCTGGAAAGATGATCCCTGGCATTCCAAACTAACCTTTACCGTTACCCATCAGGGATTTTCTTCTGTTTTCGGGTCGTTCCGGAAATTTGACGCAACCATCAATGCATCGAAATCTGATTTCAGCGATGCCGTATTTATACTTTCTGTTGATGTAGCGTCTGTAAATACAGAAGTGAAAATGAGAGACGACGATTTAAGGAGCTCCAATTTCTTTGATGTTGCCAAATATCCAACGATGACGTTTAAATCAACTGCTATAACCAACACCACAGGGATGAAAGACCGATTTAAAATTAGCGGTGACCTTACAATCCATGGAGTTACTAAAGTCGTTACTATGGATCTGTGGTACAGGGGTACCCATGAAGATGGAATGTCTAAAAAAACCAAAGCGGGATTCCAACTGACCGGAATTATCAACCGCAGTGATTTTAATGTTGGCCCGGCTGACCCTTTTGATATCAGCACAGAAGTTATGATAAGGGCGGATGGCGAATTTATCAGGCAGTGATTATAAGTAATATGGAAAAATAGTGAACGTGGATATAAGTGACGAAGAGGGTGAACCTCGTATGATTATTTCACATCGTATGGGATATTCATTTGTTCAGCACCCGGAATTCCGGGTGTATCATTTCGCAGCCCATTTCGCATCTCCGTTTCCACGGCTTGAAAAATGTACATGTGCTGCCGGCTATAATAGAGCATGTGTTTCCAGGATTCGTTTGGCGCTGAGAATTCCTCCGAAGTATCGCTTACAAAAAGCATCCTCCGCAAATTTTTAATGCCGGATGCTAAGGGCGCATTTGAAACAGGCAGAACTTCAAATCATTAATAATATCTCCGTTCGGTGAGTTTGCTTGCCGGATTGTAAAAATTGATTATCCGGCAAAACAGGTAATGAAAATTTAAACTGGTTTTCCGGGCGAATGACAGTAAAAAAGTGCTATATTCAGACTGCTAAAAACATCAGGTTGCTTCGGTTCTCGAATGGCTTTTGCCTAAATAAAAATCTCATCCGTTAAAAACTGCAAAATGGGGGAAAACATATCAAAACTTACCAAAGCATGCATTCTCGCACTATTATTGGTGTCCATGCTGGATTGCAGTGTGGCACAGCAGAAACCTGTTCTGGATATTATGCTCACGAATTACCAATATCCATTTGAGGTGCATTTTCTGGATATGAAAAGCCAAAATAAGGATATGAAAATGGCATATATGGATGTGCGGCCTCAACAACCAAATGGAAAAACAGTCACCTTGCTGCACGGTAAAAACTTCAATGGCGCTTATTGGAAAACCACTATTGATGCGTTGACCAAAGAAGGATACCGGGTAGTTATTCCCGATCAGATCGGATTTGGAAAATCATCAAAACCTATCGGCTACCAGTTTACTTTTCAACAACTGGCTCAAAACACTAAAGCTATTTTAGATGCTTTGAAAATTGATAAAACCTACTTGCTCGGCCATTCCATGGGAGGTATGCTGGCTACCCGTTTTACACTGATGTATCCTGAAACGGTGGAGAGACTAATATTGGAGAATCCTATCGGGCTGGAAGACTGGAAACTTGTAGCGCCATATACCTCCATAGATATTAATTACCGGCAGGAGCTTGCTGCACGTTACGAGACTGTACAAAAATATCAACTGGAATTTTATTGGGAGGTATGCTGGCTACCCGTTTTACACTGATGTATCCTGAAACGGTGGAGAGACTAATATTGGAGAATCCTATCGGGCTGGAAGACTGGAAACTTGTAGCGCCATATACCTCCATAGATATTAATTACCGGCAGGAGCTTGCTGCACGTTACGAGACTGTACAAAAATATCAACTGGAATTTTATTACGACAATAAATGGAAACCCGGATATGATGAATGGGTGTATTTGCTGACAGGTTGGGTAAACCATCCCGATTATCCGATCGTAGCAATGAACAATGCCCAGACTTCCGATATGATTTTTACACAGCCTGTATTATATGAATTTCAAAACATACAGGCGCCCACGCTGTTGATCATCGGCACAAGAGACCGGACAGCCATTGGTAAAAACAATGTAAAAGACAAAACTGTCAGAGATAAAATGGGATTGTATCAAATACTGGGAAAAAAAACGCAAAAACAAATACGCAACGCTAAGCTGGTGGAACTTGAGAATGTGGGACACTTACCGCATATCGAAACTTTCGAACGGTTTATCAGTCCTTTAAAAACTTTTTTAAAAGATTAGCGGCATAATCCTGTTAGATGAATTCATAGGTGACCAGATCACTTTTGATAATGGGTCTCTTTTTATTTACTTTTTAAACTAAAAAATGAGCGATCATGACAACAAACACTATTGAATCCGCAAAAACAGCTGCAAAACACTGGTATCTGTTATTGATACTGGGAGTCATTTTCATTTTAATGGGCATCCTGGTACTCCGTACGCCAGTTGGCGCCTTCATTACCCTGTCCGTTTTTTTGGCAGCTACGTTCCTGATTTCCGGGCTTTTTGAAATCATCTATGCCATCTCTAACCGGAAGAACACAGACAATTGGGGATGGAACCTGGCGAGTGGCATCATTGATTTGCTGGTAGGTATTTTATTGGTATCAAATCCCGGCGCCTCAATGGTTTTCCTCATATTTTATGTAGGCTTTGCTCTAATTTTCCGATCAATTATGACGATCGGATGGTCTATAAATTTAAGCAAACTTGGTATCAGGAATTGGGGCTGGATATTGGTTACCGGTATTTTAGGGTTGCTTTTTTCTTTTATGCTACTTTGGAACCCGGCTTTAACCGGATTCGCCATTGTAATCTATCTCGCAGTTGCTTTTATAATGATTGGCATAGCTCAGATTATCTTCTCGTTCAAATTAAAACAATGGAAAAGCGTTAACTGACTTTAGCGGTAGTGTAACAATAATATCTGCAATCTACACAGCTTAATCAAAGCTGTGTAGATCCTTATAAAAGCGATTGGTGCACTTCATAAAAGACAAAACACCGGATGGCATTTCAAGCTATGATTGATTTTGCTTTTTTACCATTAGAAGCAGCGCCTGAAAATAGCATTTTTACAATATGAGTACTGCTACAGAAATAATGCTTGTTTTAAAAAGTGCGGACGATATTTTCTTAAAAAATACCGGACTGCTTAATGGTAACCGGTTTTTGAACGACACAACCGAAGAGTTCATTATAGAAGCAGCGGCCAGAATTCCCCGTCGCCTGCCAATTGATATAACAGTGCATATACCGTCTTCCGAAATAAAACGAGCAGACGATATTTCTTCGGCCATCCATAAACATTTTGCCTACTGCCGGAAGAAATCGCAGACAAAAATAAAAGCTACTTTACATGCCGGGCGAAGAACCCTGCTGATTGGTTTTTTGTTCCTTATCATCATATATTCATTGGCTCATTTACTCCGCTTCTATTTTTCTACAGAAGGGTTTTTCGGCACCATATGGGAGTCATTAACCATTCTGGCCTGGGTTGCATTATGGCGGCCTGCCGAATTGTTACTGTATGAATGGTATCCCTATGTCAAAGAAGCAAATCTTTATAAGAGACTTGAATTATCCCACTCTTTGAGCGTGATATCTTATGAAAGGGAGGGATAATTGCGTTTCGCCGCACCCCCATTTTTGCCACGCCTGTCTTTTGGTGGATGTTCTATTTCTTTCTATCAATCACAGGATGTTTTGAGAGAAATTGTAATACCTTTTCATTATAAGCGATCGGGTTTTCGCCGTGTGTTAAATGGGAAGCATTGGGGATGATAACTTTTTCACATTCGGGTAAGATTTTCATCAGTTCGTCAGAAATCGCATATAGAAATTTTGGACTATGCTGACCATACACAAATAGTGCAGGTATATGGAGGTGCCTGGCTTGGTCGGTAGGAAACGGGGAAGGAAAACCAGGGCCTAACAATTCGGCTTTGAGTGCAGGAGCATTGTCAATAAAAGTTTTCCTTGCTTCTGCAGGTATTTTTTCATATCCACCTTTTCCTAATGCACCATCAGCAAATAATCTGACCCCTTTTTCCATTTGATTTTCTTTAAGCGCCCTTGCTGCAGGTTTCATGTGCTGCAAACCAAATTTTATAAAACTTTTCGCTGTTGAATAATCTTTCAGAAAAAGCGATAGCAGTTGAAGCGGGTTGTCGGGATTTGTAACAAGCAATGGTAAAACAGGGGGTTCATTGAGAACAAGGGTGTTTACCAATTCTGGATGATTAATGGCAGTAAGTAATGCAGTGTATGCTCCATAAGAATTTCCAATAAGATTTGTTTTCCCAGGTTTCAAAGATAGAATTAAATCTGCGAGATCATTGGAATGTAACGTAACGGAGTAATCAGAGCCATCGCTGGTCCATTTATTTGGATAATGGTAGCGTCTGCTATACGTAATAACATGGTAGTGTTTTGAAAAAGGCTCTACTTGATTTTTCCATATCCTATAATCCGAAATGCCACCATGAACAAAGATTACAGTTGCCCCATTGCCACTTTCCTCATATTCGAGATTAACATCGTTGATTTCTACAGTAGCCATTTTAGTTTTTTTAATTTTAAACAGGCTTGCTTATTGCTTAATGTTTGGTGCTATTTGTTAGAAATATTGCTAAATACTATCCGCCAACGGTACGGTCTGGCAAGTTGTTTTTTTTTTCGATTGCGTTCCGTACCGGAAGAAAAAGCTAAAACAAAGAACTAAAAGTTGACGAACGTTTTTCGTCCGCATTTTAGCCAACCTGATGTTATTACAGGCAGGTATTTTTTGTGTCTTATTGGACAGTCAATTTAGCGTTCGTTTAATTCAATTAGCTCAATGGCTTTATCTACTCCGTTTTCACATTTAATCTTGTCAGCAAGTGCCAGGCTTTTTTTGTAAAGTGTTTCGGTTGTTAAAAGTGTTTTGGCATTACTAATCAAAAGTTTCTCTGTAAGGTTTTTTAAACCGATTGGTTTTAGGGCTATTCCTTTTTTGTAGCCGATATTCCCCCAAAAATATTGGTCACCAAGCGGATATAATACCGGACAAGTAAAAAATGGTTTTCCTGCAATTAAACAAGCTGAAATTGTCCCAATACCACCGTGATTGATGACGGCTTTAACGTGTGGAAATAGTTTGTCATATGGTGCGGATTTGATTACTTTAATATTCGGATTTTCTTCTAATTTTTTGGTGTTATTGAACCCCCAACCTTTCACAACAATTACCCTCACATTTAATTCGTCTGAAAGCCTGTTTATTGCAATTGGTAAATCCATTTTGGTTTCAAATGTCATACTTCCAAATGTGATTAATAATGGTGGAGTCCCTTGATTTATAAAGTCCAGTAGGGCCTTGTCTAATTCACTTTGTGATTGACTGGTCCAGAACCCAGTAAAATGGTTATTGGCTGGATAGTCTTTTGGTTTGGTAAGATATTGTTCACTTATCCCATAAATGGAAGGAAGGTCTGGTTTCTTAAATTTTGGAAGTAAACCTTCAGATTTACGAAATTCATGTACAGGTTTCATCATCATATTAATTCCTAAGTCCGACAACTTGTAACTTAGTCTGTTTAGAAATGATGGTATTGGTAATGCACTAAAAACGGGGTTAACAAATTCATTTGTGCATTCAATGGCAGGAATTACGTTCGCTTTTATCATTTTTTCTGGGAACTGGTCAGCAAAGTAGTCACCCATCGTTTTTACGTGAAAAATAACGCGGTCGCTTTCTTTTGATAATTTGTAAAAGGCAGTCATGGAATTAAAAATCAGTGGATATACCCAAATGCTCAAATTTTTCTTAGCACGAAATGGATTTTTCATCATTTTCTTTCCTTCTTCCGAGTTCAGAAACTCTTGAAAGTCAGCTTCAATAGGAAGGAACTCAATGTCGTATGATTTCACAAGTCCTTCAAAATTTTTTGCTGTCGAAAGTGTTACCCGATGCCCACGTTTTTTTAATGCTTGTCCTAATATTGCAAAAGGTTGAACATCCCCTTGTGTCCCCATTGTTAATATTGCTATTTTCATTTTGTCTGATTTCGTAGATGTAAATGATGATTAAAGATAAAAGATAATTGTAATTCTGTATTTCGACGCTATTTGTCACCCCGCAATATTGCTAATGCGGTGTAAGCGGCTGGCATATTGCGTCAAATTGTGTGGGTATGGTGTTACACCGCATATTTTTTTCGATAGTCTATAGGCGATAGGTCAGTAAACTTTTTAAACACTTTTCTAAACGCATCAATGTCATTGTAACCTGCTTCGTAAATAATTTCGTTTACTGTTTTTCTTCCTGTTTCCAAATGTTTTTTTGCAAACTCTACTTTTACTCTTTGTATATATTCCATGATTGAGTTGCCTGTATATTTTTTAAATCGTCTTTCAAATGTTCTTCGTCCAACACCAACCACGCTGTACGATGTCTCCGACGTCGTACTCCATATGTTCTCCCGGGACTCCGTCCCGCAAAAAATACTATCTGCTATATAGTAGTTTCCGGTTCCACGAGCTTTTCATTTCACAAAAACTTTTCTTTCCTGTTGCGACTCTTCCGCTGCATCGCCGTTACCGCACCCGCGGCAGATAAATGGAGTATGCAGTGCAGGCGCCAATGGCAGTTGAGCCGGTATGCTTTGTTGCGCCCGCCTCTTATCAAATTATCAAAAAGCCTTATTTTTATCCCATCAACAATAGCACTACTCGTGAAACGAAACTTTTGGCTTGCCCTTTTTCTTGTCTTCAGCTTTATTTTATTTCAGGATGCAGTTGCACAAAACATTTATATAGCGCCCGGTGGCAATGACAATGATCCCGGAACCGCTGAGCAGCCGCTGGCAACGCTTACCGCTGCGAGAGATCGTATTCGCTTATTGCGAAAGCAAAATCCTGATGCCCAACATGCCTGGCAGATAATCATTCGTAAGGGTGAATATATTATGCCGGAAACTTTAATGCTATCGGTTGAGGATGGCGGCATGGAAGCAACTCCTTTGATTTTTAAAGGAGAGGAAGGTACGGTTTTTTATGGCGGCTTTTACCTCAACAAATTTGAAAAGATATCCGACAGTTTGTGGAAAGCCGATGTTCCGGAAGTGCGGCGCTACGACTGGCGTTTTGAGCAGTTGTTTGTAAACGGATCGCGTGTAACCAGGGCGCAAACGCCCAATAAAGGATTTTACTCCCCGGTATCGGTTAAAGAAACGGTTATTGTTAAAGGAGATGGCCGTGCGCCGGAACTGGCGGTTCAGCAAATTAAAATTCCTGCTGAAGCTGCAAACCGGATTAAGCATTTGAAGGAAGAAGATTTGAAAGACGCGGTAATCACTTTTTATCATCACTGGGACAATACCAAAAAACCGGTTCAATTTTATAACGCAACAGATACTTCTATATTGATCAGCGGGGAAGGGATGAAGCCCTGGAACCCTATTACAACCCGGTCTTTATTCGCCATTGAAAATGTGCCATCTGCTTTGGATGCTCCGGGCGAATGGTTCATAGAACGCGCCGGCACATTGTATTACCGTCCAAGACCCGGTGAAACCATTGAGGGCACAACTGCTATGGCCCCGGTATTGGATAAATTCATTACTATATCTGGCAATGAAAAAACCGGAGAAAAAGTCAGCGATATCCGTTTTGAAAACATTGCTTTCCGGGTGGCGGGTTACCGGATGCCGGCATCGGGTGTGGAACCTGCGCAGGCCGCTGCACCCATTGCGGCAAGCATTGAAATGGATTTTGCAAGCCGGGTTTCATTCATTAATTGCGAAGTTTCGGGTACGGGTGGCAGTGGTATATGGTTCAGAAGAGCCTGTGATAATGGATTGATAGAACATTGCTATTTGCATGACCTGGGCGCGGGTGCTGTTAAAATTGGTGAAACCATGCTGCGTGCCGATCCCAAAGAAGTAACGCACCATATAAAAGTAGTGAACAATATAGCCCGGTCGGGCGGGCATGTGTTTCCCTGCGCGGTAGGCATGACCATATTTCATGGAAGTGATAATGAATTGCTCCACAATGAGATTTCAGATTTCAAATACTCCGGGGTGTCTGTGGGTTGGGTATGGGGATATACACCCAGTCCTTCCAAACGCAACCGGGTGGAGTATAACCATATCCATCATTTGGGTTGGGGTGTGCTGAGCGATATGGGCGGCGTATATACACTGGGCGCTTCGGAGGGAACTACGGTAAGCAACAATGTTATTCATCACATTTATTCACTCGATTATGGCGGATGGGGCCTGTATACCGATGAAGGCTCGGAGGGCATTGTTATGGAAAATAACCTGGTGTACAACTGTAAGAGTTCTGGATTTCACCAGCATTATGGAAAAGAAAACAGCATCCGCAACAATATATTCGTTAACAGCATTAAAGCGCAGTTGCAGGCCACGCGTGTGGAAAAGCACCGCTCGTTTTCATTCACCAATAACATTGTATATTTCAACAGCGGAACATTACTGAGCAGCAACTGGCCAACGGTTAATATAACAACCGATGAAAACTGTTACTGGAACACCCGCGGCAGCAATATTCTTTTTGGTAAAAAAACCTTTGCAGCATGGCAGCAGGAAGGAAAAGACAAACACTCGGTTATAGCGGATCCTGGTTTTAAAGACGTGAAAAATTTTGACTTCCGGGTTGTAAATAAGAGGATCATCAGCAAAATAAAGTTCAAACCCTTTGATTATTCCAAAGCAGGGGTATACGGAACGAAGGAGTGGATACAAAAAGCAAATTTTGATGCGGCAAGAGCCGAAGCCTTTGATCAAATGGTTGCAGTGCATGAAGCGAAGGCGGCTGAATAGTGCTGGGTTGGGCGTGAAGGTGAGAGGTGAGAGGTGAAAGGGTGAATAGTGAAGAGTGAATAATGCCTATCGTTTCTTGAAAAGATGAGAAGAGAATAGGACAGAAAAGAATAATGCCGGAAAAAAAATATTTCTATAGTTTCGCTATCCTGTTTTTAAAATGGGAATGGCTGCAACAATATTTCAACCTTAAATTTATAATACAATCAGAATGGTCAAAAGACGAATGTATCTCCTCTTCCTGGGTGTACTGTCTACATGCATGGGTTATGCGCAGGAACAACCAGGCTTTACCTCAATTTCACTGAATAATCTTGATGCCTTTGCAAACCCCGGAGGCAACTGGTCTATTGCTTCGGATGCTGTAGCGGATATCAATAAAGAAGGCGACCTGAAGCCGGTTGCCGGAACGGGTGTGCTGGTCAATATGGTTTCTAAAAAGAACAGGGCGCACCTGGTAACCAAAGAAAGTTTTGGCGATGTAGAACTGGAACTGGATTTTATGATGGCCAAAGGATCCAATTCCGGTATATACCTGCAGGGCCGGTATGAGGTTCAGTTGTTTGATAGCTGGACTGCTTTGCGCCCAACCTTTTCCGATTGCGGCGGCATATACCAGCGATGGGATGATAGGCGAACAGGCGCCAATAAAGGATTTGAAGGTACCGCGCCCCTGCTGAATGTAGCCCGTGCGCCGGGTTTATGGCAGCACCTCAAAATAAAGTTCCGTGCTCCACGGTTCAATGAAAAAGGAGAGAAGATCACCAACGCCCGTTTTGAAGCGGTGTATTTAAACGGTGTGCTGGTTCAGCAGCAAACAGCATTAACCGGGCCTACAAGGTCTCCTTTGTTTGAAGAAGAGCATGCCACCGGCCCTTTAATGATCCAGGGCGATCATGGAAATGTTGCGCTCCGCAATATTCAATACCGTTTGTTAACTACAGCAAACGATACTCCCGAAAAGGTAAAGATTGTTAATCCCATTATTGTGCATGCAGAAGCAAAGCCCTGCCTGTTGCGTAGTTTTTTAAGCTATGGAAAAAAAATGATCACACATGCCATTTCGGTTGGTAATCCTAACCAGGTAAATTATTCGTATAACTTAAAAAGCGGGGCATTGTTGCAGGTATGGCGCGGGCAGTTTGCCGACGCTACCGACCTATGGCACGAAAGAGGAGAACCCTACCAGCGCATTGTTCCATTGGGAAGTGTAATTGCCTTATCGGATGCGCCGGCTGTTGCGGGTTTGCCCGATGCTGCCAATACGGCATGGCCCGATACTGTTTCTTTTGATGATGTGCAGAACAACGGCTACACACTCGATGCAGCCAGGGCGCCTTCCTTCCGGTATAGTATAAATGATGTACAGGTTACTGATAAAATTTCGGTTCCCAATGCATCAGGAATTGTAAGGGAATTGATGGTTGCCAATCCGCCTGCCAACTTATACCACCGTATTGTGGTGGCTAAAAAGATAGAACAAAGTAAAAAAGGTTTCTATGCTGTTGATGATAAGTCGTTCTACATTTCAATTGATGAAAAGCTGCAGCCTTTTATACGACAGGCAGGCGTAAATCAGGAATTGCTGGTTCCTATAAATAAAGCCGGCGTTGCGGTAACCTATTCCCTCATCTGGTAATTATTATGAAAATCATGACAATATTATATTTCAGATCATTCCGCTTTTTAAAACACATGCTATGTCTGTCGGCATGTATGGTTGCTGTACATCTCTCTGCACAAAACCAAAAGGATACTACCATACATGTTCAGAAAGAAGACGATTTTTATACCATTCAAACCGTTCCTATACCCGAAGGCATATTGCTGGAAGTAGGGGGTATGACCTTTTTGCCCGATGACGCGCTGGCCGTATCTACCCGCAGGGGTGAAGTGTGGATCATTACCAATCCCTATATGAAAAATGGCACCACTCCGCACTACCGCCTGTTTGCACAGGGAATGCATGAAGTGCTGGGCCTGAATTATATTAATGGAGATATATACGCGGTGCAACGATCGGAGCTTACGCGCCTGCGGGATTTAGATGGCGACGGGGAAGCGGATGAATACGAAACCGTGTATTCGTGGCCGTTAGCAGCCAATTACCATGAGTTTTCTTATGGGCCGGTATTAGACAAAGAAGGCAATATGATACTTACACTGAACCTCGCGTGGGTAGGCGATCATGGTGAAAGCTTATCCAAATGGCATGGCTGGATGATCAAGATTACACCCGATGGAAAAATGAAGCCCTTTGCCGCCGGCATGCGCTCACCCGCTGCTTTTGCACTGAACAATAAGGGCGATATATTTTATGCCGAAAACCAGGGCGACTGGGTAGGCTCCGGGAGTATTACCCATGTGGCCGAAGGCGATTTTGTGGGCAACCCTGCAAGCCTGGTATGGTCGCAATTACCGGGTTCTACCGTTAAGCTAAAAAAAGAAGACATTCCTGATACGGGTGAACCCAAATATGATGTGGCCAAACGGGTGCCGGGGTTAAAGCCGCCATCTGTATGGTTCCCGCATACCATCCTGGGTATATCCACTGCTGGTCTGATCAGCTATGATGCCAACGGGAAGATGGGGCCTTTTAAGGACCAGTTATTCGTGGGCGACCAGGGACAAAGTAAAATCATGCGGGTATACCTCGAACAGGTGAAAGGGGTTTACCAGGGAATTGTATTTCCTTTTCGGGAAGGATTTTCATCGGGTATTCTCCGGCTCAACTGGGGATCGGACGGCAGCATGTTTGTGGGCATGACGTCCCGTGGCTGGGGTTCCACGGGCAGAAAGGAATATGGTTTGCAACGGATGGTATGGAATGGAAAAACGGCATTTGAAATGAAAACCGTGCAGGCGAAACCCGATGGATTTGAAATTGAATTTACACAACCCGTAGACGAACAATCTGCACGTGATGCGGCATCTTACCATATTTCGAACTTTACCTATAAGTACCATCATAATTATGGCAGTCCTGTTATTAACCAGGGAAGCTGTCCTATTATAGCAATAGCCATTTCGCCCGACAGGTTAAAAGTGCGGCTGGTGGTGGATAGCTTAAGGCTGGGGTATATTCATGAAATAAAAGCGGAAGGGTTGCTTTCTGCGGAACGCAATACGCTATTGCATAATTTTGGATTTTATACGCTCAATCAATTGCCCGATGGTGAAAAACTTCCGGTTACGTCAGAAAACCGCGTAATAGTAGCTGCGCCTCAGCGTGAGCATGGCATGCAGCACGAAACAACAAAAGCTCCTGTAAAAACGTCAAAAGCTACCGATGTAAAACACAGCACCAGACAACCTGCTGCCTGGACGAACGGACCCGACCGCAGCATTGTTATAGGTACCAGGCCTGGATTAAAGTTTGATGTAGAAACGATTACCGTTAAAGCGGGTTCAAAAATAAAGTTGCTGTTTAACAATAACGACGATATGCTGCACAACCTGGTAATCACCAGGCCAGGCGCTGCCGACAATGTGGGTGAAGCCGCAACCAAATTGGGTTTGAATGGTGAAAAATCAGGCTTTGTGCCGTCCATGGCAGATGTATTGTTTCATACCCGGTTACTGGGACCAACAGAAAAGGAAACCATTTATTTTACCGCACCCGCACAGCCTGGCGACTACCAGTATGTGTGCACTTATCCGGGGCATTATGTAGTGATGCGGGGGGTGTTGAGGGTGACGAAGTAAGAGGGTAAGATAGTAAGATGGTAAGAGGGGGTAGTATTGCCGTAAAGTTCTTACGTTCTTACAGTCTTACGGTCTTACGGTCTTACGGTCTTACGGTCTTACAGTCTTACATTCTTCCGGTCTTACGTGAAAATGCAGGTGGGCGACATTACGGAAACCAGAAACTATAAACTATAAATTCTGATGAAAAATATTTCAAAAATAGCAGCAGCACTTACCGCATGGCTGTTCATCCTGTGCATGCAGCATACCCACGCGCAATCCCCAAAAGAGAAAATAAAGTTGCTGATCATTGACGGGCAAAATAACCACGGCAACTGGCCTCAAACCACGCAAATGATGAAAGGCTACCTAGAAGAGACCGGGCTGTTTGCTGTTGATATAGCTACTACTCCGCCCGCGGGTGAGGATATGCAAGATTTTAAACCTGTTTTCAGTAATTATAAGGTGGTATTGCTTAATTATAACGGCGATGCCTGGCCGCAAACAACCAATGCCGCTTTTGAATCTTTTGTAAAGAATGGCGGAGGTGTGGTGTCGGTGCATGCCGCTGATAATGCTTTCCCGGAATGGTCGGAGTTTAATAAGATGATTGGCCTGGGAGGATGGGGCAACAGGAGCGAAAAAGACGGGCCTTATATTTACTATGATGAAGCAGGTAAACGGATAAAAGACAACAGCCCCGGAGTGGGTGGCAGTCACGGAAAATTTCATGCGTTTCAGATTGTTACCCGCAATAAAAAACATCCCATTACAAAGAGCTTACCCGAAGTATGGATGCACAATAAAGATGAGCTGTACGATCGCCTGCGCGGCCCGGCCGAAAATATGGAAGTACTGGCCACCGCTTATAGCGCTAAAGATCAAAACGGCACAGGCCGAAATGAACCTATAATGATGGTGATCCGCTACGGAAAAGGAAAAATTTTCCATACTACACTGGGCCATGCCAATGAATCGCAGCAATGCGTTGGTTTTATTACTTATTTACAGCGGGGAGCGGAGTGGGCGGCAACAGGCAGGGTAACCCAAAAAGTACCTGCTGACTTTCCCGGGGCCGATAAGGTGAGTATACGATCCATCGCGGAAGGCAAATAAAAACAAATTTCAAAGTCCGAAGCCGGAATATCAAAATCCGAAGCAATACAAAGAACCAGGAACCAAATTACAATAACCAAACCTGTTAGCCCTGGCGGATAAATCTCAAACACGAAATCCGAAGCGAGATGCAATCTCAACGCTCAAATAAAATAGTTATAGTGCGGGCTACTGAAAAATGAGAAAGCAACAGTGAGGTGAAGCTGAAATTACAGTAGTACGAAAACTTCATCAAGGCTCCTTCCCGAAATCGGGTTGTATATTAAAGCAGAAAACCTCTTTTTGGGGAACTCGATGAAGTACAGGAACAACATGTACACCTGGTAGCGCAATGCCGGGAAGGAGATGTTACGAGCTATAAAAAGCTGTATCAACTATATGCCAAGACTATGTTCAACACAAAAATTCCAATCAGGTCTGAATTTGGAACAGTAAAGTTGCTATAACGCTGTAGTTGTGAACGGAAAATCACAAATTCCGCATCAAATCATCTTTATCCTTTTTCAGTGACCGTATCATTTCTCCGTATCCCTGCTGTTTTAACAGGGCGGTTACCGTTTGGCTAATGCGTTTGGCTTTGGTGGCGTCTGTTTTGGCTGCTTCAATCCACTTGGAAAAATAGTTCTGATGCGAACGGGGCAACTGCTTAAAAAATGTCATTGCCGGCGGCTCATCCAGCAAACATTCTAAAAGTTCAGGAAGAATTTCATAAGGTGCATCAATCGTTAGCTGCACCTTAACCATAGCGCCTTTGTTTTTTCCGATGGCTTTACGCATAGTGGCATTCAATGCCATGATAAAGTTTCCGCCGCCCATGGGAATAAGGCTCACTCCTTTAATGGCGAAGTCATCCAGTTTGCCTTTTACGCGAAATGCCGTTTTTGTGCACGGCTTAAGCCGCTCCGCAATTTCCCCCGGTATTTCTATATAGTTCCAGCCGGTTTTTTCTCCCTGTTCCCCGAATTTTAATATAGTGGCTGTGAAACTGGCCATAAGTGTGGTTACAAGATATGCAATTTGAAAGAAAACAAAAACCAGAGAAAATTCAAATCCGAAATCTAAAAATTCAAAATTCGAAGGGTAAATATAACTTTACAATCTCAAACCTTTCCGCCGTGGTGGATCATAAATCTCAAATTTCAAATCTCAAATTTCAAATCTCTTCCCGATATTGCACCGCCTGTAATTGTCCACATATTGTGCATAGTTTCAATGTGAGATGAGTTCCTGTGTATAAATCGTTAACAATAATGGGGGTTGACAAAATTGTCTGCACTAATTTTCGTTTTGATTCAGCTATTTTTGCCCATTCTATAAAAATATTGAACTGTGCGTTTAAAGAGTTTAGAAATCAAGGGTTTTAAGAGTTTTGCCGACAAAACTACGATCAATTTTGACCAGGGAATTACTGGTATTATCGGACCCAATGGCTGTGGTAAGAGTAATATCATAGATTCCATTCGGTGGGTAATAGGAGAGCACAAAATCAGTAACCTGCGCAGTGAAAACCTGGAAAGCCTCGTGTTTAACGGGTCACGTACCCGCAGTGCCAGCGGACTGGCAGAGGTAAGTCTCACTTTTGAAAATACACGCAATCTTCTTCCAACCGAATTTGGTACAGTTACCGTTACCCGAAAATTTTATAAAAGCGGGGAAAGTGAATACCGCCTCAATGATGTAAACTGCCGCCTGAAAGATATTCATAATCTTTTTTTGGACACGGGTATTAGTACCGACAGCTATGCCATTATTGAGTTGGGTATGGTGGATGATATCATTAAAGATAAGGAGAACAGCCGCCGCCGTATGCTGGAACAGGCTGCCGGCATCACCATCTATAAAACCCGTAAACGGGAAGCCAAATTAAAATTGGATGCTACCGAACAGGACCTGGCACGTGTTGAAGATCTTCTTTTTGAGATCAATAACCAGTTAAAAAGCTTGGAAAGTCAGGCCAAAAAAGCGGAGAAGTATTACGAGATAAAGAAGGAGTATAAAGAGTTGAGCGTGGAACTGGCCAAAGCAGCGCTGGAAGGGTTCAACATTACATATAAGGATTTAAACGAACAACAGCAACAGGAAATAGACAAACGTTTTGAACTGGAGGCCGGTATTGCACAGGATGAGGCTGCAATTGAGCAGGAAAAACTGGGTTTTATTGAGCAGGAAAAACAGTTGCAGGAAATGCAGCATGCTTTTAATGACCTGCTGGGAACCGTGCGCAATAAAGAAAATGAGAAGAGCCTGGGCGAACAGCGCCTGCAATACCTGAAAGAAAGAGAAAGCAGCCTGCGCGATTTTTTACACAGATCTGAAGGGCAGTTGAAGGGACTGGAAGAAAGCATAGCTTTTACTGCCGGACAAATAACAGATGAGGAAAACAAACTGGAAGAATTTACCGAAAAGGTTGAAAGTTTAAAGGATGGTGTGGAAGAGAAACGGCGTGTTTTTGATGAAAAGCGTTCCGCTATTGATATTGTGCGCCGCGATAACCAGGCTTTGCAGCGCCGCCAGTTTGATGCCGAAAAGCAGGTAGCCGTTGCTGATACATCTATCCAGAATATTCAGCGCACTATAATGCAGGGATCAGATGAGCAGGCGCAGCGTAAGCAGCAGTTAAAGCAACTGGAGAAGGAAAGGGAAGAAAAGGAAATGGAATTAGACAGTAAGCGTACCGACTTGCAGCAATTGCAGGAACAGCATGAGCATACAAAGGAACAGATATTGCAAACGCAGGCAAAGGTAGAGACTCTGCGTAACCAACTTGCGGAGGAAAACCGCAGGCTGGATGCCCGCAAAAATGAACATGCATTGCTGAAAAGCCTGATTGATTCTATGGAAGGCTATCCTGAAAGCGTAAAATTTTTACACAATAACCAGGCGTGGAACCACACCGCCCCCATTTTATCGGATATTATTTACGTAAAAGAAGCATATCGTGCAGCGGTAGAAAATGTACTGGAGCCTTATCTTAATTATTATGTAGTTAACAACCTGGAAGAAGGGCTGCAGGCCGTTTATCTTTTAGATGCCAACCAGAAAGGAAAGGCCAATTTCTTTTTGTTAGACAGGGTTAATGATTTTGATGACGTAACACATCATCAGCCGGGTGAAACCATCGCAGCTTTGGACGTAATTGAAGTGGAACCGCAATACAGGAAACTGGCAGAATACCTGCTGAGCAATGTATATATTGCCGAAAACGATGAGGCGTTGCGTAACAGCAATGGCGCCATTGTACTGGAAAAGCATGGCAAATATGTAAAGGGTAAATACGCCCTTACCGGAGGTAGCGTAGGATTATTTGAAGGGAAAAAAATAGGACGGGCAAAAAATCTTGAAAAGCTGCATGATGAGATTATTGCTCAGGAGGCAGTGGTTAACGAGTTTAAAGCCACTATCCAGGCGCGGCACAACGAAGTAATCGGGTACAACCAGCAATTAAAGGAGCAGGCTATACGGCAAACGCAGGAGACGATTAACCAGTTAACCAACCAGGCTTTTGCTTTGCAGAATAAGATGGAAAACCTGCAGCACATGGAAGAAAATGGCAGCAGGCGGCTTGAAGATCTTAGGTTACAATTGCAGAACAATCACGATAGCATAGCCGAAGTAAGGGAAGAACTGGAAAAATTAAATACTCAGTTACTGGAACTACAGAACAATCTCCGCGGCGCCGAGCAGGATTATACGCTTGCCGAACAGGAATATAATTTTGCGAATGCCGCGTACAATGATAGCAATCTGCAGTACACTAAATTACAGAGCAAGGTAAATGCACTAAAGCAGGAGCATCAGTTTAAAAATGGACAACTGATTGATCTTAAAAGCCAGATAGAAAACAGCCATTCCCAATTTCTGGAAGCATCGGGCAGCATTGCTCAAACAAATGAAGCATTGAAGCTGGTTGCAGCCATATTGGTGGATATGCTGCGGAGCAAGGATGAAGAAGAAAAGAAGCTGAATGAAGCCGACCAGGCCTATTATAACCGCCGCAATGATTTAAATGAAAAAGAAAGCGCATTGCGCCACCGGCAAAAGGCAAAAGAACAACTGGATTATTTGCTCAATCAAATAAAAGACAAACTAAGCGAACTGAAATTGCAGTTGACTGGAATGAAAGAAAGACTGAGCGTGGAGTTCAGGGTTGATCTGGATACTATACTCGATGAGCCGCGTTCAACAGAAACGCCACTTGAAGAATTACAGGCTTCCTGTGAAAGAATGAAAAAGCGACTGGAAAATATGGGCGAAGTAAACCCTACCGCTATTGAGGCTTTCCAGGAAATGCGGAAAAGATACGAGTTCATTCTTGAGCAAAAAAACGACCTGGTAACGGCAAAGGATAGCCTTTTGCAAACCATACAGGAGGTGGAAGCCACCGCCAACCAAAAGTTTTTGGAAACCTTTAATACGGTGAGAGAAAATTTTCAGAAGGTATTTAAAGCCTTATTTACCGAAGAAGATACGGCGGACATCTTACTGGAAAATCCTGAAAATCTTGCCGAAACAGGCATTGATATCGTGGCTAAACCAAAAGGCAAACGGCCTTCTTCTATTACCCAGTTAAGTGGTGGAGAAAAAACGTTAACGGCAACAGCATTGCTGTTTGCCATTTACCTGATCAAACCGGCGCCTTTTTGTATATTAGATGAAGTGGATGCCCCGCTTGACGATGCCAATGTAAACAAGTTCACCAACATGATCCGCCAGTTTAGTGAAAACTCACAGTTCATTATTGTCACGCATAATAAAATGACCATGTCTACAGTAGATATTATATATGGTGTAACCATGCAGGAGCCGGGTGTAAGCAAACTGGTGCCCGTTGATTTCAGGGGGTTGAATTAGGGGAGAAGGTGTGCGGTTTCAGGGTTCAGGTTACAGGGTTTGGCTCTTGATTACAATTCGGCAACGCACTACTGCTTGTTCATGATACCGCGGGGAGTATTCAATTTTCGTTTCGGTCTGCGATGGCAGGATAGTTGCACCCGTTTATCTACCGGCTGGTGTTTTCACCTGCCGGAATGATTAGACGGGTCATTCACTCCTGTAGCCTATTGATTTAATGGAAGAAGAACCTTCTTTTTGAGTATTATTTTTTATCCTGTGCTCCTTAGTATAATATACCGGTTGTATGAAATGCTTATTAACTTTTTTATTACTGGCAACCACCTCAGCAAGCAGCATTGCGCAAACAGGTTCCTATGCCGAAATGCTTGGATGGCCCAGGGATGCCAGGGTTGTTATTTTGCATGTAGATGATGCGGGTATGTCGCACGACTCCAATGAAGGTGCACTGAATGCATTGGAGAAGGGGGTGGCATCTTCCTTTAGCGTAATGATGCCCTGCCCGTGGGTACCCGAAATAGTGAGGTATATAAAAGCACACCCACGTCACGATGGAGGGTTACACCTTACACTTACCTCTGAATGGAATAATTATCGCTGGCCGCCATTATCAGGTAAACCTGCTGTTCCCGGACTGGTGGATACCGAAGGGGCCATGTGGCCGGAAGTGGAAGCAGTGGTAAAGCATGCTTCCGCCGATGAAGTAGATAAGGAGATCAGGGCTCAGTTAGACCGGGCCCTGGCCATGGGGTTTATACCTACGCATCTCGATTCTCACATGGGTACTTTATTCGCCTCCGAAACTTTTCTGGAAAAATACATCAGGCTGGGTATTGAAAAACAAATACCGGTAATGTTTCCCGGAGGGCACAACAGCTATTTAAAGGAAGAACTGATGGGCAGGGAAAAAGAAGCGCTTCAAAAGGCAGGTAAATGGACGAATGACACCCAACAGAAAGAACCTGAAATACTCCAAAAGACCACGGCCGTCGGTAAAATGATCTGGGATGCCGGGTTACCGGTTTTGGATGATCTGCACAAGAATAGTGGCGACTGGAACATGCCTGAAAATGCCAGAACATCGGATGCCGCATTACAAAAGTTCTACACGAAAAAATACAGTGAAACGATTGGCGCACTAAAACCCGGGCTCACAATGGTGATCATGCATTGCACCCGGCCTTCTGAAACATTTGGGCATATTTCAGGTTCCGGTACACGGCGTAAGGGTGATATGCTGGCTATGATGGATCCCGCGTTTAAAAAATTTCTGGAGCAAAAAGGCATTATTATAACCACCTGGCGGGAGGTGATGGAAAGGCGGAATAAACTGAAATAAAAAGACGGGGTAATCCAAATCTCCCGGCATTTTTACCAATTACCCGGAGATTTGGAGTCCTGCAGCCGTCATTGATCATCCAGCCTGAAAGATATCTTGCATATTACACCGAATGTAGTCACTTTGTTGTCTTTAACATGGGCTTTAATGTCCTTTACAAAAACCGAATCAATATTGCGAACGGTTTTGGAAGCTTCGGTTACAGCCGAACGGATAGCGTCATCAATGCTTTTTTCTGAAGAGGCGATCACTTCAATTACTTTTACAATTGGCATACAAACGTGTTTTATAAGTTATAAAAATAAAATGCACATCTCTTAAAGGTCGTAAAAAATAAGTACAATATGAAATCGGTTTGAGTTATTGTAACGGCAGGAAACTGGTAAAGCGAATTTGCCTGTCAGCATTTTCATGATTTATTGCTATTTTTGCAAACAGATAAATTCAGATTATGAAAATAAACAAAACTGCTTTATATATTCTTTTGGCGCTGATTGTAGTTGCTGCGCTTTACCGTGTTATACCCGGACGACCATATGGATTTGCACCACAAATAGCGATGGCTTTGTTTGGAGGAGCTGCTATAAAGGATAAAAAACTGGCTTTTGCCCTTCCGTTATTGTCTATGGTATTGTCGGATGCTCTGTTTGAGCTTCTTTATTTTGCCGGCATCTCGCCTATGTGGGGATTTTATGAAGGCCAGTTAACGAATTATGCATTATTCGCGTTGTTAACCGTATCAGGCTTCTTAATAAAGAAGCTGAATGTAATTAATATAGCCGCAGCTTCCTTTGCAGCGCCCACGGTTTACTTTTTGATTTCCAATTTTATGGTATGGCTAAGTGGTACCGGGGGACTGCAGCGCCCTAAAACTTTTGATGGTTTAATAATGTGTTTTACAGACGGACTGCCTTTTTATCAAAACTCTGTGGCAGGTACATTATTCTTTTCGGCGCTGTTTTTTGGAGGCTACTATCTTATTAAGCAATATGCGTTGAAGCCTAAATTGGCCTGATATAAATTTTCTTTCTTAATTAATGGCCCACCACAACACCACCGGGAAAAACGGGGAAGCATTAGCGCTTGCTTATTTAATACGAAAGGATTTTGTTATTCTCCATACAAACTGGCGTCATTCTCATTACGAAATTGATATTATTGCCCATACCGGCAACATATTGCACTTTATTGAAGTAAAGACCCGGCGTTCTTTAAAATTTGGATACCCGGAGGAAAGTGTTACAAAGAAAAAAATGGAGAACCTGATGAACGGTGCTGAAGTATTTCTTTTGTTGTATCCGCAATGGAAGAGAATACAATACGATATACTGTCTGTTGATTTACGGAAAAACCAGGATCCGGAATATTTCTTTATTGAAGATGTTTCCCTGTAGTAACCAATAACTTCATTTTTTCTACCATTTTGTAGGTTGCCGGGCAATAGGCAATGTTTTGTTTGTGTACATGCATGTAGTTCACCATTTTTCTTTTGGTAAGATGGGGAAACCCGGCGCAATCGGCGGGGCGCACCGCGTAAATTTTACACATGTTGGTATTAAGATCAAGAAACTGGCAGGGTTGCCGTTTGTTCATCCAGTCTTTATCTTTCTTGTCGTAATACAGCCATTTTTCTTTAAATGCTTTGGCAGTCATACCCAGGTGAGCCGAAATACGTTTAATATCCCCGGGAGTATAGGTAGGGCTCATTGTTTTACAGCAGTTGGCGCAGCTTAAGCAATCAGTTTCCAGCCACACGGCTTTATCAACATTTACAGTAAGATCATCCAATTTACGGGGAGGATTTTTTTCAAGTCTGGTAAGAAACGCTCTTAATCCTTTTTTGTGAAACCTGACTTTCTGTTTAAATGATCTCAGGTTAATTGCCTGCATAATCTGTTTTTATATTAAGGGCCCGAAAGTAAGCGTTAATTTGATTCAATCTGGCAAACCATATAAAATGTGTATATCTGCGCCGCAAGGGTGAATTTGATTTTAGCTGATATTTACATTATTTTTTAAACGACATTGTTTTACGATTATTGAAATGCAATAAGTATGTGGGATGATCAGAAAAATGGCTTCAGGGCTTATCTGCAGTTAGAAAAATCGCTCAGCGCCAACTCAATCGAAGCCTATTTGCATGATATTGAAAAATTGCTGCAGTTTCTGCAGTTGCATAAAAACCTGAAAACGCCTGGTGATATTGAATTAAAAGATCTCCAGCAATTTGTAAAGTGGATTGCTGAACTGAATATGACTGCTTCCTCGCAGGCCAGAATCATTTCGGGGCTGAAAGCCTTTTATAAATATTGCCTTCTCGAAAAGATCGCTGTAAAAGATCCAACGATCTTGTTGTCATCGCCCAAATTAAAACGTACACTGCCGGATACCCTAAGTTTTACAGAGATAGAATCCATCATTAACCAAATTGACCTAAGCAAACCTGAGGGCATTCGGAACAGGGCACTGATAGAAACAATGTACAGTTGCGGACTTAGGGTTAGTGAGGTAGTAGCACTTAAATTGTCGAACCTCTACTTAGACGTAGGTTTTATTAGAGTAACGGGCAAGGGCAACAAAGAGCGCCTGGTGCCCATTGGCCGGGATGCCATTAAGCATGTTAATATATACCGGGAAAATATAAGGACGCATATGATGGTTAAAAAAGGGGAGGAGGATGTTTTGTTTTTGAACAGGAGAGGGGCCCACATGACAAGGGTAATGATTTTTTTGGTTATTAAAGCCCTTGCCCGGAAAGCCGGTATTGTCAAAAACATTTCACCCCACACTTTCCGGCATTCTTTTGCCACCCATCTTGTGGAAGGAGGAGCCGATTTACGGGCTGTTCAGGAAATGCTTGGTCATGAAAGCATTACCACTACCGAGATTTATACCCACCTCGACCGGGATTATCTGAGGGATACGCTTCAGCGCTTTCATCCCGGTTTTAAATAGGTGTTCATAAATTTTTAACATTGATTCCTGCACAATAACGTAACAATCGTGCAACGTTTGCGTTTTAAGGCTGTCAACATATGAAATCTCAGTTCTTTGAATATTTTTCAGCAAAAAGGCTTATTAATGTTAACGATTCCCTTAGAATAAGGATACCATAGGTTAAATTTTAGAAATTATTCAAGAATAAGAGCCATAAGAAAGTTGGCATGTACTTAAAAAGTTGTACATTTGCCGCGCAAACACGAACCTGATACATTAACTCTTGCTTGCCCCAGGTTGAGACTAGTCTCCCGTCTTTTAGAAGTTTTCTTCGGAATAAAAATTTAAAACTTTCACACAGGTTCAAAAATCACATCACGAACGTATTGCCATTGATTTTCCGGGATTAAAACAAAGAATGAACCATTCATCATCGTTTAGAGCCATACATGGTATTATGCATTGCATAGTAGTATATTAAAAATATATCTTTGTATGGTAAACATGGTTAAAAAACAAACAATTAAACAAGTATAGTTATGAAAAGGAAGAGTGAAATGGATTCGAAGGCAGGAACCAGTCCGACAGTACAGAACAAAATGTTCAAAAATGTAATCAGCAAGTCTGCCTCTATGTTGCTGGTAACAATAATGGGATTGAGCGCAATGTCTTTTGTTCAGGACGACTCCTTTGTAAGTGGTAGTGATACCAACCAAAGCGCAGCTAAAGTACAGAACATTGCAGCAACCAAAACAGAGCCGGGTAATGAAACCTGTTGCGTAACAACAGTTGTAAATCCTGGCGATGGAATGAATACTGCCTTAGTGATCAGTACGCCCACCAAAAAGGCAATATACAAAGCCGACAGGGAAACCATCGTTAGATTTGTAGCTGAAGCTAAAGAAAGAAGAATATGGAGTTTAAACAGGGCGCAGGCGAGTACTGATGCTGATAAGGAAATGCATTTTAATTTTAAGCTTAGCACAATAAATCCTTCTGCAGCAATGGCCGCCGGAGCCGATAAAGTGATGATCAGCCGGTTTGTGGATGAGATTGTACAGGTGTCTGTTTCCGGTGCAAACGATGCTGCCAAAGCAGATGCAGAAGCAGCCCTGAATTTCATAGCGGAAAACTTACAGGTAAGCATTGCGAAACCAACTGTAGATCTGATTCTGAAAGCCGACGCAGAAATAGCTTCCTCTTTCGAAAAAGCTACCCATGCGGTTATCTGTATACCATCGGCAACGGCCGCACAGAAAGCCGACCAGGAAATGATACAGAATTATGAAGGACGACACATCTTTTCCGCATTGAAATAGTTAGCGTTTTTTGAATTATTAGTGTGTAGTTTTGGCTTTGATTAAGAACCGGTAGTGTTACCGGTTTTTTTATGTACAAACAAAAAGGATAGTCCAATTAAGAACTATCCCAATGATATTACTGCAAACCTGTAAGCCGGATTCTGTCGGGTGCTATCATTTATCTTGCCTGGTCATTACTGAAAAGGTCAATCTGCTTACCCTTCCCGATACTTCAAAAGAGAAAATTTCGCCGGGCCGGCAAAAAATCGGGATATACATAGCATTTCAGTACACAAGGTTTACCCATTATACATGTCACCATCTATAATAGTGAGCTTTTACCTCACTTTTTCACCCTTATCCACCTTGCGGCAGACGGTTATTTTCTGTGGCACTGTCTGTTACCGCCAAAACGGCACCCGGCTCTTAACCGGTGTGTTGCCCTGTACTGTCCGGACTTTCCTTGGCCCTGTAAACAGAGCCACGATAGCACAGTTTGCAGCAAGTACAAAATTAGTTTTTTATCAGGTAAGGAATGCGTTATGCAACATATTATTATACCGTCTGCTGCACTCAATCGTGAACTTAACTATTTTCAACGATATAACCATAAAAAGTAACAGGCTGCCTGTCGTTTCCGCTAACCTGCAGGGTGGCGTAACCGTTATCAGAAACATGTAAATTAAATTCCCTTACCGCACGTACATCTTTTGGCTTAATAGAAATATCCCACCCACCTTTCTTTTTCGTTTGTATAGCATACGTAAAGTCAGTAGAAGTAAAACGAAGCGGCCCGTTGGCAGGGTCTATTGGCGCTGTATAAATACGGCCCATATAGGGTAAAAAACTTACTATCTTATTTTCAGATACGCTTAAATCATAATCGCCATTCAAGTGACGGGTTGAACCATTCATTGGTAAAAGCGTTTGGGCTTTAAAAACATAGTTTTGTGTTGTAATGGATGCCCTGATTTCCTTTTCTTCCGTTGCCTTTTTTTCTTTTTTGGATTGGGCCTGCAAAACGCCAAAGCCAAACACTGCAAATATGCCCAATAATACTGCGGATTTAAAAATATATGGATTTTTCATTTTTATATATTTAGTGGTGTTTTTATTAGATGTATACTGGTAAAGCCGGTTTAATACATGCTGGCCAAAGAAAGTGTTAATTTATTTTTGACAATCTTTCCTCCCTCCGCAAATATAAAAGCTGTTAGATACTATATTTGTGGTTCGTATATATTCGCTTCTTATTCCAGGAATTTCATTGTTCCTGAATGAGTTTTAATCAGTTTATCTGTTAATAATATGTCAGAAGACCAGTATTTTAAAGACGAAATTAAAAAGCCCACCGATTTTAAATTTGGCGCCGGGGTAGCCAATGTATTTGATGATATGGTAAACCGTTCGGTGCCTTATTATGGTGAAATGCAGCGCATGATAGCCGAACTGGCTTCAAACCACGCCAGAGAGGGCGCCCAGGTATACGATCTGGGATGTTCCACAGGCACTACCCTTGTAGGTATGAACACGATGGTAAGCAACAATGTTAAATTTGTGGGCATAGATGATTCGGAAGAAATGCTGAAAAAATGCAGAACCAAACTGGAAGAAGTGGGTTTTACCAGGGAATATGAACTGGTTTGTGCAGATATCAGTAATAAAGTTGAAATTGTAAATGCTGATGTAGTGGTACTTTGTCTTACTTTGCAATTCGTACGGCCAATGCACCGGGCACAGTTGCTTCAACGCATTTATAATGGATTAAATCCTGGCGGAGCATTGATACTTGTAGAAAAAATTCTGGCTGAAGACAGTCATTTCAACCGCGACTTTATCAGTTATTATTACAATTACAAAAGAAGGAATAATTATAGTGAGCTGGAAATATCCCAAAAAAGGGAAGCGCTGGAAAACGTGCTTATTCCATATAAGCTTAGCGAAAACACTGGAATTTTACAGGACACGGGTTTCGCTCATTGCGAGGTATTTTTTAAATGGTATAATTTTGCAGGCATTATTGCGGTAAAAAAATAAACTGCCGGTATTTAAGTGTCTTTCCCAAACACGAAACATTGTACCGGTTTCTCAATTCTTAAAATTTATGATAGCCATCGGAAACTTTTTTTTCAGGTACCGCAACTGGATCTTTATTCTTTTTTACGCAGCGCTTTTCATTCCTTCGCCACCCCTGTTTTCTGAAGGAAGATTTGGTGAGCACTATTATATTTGGGCAATAGGGCCGGGTTTGCTGATTACTGTTTTGGGACAATTGATTCGCGGAGCTACTATTGGACTGGCATATATAGTGCGTGGTGGCAGTCAGGGAAAGCCTTATGCCGAAGGGCTGGTAACCGATGGTATTTTCAACCATTGCCGCAATCCTTTATACGTAGGAAATATTTTAATGCTGCTGGGGGTTGGTATATTGGCCAATTCTCTGTTTTATGTGGTTATTATTATTCCTGTTTTTCTTTTTATTTACCAGTCCATTGTATTGGCCGAAGAACATTTTTTGCGTGGCAAGTTTGGAGCAGGCTTCGATGCTTACTGCAAAAAAGTAAACCGGTGGATACCCGACCTCAGGGGTATTGGTAAAACATTTGGCAGCATGTCTTTTAACTGGCGGAGGTGGATATTAAAAGAATACAATACACAATTTGTATGGCTGTCGGGCATTACCCTTATTATTCTATTGAAATATCCGCACATTACGGATTACGATACCCAATACCGCAATACGCTGATTGCTGTTATTCTTTCCGTGCTCCTGTTAACGTATCTGCTTATCCGTTACCTCAAAAAATCGGGTAAGGTGAAAGAATAATGCGGATGGAATTGCCATACCTGAACAACCCTAACCGGCAGAAAATTATATATGGCGAACTTCTTATTAATTGGTATCTGTATCGTGGCCGGCTTGCTTGTTCGCAGGTTTACAGCCCTTCCTGCCGATGCCTATAAGGGGGTTAATGCTTTGATCATTAACTTGGCATTGCCGGCAGTTGCTTTTAAATACCTGCCACATATACAATGGACAAAATCACTGATACTTCCTGCCGCAATGCCGGTAATTGTTTGGGTGTGCGGATGGATTTACATAAAAGCATACGCTGCTAAAGCAAAGCTGGATAAGCAAACGGAAAACGGATTAAAGCTGGTAACCGGTTTAGGCAATACTTCATTTTTGGGATTCCCTCTTATTATTGCGTGGTTCGGAGAGGATGCCCTGGGCATTGCCGTTATATGCGATCAGGTTACTTTTACGCTGCTTGCAACCGCGGGTATTATAGTAGCAATGAATGCTTCGGAAAAGCACTCGCTTTCCGTGGGGGCGGTATTAAAAAAAATGTTTTCTTTTCCTCCTTTTATCGGATGTGTTGCGGCCCTCTTACTTCCTCTGTTTATCAACCTATCACCATTGGATGCCTTGTTTGATATGCTGGCGGCAACCGTAGCTCCTTTAGCATTATTTTCTATTGGATTGCAACTAAAATTTGATGGATGGCGACAGGAGTTAAATCATCTGGCAGCGTCGCTTTTATATAAATTGGTGCTGGCGCCTGTGATTATAGCCACCATCGTGTACTGTTTAGGAATGAAAGGAATAATACCTCAAATCAGTATTTTTGAATCGGCCATGCCTTCCCATCTTACTGCAACAATCGTTGCCAGTGAATACAACCTCAACCCTAAGCTCACCAGCCTGGTGGCTGGCATTGGTATTGTACTGTCTTTTGTTACCACCGCTTTGTGGTACTTTATTATAACAGGCTGACATGATCGCCGCAAATTTATTTTAACAGTTTAAAACATGTACTTATGATACAATACAGGCAATTAGGAAGTTCTGATCTGAAGATCGCGCCTCTTATTTTGGGAGGAAATGTTTTTGGCTGGACTGTTGATGAAAATAAATCTTTTGAGCTGTTGGATGTTTTTTCAGCAGGCGGATTTAATTGCGTTGATACCGCAGATAGTTACAGCCGTTGGGTGCCGGGCAATAAGGGTGGCGAAAGTGAAACGATTATTGGAAAATGGATGAAACGCAAAGGCAACCGGGAAAAGATCATTATTTCTGCAAAAGTGGGTTCGGATATGGGGCAGGGGCATAAAGACGTTTCTAAAAAATATATTTTAAATGCGGTGGAAGATTCATTAAGCCGTTTGCAAACAGATTACATTGACCTTTACCAAACGCACTGGGATAACGAGATTACGCCGGTAGAAGAAACATTGGAAGCGTACGACATCCTGGTAAAGCAGGGCAAGGTAAAATGGATAGGCGCTTCTAACCTGTCACCCGAACGCCTGACAGCATCGTTGGCTGCCAGTAAAGAACGCAATTATCCTGTTTACCAAACCTTGCAGCCCGAGTATAATTTGTACGACCGCGAAAACTTTGAAAAGAACTACCGGCCGATTTGCGAGCAGCATAAACTTGGCGTTATAAATTATTATTCCCTTGCATCGGGGTTTCTTTCGGGTAAATACAGGAGCGAAGCAGACCTGCGTAAAAGCAAAAGGGGAGGAGGTATAAAAAAATACCTGAATGAAAGGGGGTTCCGGATCCTGTCTGCATTAGATAAGGTAGCCGCTTCACACCACACCTCACCGGCAAGTGTTTCCATAGCCTGGCTTATTAAACAACCAACCGTTGCAGCACCCATAGCCAGTGCTACCAATATTGAACAACTCAATGCGCTTATAACCGCAGCCACGCTACAGTTAAGCTCAGAAGCCTTAAACCAGTTAAACGAATCAAGCAGCTGGTAAAAGTAAACAATCGGAAAGCCTATCCACAAAATGCAATGTAACGGGGAATCTTTTCTACAGTTTTGCTTTTTTGGAAGAGTGTATTATTTGGCAGGTATTTTGAAACTAAAGGTAAACGCTTCTTTATATAACTAAAAACAACAGCATATGAAAACGCTGGGAGTTATTTTGATCGCTGCCGGTATATTAATGCTTATTTTCCGCGGCTTTAGTTTTACTAAGGAAAAAAATATCATTGATGCCGGTCCCATCGAATTAAATACCAAAGAAAAGAAAAATGTGAGTTGGCCAATGTATGCTGGTGGTATTGCTGTTGCTGCGGGGGTTGTAGTTTTGCTGGCGGGCAGAAAAAAAGGTTAATACCAACACTTAAATATTTCAATTGCTTATCCGACACCCATGTGCCTTGCCAGTAATCGTATTAAAGCGATTGTAAAAATGTTTAGCTAACCTTTGGAACACACTTCAATGTAAATATTGTTTAATCCATACACTAGTACAAAGGTGAGATTTTATCTCACTTTTTTTGTGTTTAAGCCTGTAAGTGGCTCCTCTAACAAGAACTTATGCAGAGACCGGATGAAGTTACCCCCGAAGCGGCCATTTTGAACTTGCACCCGAAAATCTTACACATAAAACTATGTGATTTGATTTTTACTGTTGGAATACTCGATATTTTTGGTAATAATTGCTGTGGCATCATCCTGGTTTTTAAGTAAACCAACTTGCCCAGACATAAAAAAACTGCATAAGATGACTTTTGATGAAGTGTTATATTTTTCTTTTTATGTGGCAGGCGGATTAATTGCCGGCCTCTTTGTGAAAAAGGTAATTTCTCCTGTTGTTAAAAGAATAGTAGCCCGTACCAAATGGACGGCTGATGACCTGATCATTGAAAGCATTGGCAAATGGGTAATTCCCTGGTTTATAGCATTCGGCGTTTTCCTGGGATGGAGACGGGTGCAAATAGATGTTAAATATCATCAATGGCTTGAGAATGCACTGCTGATCTTTTATATTTTTTCTCTTACCTGGATAGCTGCAACAGTGCTTTCGGGAATGACAAAAATAAAAAATCCGGATAGCGAAGAGGTTGTGAGGTCTTCATCCATTATAGGCAATATCATTAAAGTGATAGTGTATTGTGTCGGCATACTTGTTATATTACAGTCACTTGGTATTTCTATTACGCCTATCCTTGCAGGATTGGGTGTGGGCGGGCTTGCTGTAGCGCTCGCCCTGCAGGATACCCTGTCTAATCTGTTTGCCGGAATCCAGATTATATCCACGAAACAAATCAATCCGGGTGATTTTATAAGACTGGAATCAGGACAGGAAGGGTTTGTAGAAGATATCAGTTGGAGGTACACTGCGCTTAGAACCGGGTCCAACACCACGATTATCGTACCCAATTCAAAACTCGCCAGTGTAATCGTTTCGAATTATTTTTTGCCGGATAAAGAGATCATATTTGATATTACAGTTGGAGTAGATTATAACAGCGATCTTGAAAAAGTAGAGCAGGTAACGGTTGAAGTGCTCAAAGAAATGCAACAGGCTTCGGCCGATTGCGTTCAGAACTTTGAACCTTTTATCCGCTTTCAGCAGTTTGATGAAAGCAGTATTGTTCTTAAAGCATTTCTGAGAGCAAAAACATTTGGCAGCCAGTTTCTTATTAAACACGAATTAATGAAACGGATCCACAAAAGATATACAGAAGAAGGAATCAATATTCCATTTCCCGTTCGGAATGTTTTTATTAACAAGCCCGGCAGTTTGTAGTTTAAGCGTTTCTTGTTTATAGTTTGAGCAGTTAGGGTTTGTGAGTTGAGAAACTTCAGCTATAAGATCAGTCTTCATCCGGCTGCTCACTATTCACTATTCACAATTCGCTATTGACTACTCACCACTCTACCAGAACAGGGTATACAATGCTACCAGTATGCCGGTAACCAGTATAGCGCCCGCTGTAAAGCCAGGTGATGTTTTGAACATAGACCTGTCTATTTCCAGCCCGTTGGTTTTAACACCTTTACTGTTTTCATACAAACTAATAATATACATCCCTATTACAGCAATAACGAACACAAAAAACATCCTGTCTATAAAAGGTATTTCATATACGTTGCTTCCGTCCTTTTGGAGTACCAATTTGGAAAAGCCATAGGGGCTCAGCCACTCAAGGTTTGCTATAGAAGGTAATATTTTAAAGAGAATAGAGAGTGCGAAGCCCCCTATAGTGGCGAAAAGTGCCGCATTGGAAGTGGTTTTTTTCCAGAAAAAGCCCAGAATGAACATGGCGAATACGCCGGGAGAAACAAAACCGGTGTACTCCTGTATGTATTCAAATCCTCCTTTTTTATCAATACCCAAAAAGGGCGCAATCAGTACAGCCAGCAACATGGAAATGATAACGGCCAGGCGCCCGGTCCATACTAATTTTTTTTCCGATGCCGCCGGATTGATTTTCTTTTGATAGATATCGAGGGTAAAAATAGTAGAAATGCTATTGGCCTTGCCTGCAAGTGATGCCACTACGGCAGCGGTTAATGCGGCAAACGCAAGCCCTTTTAATCCCGATGGCAATAAATTCAGCAATACGGGGTAGGCCTTGTCGGGCATCATTTCTCCGTTAACCATCATCTCCTGGTGAAAATACCCGTTTTGATACAATACATAAGCGGCGATGCCAGGCAGTACTACAATGACCGGCATCAGTAATTTTAAAAAGGCGGCGAACAACAGCCCGTTTCTCGCCGTTTTTAAATCTGCGCCTAAGGCCCGTTGAGTGATGTACTGATTGCAGCCCCAATAGTTGAGGTTAACAATCCACATCCCGCCAATTAAAACCGACAAGCCGGGTAAACTGATATAATTGGGATTGTCTTTTTCAAAAATCATGTGAAAGTGCTCATCGGCGTTCTCAGTAAGTTTGTGAAATCCTGCTATAACACCGTTTAATCCAAAATGAGTGGCCACAAGGTCTAATGCAAGATAGGTGGTTACCAGCCCGCCCAATATCAAAAAGAAAACCTGCACCACATCGGTATAGCCTATCACTTTCATTCCGCCCAGGGTAATAATAATGGCAAACAAGGCGAGAAAAAGCATGCATACGGTAAGGCTTATTCCGGATATGCTGCTAATGGCCAGTGCGCCGAGGAATAATATAGAGGTGAGGTTAACAACTACATACAACAACAACCAAAATACGGCCATAATCATGGCTACTGTACCATTGTACCGTTGATTGAGAAATTGGGGCATAGTGTATATCTTATTCTTCAGGTATACCGGGATAAAAAAAATGGCTACCACAATAAGCGTAGCCGCTGCCATCCATTCGTAGGTGGAAATGGCCAGTCCCAGTGTAAAACCGCTTCCGCTCATACCTATAAATTGTTCAGCCGAAATATTTGAGGCAATCAGAGATGCGCCAATAGCCCACCAGGTAAGCGAACCTTCAGCGAGGAAAAAATCTTTGGTGTCGGCAGTAGCCTTTTTCTTGCGCTGGTAAATCCAGTAGCCATAGATAGCAACGATCAGGAAGTAAATAATAAAAACAAGATAGTCTTTGGTTGAGAGGTAATTGTTCATAACAAATCAGATCGTTTAAATATTTGGATGTGATCAGGCTTTATTGAATTGATACTATACATCGCTCCGGCGCAATTCGTTTTTGAGCTGATAAAGATTAGTGTTTTTACCGATAAGAACAAATTCAATTCCGGCCATACCGGCAAAATCGCCGGTATGCGGGGCCGTGAGATGCTGACTATAGAAGGTATGATGAGCGCCACCGGCCAATATCCATGCGGCAGCGCTGGTAAGCAAAACGATTGAATGCTTCGCACGCTACCGTGACCTGTATTTTATTTAATTTTTTATTCAAAGGATAAAATAGTCCAAAACTTAGGTCATATCTTCACGTCTGAAATTTTTTTAAAAACAGCATAAAGATGAGCAACAAACAGATAAAAAAATGGGGCCGGGTAAATGGAAAAGACGTGTTGCAATATGAGTTGATAAATAAAACCGGAACGATAGTGCGGATATTGAATTATGGTGGAACCATTACGGATATAATGACTGCAGACAAGAATGGTGAAGCTGGGAACGTTATTTTATGTTTTGATTCCCTTGAAGGTTATTTACAAAGGAACAATCCCTTTTTTGGATGCCTGGTAGGTCGTTATGCTAACCGAATTGCCAACGCCCGTTTTTCCCTCAACGGAAAGGAATACCAACTTGCACCTAATGACAATGGCAATTCTCTGCACGGGGGCATTAAAGGTTTTGATAAAAAAGTTTGGGATGCAGCCTATAATCCTGAAAGCAATACACTTAGACTTTACTATGAAAGTCCGGATGGTGAGGAGGGCTACCCGGGTAATCTGAAGGTTACGGTTGTATATACTTTAACGGAAAAAAGCGAACTGATCATTGATTATACCGCTGTTACAGATGCACCAACGCCTGTAAATCTTACCAATCATGCCTATTTTAATTTGTCGGCCGGCAACGATGCGGAAATTCTTGATCACGAATTAACCCTGCACGCTCAGTACATAACAACTACAAATAGTAAGGTTATTCCTACCGGCGACCTGGTTCCGGTAAAAGACTCACCCTTTGATTTTACCGCTCCTAAAAAGGTTGGAAAGGATATAGGTGGCACAGGAAACGGTTATGATCATAATTTCGTGTTAGGCAATCTCACCGGCAAACTGCAACTCATCAGCACATTGTATCATGCAGCCAGTGGCAGATGTATGGAAACATCTACCACTCAACCCGGGGTTCAGTTGTATACCGGTAATTATTTGGATGGCAACCTGCAACATACACCCGGTAATATAAAGTATAACAAATATGGAGGATTGTGCCTCGAAACACAACATTACCCCGATTCGCCCAATCAGCCTGGCTTCCCCAACACTATACTACAGCCCGGCAACAAATACCACCAGGTAACGGTATATAAATTTTTAGTTAAATAAGCGGAAATATTGCTCATGCTGGTAAGAAGTGTTTTTTGCAGAATTTGAGTTAAATTTGCAGCCATAATAAAAAGAAAATAACCAGCAGAATCAATGATTTTACCCATTATAGCATATGGCGCTCCTGTACTGAGAACGTTGTGTAAGGATATAACACCCGACCATCCTCAATTGAGTAAGTTGATTGATGATATGTGGGAAACCATGTATGCTTCCAATGGGGTGGGGTTGGCTGCTCCCCAGGTAAACCGCGATATTCGACTTTTTGTGATAGACAGCACCCAGGTATTTGCCGGCATGGACGATGGTGAAAGGAAGAAGTATCCCGATGCACCAGGCATCAGGCAGGTTTTTATTAATGCGCACGTTACAGAACTGGATGGTAAAGAATGGGCATATAACGAAGGCTGCCTTAGTATTCCTAAAATAAGAGAAGATATTTTCCGTAATGAGGAAGTCAGCATCCGGTATATGGATGAACAATTTCATCCGCATCTGCAAACATTTAACGGGATAACGGCAAGGGTAATTCTGCATGAATACGATCATATAGAAGGAAAATTGTTTATAGATTACCTGAAACCTTTTAAGCGCAGGTTGATGAAAGGCAAACTGGATGATATATCCAAAGGAAAAGTAAGTGTGGATTACAAAATGTCTTTTGCAAAGTAAGTATCGGCATATACGCTGCCTTTTAACAGGATTGCTGCCAATAGTGATGTTTTTGCTGTTCCCCGTAGCATTTCTTTGTGCACAGGAAAATGACACAGTAGTTGTAGATAAAAAAGTAATTACGCTTTCGGAGATCATTATCCGCAATAATGTAGATATACCTTCCTTTATTGAAAAGGTAAAAAATGACACCACCTTTTACAAAGCCTTCCGTAACCTCCGGGTTTTGAATTTTACTTCGCTGAATGACATCAGGATGTTCAATAAAAAAGGGAAAGTAAAAGCGTCGCTGTACAGCAAAACCAAACAATGGGCAAGTAAGGGCTGCCGGCACACCAGCGTATTGCACGAGGAAGTGACCGGGGATATGTTTGACCACAACCACCATTATAATTATTACACACCGGAATTGTATGCCAGTCTTTTTTTTGCACCCGACACCATTTGTGGCGAAACCAACATTGTAAAAGAGGCGGAATTGAATGTGAAGGGAAAATCGGGTATGGCAAAACATAAAGAGCAACTGAAAATGCTGTTTTTTAATCCGGGCAAAGCCATCCCGGGGCTGCCATTTATAGGAAGTAAAACAGCCATTTTCGACGAAGATATGGCGGCACTTTACGAATATCATCTCGATTTGCAGGAACATCTGGGCGAACTTTGCTACGTATTTGACATAAAAGCTAAAGAAGATTTGAGCGGAGCAAAAAGAAACCGGGTAGTTATTGATGAAATGACAACCTGGTTTAATGTAAAAACATTTGAAGTGATTGCCCGGAATTATGCTATGCGTTATAATGCCGGCGTATATGATTTCGATGTTCAAATGCAGGTGGAAATGACGAAAACGAATGGTTATCTGGTTCCGAAATTATTACGCTACACAGGAAACTGGGATGTGATTTTCAAAAAAAGGGAAAGCGGCGTTTTCACCGCAACACTTTTTGATTTTGGACGAGGTGGTGAATAGTTAATTGTGAATTGTGAAGGGTGAAGGGTGAGGTGAGAGGAGAAATGGGAAAGGTGAAAGGTTCCTGCAACTTGTACCTTGCAACCTGAACCTTGCAACCTGCAACCTTCCTGCCGTTTACCTTCATATAGTATATTATGGCTAACTTAACACCACTTTTTCACTACTTAATTATGTAATGTGTTTGCGGTAACCATACTTGGCAATAATTCGGCGCTTCCTATGCACAACAGGCATCCTACCGCGCAGGTAGTTTATTATGAAGAGCACCTGTTTTTAGTAGATTGCGGAGAAGGTACACAAATACAAATGAACAGGTACAAGGTTCGCCGTAACCGTATCCGCTATATTTTCATCTCTCATTTACACGGCGACCATTATTTTGGACTACCGGGTTTGTTAACCAGCTATGGATTAAACGGCCGTACAGAAGATCTTTGGATATTTTCACCCCCCTTGTTAAAGGAGATCATGGAAATACAGTTTAAGGCCTCCGATACGCTGTTGCCTTACCGCCTGCATTTTGTTGCTATTGAAAAAGACGGACTTCTGGTAGATGAAAAGAAATTAACGGTGAGTGCTTTTGCAGTCAATCACCGCATACCCTGCTGGGGTTTTTTATTTAAAGAAAAGGAAAAACCCCTGACACTCAACAGTGATAAATTGCGGGAATATGCAATTCCATTTTCATTTTACCAGCATCTTAAAATGGGTGAAGATTATGTTACCGGAGGAGGCGAAATTATAAAAAATGAGTGGATAACGCGCCCATCGGAAAATATTCATAGCTATGCGTACTGTGCCGATACTTTGTATGATGAAGGTATAGCCGAAAAATGCAAAGACGTAAGTTTGTTGTATCATGAAGCTACATATTTAGATGATCAGAGAGAAAAAGCGATAAGCAGAATGCATTCTACAAGCCGGCAAGCCGCAGCTATTGCGCTCAAAGCCAACGCCCGTAAACTGCTTATTGGTCATTTCAGCAGCAAGTATGAAACACTGGATGATTTCCTTACGGAAGCACAGGACGTTTTTCCAAATACAGATTTAGCCATAGAAGGTGCAACTTATATCATACGTAAATGAGCGCGGTATTGTCTTAATAATCTTATGATATTTATTCTTAATATCAAAATAAAATATCCATCTTTATAGGGAACAGCTTAGGTTGGCATGATTTTTTTTTAACTTCTTATTCATCTAAAATCAGAACTTGTATGAAAAAAACACTTTATCGCCTGGTTCAGATTTCTATGTTTGTTGCTATAGCCAGTATCTGGCTTTTTTCGTGTAAACCTAAAATAAGTGATCAGGACATAGAAAATAAAATTCAATCCAATACCGCTTTATCACATCTTGCGGTTAGTGTAAAAGATGGGGTAGTTACACTTAGCGGTGAAGCCAAAGACGAAGCCGACAGGGCAAGCAGCGAGGCCGCGGTTAAAAGTATTGAAGGGGTAAAAGAAGTGGTGAACAATACAACCGTTGCACCACCTCCTGCACCTGCACCTGTTGAAATTGCTGCCGATGATCCGTTAACCAAAGGAATAGCCGATGCGCTTAAAGATTTTCCAACTGTAAAAGCTACCGCAAACGACGGTGTAATTACCGTTACCGGCGAAACCACGGCTGCCAACTGGAAAAAAATTAAAATGGCACTGGACGGCTTAAAACCTAAGAAAGTTGACGCTACCGCTTTGAAAATTAATTAACCTAAAAAAAATCTTATGGCACTGCAGAACAAATACAAACAGTTGGTTGATGCCGCAACTGCTTCAGGCGTGGCCAATTTACAGGTAAGGGAGCAGGACGGCGTACTGTATATTGATGGTGAAGCTCCATCCGGCAGCGTAAAAGACCAGTTGTGGGATATATATGGAAAAATAGACCCCAATTTTTTGACGGGTGATGTAGTAATGAATATAAATGTAGCTTCCGCTGTGGCTGGCGCTAAGGCTAAAGTAACCACCGAAAAATCTAATCTTAATATTCGCAAAGGCCCGGGAACCGATCAGCCCATTGTTGGAAAAGCGGCGCATAATGCAATAGTAACTTTGGTTAGCAAAGCAAACGATCAGTGGTGGCTGATCAGAACAGAGGAGGGTGAAGAAGGTTATGCTTATGCCCAGTATTTAACAGTACAGTGATAGTAATAATTTAAGGCGGCCGGCAAGCTGTGTTAAAGTTGTTTGCCACAGATTCGCAGATATAGCTGCGGGCCTGTGGTATTTTTACGCAATCCTGCGTCTGCCGGCAGCCAGACGAAGCCAGCTACGTTAGAATAATTTGTATGGCATTGCCTGAAATTTAAATTTAAACCAGATAAATCCTGATTATCTGGCTATAATTTAAGAAATTTGCGGTTCTCTTTTAAATTTAAAAAAAAATGAGCAGTCAGCCAGCAACATTATTTGATAAGGTGTGGGACGCACATGTAGTTAGAAAAATTACAGACGGCCCCGATGTACTTTTTATTGACCGGCATTTCATTCACGAGGTAACCAGCCCGGTTGCTTTTCTTAGCCTGGAGCGAAGAGGACTTCAGGTAATGTTTCCCTATAAAACCTTTGCTACTGCAGATCACAATACACCTACCATTAACCAGCATTTGCCGGTACAGGATCCGCTATCCGCTATCCAGTTAAAGGCGCTGGAAACAAATTCGGGCAAATACGGAATTTCACATTGGGGATTGGGTAATCCCAAAAACGGAATTGTGCATGTGGTTGGACCCGAAAACGGTATTACGCAGCCGGGTATGACGATCGTTTGTGGCGATTCGCATACTTCTACCCATGGCGCTTTTGGCGCTATCGCTTTTGGCATTGGTACATCAGAGGTGGAGATGGTGCTGTCTTCGCAGTGCATTATGCAGCCCAAACCAAAGAAAATGCGCATCAATGTTAATGGCGAATTGGGTAAGGGTGTTACACCGAAAGATGTAGTGCTGTATATCATTTCAAAATTAACAGCGGCGGGCGCTACAGGGTATTTTGTTGAATTTGCAGGGGATGTGTTTGCAAATATGAGTATGGAAGGCCGCATGACCGTTTGTAATATGAGCATTGAAATGGGCGCCCGGGGTGGTATGATCGCACCGGATGAAACAACCTTTGCCTATATCAAAGGAAAAGACAGGGCGCCTAAAGAAGAAGCCTGGGATAAGGCGCTGGCTTACTGGAAAACCTTGAAAACAGACGATGGAGCCGGTTTTGACAAAGAATATCATTTTAACGCTGCGGATATTGAGCCTATGATCACCTTTGGCACCAATCCCGGCATGGGCATAGGCATCAGCAAGCGTATTCCTGTAACGCAGGAGTTGGGGAGCGGCAGGTCCAGCTACGAAAAATCGCTTAATTATATGGGCTTTCAGGAAGATGATGGTATGCTGGGTAAAAAAGTAGATTATGTTTTTATTGGGAGTTGCACCAACGGGCGCATTGAAGATTTTCGCGCTTTCGCCTCCATCATAAAAGGACGCAAAAAGGCAGATCATGTTACAGCATGGATTGTTCCCGGTTCACATGTGGTGGAGCGGCAGATAAAGGAAGAAGGGATACTGGATATAATGCAGAAAGCGGGCTTCGAGTTGCGTCAGCCTGGTTGTTCAGCGTGCCTTGCGATGAATGATGATAAAATTCCTGCCGGTAAATATGCCGTAAGTACCAGTAACCGCAATTTTGAAGGAAGGCAGGGCCCCGGCGCCAGAACGATGCTGGCAAGCCCCCTGGTGGCTGCAGCCGCGGCGGTTACCGGCGTCGTTACAGACCCGCGCGAACTGATGAATTAAAAATCGCAAATCACAAATCACAAATCAAAACATGTCTTACGATAAATTTACGATACTTAAAAGTACAGCGGTTCCAATGCCCATTGAAAATGTGGATACCGATCAGATCATTCCTGCCCGTTTTTTGAAAGCAACAGAGCGCAAAGGGTTTGGCGACAATCTTTTTCGCGACTGGCGGTATAACAGTGATAACACACCCAAAAAGGATTTCGTTTTGAACAACCCCCTGTATTCGGGTAAAATATTGGTTGGAGGTAAAAACTTTGGCAGTGGAAGCAGCCGCGAGCATGCGGCATGGGCGATTTATGACTATGGGTTCCGTTGCGTGGTATCAAGTTTTTTTGCTGATATTTTTAAAAACAATGCTATTAATATTGGTATACTTCCCGTGCAGGTGAGTGAAACATTTTTGGATAAAATATTTACCGCCATTGAAGCCAATCCCCGGAATGAAATTGAAATAAATCTTCCGGATCAAACCATTGCCATTCTTTCAACGGGTGAATCTGAATCGTTTGAAATCAATGGATATAAAAAGCATAACCTGGTTAATGGGTATGATGATATTGATTATTTGCAGGCAATGAAAGGAGAAATTCAGTCATTCGCCAGTGCCAGTGTATACTAAAAACGATCAGCAAAACATGCCGTCAGCTCAGCGATATATTGAAATAATGGATACCACACTCAGGGATGGAGAGCAAACCAGCGGGGTGTCTTTTTCTGCATCAGAAAAATTAACGATCGCAAAACTTTTGTTATCGGAAGTAAAGGTAGACAGGATTGAGGTAGCGTCGGCCCGGGTGTCGGAAGGTGAATTTGACGCGGTAAAGCGAATTACCAAATGGGCTAAAGCCAATGGCTGTCTCAATAAGGTGGAAGTACTCACTTTTGTTGACGGGGATGTGTCGGTACAATGGATGCTGAAAGCAGGAGCAAAAGTAATGAACCTGCTTACCAAAGGGTCCCTGAATCATTTAACACATCAGCTCAAAAAAAAACCCGAGCAGCATTTCGCGGATGTTGCTGCCGTTATTGCTTTGGCCGGTAAAAAGGGGATAGCATGTAACGTATATCTTGAAGACTGGAGCAATGGTATGCGGTATTCAAAAGAATACGTTTTTCAGTATCTTGATTTCCTGCGCAACCAGCCCGTTAAAAGAATTATGCTGCCCGATACATTGGGTGTTTTGATCCCATCGGAGGCTTATGCATATGTATCGGAAATTGTTTCCCGCTATCCCGGTATTCATTTTGATTTTCATGCGCACAATGATTATGACCTGGGTACAGCCAATGTGCTGGAAGCTGTAAAAGCTGGCGCACATGGTATTCATCTTACCATAAATGGCATGGGCGAAAGGGCCGGGAATGCACCACTGGCAAGCGCTATAGCCGTATTGAATGATTTTGTGCCGGAAGTAAAAACGGCAGTGGTTGAAAAGTCGTTGTATACCGTAAGCAAACTGGTTGAAACGTTTTCGGGTTTTCGTATTCCCGCTAATAAGCCTGTGGTGGGGGAAAATGTATTTACGCAAACCGCAGGTATTCATGCAGACGGCGACAAAAAAAATAAACTGTATTGCAGCGACCTGATGCCGGAGCGCTTTGGGCGGCAGCGAAAATATGCTTTGGGTAAAACCAGTGGAAAAGCCAATATCGAAAACAATTTGCAACAACTGGGTATACACTTGTCTGAAGCGGATTTGAGAAAGGTAACGCAACGAATTATAGAACTGGGCGACAGGAAAGAGGATGTTACCCAATCCGACCTCCCTTATATTATTTCGGATATATTGAACAGCACTGCCACCAACGATAAAGTAAAGATTGAAAACTATGCACTCACGCATTCAAAGGGACTGAATCCGTCGGTAACATTAAAGCTGGTGATAGATGGTGAATGGTTTGAAGAGCATGCACAGGGCGACGGTCAATATGATGCTTTTATGAATGCGCTCAAAAAAGTATACAAGCACAAGAAACTGGAGTTGCCGCTGTTAACGGACTATGCCGTTCGCATTCCGCCCGGCGGCAGAAGCGACGCTTTGTGCGAAACGATAATAACCTGGAGATATAATGATAAAGAGTTCAAAACAAGAGGACTCGACAGTGATCAAACGGTGTCGGCAATAAAAGCAACTCAAAAAATGCTGAACAGCATATAGCGGATCAATACAACATCATTTCATTTCAATAAAAAATAAAGTGGCATCAAAAAAAATTTTAATCGTTCCGGGCGATGGCATCGGGCAGGAAGTAACAGCAGTTGGTAAAAAGATATTGGATAAAATAGCGGAAAAATTCGGGCATCGTTTTGTGTACGACGAAGCCCTGATTGGTCACGCGGCTATCGAAGCTACCGGAGACCCTTTGCCGGCCGAGTCGCTGGAAAAGATGAAACAATCGGACGCTGTGTTGTTTGGCGCCGTAGGGCATCCCAAATACGATAATGACCCTTCGGCTAAAGTAAGACCTGAACAGGGCTTGCTGAAAATGCGAAAGGAACTGGGTTTATATGCCAATATTCGACCCATTAAATTATTTGATGAATTATTAGGCGCTTCCAGTATCAAACCCAACATATTAAAAGGCGCCGATATTATGTTTTTCCGTGAGCTCACAGGAGATATTTATTTTGGTGAAAAAGGCCGGAAAAACAATGACAATACGGCTTTTGATGTGGCGGAATACAGCCGCTATGAAGTAGAGCGCATTGCCCGCAAGGCGTTTGAAGCGGCAGGAACAAGAAGAAAAAAGTTATGCTCTGTTGATAAAGCCAATGTACTTGAAACTTCACGCTTGTGGAGAGAAGTAGTTCAAAAAGTTGCATTGGAATACCCCGATGTGGAAGTAGAACACCAGTTTGTAGATGCCACAGCCATGTTGCTGATAAAAGATCCCCGCCGGTTTGATGTGGTGGTTACGGCAAACCTCTTTGGTGACATCCTTACCGATGAGGCTTCCCAGATAGCCGGCTCCATGGGTATGCTGGCTTCAGCTTCCATTGGCGATGGCACCGGGGTATATGAACCTATCCATGGCTCTGCGCACGACATTACAGGCAAAGGGGTAGCCAACCCCCTGGCGTCTATCTTATCTGCCGCCTTGTTATTGGATATTTCCTTTGGCATGAAAGCCGAATCAGAGGCAGTGATTGCTGCAGTAGACAAAGTACTTAAAGCTGGTTTTCGTACCGGTGATATTGCGGACGCGCAAACGGAACCTGGTAAAATGCTGGGTACTGCCGCTATGGGTGAAGAGGTACTAAAATATCTGGGTTAAAGAATAATGCAAAATTGTTGATAATATTTTACTGATTACCACGTTTTTGGCGGAATAGAATGTTACTTTGCTTGTTTTTTTAAAGTATTTTAAACCATCCAATACAACATGCGTCAGGCACCTGTTAAAACTGTGGGAAACACTGTGAAAGCATCTTCTTTAACTGGCAGATTCTTAAGCCCGGCTATTTTTCTTACATTATTTAATGCGTTTTTGCTGCTTTCCAGCAGTTGCAGTCAAACTTTTTCGGAAACAGACACAGCTAAGGATTCTACTGCTGCAACTGTCCAGGAAGAACAGTCGCCCGGTACCCCGGTACCTGAGCCTCTGGATACCGCGTTGTACAATCAAAAAAACATCCGGCTTGCCAATGGTGACAGCTCCGGTTTATGGCCGGTTAATGCGCCTTATCCGCTTCCCGGTGCTATTTTACCGTTTAAAAGGGTTGTTTCTTATTACGGCAACCTGTATTCAAAGCGTATGGGTATATTGGGCGAATTGCCGCCTGCCCAAATGCTGGCGAAATTAAAAGAAGAGGTGGCTAATTGGGAAGCTGCGGATACCACAACTGAGGTTTTACCTGCCTTGCATTATATAGCTGTAACTGCACAGGAAACCCCCGGAAAGGCGGGAAAATACAGGCTGCGTATGCCTTTTCACCAGATTGATTCGGTGCTTAAGATGTCAGCCCAAATCGGCGCCATCACTTTTGTGGATGTACAGATAGGACTAAGCACGCTGCAGGAGGAAATTCCGGAGCTTGAAAAATATTTAATGCGGCCGGATGTGCACCTGGGCATTGATCCTGAATTTTCAATGAAAGGCGGTCATCGGCCGGGTACCGTTATAGGTACGGTTAATGCTGATGATATCAATTATGTTTCCGGCTACCTGGCTGACCTGGTAAAAAAACACAATCTTCCTCCCAAAATACTGGTAGTACACCGTTTTACACAAGGCATGGTTACCAATTATAAACAAATCAAAACCCGCCCCGAAGTGCAGATCGTTATGGATATGGACGGCTGGGGATTGCAGGCCCGTAAAATAAATACCTACAGGCAATACATTTACAAAGAACCTGTGCACTACACCGGGTTTAAAATTTTTTACAAAAACGACTTCAGAGAACCCAATAGCCGCACTATGACGCCTGAAGAAGTGCTGCAATTAAAACCGCAGCCGATATATATTCAATACCAGTAGTAAGTGGTAAGTGGTAAGACGTAAGAAGTGAAAGGTGAAAAGTGAAAGGTGAAAGATTGGAGCATTGTTCATGGTTATCGTCTATCGGTTATCGTACCAGGGCTGAGAGGTAGGAATGTAGGTCAATCATGAAATTATAACAATGTTTTGCCGTCATTGCGCCCAGCGGGCGGCGCTTAATGCTTAATTTCGCAGATTATTAAAAATATTGCGCATGCAAAAGTTATTTATCGTATTGATGTTTGCCTTTATGCTATCATCCTGTGCTGATAAAGGTAAATCTGCCAGCGATGGAAAATCGCCGGGCGACACAAGCTACCTGTTAACGGCCAACATACAGGGATTGGACAGTGGATGGGCTTATTTATATCATGTGGAAAAAGAACAGGAAATACCGGATTCTGCTAAAATTGTAAACGGTAGTTTTGAATTTAAAGGCAATGCCGCTCACCCGGAGTTTGCTCTTTTAGGTTATGATCAGAATGGACAAAAGAAATTTCCGCTTGGTTTTTTTCTTGAGAGCGGAAAATTAACCATTAAAGGATCCCTGGATTCACTGCATAAAGCTGATATCAGTGGATCTGCCGCACAGGACGAGTTTAAGAAATTCAATGAGATGCGCAAGCCTATCGAAGAAAAACAAAAGCAGTTGTACGATCAGTACCAGGTGGCCGCAATGCAGGGCGATGTACAGAAAGCGGGCGAAGTTCAGAAACAATATGAGTCGCTGGAAGGGGAAAATAAAGCGCTCGTTGCAAAATTTGTAAAAGAAAACCCCACTTCTTATGTTTCGGCTTTTCAACTGGCGCAAACTTTTGGATATGATATTGTACCAGCCGATGTTGAACCCTTATACAACGGATTGGATGAAAAGATTAAAACATCCCATTTTGGAAAAGCGGTTAGGAAAAGCCTGGATGCGGCCAAAACCACAGCCATAGGAAGCGTTGCGCCAGATTTCACTTTGAATGATATTAATGGTAAGCCGGTTTCATTAGCCGCATACAAGGGAAAATATACACTTGTGGATTTTTGGGCGAGTTGGTGCGGTCCCTGCCGCCAGGAAAATCCAACTGTGGTTAAAGCATACAACACATATAAATCCAAAGGGTTTGATATCCTGGGCGTTTCGCTCGACGAAAAGAAAGACAAATGGGAGCAGGCCATTCAGCAGGACAAACTCACCTGGACGCACGTGTCGGACCTGAAAGGATGGGAAAGTGATGCCGCCGCCTTATATGGAATTAAAGCTATCCCCATGAATTATTTATTGGATAAAGAAGGAAAGATCATTGCCAAAAGTCTGAGAGGGGAAGACCTGATGAAGAAATTAGGTGAGATATTAAATTGATAAAACGCTAAATGAACGGAAAAGGTCAAAGGTGAAATGCATCTCTGACCTTTTTTAATTTTGGTTTTTCGTGTAAACAATTAAAACCGCAATTCTATTTAGCGGCTTTCGCAGTTATGCTACCTCACTTATCCTTTATTACAAATACCTCAATTGTTCGTTCCGCTTCCCGTAAATCCAGTCCGAAATACTGAAGCCTCTGGCGTATGCTTTTGATGTCTTTGAACCCATCGGGGAAGTCAATATCAATATTGTCTGTATAGCCAGTTTCATTGAGCACAGGAAATGTAATGGCTTCACAATTATTCAGCCTGGTAATAAGGTGGCGGATAGGAGCATTTTTGATGTAAATATTATTCACATTGAACAGATGAATTGCTGTAAGCTTCCCCATAGCGTTCCGTCCCGCCCGGCTACCGAAGTTGATTATTTATTAAAAGTACAAGTTATAGATTTTGCCGATAGCGTTCGGTCAGCCGGGACAAAAGCTAAAACAAAGAACCAAAAGTTGACGAACGTTTTCCGTCCGCATTTATGCCAAGCAACTATGTAAAAGCGATAGTTTGAGCGACTGATAATTA
>CALKHN010000080.1 GCA_937991535.1 uncultured Sphingobacteriales bacterium
CGGCGGTTCTTCGGAACCGCTTTTTTTATGTTATTTTAGTCGGACAATAGTGATTCTATTTATATAAATGCGTCCACAATGAACTCTGCAATTATTAAAGATTTATCCTCCGCTTCCTCTCCTGTTTCAGATTTTGTACAAAGGCCATCCACTCCTGCGGGATGGGAACAATACAAGCTTACACAGGAACAAATTGATTTTTTTAATGAATATGGCTATCTCAGCGGCATCAAGTTGCTTGATAGCGAACAGGTTGAACAACTGAATGAGGAATTGGCTGAAATAACGGATCCCGCTCATCCCGGCAACAAGCTTTTTCACGAATTTAATTCCAACGAATCGTCCGATCCAAACACGGTGTTGTTTCATGCACTGGGGCACTGGCGGATTACACCGGGGTTTCACGACGTGCTCTGGAATCCCGCCTTTGTAATGGTTGCCAGCCAGTTGTTTGGTAATGCGGCCGTGCGGTTCTGGCACGACCAGCTTTTTTGCAAACCCGCTCACCATGGAGGTGTAGTGGCATGGCACCAGGATTATTCTTACTGGACGCGTACCGGCCCTATTCAGCATCTTACCTGCTGGGTGGCATTGGACGATGCTACTACCGAAAACGGGTGTTTGTATTATGTACCCGGAAGCCATAAATGGGGATTGCTAAAAAAGCCGGAGCTGGCAGGAGAAATGGATGGGTTAAAGCAATTTTTAACGGAAGACCAAAAAGCCGCCTTCGATGCTGTGCCTGTTGAACTAAAAGCCGGCTATGCCACATTTCATCATCCCCTTATGGTGCACGGGTCATATGAAAACCGTTCTAACCGTTCACGAAGGGCCTTAGTGCTCAATGTATTTAAGGAAGGCACTGTTTCCAATACGGATGAAGAACTGCTTCAGGGCGTGCCCATTATAGGCAAAGGGCACAAAATGGAAGGACAGTTCTTCCCATTGCTGTTTGATCCTGCTGAAGCGAAATGATGTCGTTTATAAATGTGCGCGTATTGGTGAGCTGGCCCAGGTAAACTGGGTTATTAGCCAGCAAACTTACATATCAAAAGCAAGAGGTGCTGATTCTATGTTAAAAGGCGAAATAACGCAACTGGCTAAAAGTATTCATCAAACGGTGACCAATAACCGCAGGCATTTGCATGCACATCCTGAATTGTCTTTTCAGGAATATAATACTTCTGCATTTGTAAAAAGCCTGCTTGATGAAATGAATATCCCCTGGAACGCCATCGCCGGTACGGGCGTGGTGGCGATTTTAAAAGGAGCATTGCCTTCCGATAAAGTTATAGCGCTACGTGCAGATATGGACGCTTTGCCTATTACAGAAACGAACAATACAGCGTATGCTTCGAAGTATAAAGGGATAATGCATGCCTGCGGGCATGATGCGCACACCGCATCCCTTTTGGGCACGGCCCGCATATTACAATCCATTAAAAGCAAATTCGGCGGAACAGTAAAACTCATTTTCCAGCCTGCGGAAGAAAAGCTTCCCGGTGGCGCCCGCCTTATGATTGAAGAAGGTGTTTTAGATAATCCCAGACCTCAGTGCGTAATTGGGCAACATGTAGTGCCGTCCATTGACTGTGGTAAAATAGGAATAAGAAAAGGAAAGCTTATGGCCTCAATGGATGAATTGCTGGTTACGGTAAAAGGGAAAGGCGGCCATGGCGCTCAGCCCCAACAGAATATTGACCCTGTTTTAATTGCTTCGCACATTGTTATTGCATTGCAGCAAATTGTAAGCCGGATGGCCAACCCAACTAATCCGACTGTTTTATCTTTTGGAAAATTTATAGCCGATGGCGCAGTTAATGTGATCCCGGATACGGTTTATATGGAAGGTACATTTCGTACATTAAATGAAAACTGGCGCAATGAAGCGCATGCACAAATGAAAAAAATGGCGGAAGGCATTGCAGAAAGTATGGGCGGCAGTTGCGATTTTATAATTAACCGGGGCTACCCGTTTCTGATTAACGAAGAAAAGCTTACCGGGCAGGTTGGTATTTTTGCAGAAGAATATATGGGTAAGGAAAATATTGTTGATCCGGATATCTGGATGGCTTCAGAAGATTTTGCCTATTATTCGCAGGTAAAGGATAGCTGCTTTTATTTTTTGGGAGTTGGCAATGCGCAAAAGCAAATCCATTCCGCTCTTCACACCTCCACGTTTGATATTGACGAAAACGCATTGGAACTCAGTACCGGACTTATGGCTTATATAGCTGTTCGCCAGTTAGGAAATGAATAGCGCATGCCTGTAATCGCAGGAAACGATAATAATCCGCCCGGGGAGAAAGATGCCCCGGGCAGCCGTAAAAATCAATCAATTTAATTTTCTGTATTTGGAGTTCCTGCTACAATCCGGCGGTGATAATTAATTTGACCGATATGATAATTTAAGTGAGAGAGCAGGTAAATAAGAAAGTAACTGGTATTTGTTTTTTCATCCAGCACCGGCAATATATAATCCTTTTGTAAATCGTTTTTAGAAAGCTGTTCCAGGGTATCTGTAACAACAGAACGGGTAGTATCTATATCCTCCAGCAATTTGCTCCGGGGTATATTCTTCACCCTGAATTCTGCATCCCTGTTCCGTACATAGCCGGAGTCGCCCAATACAGCCCCAATAAAATGCTGGAGATTACCGGTAAGATGCAGGCAGAGATTCCCACCACTATTAGCAATGCCTTCTTTTATTTGCCATAGTTGTTCATCTTTGGGATAAAGGCTGATTTCTTCTTTCAGTTTGTCCAGGTCTTTTTGAAAAAGTGGAATGAGATGTTTGGTGATCATACTTAAACTTTAATGTACTGTGGTATACGAACGATGCTGTTGAACAAAAATTTTATTAAGATGCATTTTCATCAAATCCTATACCATGTCTTTGTTCGTTATAATGTTAATTAAAAACTTTTTGGGCCAAAAGGTAATGCAAATTTAGATTTTCTCTAAAAAAAATCTTTGTCTGTCGAATAGCAACCAGTTGATTAAGAGCACTTTAATGCTATTTTTGCTCGCAAAAAAATTCAAATAATCCTTGCCTGTTGCCCTTTTATACAGTACCTTTGCCGTCCCAATTTAAAACCGTTGGGTTTATATCATGTCAGAAGAAAATCAAATTATTAACCAGCCTGCCGGACAGGAAGGCACAAACGCTGATGTACAGGAGGTTGCCCATGAGCCTGCAGCGACAACAAATGAACCTGTAGCGGCAGTAGCTGAACCGGCAACTGCGCATGACGATTTTGACTGGAGCATTGACAAACGGAATGTTTCTTCTTATACCAAAGAAGAAAAAGAGAAGTATGATACCGTTTACGAAGGCACTTTCAAGTCCATTACAGACAATGAAATGGTGGAAGGCATAGTGGTTGGCCTCACCAAAACCGATGTTGTAATAAATATTGGTTTTAAGAGTGACGGATTGATCTCCTTAAACGAATTCCGCGATTTACAGGGATTAAAAGTAGGCGACGTAGTTGAGGTAATGGTAGTGGAAAAGGAAGACCGGGAAGGTCACCTGCACCTGAGCCGCAAACAGGCCCGTATTACACGTGCATGGGAACGCATTGTGGAAATACATAAAACAGGTGAAGTGGTAACGGGTGTAGTTACCAGTAAAACCAAGGGTGGGCTGATTGTGGATGTGTTTGGCATGGAAACCTTTCTGCCCGGTTCACAAATAGATGTAAAACCCGTTACAGATTACGATCAGTTTGTTGGTAAAACCATGGAATTTAAAGTGGTTAAGATCAATGAAACCATTAAGAACGCTGTTGTATCTCATAAAGCACTTATTGAAAGCGATATTGAAGCACAACGTGCGGAAATTATCAGCAAGCTGGAAAAAGGCCAGGTGCTGGAAGGAACCATTAAAAACATTACAGACTTTGGTGCATTTCTCGACCTTGGCGGACTGGATGGATTGCTGTACATAACCGACATCAGTTGGGGACGTATCAGCCATCCAAGCGAAGTGCTGAAGATGGATCAGAAACTGAATGTGGTTGTTCTTGATTTTGATGACGATAAAAAGCGCATCAGTTTAGGATTGAAACAGCTTACCCCGCATCCATGGGATACGCTTCCGGAAGCAGTTGCAGAAGGCAAAGTAGTGAAGGGCAAAGTGGTGAATATTGAAGATTACGGCGCTTTCCTTGAAATACTACCCGGCGTGGAAGGACTGGTGCATGTAAGTGAAATTACATGGGCCAATACACCTATCAATGCTAAGGAATTCTTCAAGCTGGGCGATGAGCACGAAGCCAAGATTGTAACCCTCGATAAAGATTCAAGGAAGATGAGTTTGTCTATTAAACAACTTACTCCTGATCCATGGAATGAAATCGAGAACAAGTACCCGGTTGACAGCCGTCATAAAGGACTGGTAAAGAACATCACTCCCTATGGCGTATTTGTTGAACTGGAGCCGGGCATTGGCGGTATGATCCATATCAGCGACCTGAGCTGGCTGAAACGCTTCAACCATCCAAGCGAGTATACCAAAGTAGGATCTGATATAGATGTAGTGATCCTCGGTATTGATAAAGACAATCGCAAACTGCAGTTAGGACATAAGCAACTGGAGGAAGATCCATGGAATGCCTTACAGGATACCTTCGCGGTAGGCTCCGTTCATGAAGGCGCTGTAACGCGTAAGGATGAAAAAGGCGCTATTGTTCAATTGCCTTATGGATTGGAAGGTTTTGCACCCAACCGTCATCTGTTGAAAGAAGATGGAAAAACAGTTGGCGCCGACGAAACCAACCAGTTTGTAGTTATTGAATTCGACAGGAACGAGAAACGCATCGTACTCAGCCATACCCGCATCTGGGAACAGGCCAAGGCTGATGAAAAAGAAGCCGAGAACAAAGAGCGGAAAGTGGAAGCTGCTAAAACCAAAAAGGCAGTAAAGGATATACAGGGTAAAGTTGAAAAAACTACCTTAGGCGACCTGGGTATTCTTGCAGAACTGAAGAAAAAGATGGAACAGGGTGGCGACACTCCGGCTCCCGGCGATAAACCGGCAGCAGAGTAGCAGCAATACAATCCTGTTTCATAAAATATAAATCCGTCATGTTCAGAAACATGACGGATTTTTTTTTGGATGATAGAAGGAAAAAATCCAAATAAATTTTTTTAGTTAGGAATCCTAACTATATTTGAGCCGGCAATATTGCCGTTAACAATATAATTATACAATAAAATGAGCAAGCCCATCTTTTATCATGCCGGATGTTCTGTTTGCGTAAGCGCGGAGCACGACATCATTAACCTTATTGGCAAAGACAATGTAGAAGTGGTTCATCTCGGTGAAGACCGGAGCCGGATCATGGAAGCCGAACAGGCAGGCATACAATCTGTACCAGCGCTGGTTACACCCAGCGGAAATGTACTCCACATCAACTTTGGCGCCGCTATGGCAGACGTTAAAGGCTAAAATTTTTTATCCAGAATGGTTAGGATTCCTAACTTGTATTTATCCTAACCATTCTTATCTTTTAAAATGTCAACGATGAAACAAGTATTTATTACAGCCATTTGTTTATTCATCATCTGCGAGGTATTTCCCTGCGATAAATGCGGGAACTATAACAACGATGATTTTCAGATTACGGGTGTAAGCGTACAGCACAACCCCGGGATCGGAGCAACGGTATGGGAAATAAAAGTAAAAGGCAGTGCCGGTAAAACAACGCCGGCGCCGGCTGGCCAGCTTAATGGCGCTCCCGTTTTGGGTTATGTTTTTCCCACCTCACTACAGCCCGCTGATGTGGGGTTTAGCCACACAGAGGGAATCGTTGCACTTGCACTTACTTCTCATCCCGACTTTGACGATACCCCGCTTTGGGATGAGAGTGTGGATGGAACATATGATAATGACGGTATTATATGGCATCCGCACTGGGTAGTACTTACAGAAGATAAACGGGTGGATGGCGGCCTGGCGGTTAAGCAGTTCAGTCCTGGAGACTCCAGTGTGAAGCTTCCGCCTACCAACCCTGGAATGCCCATGTATATGGATTCGCCGGGATATCAGGTGGTTACAAAAGGAAACCTTATCAGGGTTATTGTTCCGGACTACCGGATCAGCAACAAAACAGATTTTTCTTTTGATGGCGTTACCGCCTATATGCAGGTAAATACAGGTGCAGGTAAGGGCCACGGCAGTTCGGATATGCCGATGCTGGGAGTTTATAAAGTGTATGCTGTGGCCAGCGGCAACTTATCGTTGCCCTACCGCGTACAAAAATAGGCGGAACTTGTCCTGTATAGTTAGGAATCCTATCTTTACAGGACAAGTTTCCTGATATGGAATTTTATGAAAACTACAATCCATTACTCCAGTGAAAAGGGAAATTACAATTACGAAATGAAAAATTGTACCGGATGAAAAAATCGGATTTTGACCTTAAATACCAGAACCAGAGCACGGAGAGCAAGATAGTGGCTTCTTTGGAAAGAATATCACAGGCTTTCCGCGTTTTGCTTTGGCAGGAAAGCAATGCGTTTTCGTTAAGCCCGATACAGGTGCAGGTATTGATTTTTTTGTTGCACCACAGCGAGGAAAAAAGAAAAGTGAGTTACCTGGCTGGTGAATTTAATATGACAAAAGCTACGATCAGCGATGCGGTAAAAGCACTTGATCAGAAAGGGCTGATAGAGAAAGCGTATGTACCAGGCGATACCAGGAGCTACATCATACACTTGTCGGAGAGAGGCAGGGAAATAGCAAAGAAAACTTCGCTTTTTACCCGGGAAATACATGATCCTATAGATAAACTGCATCCAGACGATAAAGAAAACCTGCTGTTGAGCCTGCTCAATATTATCCGGCATTTAAACAAAGCAGGCGTTATCACCATTCAGCGAATGTGCACAACCTGTGCTTATCATCAGCAGTCCGAAAATGGCGAAAAGCATTTTTGTAAATTGCTAAATCAAAATTTGCAGATCGCGGACCTCCGGATTGACTGCCCCGAACACGAAATGAAAGCAGGTTGAAACAATATGCGGTCAGTACGCGACAAAGGAGCGTCGGACCGCATATTGTGTTGCTTTTTTTTAACACACAGGCACATAGGTATCACATAGACTTTTGTATAATCATTTTGTCCAGGTATTGTTCGAGCTATCAACATCCGGAAATACATGATCAGGATCAATCACTACTTTGCTTAATGCTTCTTTGGTGTTTGCTTTAAATACCCATGTAGTATTGTTTTGCCAAATCTCAACAGGAAGTGTTTTTCTTGCGGTTTTGCCGCTTGCAGTGGTATATTCCACTATTACCGGCATTGCCATCTGATCTGCGTTCTCTATACTGATCAATGCGCCTTGCGCCGGGTCGTTATTTACGTATTCCACATTTTTAACCACCTGGTCCAATGCGTAATTATTCAGAATCATACCTCTCCAGAACCAGGCTAAATCTTCACCAGCACTGTTTTCCATGCTGCGGAAAAAATCCCAGGGCGTGGGATGTTTATAGGCCCAGTCCCTGATGTATTTTTTAAAGGCATAATCAAACCTGTCCTGTCCCAAAATCTGATCACGCAATAACCCCAATGCATAACCGGGTTTAAAATAAAGCAGGTTGCCAATATTTCTTTCCTTCATCGCATCCGGGGTGTTGTAAATGGCTTCAGACTGAGGGCCGAACATGTAGCCGATCTGGTGAGCGTCTCTTCCTTTGGATTTGTATTCACCCTTATTAAAATCGGCTGTAGAAATGCCATTAATGAAAGTATTGAAACCTTCATCCATCCAGCCGTATCTTCTTTCGTTGCTGCCAACAATCATCGGAAACCATGTATGGCCGAACTCATGATCGGTTACCCCCCACAATCCTGAACCTGTGGCTCTTGCACCACAGAATACAATGCCGGGATATTCCATTCCGCCCACATTGCTTGCTACATTTACGGCTGAGTAATACGGATAGGCGAACCAGCGCTTCGAATAATTTTCGATGGAAGCTTTGGTATATTCCGTAGACCTGCCCCATGCGCCTTTTCCATCGGATTCAACAGGGTAAACCGACATTGCCAGTCCTTTTTTCCCTTCGGGGAGATTGATCTTTGCCGCATCCCAAATAAATGACCTGGATGCAGCCCATGCAAAATCGCGTGAATTGCTGATCTTATAATTCCAGGTAAGGGTTTGTTTTCCCGGCTGCGTTTTTACTTTGGCTACTTCATCTTTCCCGCGAATAATAATTGTTTTATCACTTTCTTTGGCCTGGTTGTACCGTTGCAGTTGCTGCGCTGTTAATACTTCTTTTGGATTCTGCAATTCTCCCGAGCCAACTACAATCATGCCGGAGGGAGCAGTAATGTTTACATCAAAGTTGCCATATTCTAAATAAAACTCACCGGCTCCCAGGTATGGATCGGTGTTCCATCCTCTTATGTCGTCGAACACGCACATGCGGGGATACCATTGGGCTACAGAAAAGATATCTCCGTTCGTGGTATTTAAAATACCGGTTCTGTCGGCGCCATATTGCGGAATGGTATAGCTATAAGCTATTTTAAGTTTCAATTCGCCGCCTTTTGATGCAAGAGGCTTATCAAGCCGCACCTGCATACGGGTATCTGTTATTATATAACCGGCATTGGTTTCTGTTTGTCCGTTCACCAGTTTAACGGATTGAATGCTGAATCCGCCTTTAAATTCGCTGCTGGCATCTCCATACCGGCTATGTCCTGTTGCCGGTATTTTCGCATATCCCCTTGATGTATCGTTAAATAAATTCTGATCCAGTTGCAGCCATAGATATGGAAGCTGTTGAGGGCTGTTGTTTTTATAATCGAGGGTAAGCGTTGCCGTTACTTCATTTTTGCCGTCGTTTAATACAGCGTCAATCTGGTAGCTGGCTTTGTTTTGCCAGTAGGCGGGGCCCGGCTCACCGTTTGCTGCACGGTATTCATTACCGTTATAGGTATAAAAGAGCGGAGAAAACAGTGCATGATAATCAGAACCTGAACCTGTTGGCGCTACCTGCGCCATTAGTCCTGTAGCGGTTAATGCTGTAATCAAAATCAGTAAACTTTTCTTCATCATCTGGTTGTCGTTTTTTGTGCAGGTGACACTGCCGGCATCATGGCATATCCTTAACGCTGCGTATTTGAAATTGTATAGCTGAATATAAATAAAACTGCCACTGTTGCTACCCTTAATGTACAAATAGGTTGTTATTGCAGTGAAGCCAATAGTGTTCTCCCCTCTGCTTTCAACGATTCATCATCACCGGTACGGGGTGGCATTTTCACCATTTTATTTAATACTTCTATTGCTTTACCGGTACTGTGATTTTTTATATACGTATTAGCCAGGTCAAGGTAATTGACAAGCATCCAGGGATTGGCGGTCCGGGCCTTTTCAAAATTCAGGATGGCGGTTTCAAGTGAAGCTTTAGGCATTCCCCCGAACAATACTTTAACGGCGGCTTTTTCCGCTACATTGAGGTTGTAAATTTCGGCATTCCATTTACCTGTTATGTATAAAGCGCCGGCATGTGCGGGATTGAACAGCAAAGCCGAATCGGCATAATTCTTCATGTCTCTCAGGTATGCTGCTTTTTCTTTGCCTTTGGCTACGGTGGCCAGTTTCATAGCGGCATAAGCCATTGCGTAGTTGGCGTCTGCATAATTCTGTTTTTGTTTTAACGCCGCTTCAGCATAAGATTTCGCTGTAGCAAAGTATTCAGCTTTTTTATTGTCGTCTTTAAACCTGCTGCCAATTCTTCCCGTAAGTTCTGCTGCCCTGCATAAAGCTTTAACATTAGATGGCTGAATCTTCAATACAGATACATATGTATCTAATGCTTCTGTTTCTTTTAAATTTTTTTCGAGCTTTGCGGCTTCTTCCAGAACAGGTTCCATATCCTGCGTATATACCATACAGGCGAACAGCAATCCTATTGCAGATAAAACACCATATTTCATAATTGAATGCTGGTTTTGGATGATAACGTGATCGTAATATTAATCGGAATACCTTTTGTTATAGGTAACGCTGGTTTCGCCCTGAAAATTAAGCATGGGCGGGTTAATTTTGCTTACAGAAACGTTAATTTCACGCACTACCGGAAATTGTTTTTTAATCTGTTGCGCAAGATCCATTGCTACGGTTTCCAGCAGGGGTTCAGGGATGGACATCCTGTCTTTTACCAATTGGTATAATACAGCGTAGTTAATGGTATCCTGTAACCGGGTGATCATTTCCACGGGCTCATTAAAATATACATCCAGGGTTACCTCAAAATCATTTCCGGTAGACCTTTCCTCTTTATACAAACCATGAAAAGCATGAAATTTTAAGTGATGGAGGGAAATTTTCAGCATAGAGGTATGAGGTTACAGGTTTCAGGGTACAGGGTACAGGTTTCAGGTTTCAGGGTACAGGTGTCAGGTATAAGGTTTAGGGTATAAGGTATGAGCAATCAGCAGTCAGCTTTCAGCTATAAGTTACGATTCACCTCTCACGTTTCACCTCTCACTTCATAACTTCCATCCTGTGAAACGTCAAATGTGAGACGTGAGATCATTGACCATTCATATTGACTGCTCACTTCTCATACCCTCAATGCAATCCCTTTTCGCCCAGCCATCTTTCTGCATCCAATGCGGCCATACAGCCTGTACCGGCTGCCGTTACCGCCTGCCGGTATACTTTATCCTGCACATCGCCGGCGGCAAATACACCTTCAACATTGGTTTTAGTAGTTCCTGGTATTGTTTTAAGATAACCTGCTTCATCCATTTCCAGCCAGCCTTTAAAAATGGTGGAATTGGGTTCATGACCTATCGCCACAAAAAAGCCACTAACGGGGATCGTTTGCGATTCACCGGTTTTTGTATTTTTAATGCGTACTGCTTCTGTTTTGGTTTCTCCGAGTATTTCTTCGGTTTCTGTATTCCAGTAAATTTTGATGTTAGGCGTTTTAAAAACCCTTTCCTGCATCACTTTTGAAGCACGCATTTCATCACGCCGCACAATCATGTGTACCGCAGAGCAGAGTTTGGAAAGGTACAGGGCTTCTTCTGCAGCAGTATCGCCAGCCCCAACAATTGCCACCTCTTTTCCACGGAAGAAAAATCCATCACATACCGCGCACGCACTTACACCAAAACCATTCAGCCGTTCCTCACTTTCCAGTCCAAGCCATTTGGCAGAAGCGCCAGTTGCAATAATTACGGTATCAGCTTCCATTAATTTTTCATCATCTATCCATACTTTATATGGCTGTTCCGAGAAATCAACTTTAGTTGCCAGTCCAAAGCGAATGTCGGCGCCCATACGGATAGCCTGCTTTTCAAAGTCAGTCATCATTTCCGGACCCTGCACACCATCGGCATAGCCTGGGTAGTTTTCAACTTCTGTAGTAATGGTTAGTTGCCCGCCGGGTTGAATGCCCTGGTATAAAACAGGTTTCAGGTTTGCGCGTGCTGCGTAAATAGCAGCCGTATATCCTGCCGGTCCCGAACCTATAATCAAACAATGTACTTTTTCCGTTGCTTTATCTTCCATAATACTTCCTTTTAATCTTGCCACGGGTTATCAGTAACCACGTGTTTTTTTATCCAATAAAATCCCGCAAAATTAACTGTAATTATGCAATCGGTAAAAAGGCATATCGCAGGCATTGAATATCATGTTAATAACTCAGCGCGTTACAAGGAATTCCATTGAATGCAGGCTTGATATTGGTTAGATGTTTTAGGTGAATTCTATATAAAACAAAAAATCCCGGCATCTGAACAATTTCAAATGCCGGGAATATTTCAGGCTTTTCTTTTTTTAAAAATTTATCCCAGGTACGCTTTTAGCGAGCTGCTGTAACGAGCTTTCTGAAGGCGTTTGATCGCTCTTTCCTTGATCTGGCGAATGCGTTCTTTGGTAAGATCGTATTTTTGTCCGATTTGCTCAATTGTAACCCCATTTTCGCCATCCAGCCCAAAATAAGCATTCACAATTTCAGCTTCACGTGGACTTAGTGATTTCAATACTCTGCGAATTTCATTGCGTAAAGAATCTTTCATTACATCATCATCTGTTTCTGCGCCACCTTCCAGCAAGTCGCCCATTGCCACATCTTCTGCTTCGTGCACAGGTGCATCTAATGAGGTATGGCGGGTATTACTTTGAAAAATGTTGTTGATTTCGGTTTCACTCATTTCCAGCAGTTCAGCCAGCTCTTCGGTGCTCGGTTCACGTTCATGTTCCTGTTCAAATGCCATATAAGCTTTATTGGCCTTATTGTAAGTGCCAATTTTATTTTGAGGTAAACGTACCAAACGACCCTGTTCGGCCAAAGCTTGTAAAATAGACTGGCGGATCCACCAAACCGCATAAGAAATGAATTTAAAGCCTTTGGTTTCATCAAATCGCTGTGCAGCCTTAATTAAACCTAAGTTTCCCTCGTTAATCAAATCACTCAATGATAACCCCTGGTGCTGGTATTGTTTTGCAACGGAAACAACAAACCTGAGGTTAGCCTGCACCAATTTATCCAAAGCCCTCTGATCCCCCATTTTAATGCGCTGTGCCAGCACGGTTTCTTCTTCTGGTGTGATCATAGAAATTTTAGATATTTCCTGCAGATATTTTTCAACCGCCTGCGAATCGCGGTTGGTAATTTGTGTTGCAATTTTTAGTTGTCTCATATCCTTCTAATTAATATAAAATTATTTTTATAAGTATTTACGTTGAAAACGAATTAGCTAAATTGCCAGTGCGTCTGGATAGAGACAGGTTTGCGGGCTAAAGAGTTGCAATATGGGTGCAAACGATATGTTATTTATTCCCGATACTGTGCCTGAGACGATTGGTAAAGGTAATACGCAAAATTTTCATCTCATAGTAGTTTATGGGGAAAGACGTAAAAAAAGACAAAATAAAATGTATAATTAACATTTTTGTATTATGCAAACGATTGTGTTGCGGACGGCATCCTGTAGTATCTTGGTTGGCCTATATGGTTGAGCCTGCGTTGAATTTCTATGGTGTTCCAAAATGAACAGTCGTTGTATATTCGTGATATGATCATAGATTTTCGTTCAGATACGGTTACCCGGCCAACCCCTGGCATGCTGGAAGCCATGCTTAAGGCAAATGTGGGGGATGATGTTTTTGGAGAAGATGAGATGGTGAACAGCCTTGAGGCTTTTGCAGCGGGTATATTCGGAATGGAAGCCGGTATTTTTTGTGCCAGCGGCACTATGACTAATCAAATTGCGATAAAATGCCATACACAACCGGCTGATGAAGTGATCTGTGAAAGCCAGTCTCATATATACCAGTATGAAGGTGGTGGTATAGCTTTTAATTCGGGATGCCAGGTAAAGCTTATTGATGGTAACCGCGGGCGTATAACCGCAGAAGAGATCAGCGCCGCCATCAATCCCAATGATGTGCATAAACCGGCCAGCAGGCTGGTGAGCCTTGAAAATACTTCAAACCGCGGCGGCGGAAGCTGTTACGACATACACGAAATAGAAAAAATAAGGGAATTGTGCAATCAGAGGAATTTACAGCTGCATTTAGACGGAGCCAGGTTATTTAATGCAATGGTGGCCCGCAATGAAGCTCCCATTGTTTATGGAAGATTATTTGATAGTATATCCATTTGCCTGAGTAAGAGTTTGGGTGCTCCTGTTGGCAGCATATTATTAGGTAAAAAAGAATTCATACATAAAGCGCGGCGTGTAAGAAAGCTTTTGGGCGGGGGTATGCGTCAGGCAGGTTACCTGGCGGCAGCCGGCTTATATGCATTGCAGCACCACATTACCAGGTTGAGCGAAGATCACGGGCATGCACAGCAAATAGCAAAAGCATTACAAGGGCAGCATTTTGTAAAAAATATAATGCCCGTAGAAACCAATATCATCATATTTGAGGTAAGCACTCCCTATACCGGCCGGCAGGTTACAGAAAAACTAAAAGAAAAGGGAGTACTGGTATACGCGATTTCGCCTACACGTGTGCGTATGGTACTGCACCTGGATGTTACGCCTGCTATGGTAGCCCAAACCTGTGCTGTTGTGGCCGGCTTGCGATTAGACCCCGCCTGACCCTCCTCCCCCTGCCGTGTGCCGGCCATATCCGGGCATGAGGAGTGGATGGGTTTCAGGTTGCAGGTTCCGGATTTTGAACTTCTTTATTCGGATTTGAGACGTATCCGCCCCGGCTGACAGATTTTGTTTGTTTTTTGTAATTAGGTTCTTGTAATTTGCTTCTTGATGCTTGCTCCCTGATTCCTATCTTTGGGCAAATCAATTACATATGTCATTTCCTCATGTAAACCCGCTTCAGACTGCTTCATGGAAAGCCCTTGCGGAGCATTATGCTGCCATGCACGGTAAAAAGATAAAGGACCTGTTCAAAGATAACCCGGCTCGGTTTGAGCAATATTCAATTTCTTTTGAAGATATTTTATTTGATTATTCCAAGAACATTGTTGATGAAAAAACACTTTCATTGCTTTTTAGCCTGGCCGGCGAATGCCATCTGAAAGATGCCATAGCGGCAATGTTTAGCGGGGAAAGGATCAATCAATCGGAAGACCGCGCTGTATTGCACACTGCCTTACGTAATTTTTCGGGAAAACCGGTTATTACGGATGGAACGGATGTGATGCCTGGTGTACAGCAGGTACTGGCGAAGATGAAAACCTTTGCCGGCCGCCTGCATAGTGGTGAATGGAAAGGATATACGGGTAAAAAGATAAAGTATATCGTTAATATTGGTATCGGTGGCAGCGACCTGGGTCCGGTAATGGTTACTGAGGCACTAAAACCTTATTGGGCAGAGGGAATACAAACCTGGTTCGTGTCGAATGTTGACGGCACTCATATTGCTGAAACTTTAAAAAAAGTAACACCGGAGGAAACCCTTTTTCTTATCGCCTCCAAAACTTTTACTACGCAGGAAACCATGACCAACGCCCACACGGCAAGGGACTGGTTTTTACAAACCGCCAAAGATGAGAAGCAGGTAGCCAAACATTTTGTGGCTCTTTCTACTAATGAAAAAGAGGTAGTGGCTTTTGGGATTGATAAAGCCAATATGTTTGAATTTTGGGATTGGGTAGGCGGCCGCTACAGCCTTTGGAGCGCTATCGGGCTTTCTATTGTGCTTACTATAGGCTATGATAATTTTGAACAATTGCTAAAAGGCGGATATTCAGCCGATCTTCATTTTCAAAGTACGCCTTTTGAGAAAAACATACCTGTTTTAATGGCGCTTGTTGGACTGTGGTATACCAATTTCTTTGGTACGCAAACTGAAGCTATTCTTCCCTATGATCAGTATATGCACCGGTTTGCCGCTTATTTTCAACAGGGTAATATGGAGAGCAATGGCAAATATGTTGACCGCAGTGGTAAAAGGACTACTTATTCCACCGGGCCTGTTATATGGGGCGAACCGGGAACCAACGGGCAGCATGCGTTTTACCAGTTAATTCACCAGGGCACGGTTCTTATTCCCTGCGATTTTATCGCTCCCGCTATCAGCCATAACCCTGTCGGTGACCATCACCCGAAGTTATTGTCTAATTTTTTCGCGCAAACAGAAGCGTTAATGAATGGTAAAACAAAAGAAGAGGTGGAAAGTGAGTTGGGCAAGTTAACCGAAACACAAAGGGAAAAACTTGTACCCTTTAAAATCTTTGAGGGCAACAGGCCCACTAATTCATTTTTAATTAAAAAAATTACACCGTACAGCCTGGGTCAGTTAATTGCCTTGTATGAACACAAAATTTTTGTACAGGGTGCAATATGGAATATTTTCAGCTTTGACCAGTGGGGAGTAGAATTAGGGAAACAATTGGCCAATAGAATTTTACCGGAGTTAAAGGATAATGAAAAAATAACCGCACATGATTCTTCAACCAACGGGTTGATTAACCGGTATAAGGAAATGAGAACATTATAGAGGAATATTTGTATAGCAAGAAAAGACCCCGGGCATGTATCCGGGGTCTTTCAATATGTTAGGCAGTTAGAACAATGAGCAGTTACCACTTATCCACTTCTTCATCCGCACCGTTATTTTGAACGGGTACTTCCACCACTTCATCAGCAACAGGTGTTTTGGCTACCGCTGTAACTGCTTCTTCATTTACTCCTTCCATTTCTGCTTCTTCATTTTCACCAACAGGCATGTCATGATTAAATGCGTCGAAATCAAAATCCGGCATCAACTCGGTTTTTACATGATCAACAGCTTCGTTAAGTGCTTTAATGAATTTGTTGAAATCTTCCTTGTACAGGAAAATCTTGTGCCTGTCATACCCATTGTCATTAAAACGCTTACGGCTTTCAGTGATTGTTAAATAATAATCCTGATTGCGTGTGCTTCTAACGTCAAAGAAATATGTTCTGCGTTTTCCTGCGCGAATGCGCTTGCTGTACACACTCTCCATCCTTTTGTCATTGTTGTCGTACGCCACAGTAATAATTTTTTAAAGGTTTAACTTGTCCTGTTTTTAAGAGTGACAAAGATAAAATTGTTTTTGAATTGACAAAATTTTAACCTAAACTCTTATAATACTGATTTGCAGGCATTTTTATTCGTCCTTTAATTCCTGTTCCTGTTGCTGGCGGTACATATCGGTATAATAGCCATTCAGCATCAGCAATTCATCGTGGGTTCCTTTCTCTACTATTTTCCCCTCATCCATCACAATGATGCTATCAAATGCAAAAAGACTGAAAATGCGGTGGGTAATGATTATAGCTGTTTTTTCTTTTAAGAATTCATATAAATTACCAATGATCTCGTTTTCAGTTCTGGCGTCCACGGCACTCAAACAATCGTCAAATACCACGATCTCAGGGTCTTTGATCATAGCCCGGGCAATAGAGATCCTTTGCTTTTGGCCGCCACTGAGCGTAACGCCACGCTCACCCACTAATGTTTTAAAGCCTTCGGGGAACCTGGTGATCTCTTTTTCCACGCTCGCCTGGCGGGCAGCTTTACGGATCATATCTTCTGACGCTTCATCCAGCCCAAAACGAATATTGCCGGCTATGCTGTCGCTAAACAAAAACATATCCTGAGGCACATAACTGATCTGTGCTCTCATTCCACGCACATCCAATTGCCGCATATCGGTTCCATCCATCAATATCCTGCCGTGGGTTGGATCATACATCCGCAACAGCAATTGCGCTATAGTAGATTTACCACTGCCTGTTTTTCCGATAATTGCTATTTTACTGCCTTTTGGAATATCCAATGAAAAATCTTTCAACGCCCTGATACCTGTATGCGGATAGGTGAAGTCTACATGCTCAAACCGGATATGTCCCTGCAACTTTACCGAAACCGGCGACGCAACATTCTGAATGTCCGGAACCGTATCCAGAAATTCATTTATTCTTTTTTGAGAAGCGGATGCCCGTTGAATCATACTGGCAACCCAGCCTATGGAGCTTACCGGGAAAGTGAGCATATTAATATACACTACAAATTCGGCAATGGTTCCAATGGTAATATCATCTGGATCTTGTATATGGTATAAGCCGCCAATCATAATGGTAAGCAAGGTGCTTAAGCCAATCAGCAAACTTATGGAAGGAAAGTAAATGGCTTCGATCTTAGCGAGGTTAACAGCACTTTTTTTGTAGGCTTCGCTGTTCCTTTCAAAAAAGTGTTCCATTGTACTTTCCTGTACAAATGACTTGATCACCCGTATGCCCGAATACGATTCCTGTGCATTGGTAGTAAGTATGCTGAGTTGCGCCTGGATGTTCTCGCTTCTTTTATGAATTATGGTGTTAACAATATAAATGGTTATGGCAAGAATGGGAAGGGGCGCAAGCACATAAATAGTGAGCTCCCAGTTTTTTTGGAACATATAAAAAAGACTGAGTCCAATAAGAGCTACCAGGTTAATAAAATACATCATGGCAGGTCCGGTATACATTCTAACGCGGCTTACATCTTCCGCCATACGGCTCATTAAGTCGCCGGTACTGTGCGTTTTATAAAAAGCAGTATCCAATTGCTGGTAGTGCAGATATATCTCGTTTTTTTGGTCAAATTCAATCAGGCGGCTCATTACGATAATTGTTTGCCGCATAAAGAACATGAATATGCCCCGCAATAAAGCCAGTACCAGCAAAGTGATTCCACATACCATTACCAGCCAGGTAAAATCGTGTGTTTGTATTCTTCCTTCAGCCTCGTTTATAAAAACTTTAACCAGGGGATCATATTCTTTGGAAAAAGCTTTGGTATATACCTGCTGTTCATCATTGAGCTGGCTTATTTTTAGCTGCACCTTATCTATTACATAACCCGTAACCTGTGGTGCCAGTATACCAAAATAGTTGGAAACAATTACGAAGATGATGCCAAGCAAGAAACGCCACTTGTACTTTCTAAAATATTTGTTAACGGCTTTTAAATGCTTCAATACAGTTTAATTTATGCAAATGTAGTAAAACAGGAGCAGGGCAAAATGGAAGCACACATTACATTTTGTATGTGTTTTTATGTTGGTATATTTGAAAAGTTTAAAAGCTATGAGGTTTCTCTTTATATCTTGCATACTTTTTTTCTTCTTCGTGCATGCGGGGCTTGCCCAGCAGCCGCCGGGACGTCCCAAAATAGGCCTGACGCTAAGCGGTGGCGGGGCAAAAGGACTTGCACACATCGGCATATTAAAAGCAATTGATTCGGCAGGGCTCAACATTGATTATATTACCGGTACAAGTATGGGCGCTGTTATTGGCAGTTTATATGCTGTTGGTTATTCTGCCGATTCCATTGAGAAAATAGCAAGAACTATTGATTGGGAACTGCTATTAAGTAACCAGTCATCCCTTCGCAGTGTGTTTATGGAGGAAAAGGATGAATATTCAAAATATGTGGTAGAACTTCCCTGGACAAACCATCGGTTTACTTTACCCACCGGTATACTGGAAGGCCAGGAATTGTGGCTGAAATTTTCAGAATTATTTTTCCCCGTAAGTCATATAAAGGATTTTTCCCAGTTCAGCATCCCTTTTAAATGCATTGCTACCGATGTGGGAACAGGTGAAGCTGTGGTAATGGAAAATGGAGAAATTGTTTCAGCCATACGCTCCAGCATGGCCATACCTTCTTTCTTTACCGCAGTTAAGGTGAACGAGAGGTTCCTTGTAGACGGAGGTATTGTGCGGAACTTTCCCGTGCAGGATGTAAAAAAAATGGGCGCCGGTATTGTTATAGGCAGTAATGTATCTACCGGGTTGCTGGCATCCAACAAAGTGCGCAATGTAATACAGGTACTTTTGCAGGTGGCTTTTTTCAGGGAAGCGGAAGACCACCGTACAGAAGTTCCGCTTTGTGACATTTATGTAACCTATCCCCTGGAAAAATACAATATGGGCAGTTTCGGGCAATCTGAAGACATCCTGGAAGCCGGAATTAAAAAAGGAAGGGAACTGTACCCGCGGTTGAAGGAACTTGCCGATTCTTTAAACGCAATATATGGACCCACTCCGCCTAAGGTGAACCGGTTGCCTGAGATGAAAAAAGTTAAAATATCATCCTTTGAATTAAGCGGGCTGAAAAATACCACCATCTATTTTTTTATTAATACCCTCAATTTATTCATGGATAAGTGGTACACCGCAAAGGATATATCTGAAATGGTACGGCATGCATTCGGTACAAGATATTATAATCGTATATTATACTCGTTGATTGAACAACCCGATGGCAGCTATAAAATTGTTTTTGATGTGGTAGAGAATCCGCTGACTTTTGCAAAACTGGGTTTGCATTACGATAAATTCAGCGGTATCAGCGCTATTGTTAATTTTACCAGCCGCAATTTTATTACTACCAACTCCAGGAGCCTTGTTACGCTGAATATTGGCGATAACATCCGGGCAAGGGCCGAACACCTGCAGTATATCGGAAGGCATAAAAACTTTTCTTTTTCGCTGGGTACCCAATTCGACAGGTTTGATATCAATACTTATAATTTATTTCAGGCCAGTAATGCATACAAGGAATCGGGGTTGTATAAAAGGCAGTATTCGGTGTTTAATGCTAAGTCAGCTTTTTCATCCAACAGGAAATTGTCGGCCGGGCTTGGCTTTCGCATGGAGTTTGTTAATTATTCGCCCGTTATTTCTGCTCCGCTCCAATTGAATGGCAACAGTAGCTTTCCAACTGCTTATGCTTTTTTAAAATACGACGTGCTGGATAAACCGGTTTTTCCCACGAGAGGGATAAAAATAGATGCTGAAGCAGGAAGAGTGCTGAAACAAAATGAGCATGTTTCTGTCCTTAAAGACGGACTACCCCCTTCCCCTGATCAATACGCCGTTGCCACACATCCTTACTGGCGCACTTCGTTGAACGTAGAATCCTATTACCATATTACGCACCGAACTACCATGCTGGCTTCCATACAATCGGGGATTAATTTTAACTATACCCGTAATGTAATGAATGAGTTTTCTATAGGAGGCATGATTCCCCTGTATGAAAACCAGATCACATTTGCAGGATTGCCTGAAGCAACAACCTATGCACCTGCGGTAGCCGCTTTTATGGGTGGCATACGATATGAATTTTTGTCGAACACCTATGCTACAGCCCGGGCCAATGTATTGTTCACCAACTTTGTTAGCAGCAGTGTATTTTTTGATAACCCCAGTTTCTTTTCGGGATATGCCCTCACTTTTGGCTATAATTTTGCATTGGGACCCCTTGAGATCAGCGCTATGTACAGCGATCAGTTGCGAAAAGTAAGCTCCTATGTAAGTTTAGGCATCAGCTTCTGACCAGTTTTGGCGGACTTTAATAAAATCACTCACCAGTTCACTGATGAATTTGCCTGCCAGCGGGTTGGCCTGCCCGTTAGCCAGTTGTTCGGCTCCTTCGCAAATATGGAGATAGGCCACTTTGGCGTAGCTGGCGGCCAGTGAAATATACTGCCTGGCCTGCACTGTGGTAAAGCCCGAAGGGCCGGTAGCGCTGCTCAGCATTTGTGCAATGCCGTCTATGTCCAGTTCAATGCCCGTATAATGGTCTTCAGTAAATGATATGGCCTGTACCACCGCCTGCCTGAAATTGAGCCTTTCCCTTATAAAAATATCTTCAAATGTGCTGTATTGAATAGTGATATCGTTATACAATTCGTTGAGCATGCCCTGGTTGTTATAATTTTCCTGCAAGCCGATAACAGCGTACCTGTTTAAAAAGCCGTCCTGCTTCGCATACCGGAAGCCGTTACCACTGTGCCGCCCTTCCATACTTCGGTAATCGGCATGTGCGTCTGCATTAATTACATTTAAGTGTGCGGCATCAAGTTTTTTCCCTTTATAAAGTCCTTTAGCGGTTCCCTTAATAAGCGGGTAGGCGTTGTTGTGGCCTCCGCCTATTACAAGCGGTGTTTTGCCGGCGGCAGTAACCAGTTTGACGAGTGCTTCAACTTCTGTATCTATGATATTGGCAACGGCATGACGGCAGGCATCCACCAGCTCTTCTTCGTTCTTCGCATTAGAAAGGATCATTGACTTGATGTCGCTGAAATCAAAATGTCCCAATGCTATTGCTTCTTCTCCCGTAAAATAATCCGTACTTTGTATATTGCAGAATGCTTTCAAAAAGGGCAGCCATGCCGTATCTGCCCCGCCTGTGCCGCAATTGGCCATTACGCCTATATCTTCCGGAATTCCTATTAAAGCAAAAGCTGCTTTGGATTGAAGCAATGATTCAGAAAGATTTGAATCGTTTGCAGTTTGCAAACATTCGCCCAATTTGGTTTCAAAGCGGCGCAGGCGGGTAACACTGAGTATATCCTGTCTTTTATAAAAACGGAAATGCGGATAGCCCATAAACCGGTTGTTTATTTGATGTGTGAATATGAAGTACAATATAAGCTGGCTGACCATGAGATTAAGGTATGCAACGGCATCCGCAAAAAATCTTAAGATCAGAAATGCCATCAAAAGATACGTATTTCTGTTCAGGAAATAAATTCCCCTCCTATCATTACCCTGTTGATGCAATTGGTGCTGAATGCATAGGGCAGGTATGCAAGGGAGGGAATGGGGCGTGTGAATATGAGACTGGCTTTTTTACCAGGCGTAATGCTTCCCAGGGTATTATTCAACCCCATAGCACAGGCGCCATTTGATGTGGCGGCATTGATGGCTTCACCGGGAAGCATTTTCATTTGTATGCAGGCCAGTGATATAACAAAGTTCATATTGCCTCCGGGTGATGATCCGGGATTATAGTCGGTGGCCAATGCAATGGCGCAGCCTGCATCAATCAGTTTCCGGGCGGGCTGATAAGGCATGCCTATAAAGAAGGCGGCGGTGGGCAGCAGTGTGCAGATACCCTTCCAGTTTCCGTTACGTGAAGCCTTGCCCAGCATGGAAATATCACTTTCCGTCATTGTTTCCAAATGATCTAAAGAAAGGGCATTGAGCCGAAGCCCGGTTTCAATTCCGCCGATGCTGTTCAACTGGTTTACATGCAGCCTGGGTTTTAAACCGTATTGCATGCCTGCACTGCATATTCTTTCTGTTTCTTCCGGAGAAAAGAAACCTTTTTCACAAAACACATCAATATAGTCGGCTAATTTTTCTGCTGCGATTACAGGAAGCATTTCATCAATGATCTGGTTTATATAGCCGGCGTGGTTATTTTTATAGGGGAGGGGATACGTGTGGGCGCCTAAAAAAGTAGAGCGGATATGAAGCCTGGATTTTTCTTTAAGCCGTTTGATCACCCTGAGCATTTTCAGTTCTCCTTCTACCGTTAACCCATAACCGCTTTTTATTTCAATGGCGCCGGTGCCCATCTTGCTTACTTCATCCAGTCGCTGCCATGCCCGGGCAAACAATTCATCTTCGGTAACTTCATTTAATTTTTGAGCAGAATTGAGGATGCCACCGCCCTTTGCTGCGATCTCAGCATAGCTTAATCCTTTTATCTTATCTACAAATTCCTCTTCCCTGCTGGCGGCAAATACAATATGGGTATGACTGTCGCACCAGGCGGGCAGCACAAACTGCCCGGATGCACTGACGGTTTCATTAGTGCCGGGAGGCATACTGTTCATTGAGCCAAAAGCAGCTATCTCATCATCCTCAACAAGGAGCCATGCATTTTCTATACAGGGAAGTTCAGCCAGCGCATTGCCATAAAGCGCACCGGGGGTTTCGCGTGTGTTCACAAGGCATTTTATATGTGTGATGAGCTTAGCCGGCATCTTAGTTAAGATACCAAAAGTCGGAATATTAAATGAAACGGGCTTTTAAATATCGGTATGCTGGGGTGCATTAAAACATTCAATTGCCATTAATCAGCTTTTGCCTTATATTTTTTAGCTGGTGAATATGCCTTTGAGTATGGTAAACCGCGAAACGGCCCCATTCATATACGGTTAAGTACCCGAAGCCGGGAAATTCAAACCCCAGGCAGGTTGCCTCCGGGTCGTTCATTTGAATGACATCCTTTATTTTGGCAAACACGGTTTGTAAAGCCTTCAGCAGCCTGCTTTTGTCATAGGTTTTATTTTCCGGCAAAATAAATTCCGGTGATTGCATTTTGATATCGAAATTTAGAAACAGGCTTTTAATGCCTTCCTCTTTTTCGTTGGGAACCCTTTGTGTTGATTTTGTTTTTCCATATATTATTTCAGGTATGCCCGATAAGGATTTTAAAATATGATCTGCAACCTGGGCAGGTGTCCAGCTTCCTGGAAAGGGAGCCGTGTTAAATGCTTGAGGTTCAAATGAAGAAACTACCTGTGTTAATGCGGTTGCGGTATCATCGAGTTCGGTTATGAGTTCTTTATTCATAATTAATGCTTTTACAGTACGGTTTTATGAATGCTGTTAGTACCGGCAAGTGAAATTTCATCAGGCAATATTTCAGCTTCAAATCCGGCATCACTTAAAAGATCAATGAGCAAATCCGATTGTACTATTCCCGTTGCACATTTTACACGAAGGATACGATCACAATCGTGAAGATCGAAATTTACCTGGTAATCAAAAGTTCGCTGTATTAGTTCAATCAGTATACCGGCATCATGGCGGTTACGCACATTGGTTTTGAATACTTCTATCATTAAGACAAACCTACTAATCCGCATTCGGCAAATACGGGGGATATTACGGCGATTTCGGGGGTTGATTGCGACAAAAGAATGTTTTACATTTACCCCATGAAAAGGCCCCTGTAACGCGGTTTGCACACAATGGCATGGGAAAGACCGTTTTCTGTTTGCGGCCCGGCAGGTATCGGAAAACAACAAAACAAAAAAATGCTACGGATGAAACATGTATCCATTCTTGTTCCGTTAGGACACAGCAGCTTACCCAATATTGACGGTACGCACCAGATACTTTCAGAAACAAACTGTTTTCTCTCTGCAATGGGAAGACCTGCTGCGTTTGATATTAAACTGGTAGGGCTTTTGAAGGAAACAAGCCAGCGCAACGGGTTGTATACCGTAAGTCCGGATTGTTTAATCAACGAGGTGCCAAAAACAGACCTGATCATTATTCCGGCTATGCATGGCGACCTGCCAAAAGCGATAGAACTCAATGATGCATTTATTCCGTGGATCCTGCAGCAATACCACAAGGGAGCCGAACTCGCCAGTTTTTGTATAGGTGCTTTTTTCCTGGCATCTACAGGTTTGTTAAGAGGAAAGCAATGCGCCACACATTGGCAATTGGCCAATCAGTTCAGAAGCATGTTTCCTGATGTAAACCTGGTAGATGATAAAATTATGACCGAAGCCGATGGTATTTATACGAGTGGTGGCGCCTATTCGTTTTTGAACCTGCTGCTGTACCTGATTGAAAAATATGCGGGACGGGATATTGCTATTCTCATTTCCAAGGCATTTATGATTGATATTGATCGTTACAGCCAGTCGCCGTTTATTATATTTGAAGGACAGAAAACGCACCGGGATGAACCGGTAAAAAGGGCCCAGGAGTTTATCGAAAAAAATTTCGAGGAAAAGATAACCGTAGACCAGTTAGCGTCTATGTTTGCATTGGGTCGCAGAAGTCTGGAACGCAGGTTTAAAAAGGCCACCAGCAATACGGTTACTGAATATATACAAAGAGTAAAAATTGAAGCGGCAAAAAAAGACCTGGAAACCGGTAGTAAAAACATCAATGAAGTGATGTATGAAGTAGGTTATAATGATGTCAAAGCATTCAGAACAACATTTAGAAAAGTAACCGGGTTATCGCCGGTTGAATATAAAAACAAATACAATAAGGAAGCATTGACCGCATAATAATTGTCGGCATCTTGTTTCATCCTGCCATGCGGGATACCATGATGACAATGTCTGCCCTTTACGGTGTTGACATGCTTACCATTAAAAATTGCCTAACGGTAACCGCCTAATCCAGCTCTTGCTGAATCACCTTAGGGTCCATATAAATGGTTTCCCACAGGTGTCCGTCCAGATCCTGAAAGCCATGTCCGTACATCCATCCCTGATCCTGTTTCTGGTTTGGGACTGTTGCTCCTGCTTTCAGTGCCTTGTTTACCAGTTCATCTACTTCTTCCCTGCTGCTGGCCGATAATGCCAGGATGGCTTCTGTGCTTTTGGTGGCATCGGCAATCTGTTTTTTGGTGAATGTTTTAAAGAATTTTTCTACCAGCAGCATTACAAAAATATCCTCACTCACAATCATGCATGCGCCATGGTTGTTGGTGAAATGCGTATTAAAGCTGAATCCCAGTTGGGTAAAAAAGTCTATTGACCTGTTGATATCTTTTACGGGTAAATTCACAAATATTTTGGTTGACATTGTAGGGTTTATTTTGGTTTAATTGTACTTCATTGCCGGATAGCCCAAAAGCCTTCTCCATAAAGCGATTTGTCCAATACAATTTGCTTCCCGGTAAGTGCAGAAAGTGATGAGGTCATAGTAAGTCATGCTCATACCCGGCATCATCTCAAAAGATTCATTAAGCTTTTTATCATCTGCGTTAATCAGCGCTTCTCTTAAAACAGGTGTAATGTTTTCCCAGTCTTTTTTAAATACAGCCAGTGAAGGATAAGTAATATCATCCTGTATCCCTTTGTTGTCTTTAAAAAGCTCATGCGCCGATTGTTTAAGGTCTGCGCCGAGCAGGTTCGCTATTTCGTACCGTTGTTCCACCAGGCTTCCGGTAAGCCAGGCCATATGATTGGCATTTGTATTGAGCCGCTTATGCCTGTCTTCCTCGGAGAGTCCTTCAATGGCATTCGCAAAAAACGTTGTTTGCATATCATAGAGCACAACGATAGAAAACATCCGGTTGCTGACTGTTTTTGTTTCCATATTGATTTTAATTTTATTATTGATTTACATTTCAAAATCTTTCCGGGTCTTATTGTTCCGGCAGTTGTTTAATCCACAACAAACCTAAAATCATTAATTGGTGTATGGGAGGGGTATCTACGGCAATTTGAGGGGTTGCATGCGACAATGCTTATTAAGTAAGAGGAACTTGCCGAACTTTTCGCTCTTAAAAACCAGGGGCAGGTGTTGTACACTTCTTCCAAAAAAGACAATGTCGAATCAGCGATTAATCATATGGTTCATCATCGCGGGCAATTAACCGTATATATGCGCCTGAATAATATCCCCGTGCCTTCTATTTACGGACCTTCAGCGGATGACAGAGGATTTTAGCCCACATATCCCTACCTTCCTTCAAACTGAGCGGCTTAAAAAACGAATGCAAAACTTTTGAAGTTGTAACCGTTATACAGGGAAATACCAATTTCCCTTTTCGCCGTGTTTGCAAACCAACCGCATATCTTTGGTGAATCTTTACGTTATAGTTTTTAACAAGGGTAAAAATTTAGGGTTGCTGCGCAACCTTTGCTCAGCAAACCCCGTAATATAATAACAATAAAGTTTATAAGCGGTTTGGAACAACTGTTACATCTGATAAAGGGCTGTGCTGCCAATGATGCGAAATGTCAGAAGGTTTTTTACGAAAAATACCTGGGATTTGCATTAAAAACGGTATACCGTTATCTCAGTTCCTATGAAGTCGCCGCCGAAGTTACGAACGATGCTTTCATAAAGATATTCCGGGCTTTCGGCAAATTTGAATATCTGCATGCCGCCAATGTGGAAAGTTTATTGATGGCATGGATGCGCAGGATAGTAATTAATACGACAATAGACCATATACGCGTAAACCAGGCACAAAAAAAGTATCAATCTATAACGGAAGAAGCATGGAACGGACATGAAGCGGAAGTGAGATCAGATGAGCAGTTGCTGTATAAAGAAATTATTGAACTGATAAGAAAGCTAAGTCCTTCATACAGGGCAGTGTTCAACATGTATGTAATTGACGGTTATTCGCACCAGGAAATCGGGAAGATACTGGGCATATCCGTTGGTACATCAAAATCGAACCTTGCCAGGGCCAGGGCGTTTCTGCAAAAATACCTTGTAAAAGATAATAAGGACAATGTGTTATGTTTTACCTGAAGAATGATGATATGGAAGAGCTTTTCCGTAAAGCTGCGGAAAACTATGAGGTGGATGCCCAAAAGGCGTTTGACTGGGAAAGGGTGCATGCCAGTTTGCACAGCGAACAAAGTTTGCCGGAAGGAGGCAAAAAGAAAAAACGCCGGTTTATTTTCTGGTGGTTCCTGTTGTTCCCTGCCGGGTGGATGGCCCATAATACCTGGGAAAAAAACTTTAATAAACGCCCCCTGAAAAATGCAGGTGAAATTACTTACCAACAACCCGGCGCCACTAAAATGCAGCCTGGTGGTACAGTGCATGGCATTGATTTTACAAACGAAGATAAGCCAAAGCCGGGCAGCAGTTCCGCAGGCGATCCAACCGGTAACAGTTCTTTGATAAAAGATATAAACAATACCAGCATTTTACGCGCGTCCGGTAACGTAAGCAACGGACTGAACGGAGTGCCGGTAGAACCTGATCCGGACAATAAAAACACCTATGATAAAGCAACAAAAGCGATCGCTCTACCTTATGTTAATACGAATTCTCAGTATGAAGCCAGCTACCAGGATAGGTTGGGAAATATGCAGGACAAAGCAGGAGAGTCATTAAGGGGTTTGTCGTATGCGCCTGCTTTGCTCCTGCAAAAAGTGGCTATCAGCAACAGGGTGTTACCCATGCTAACAGTTGAACAATATTTAATGAATAACCGTGCAGTCGGGGTAACTGAGGCGCTTCAGCAGGATCCGTCGCAGCAACAAATCAAGCCGGTTCCATCCTTAACTCAAGACCGTTACTTTTATGTGCAGGTGCTGGTATCTCCCGATATAAGCACGGTTAAGTTTCAAAAAATATCGGGTTTAGGATATAGTGCGGGGCTATTGTTCGGTTACCGGTTTAGCAGGCGGTTGAGTGTGGAAGCAGGAGCATTATGGGAAAAGAAGCTATACTATACCAAAGGTGAGTATTTCGACAAAGCCAAACTGGGTCAATACTGGAACAATGCAGAAATTTATTCGGTTGACGGGAATTGCCGTATGATCACTATACCGGTTAATGTGCGTTATAATTTCAGTGCCGGTAAAAAGAACGACTGGTTCGTTACGGGTGGCATGTCTTCTTATTTGGTGAATAAAGAATATTACGATTACACCTATGAATATTACGGCGATGTGCATACAAGAGGGTATACATACAAAGAAAGTTCACAAGCCTGGATGGCAGCTATAAACCTGGGGGTGGGATATGAACGACGTATTGGGAAATCATTTCAGTTTCGTATAGAACCTTATTTCAGGTTGCCTCTTTCCGGCATGGGCAAGGGTAATCTCTCACTAAACAGTGGTGGTATATTTATAGGTATCGGAAAAAAAATCCATTAACCATAGCAATAGTATTGAAGTATATGCGAAAAAAAATTATTCTTTTTTTGGCAGTGGTGGTTGTGTGCCTTGCAGTAGCCTGGTACTGGTACAATAAGCCGCGGGAAGGCATAGCCGGCAAAGACACACAATTGACTGTGAGCGCCGCGCTTTTGTATGAAGGTTATAATACCGATGAGGCTGCGGCAAATGAGAAGTTTCTAAACAAAATAATTGAGGTTAAAGGAAAGGTGGCTGACGTTATCCTTAACGGCAATGATGCAGTGTTGATTCTGGGTATTCAGCCGGAGGGAGGTGGTATAAGCTGTTTTTTTTCACCTGCATCAGTTCTGGAAAATAATCATGTAAAAAAAGGAATGGAAATAGTAGTGAAAGGAAAATGCACGGGTTTTAATATGGATGTTAACCTAACCGATTGCATCATCATTTTATAAAATCTAAATCGTATGATCCGTAGTCTTCTCTATATATGGGCTCTGATTCTTTTTGTTTCGGCTTTGGGCAGTTGTTCCAAAACATCCGAAGATTTGCTGATAACAGCACAGCAATGCGATACCAGCGGCATGAAATACGGTGCAGATATTTTATCCATTGTTACAACCAACTGTTATTCCTGTCATGCCAATGGAATCGTAAATGGCAATGTTAGTTTAGATGGGTATGCCAACCTAAAAGCGCAGGCCGGTAACGGCAACCTGGTGGGCGTGATTACCCATGCCAGCGGGTATCCTCCCATGCCTGACAACGGTGGTAAACTGTCTGATTGCGAGATCAATAAAATTAAGGCATGGATAGCAGCGGGAGCGAAGCAGGATTAGGTGTGAGGTATCAGCAGTCAGCTATCAGATGAGTAACTACTAATGATGGGATGACTACTCCTCCTTTGTACTGCTGATTGCCGACAGCCAGTTACTGACAGCTTTATCGGGTACGAGGTGTAAGGTAAAATGAACACTTTAAAAAACAGTGCATGAAGAAATTTATATTTTGTATCGGGTGTTGCGTACTGGTGATCTCATCGGCATCAGCACAAGTGTACATTACCAGAACGGGTGTTATCAACTTTTTTTCCAAAACACCCATGGAGGATATTAAGGCAGAAAATAACCAGGTATATGCCGCTGTTGATCTTTCCAAAAAAACAATTGCTTTTTCTATGCTCATGAAAAGTTTTTTATTCAGGAAGGAACTGATGCAGGAGCATTTTAATGAAAATTATGTGGAAAGCGACAGGTATCCTAAATCCACTTTTAAAGGAACATTTACCGGCGATGTTGATTCGCAGAAGCCAGGTGTATACAATGTGCGGGCGCAGGGTGTGATTGCACTGCATGGTGTGGAAAAATCTATTGATACTCCGGCAACCATTGAAATAACAGGAGACGGCTTGATGGGAATGGCCCGCTTTAGTCTTTTACCACAAGATTTTAATATCACGATCCCGGGAATTGTAAGAGACAAAATCGCCAAACAAATTGATGTGCAGGTGAATATTAGTTGCAAACCTGTAAAATGAACTATATGAAACGCCCATGTAAAAGATTTAACACACATGGAAATATATCCCGGGGCGTTCTCCCGCAACGCCGGACAGGCATCCAACCAATAAAAACATTAAAAATATACGGATGAAATATTATGCATTGTTTTTCTTTTTGTGTGCTGGCTTTGCTAAGATCGCAACGGCGCAGGATTCCAGTTTGCTCAATATGCTGGAGGATTCCATGACGGTAAATAAAGAGACCGGTCATGTTACGGGAACATTCAAAGGCACGCATATCATCAATACACAATCTGTGGAAACGCCGGCTAAAGGGGTGCTGCTGTTTATGATCATGCATCGTTTTGGAAAAATAAATGAAGGGGGCTACGAATTTTTCGGATTAGACAACGCTACCATGCGTATGGGATTTGACTATGGGTTAACCGACGAACTAACGGTGGGTATAGGCCGAAGCACTTTTCAGAAAACATATGACGGCTACCTGAAGGGGAAATTGCTGCGTCAATCGGAGGGCCCAGGCGGACGTATTCCGCTTTCGGTTACCGCGCTGGCAGGTATAACGTACACTTCGCTGAGATACAGCGATAAGCCTTATCTGAATGCGAAGTACCGCACCAGTTATACTTTGCAGTTGCTGGTAGCAAGAAAGTTCAGCAGGAATTTGTCCATACAATTATCTCCTGCTTACCTGCACTATAACCTGGTGCCGGCTGCGGCCGATAAAAATGATGTATTTGTATTGGGTATAGGAGGCAGAATGAAGATCACCAAGCGTTCGAGTATAAATGTTGAGTACAATTACCTGCCTGATAACCAGGTCAATTCATTCAAGGTGTATAATTCATTTTCGGCCGGTTTTGACATTGAAACCGGTGGACATGTTTTCCAGGTGCATGTTACCAACTCCCAGGGCATGGTGGAGCCTTTGTTTCTCGGGCGTACTACCGGAAGCTGGGGCAAGGGAGATATTTATTTCGGCTTTAATATTTCACGGTCTTTCAATCTTTCTAAGAAACGTTAATTGTTCATCTTAAAAAATATATATGGAACGCAGGGATTTTCTTCATGACATCAGCCAGGCAACCGTAGCCATATGCGCGGGAAGTTTATTAGCAGCCTGTTCCAAATCGTCAGATAATAATGTTACAACTCCTCCGCCCGGAGGTGGCGGAGCTCTGGTTACTGCCAATCTCAATTCGGAGCTCACTTCAGTCGGAAGTTCAAAAACCAGCGGTAGTGTAATTGTTATAAGAACGGCGACCGGCAATGTGGCTGCCTCCTTTGTGGCTTTGAGCCTTATTTGTACGCATCAGCAATGCACGGTAAATTACGATGCAGGCGCCAGCGGATTCAAATGCCCTTGTCATGGCAGCGAATACAATATCAACGGAGGCGTAACCCAGGGACCAGCTCCATCATCATTGAAAAAGTATACCGTTACGGTTAATAACAATACACTGACGGTGCGTTAGGTTGTGGTGTTGCAGGGGCGTGGGGTGCAGGGTGCAGGCAGGTTGCAAGGGTGCAGGTTGCAGGGCATAAAGTATAAGAACTTCCCCTGAAACCTGAAACTGATTTTCAGGGTTGCGCCTGCTTATACAATCCAAATTCAGAGAGCGTAGGGTTTAGTCTTGACGACAGTATACGAAACCTCACTTTGTTTGCCGTTACCGGATCAAAGCGAATCAATCGTTTGTATCCCACCGTTGTACCTTTCGCAATTTCTTTCCATTCTTTTCCATCCTGGTATTCCAGAACAAAACGCTCAATACGCTGCCCGACACTGATGTTTTCCTGTAGCAGCAGCACATCAAAAGTTATATTCTCTTTTAGCCTGAGTTCAATAACAGCCGTGGTATCATTTTTACCTGTGGTCCAATAGGTATCATAATCCTGGTCGAAAATGAGCTTCCCTTTGCTGCCAATAGTCAGTCTTGCTTTACTGGCAAGATTCACGGCAAAAGTTTCAGTAATCAATTTCTTCCATGCCATCAGATTTGCCACATCATTTTCATAAATCACTCCTCTTTTATCGGGTGGAATATTCAGCAGTAAAACTCCATTCCTCCCTACAGAACTATAGTAAATGTCAAGCAGTTTTTCAGGTGCCTTCACCTTGTCATCTTCTTCGGCATGATAAAACCATCCCGGGCGTATGGATACATCTGTTTCTGCCGGATACCATACCAGTCCTTTTGCGTTCAGAATTTTTTCACGGCTGCCCAAATCATTACCGGTCATATCGCCCTGTGGCTTAAAAGCAAGGTCACGCTGTGAGCCCAAAGCAATTTCAGTCAGATCTAAATTGTTAGCAGGTACTACGCTCCATTCTGTCTCACGCCCGTAACCACTTTCTGTTCCTGCCCATCTTACATCCGGCCCCATAATAGCGATAGTGGCAGCGGGCTGCAGCTCACGTATAAGCTTATACCATCTCTCAAAATCATACACCTGCTTTTTCCCGTTGGGTCCCTCGCCGTTGGCGCCATCAAACCATACTTCGTCCACCCGCCCATAGCGGGTAAGCAACTCCGTGAGCTGTTCAACAAAAAAATCATTATAAGTGTCTGTTCCGTATACAGACGCATTCCTGTCCCACGGCGATAAATAAATACCAAAACCAATGCCGTAAGCGCGGCAGGCGTCGGCTACTTCCTTTACCACGTCTCCTTTACCTTCTTTCCACGGGCTGTTTGCTACCGAATGGCTGGTGGTTTTTGTAGGCCATAAGCAAAAGCCATCATGGTGTTTGGCTGTAATGATCACTTGTTTAATACCGGCATTTTTTGCAGTGATCACCCATTGTTTGGCGTCCAATGCAGTGGGATAAAAAATTTGAGGATATTCTGTTCCGTCTCCCCACTCCTTATCGGTAAAAGTGTTGATGCCAAAATGAAAAAAGGCTGTCAGTTCCAGTTGTTGCCATCGCAACTGTCGTGGCGAAGGCGTTACATTAGCCGCTTTGGTAATAATATCTTTTTCCGTATCTCCCGGCTGTATCAGCGCATAGTTTTCTTTTGTTTCTTGGCCGAACATTGTATTGCACAATAGTGCAAATGCTAAAGTTATCAGGTTGTTCTTGTTCATCTTTCTAAATGTGGGCAGAGATTATATTTTTGTTTGCTGTAATAGAATATTTTATTGCTGATCCTAACCACCGTTCAATACCCGCCTTGCATCCTCATCTTCATACTGTGCTATCAGCGCATTAAGCTTTGATTTCAACTGCTGTGTAATTTTTTCATATTTTTTTTTGCCATAAAGGTTATGCATATCGCGGGGATCTTTCCGCAGATCATAGAGCTCCCAGCTATCCACTCTTTTGTAAAAGCAGATCAGCTTATATTTTTTTGTTTGCACACCGAAATGAGGCGACACGGAATGTTCACCATTTTCATAATAGTGGTAATACATCGCATCGCGGCCTTTGGTTTTACCGTTGAGCAAAGACAATATGGATTTTCCCTGTATCTCTTCCGGTATAGCCACACCGGCGGCGTCCAGACAGGTAGATGCAATATCAAGGTTCATTACGTACCCGTTTAATTTTATACCTGGTTTAATTACACCTGGGTACCGCATCATCATTGGCGTTCTGAATGATTCTTCGTACATGAAGCGTTTATCAAACCATCCATGTTCGCCCATATAAAATCCCTGGTCAGATAAATAAATTACTATGGTATTATCGGTCAATTGATGTTGATCCAGATAATCGAGCGTGCGTCCTATATTCCTGTCTAATGAGGCTGCCGTACTCAGGTAGTCTTTCATATAGCGCTGGTATTTCCATTCTGTTAGCGCTTTGCCCGAAAGGTTACGGGCTTTGAAATCTTCATAAATGGGTTGATAATATGCATCAAACCTGGCGCGCTGGACAGTATTCATCCTTTCAACGGCAGGTTCTTTATCACCGGGTGTCAGCATTTTCAGATCGTAACCCAATATCATGGTTTTGGCAATGGTCATATCCTGCACTTTTGCCGCCTCCCTGTTATCGTACGCGTCATAAAAATTTTCCGGGAAAGGGAAAGTGACATCATCAAACATGCCCATGTCAGTTGTATCGGGTATCCATGTACGATGGGTTGATTTGTGTCCGATTACCAGGCAGAAAGGTTTGCTGGTATCCCGCTGATCCAGCCAGGTTTCGGTTACATCCTCAACAATATTGGTAGCATATCCTTCTATTCTTTTCCTGCTGCCATCCATCATCAGCATTTCGGGGTTATAATAACTGCCCTGTCCCGGGAGTATTTGCCAAAAGTCAAAGCCCTGCGGCTGTGTTCCCAAATGATATTTGCCTATCCATGCGGTTTGATATCCATTGGCCTGTAATTGTTTTACAAAAAGATCCTGCGCGGCATTGAAATTGGATGTCTCATTATCCTTAAACCCGTTTTTATGGCTGTATTTTCCCGTAAGCAAAACGGCTCTGCTTGGCCCGCAAATAGAATTGGTAACATAGGCCTTGTTGAACAGCACGCCTTCTTTTGCGATCCTGTCTATATTTGGAGTTTGCATGAATTTGCTGCCATAAGCACTTATGGTTTGATAAGCATGATCATCGGAAAGAATGATAACGATGTTGGGACGTTTTGCCTTTGGCTGGGCGGTGAGTGCAGCACAGGCTGTAAAGAGGATGAGTGTTAGTGTAATTCTTTTCATCCGTTTTCTTATTTTTATTTTTTAATGAAAGGAAAATTTTCATTTTCTGTATGCTCATTTTGCATGATCTTTTTTATGCGCTTTACTACGGCAGGTTTTTCAGCAGCAACATCTTTTGTTTCACCCGGATCGGTATCAAGGTTATACAATTGTATAGCGCCGCCGGGTTCTTTCATAACGTTTAAGCGTACCCCTTTCCATTTGCCCATGCGAACGGCCTGCCTGCCACCATCTTCATGAAATTCCCAGTATAGAAATTCATGTTCCTTTTGTTTGCCTTTCGATGAAATTTCGGGTAGTAGTGAAATGCCATCCGTATGTGATGGGGCGGGTGCGCCGGCCAATGTGGCAAAGGTTGGCATAAAATCCCAAAAGGCGCCGGCAAAACCCGATACCTTACTTTTCTTAATAACAGCAGGCCAATAAGCAATCATAGGAATCCGTAAGCCGCCTTCGTACAAATCTCTTTTTATTCCCCTGAAACCACCGCTGCTGTTAAAGAATGCAGGATCATTGCCTCCTTCGCGATGAGGTCCGTTATCACTTGTGAAAACAACAAGGGTGTTTTTTTCAATCCCCAGTTCTTTTAATTTTTCCATTACCTGTCCTACGTAAGTATCCAGCTTAGTTACCATTGCGGCATAAGCTGCATGCGGGTAGGCCTGTGGCTGGTAGCCTTTGCCATCCCATGCGGCATTTATGGGTTTAGCCTTTTCATTGAATTTTCTTTTATAGTATTCAAATGTGCTGTCGTCTTTTGGCAATTGCAAAGCCGCGTGGGGCAAAGTGTAAGAGAGGTATAGAAAAAAGGGCGATGACTTGTGTTCATCCATAAATGCAAGTGCTTCTTTTTGTATAAGGTCCGGCGCGTAGTGTAGCTGACTGGCGGCTGTATTGGCATAATCAATTCTTGTATCATTGTTCCATAAGTGATCGGGAAAATAATTGTGCGACTGGCGCTGGCAGTTGTAGCCAAAAAAGCGATCAAAGCCCTGTTGATCGGGAGTGCCTGATGATCCGGGATAGCCTAATCCCCATTTGCCGAAATCGCCTGTAACATAACCTGCCTTTTTCAGCATTTCAGCCATGGTATATGCGGTATCAGGTAAGGGCAATTGTCCTTCGGGTTGAACTTCGGAATTGCCGCGAACAGGGGTATGGCCGGTATGCTGTCCCGTAAGTAAGGCAGAACGTGAAGGCGCACAAACAGACGTGCCTGCATAAAACTGGGTGAACCGTATTCCCCCTGCAGCCAGTTGATCTATATGGGGCGTTTCAATTCGTTTTTGACCATAACAGCCCAGGTCGCCATAACCCATATCATCAGCAAGTATAAAAACGATATTGGGTTTGGTTTGCGCAAAAGAGGCGAGCGATAACAAACAACAAAGAAAAAAAAAGGTAGTTCTTAACATAAGAGGCTATTTTTTGAATCACGCGTCACCGCAAGATACAAAACCATAAAATAGGATATGAAATGAGGTTGCCGGGTGTATGAAGCGAAACATCGTTTACAGTAACCATCTTGCTTTATATATTCTTAATCCCTGCTGTTTAAAAATGCTGTTGCCTTCCAGGTCAAGCACTTCATCGGTCCACCACTTTTCTTTGGGCCGGATAATGATCGTGGGATATCCTTCGGGTCCGGATGATACACTTTTTATATTTTTTCCGAAGTTGGTATCTGCCTTTATCGTTTTTCTGCTTTTCATATCTACCTTAAATATGAACGAGTGGGTGCTCAGCCACAGGAAGTTTTTACCATAAGCCCTGTACAGGTCATGCGCGCCGCTATCGGGCATGGCTGCAGCGTCAACTGCTATCAGCGATGGATTGTTTTTATTGTAATTGTATCTGTACGTTTTTAACTGGTCCCAGGAAACGGTATATAATCGTTTTTTATTTTTATCCCATACCAGGTTGTGCCCGTCGCGCAGGTAAAAGTCTTTACGAACGGTTTGTTCAGGGTAATCCTTACCGGTAGTAACAAAAATACTCATGAAATTGCCCGTACTGGATGCACTCACAATATTTCCATCGGGCAGTCTTTCAACAGAATGCGTGTTGCCGCCGGCATAAGCATAAAACATTGTTTTCTTGTCGGATACGCGAACCAGCGCCATGCCTCCACCGGAAGCACAGGCAAGTATATATTTCCCACTCTCAAGCGGTTTCGCGTCGCTCATCGCTTCAAACCATTTGACGTGCTCCGGTTTAATATCGGGCCTAACAGCAGGGATCCATTCCCATACTATTGCGGAGGATACTATATCGGCAATGGCTACGCGACTTTTAGATTGTTCTGCAAGTATGATATACTTTTTTCCCTTTTCGGGATGCCAGTTCGTTTGGGCATTTGAATCATGCAGGAATACCGTGAGTAAAATGGCGCTGAATATGCTGATTGAATGCTTCATCTGAGATGTTTTTATTGCAAGCCTGTCTGCCGGCGGAACGGCCAAAGAATTCCGCAAGGTGTACCGGGTTACCGAAAACTGATTGTTGTCAGGGCGTATACAGTTCAGTTAAAAGTGAATGATAGTCCGTTTAGCCATCAGATAGTGTTATCCACACCGGGGCATGGTCGCTTGTTTTTTCCCAACCCCTTACATGGCGGTCAACGCCGGCGCCGGTGAGGCGGCTGCTGAGGTTTGGACTGAGCAGGAAATGATCAATGCGTAAGCCTGCGTTGCGATCGTATGCATTGCGGAAATAATCCCAAAAAGTATAGATCTTCTCATCCGGATAAAGTTTTCGTAACGCATCTGTCCATCCCTGAGCTGCAAGGTTTTTAAAAGCGGCGCGAACTTCCGGTCGAAACAGCGCGTCATCTACCCAGCGTTCCGGTTTATATACATCAAGTTCTGTTGGCATTACATTATAATCTCCTGTGAGTACCGTTGGCTTGCCCGATGCGAGGAGTCCGGCGGCGTGATGCGTTAAACGTTCAAACCAGCGCAACTTATAATCGAATTTTGGCCCCGGAGCAGGATTGCCGTTGGGCAGGTAAAGGCAACCCACAACAATACCGTTGATCACTGCTTCAATATAGCGGCTATGCAAATCTTCCGGGTCGCCCGGCAATGCACGGCATACTTCTTCTATTGGATGATTGCGCGACAGGATGGCAACACCGTTCCAGCTTTTTTGTCCATGCCAGATCGCACTGTAACCTGCATCCCGTACGGACTGCTCCGGAAATTTTTCTTCCGGCGCTTTTAGCTCCTGAAGGCAAACCACATCTGGCATTGTTTCACCCAGCCAGCGGAGCAGTACCGGCAGGCGCCCGTTTATGCCGTTAACATTGTAGGTGGCAATTTTCATTGTAAAATATTCGTGTGGGATAAAGGTAATTTAAAAATCATCTTATCGTATACGGATTGCTTAAGCAGGTGCATTTAAAATATGTAGCTGGTTGGTAAACCTATTGAGTACATTTATTTTACAGAAAGATTCACACTAAGTCGCGCCGGGGCCTGTATAAGCGGCCAGGTGTGCAGCACGATGCGTCCCTGGCGATGAAAGTTTTTATTTGCCTAACATATTTCTCAAAGCTGCAAAGTCAACCGCTTTCTGTATGTTGGAAATATTTTCTTCAAATACCGGGTCGCCACTGGAGATTTTATATACCACTGTAAAAAATTGAGGAGCCGATAGCGGTAAATTTTTACGATAGTAACTTAGATTTGGCTTTATGGCGATAAAAGAGCCTTTTGTTCCTTCTTCAACAAATTTTTCAAACCGCTCTTCGTCATTCCACATACAAATAGCCGGCTGCTTCAATTTTTCTTCAGAACTTTTTAAATATTCATCAATATTGCTGATGAATTGCTCGTAATATTTTTTTTCGGAGGGACTATTCCGGATATTCTTTTCCAGCCGGTTCTTCTGAATCAGCAAATATTCTTTTTGGCTTAGGTAGTAAAAAGGAAATGTATCGTTGTAGGTAATCAGCCATCTGTATTCTTTTATCTCACCGGGTCTGCCATGGTCTCCCACCACTTCCTCTCCCATAAAATAAGCACCGTCTTTTTTTACCGGCCGCGTGCGCAATTTCAGATAGCCTCTCATATCATCATTGGGAATATCTGAAGCATAGAGTGTGTTTAGCGAAAAGATCGCATTGGCAGCAATACTTACGGTAGTAGGTGTAGAAATATCAACATAATATTTTGATTTGTCGGCGCTGGAAGGGTCGCATAAATACCTGAGGATATACATTGAATAATAGTAGGGATCAGCTTTCCATATTTGGCCGGGGTTTGTGTATTTCCCATATACGGTAGTGTACAATACCTGGCAGCCAGTTGGTTTATAATTCGTGGATACCATTTTGTGAATGGTTGCATTTACCCCTTTTTCTTTTGAAAGGTCTGTAGTGTTTACATTGTTTACAGAACCCTGCACACCTGCCTTCCAGGCGCCCGGCTTTTGTAACAATTGTTCCCTGGTACAGTCTTGTGCAGATGCATAAGCGGAAAGAAGCAGGATCACTAATGTAGCTTTCATTTTCATGGATGTTTTTTGAGCTTTTATTATTACCTAAAAAAATTATTTTTCTTTCCCGAATCCGGTAAACTTAAAAGTTTGTATGAACGTATTTCTGTCAGGTGTTATGCATTCGAGCCAGCCGGATGAACCTTTCCTGAATAGAGCCACAAAAACCGCTTTGCCGGTTTCATTATCCGTGCATTACTTCTTTTGTTCATCCCTTTGGTGGGGTGCAGGTAACCAGGTCGTAGGTTTGTTTTTGCCCAAATGAAGTTCCCGAAGCCATCATGAATATGTAAATGATGAGTATTATTTTCATTGTACTTGTTTGTAACATAAAAATACTTATTCGGGTGAGCGCGGGGCATCCTGTAAAAACAGGATTTTTATTGTTACCTTATATTACTCACGGAATTTTTTGCCGTATCGTGTTTGGTTTTTAAGATGGATTTCACCGGAACTTCTTTCCCGTTGATCGTTGCTGTACCGTAGCTCACAAATAAGCCATCATTAATTTCTGTCAGGAAAGAACGTTTTGTCATTCCTTTGAAGCCTTTGCCTTCTCCGGCCTGAGTTACTTTGCCTTCCTTATCCAATTGTACTTCATCTTTAATTTGAGCGGTTACATCTGTTTCAAAAACGCCGTCTCCATCGGTATCCGCATCCACTGAAACACTTACCAGCCTGTTGTTTCTATTGCTTCCTGTGGTACTCAAATCCTGTGCAAAAAGTTTTTGCAGGGCTTTATTTTCATTGGAATTATTTTGAGTCCGATGTTCCAATTCATCACCAGTATTGATGTTCATACGGGCATCAAACGAATAGGGAATGTTTGCGGTGATTTTGTATGACCCTTTTTCCAAACCTGCAAATTCAAACTTTCCATCTTCACCGGTTTGAATGGTTTTCATTTGGCCACCGGGATTCCTGCCTCCTTTCACAACAATGCCACCTATGGGGTTGCCTGCCATACGCTGCTGAGGCGTTGTGGCAGTTATCTTTTCCTTTTTCTCCGGATCCCATCCGCGCACAATCACTTTTGTTTTTTGAAAATTTCCTTCGCCGAACTGTGTGCCCACAGTAAGCATCATCCTTGCGTTGCCGGCTTTCATTTGTCCGGAAATATTGTGCTTCCCTTCTGTTATGACATTGACCTCATAATTTTTTTGTATCACCCCATTGCCTGAAATCCACACATCGTATTCGCCGGCCGGCACATTCGCAAACCAAAAATTACCGCAGGAATCCGTTCTTGTTTCTGCAATGGGCTTATCGCTGCCGGGATTCGTGAGTACCACCAGGAAATGACCCGTCTTGCCACAAATCTGTTCCGCTCCGCCTCCACCTATTCTTTGACTATACAATGGGTTACTGCCGGATTGGCCGTTGCCTTCATATAATGGGTTTTCGCCCTGCATACTATTGCTTTCATACAATGGATTCTCTCCTTTAATGCTACTGCCTTCGTACATCGGGTTGCTGCCCGCCGTGCCCTTGCCTTCAAATAACGGATTCATTATCGTTCCATTTGAATCTGCCACAGCTCCGTATATTGGCGCCACAGTGATACCGCAGTTTGTACATGATTCACTCTTTTCTTCTGCAAAGAGTTTTTCCGGCCGCCGGCCATTTTGTGAACTGTACAATGTGGCGAGTACAAGTTCTTCAGAAGGTGGCGTTCTCAACCTTCTCCTATGATCATCATGATCTTTTTTTACTTTGAATGCTGTTGCATTCGTAACTATATTTTCCGGGTTTGCGCTACTCCAAAAAACAGTTCCATAAACAATTCCGTCGGCAATGTTTTTCGGTGATTGAAAAGGCGACTGATTATGCGACTTTGTTTGATTCGCATATTTTATTGCATCCTCCGAGCAGGCAAAAGTCATTTGTGATGTGCTGCCATCCGCATGGGTTGTATTCAATATAACCGGACCGCAATTGTCTGGCGACGCAGATTGTTTATTTCCATAATGGGGCTGGCCAATTTGTTTCCTGCTTCGTGCTGGCAAATGATTTGCTGATTCCTTTTTGCTTCCGAATGTTTTTATAATTCCAATTCCCGCAATCATCGTTTTTACATTTCGCCTCACCTGCATGGGTACATCATAGCCCGAAAACTTATCAAGAATGCGGATAGAAGTGGCTGTTTGCAGGTAATCGCCATTAATGAAAAAATGGGTGAAGCGGCCGATAGGATAATTCAGGCTGATACTTCCTGAAAAACCGGGCTGGAAATCTTTATCACCATTATCAAACCCATACAAAGTCCGGTCAGCTCCCTGCTGCGTAATCTTTACCGAACCCGGATTGTTCAGGAACAATCCACCATGCAAATCAGCATTGATAAATAGTTTGCGGCCAAACCTGAAGGAGGGTCCAAAAAGTAAATAACTGTTCAAAGGATTTGATGTGGCTATCTGCAAACCGTCCGGCGAAACATTTCTTTCTGCAATAAATTTATTGATGGCATTGTTGCTGATGTTTCCGGAAGCAAATCCTGTAGTAAGCCCCAAACCCAGTTTGCCAAAATAATACCGGCCAAACATTTTCGTAGCCATGCTATTGCCGCGGAACAAAGCGCTTTCATCATTTTTAACTCCAAACGACGCTCCGGTACTGAAACCGGTTGACCATTCATCTGAATATTCCAGGCCATTATCCGGATTAGATTTAAGCACGTTAGGAGTTTGAACTTGCTGCCCATCGGCAACCGAAGCAAAAAGAATAAAAGAAAAGAAGAGAATGGTTCCGGTAAATTTCTTCATTGGAATTGTTTAATAACACTATATAATATCTCGTGGATACCAATGAAGTAACGAATCTTTTATAGATATTATTTTAAAACAGATGCAATTGACTGGTAAGAAATTATTGCATAGCCTTGCCCCCGTTTTTAAACAGCCAGAGCAACTCATTTACTACCAGCCGGAAAGCTTAACGCCTTTCAGTACGCCGGTTCCGCTTACGCTGCCATGGCCGCTTATAAGGCTTACCCTGTTTTCAACCCCAATTTTTGCTGATGTTTCCAGCGCTCCTATCCCTTTATTTACTGCATCTGCTGCTGTATTGATGTTCTTATCAACGGCAGTATTCCCGTCGGATTTTGGTGCTTTAATACCGGCCTTTGCTTCTATAGCGTTTACAATTGTTACATCCTGAATACCACTGCCATCCAGTTCTATCTCAACAGCACTTGTAACGGAAGCGCCAAGTTTTACGGGCCCGCTTGTAGCGCCTACCCCTGTTTCTATACCTGCTTTTACCGTTCCCTTCCAGTCCTTTACCTCCTTATTTTCATCGAGTTCAATATTTATATTTGCGCCTGCAAAAGCTTCAACAGTCAATGGCCCCGCGGGAGCTCCAGCGCTGATTTGGGGTGATAATATTAATGTGCCACCGGTATATTTTGAACCTAACTCTCTTTCTGTATATTTTACAGAGCCGAGGCTGTAGGTTGTAGAGAAGTGGCTGCAATTGTTGTAAAATGCAATGATCTTTAAATCCACAGTAGTGCTGTACTTGCAGGCTATATCATCAAATTCTGATAATTTATACGCTTTCCTGTTTGCGTCTTTTTTCGGGCACCATGCGTTTCTATCCCTGAATTTAGGGTTCTGGCTTTGGATGAGTGCGAGCCACTGCAGTTTGGCCTGAACCTTTGTCAATTCAAAATTTTCGGGCCACATGGTGTATTGATTGTAGTACATTTCGTTATTGATCTTGCGCCGCATGAAACCCAAAAAATCGTTGTAGGCGTTACGCACCGGTGCGTTAGATGAACTCAAAAATTTACTGTTTACTGCATTATAATCTGCGCAGGCAGCATCAAATGGGTTGGACTTGCCTTCCCCAAAATCGTCTTCATATTTTTCGTCCAGCGATTTAATGTTTTGGTTGAGAATATCTTCAAACTTTGCAGTTTCTTCTACTGCCGTGGTTACCTCCTTCATTTTACTTTGATAAGCAAAACTGGTATGCCCATCCTTATCCACCACCAGGTAACTGAGTTTTGCAATGGCCTTATAAGCAAGGCGGGGCAAAGGATCCACCATGATCCCTTGTTGTCCGGCCTGAAGCAAAAGTTTTGTGCGGGCATCATTTGCATTTAACATTTCCAACTCAAGTTTTTTCTCCAAAGACTTTAATTCTTCTGCCTTCGCCTGGCATTGTAACTTAAATGCATCCCATTCTTTTTCCAGTATTTCGCTTTCATCGGTACTCGCCGGGTAGTCCGGCCATTTAAATTTCTCCAGCCCCAATGGATCCTGCGGCATGGGCTTATCCCAGGGTATATCACTTGTTTTTGGTTGATACCCGAGTTTATTTAACCGGTTCGCTTTTTCCATGCTATAGCCATTTTTTATACTGCGTTTCGCAGCTTCAACGGCTGATTGTTTCTTCCCTTTGCTTTCTTCAATCAGCGATTTGGTAAGATTGGCCTGCGGATGGAAAGCAGCAATGCGAATGGCGCTATCCAGGTATTGTTCAGCTTTGTCAATGTCTCCCAGTCCAAACCATGCCTGACCCAGATTGTTGAGCAGGGTGCTGTTTTTGGGATGCTTCGTATTGAGTAAGTTGAGCATCGGAATGGCCAGGTGCTGCGCTCCCTGCATAGAAAGCATCGCCGAATAGTTACTGATATTATCGGCATTGGCCGGATCAGTGCTGCATAATTTTCCCAAAACATACAAGGCAATTTCCGGTTGTCCTGCCAGCCAGAAACCCGTGGCCATATTTCCGGCTTCCGCCGTGTTTTTGCTCTTCAATTTGATGTAATTATAAATTTCATTTCCCATAGAAGCCATTTCGGGCGTTAACACCTGTGCTGTTTTATTTTGTACGGCAGTTATGTAAGCTCCTATTTTTGATGCTGTGATTGCTGCGGGTACGGCGGCAATATGTGCTGCATCACGCTGGGGTACTATTCGGTTGCTTTCTTCCAATGCATCCGCCCATTGCTGATCGCTTAATTTGGGAATCGCGGTTGTTGAAGGCATTTTAATTCCCAGGCTATCCATCGTCTTTTTATCTTCCGGGCTCATTGCATCCATTGCCTGCTGCATTTCCTTCATCATGTCGGCCAATTCTTTTTGGGTGGGGGGCTTTTCCCCGGGTTTTGGTTTGGATTGGGTGGCTGCGATGGCTGCCGTAAATACGATGAAGCAGGTTAAAATGTACTTTCTCATGATCTTACATGGTTTTAATGAGGGCATAAAAATGATAACGAAAGTTAGGGTAACCTATCCCCGAAAAACAGGATATTTACAAGGCAATAAAAAATCATGGAAAAAGGGGAGAAAACCTGCTATTGCTGTTTCGTTTATTTGTGCAATTGGGGTAAAGATTTAATTTGTTGTATGAGACAATCCCTGCCATTGCTATTGGTTCTTGTTTTAGCCACGTTTTCGCCGATGGCTCAGGTGCTGAATACCGATAGCCTTTTAAGACTGTTGCCTGCCGCAAGGGAAGATACCAGCAAAGTTCATTTGTTATTTTCCCTGTCTGATCAGTTTGAAAATGCTGAGCCGGAGAAGGCGAAGCATTATGCAGGCCTGGCAGGAGCGCTGAGCAAAAAACTGAATTTTGAGCCGGGTACATTCAGGTATTACAGGCAGCTCTCTTACATATACGCCTACCAGTCTAAGTATGATTCGGTATTGCATTACAATAAGCTGATGCTCGAAATAGCTAAGCAAAAAAGAGACACATTTTATATAGGGGTCGCTCTTTTTAATATTGGTGAATCTTACAAATTTTTAGCTGACTACAACAAAGGCTTGCAGTATACACTGGAAGGCGTGAAATTATTAGAAGGGAAAGGCTATACCAGTATTGAAGCAAACCTGTATGGCGGCTTGCAGGGTACCTACCTGATGCTTAAACAATATGACAAGGCGATCGGATTTGGATTAAAGGCGGTAGAACTCGGAAGAAAGCAATCCAATAAAAGCCAATTGGTTTCAGTATTAACCAACCTGGCCAATGGTTATGGCGAAATAAAAAATTTTCCGGAAGCAAAAAAAATATATGAAGAAGCCATTGCCATTTCCCGCGAAACCAACAATACAAGTATAGAAGCGATGTGCTACGAAGGGCTGGCAGATGTAGCATTAAAGGAAAACAACATGGAACTGCTAAAGCAATATGCCGAAATGGCTTTGTTGCTGCATACGGCGGTTCAAAACGATTATGGTGTCCTGGCTTCAAAGCAAGCCCTGGCTCTGTATCATTTGCAGCGCAACAACTCTTCTGCGTCTAAACAATATGCAACGGAAGCTTTAAAGATTGCAACCGAAAGTAATTTTCTGGAAGGGAAAGCGGAAGTGCTGAATGCGCTATCCGGTATTTCGTTTGCTATGCACGAATTCATCAACGCATTCAATTATGCGGATGAAAGTAAAAAGATAACCGAAAAGATTTTTACAGAAGCTGTTGCGCGGCAGGACGCCAGCCTGAGAATAAAATACGAGACAGAAAAAAAGGACAACCAGATAAAATTGCAGCAGGCGGAAATCCAGGAGAAGAAAATAATTAATTATCTTCTCATCGCAGGAGCTTGTATATTGTTCCTTATCTCGTTGCTTGGTTACCGGAACTACAGGAACAGGCAAAAAATTCAGCAGCAGCGCATCAGCGAATTGGAAACAGAAAAACAATTAACCGCTGCTGAAGCTGTTTTAAAAGGCGAAGAGCAGGAACGCAGCCGCCTGGCAAAAGATTTGCATGATGGACTGGGCGGCATGTTGTCGGGAATAAAGTATTCAATGAATGCGATGAAAGAAAATTTGATAATGACGCCTGGCAATGTGCGGGCTTTTGAACGAAGCATGGATATGCTGGACAGCTCTATAAAAGAAATGCGTCGTGTGGCCCACAATATGATGCCGGAGTCGCTGGTTAAGTTTGGATTGGATACTGCGCTGAAAGATTTCTGTAATGAAATAAATCAAACCGGTGCATTGAGGGTAAATTATCAATCCATAGGAATGGAGGATGCCCAAATAGAACAAACAACGGCTATTACGATTTACCGGATTGTGCAGGAATTGATCAACAACACAATGAAACATGCGGCGGCAGCAACAGCTATTGTACAGGTTAGTATGTTAAACCGCCGCGTATCGGTAACCGTGGAGGACGATGGGGATGGATTCGACCCGGTTCTGTTGCGAAATGCAAAAGGTATAGGCTGGGTAAATATTTTAAGCCGGGTTGATTTTTTAAAAGGTACTTTAGACATTCAGTCGTCACCCGGCAGCGGTACATCGGTTCACATTGAATTGGATGCATAATGGCAATTAAAACTTTTATAGTTGATGACCATTACATGGTAATTGAAGGTATCCGCTCTTTGTTGCAAAATGAAAAGGATATTGAGTGGCTGGGTCATGCAATGAATGCCGCATCCTGTCTTGCTTTCCTGCACAACCAGGTACCGGATGTATTGTTGATGGATATTAACCTTCCCGGTAAAAGCGGTATTGATCTTTGCAGGGAAGTTCGCGAAAAATACCCTTCTGTTTTTGTGATCGGGCTAAGTACTTTTAACCAGCAAAGCTTTATTGAGAAGATGATGGAACATGGCGCCTCGGGTTATGTGCTCAAAAATGCCACGCAGGCCGAACTGATGGAAGCTGTTCGCACAGTTGCCCGGGGGAAAAGTTATTTTAGCCACGAAGCCGTATTGTCATTGAAAAAAAATGCAGGCCCCGGTATACCGGTTCTTACAAGAAGAGAAAAGGAAGTATTGGGTTTAATTGGCGACGGGTATACCAACAATGAAATTGCCTCCAAACTTTTTATCAGCGTAGCAACAGTAGACACCCACCGTAAAAACCTGTTAACAAAATTTGATGCCAGGAACATCGCGTCACTCATTAAAGCTGCCATGCAAAAGCAACTGCTTTGATTGCAGTGTTGATTGGAATTGCAGTAAAATCATTTCTTTGCCTCAGAGATTCCGCGGGAGGGCTCATGCTGTTTTCCCATTCTCGTGTGACTTTGACGACTCTTGCGACCAAAGCTGCGACGTCACTGATGTCCCCGCAAGTCCCGCGAAGCTCCGCCCTGGCTGGTGTCTCCACCAGCCTGTAAAAATTTTCCGGTCGGTGAGACACCAGCCGGTAGTAGAAGCCCGCCTTCGCTTAAGCTTCGGCGGGCGGAGGCGGAGAGACAGGGATTATTTTCAATGATCCCTGGCGACTGCGGCGGGCGGGCTTAAGCCGGTAAATGACCGTTTCGCTTCGCTCACTTTCATTTTGTTTCCACTCACTTTGCAAAGCAGGCTTTGCACGCTCGTGAAAACAAAAATGCCCCGCGTTGGCGGGGTCATTTACCGGCTTGCGGACTGGGCGGGGTCACAATCGAACCCCTAATTCCATTTTTGACATTTTTAGATAGTTTGAAAATTGCTTAACTATTCATTATCAACGGAAAATTGCTTACAAGTCACTCTGGATGAAAAATCAGATAATAAATATATCAATTATGCCGCAGCCTGTTGTCCCAAAGCGGAGATATCGGGGATGTGACTGGGGAACCCGGTTTGGGACAAGTGGCTGCACCGCTTCCAGCGCATGGGCTTTCCGCCTACGGGGAAAGGAATGCCCATGCGCCGCCCGGGAAGGGTTTCAGGCGACCTTAATTGGGTGGGTATTAAAGTCCTTAAGGTTGTGGAAAAAGCCCCTATATTGGGTCAATCCGTTACGGAATAAGCTCCACAATAAGGAGCAACCCATTTGGGTCAGTGAGGAATTAATATACAAGTCCTGTTTTTCCAGTGCTTCTGCTAAACTGCAACTTGGCGTGTCGTCCGTTGCTTCGGAGTGTTTCAATAAATCGCCAAATTCATCTGTAACAAATGGCAGGCTTGCCACCGTTTCGTACATTTCAGATTTGGGTTGGCTTATCTTTCCAATAGTAGATAATATAACCTGTCCTGTATGCTGGCTGTTGCCGAAATCAAGCCAATACTTAGGTTCATTACCGTAATTCCTGCTATTGCTCAACGCTTTTAAAATCCCTGCAATTTCAAACCTTGCTTGTACGCTGTCTACGCAAGAGATATAAATGCTTGCAGGTGCGTATTGGGGCAATCTCCCCAAATGGTCTTTTCCGAATTTTACTGTTTCGGCTTTCCAGTTTGTCCCTTCCCATCTATTGGAACGGTTTATCAAGGCTAAGGACTTGTACAGTCCTATTTCACATGCTGCAAAACGTTGTCTACCTAAATTTGGTTCAGTTACCCTATCATCATCCCAAAGACGAACGGATAATCCTGCGTGTCCCAATTCGACCAGACTGTGCTCCATCTCAATTAAAGCAGTCAAAACCTTTGAACCTGTGCCACCTGCACCAAAAACGTTTACTTGTATTGGATTGGTGGCATTTATCAGGGAGTTATCCGTAAAATGGACTTTCGTTTTTTCCGTGTTCATCATAATAAGTTTTTAAGTGTCCTGTTATTCTTTTTCAAAACCTCTTTAGGAAAGGCATTGCCTGTTTTAATAAGCTCTTTCCAAAGGCTTACACAATTCCCTTTAACCGGGTTGTGGTTCTGCATCAGATGGCTGAAATAGCTGTTAAAAAAATAGTTTTCCCATGCTTCGATAAATTCTTCCAGCGATGTCGATTTTTTGATATTCACATTTACTGTTCCCATGCATACATTTCCGTTTTCATATACATTGAAAAATGGAGCATGGAACAACGGCGTCTTTTCATGTGGTCGCCTGTCTGAACTAAGGGCAAAAACAAAAATGCTGTTTTTACTGGCAAACCAAATCATGGGCGGTACATATGCCTTCCCATTGAGTATTTCCAAATCTTTGACAAAGAATAACGGACGTTGCTGTGCTTTGGTGTACCATAATACCGTACCGTTGTCGCTTGGATTGATAACCAGTATATTGGTTGGCAAAATTCCCCTTGGTTTTAAAAAAGCTTTGTTCTTTTCCTTTCCTGTATTCAATGCCTTTGCCAATAGCTGTGCTTCCCTCACGGTCAAAGGGTGGGCATTGATTGGGTTGCCGTTTCTGTCCATGTCAAAATGCTCTACATACATATCCGTGTTTGTGCCTTTGGTTTCATAGAACACCAAAGCCGATTTGGGATGGTAAAGCATTCCAAAATCATTGGTTATGTCTGTTGTATTATTCATCGTCTTGTCGCTTTATAGTTGTTTAGTAAGTAGCATATATCTTCCAATAAAGTAAACAGTCGGGCTTCAAAATCGAGGTTGTTACGTGTTATCGGGTTTCCGTCAAAACATTTGCGGATGGTCGGTTCTTCCAGATTGCCATATTCGTTAAACTCGTTGTTAATACTATCCGAAAGGCTTTCATATAGCCAGCCTTTTCCATTCGCCATGAAGGATATGTACTTTTCCATACCAATAGTTTCCCGGTCATAGTCTTCGCACTCATCGTCAGGGCCCTCATCAGTTTTAGGAGCATTACGAAAGATATTCGTATGAGGATATTCCACGTAAAGTGCAAGCGCATCGCAAGCTAACTGCAAACATTCCTTATCAAACTCATCTGTCGGCTTAAATATCTTTACACGCTGTTCAAAAAAACTTAAATTGGTACGGTTAAACAGTTTTTGTTCGACACGCTCACCAACCCATTCGGCTTGCCGTAACTCATTTTTATATAGTTCTGTTTCGCTGGTTTCCTCGTCTTGCTCCACCCAATCGGTTAGCATTTCGTACATCCAATAGAGGTAGCTGTTTTCCTGCCGGTAATACGGAATACTCACAATATGGTACAGGTAACTGCAAACTGACACAAGCAATTGGGCGGTCTTTTTACGCATTGGGTCATTCAGCATTTCAAAGAGTGGTATAACGGGGATGTAATAAAGCGTAGCCCCTGCGCTGTACCGTTCTTCGCTGATAAAAAAGGCTTTTTTCCTGTCCTGTACAAATTGTAAACTGTTCCAATTGTAAACTATTTGTTTTAACTTCTCCTGTGTATCCCATAATGCCAAACTGATATTGTACGGATAACCATAGCTTTTTGTCTGCATTGGCTTAAATCCGTAATCTTCCGCCAGTAGGGAAAGGGAATGGTAAAAATCCCTTTCCGTTTTTTCATTTTCTGTACAAGCCTGTGCAGAATGCGCCGTTTTTAGTTTTGGCAGGAACGTAGACTTTAGAAAATTATTGGCAACATCGAAAGGGGTACGGACTTCCGTTTGTCCTTTCGGATTTCGTTTGCCTCTTTGGGTCTTTGCATCCAATTGGCAAACTCGCCCAACTGTTGGTGCAGTTCCCGTTGTTTTGGCTGTTGCGGTTTGCGGATAATCCCGGATATAATATTGCGTTGCATCGTTCATTTCTTTTAATTTTGATTAACCTTTTGTTCCCATTACGCTCTCAAATCTGTACTGTACGGTATCATCACGAATAACAGGTGCAGATACTTTTGCCGTTGTTAATATGGGATATGTATTGGCATAAAAATTCAATACCGCCTCAACACTCCATTTGGGTTCGGGGTCGGTCAATTTGATTTCCTGCCCTTTATCTTTCAGTAAGAACACTCGTTCTAATTGTGTTGCTAATAACATGGTTGTTGTTTTTTGATGTTGGTAAATTATTCTGTTTCGCTATCGTCTTCCCAATTATCCTCCACTTCATCGAGATTTTTCTCATTGTCGGGGCCTTCATGGAAAAGCGTATTTTCTTCCTGTGGTTCTGTTGTCTCTACCCCTGTTTCAGGTGCGCCGAACAAGTCGGGCGCAAACTTGGCTGACAATGCAGTCTTGCGCTTGCGTATTACTTCTGCCTGTTCGGGGAATTGTGCAGGGTCGGGTACTTTCATCCAGGCATCCCTGTAATTGCCCTCTTTCTCCAGTTCGTCCACTTTAGCCATAGCTTCCTTAAATTTCTTTTCCTTTTCTTCCTTAGCCTTTTTTTCTTTGTCGGCTTTCTCCTTTTCCATAGCCGATTGTGTTTTGGCTTCTTCCAATTGCTTCATAAAGGCTTCCATATTATCTAATAAGCCTGAAGCGGATTGCAAAGGCGTGGTTATCCTTTCAAAAAATCCCTCGTCCAATTCGTTTACCGTTCCCTTTAGATTAAGGGGCGGAATTAGTTTTCTTGCATCATCTCCACATTGTTCATTATTGAGCATAACCGATACTATCCAATTGTTTTCTGCTCCTTTGCGTATAGTCAATTGCAGGTCGCCTGTAATATTCAATGCCGCTACTTCGCTAAAAAAATTTGTCGTTTCCATCTTTTAAATAATTTATTTTTCAAATATTCTGTATAGTCCTACTACCGTTTTGTTCCACACCGTCCTACTTAAAAAGCAAGCCCCATACACCCCAAAGCATCACAAAAAAGGCTACCCATTTCAGTATCCATTCTATGGAAAGGGTAATCAGCCCGATGAAATAGTTGCTGAAATGCTGCAATCCTCCTAAGCCTCTGCGGTTAAACTGTCGCATACCGACGATGAGCCTGATGCCCAACCCTGCAAAAAACAGGGTTGGGTAAGAAATGCCTTGCAATAGTTTTATTAATGCCTCCATAAATTCACGTTTAAGGGTTGAACAATAAATCTACTGCCAGTACGAATTTGTGATTGCTGTGCTTGCGTGTGGTGGTATATAAAGTCAGGCAATGCACCATGTATAATGCGAGGTAGCCATCAAACAACTGGTCGGCAAATACTCGGCTATGTGTATGCAGGTAATTGCCGTATCGCTTAATTTTTTTTTCCACTTCGTCCACAAAGGACAGCCATGCCTCAATGGTCAGCAAACCATTTTCCCACTTCCCATGTAAATGCTCATCCTCTTTTATGGTTGCACATAAATTGCCGGCATATTCCAGTAAAGCAGGTATTTCCTGCGGGAACAGTTCATGCAGCAACTTGGCTTTCTCTACGTTTATCAATTTCTCTAAAGGTTTCATCATCCATTTTTTTGAGTAAATAAATGAGGGCAGGCAGGACTACTGCCCGCCCTGCTGTCTTAGTTCAGTGCAAATGCGTCAGCCCCGTTCATAGCAAATTCATTGCAGAGGTTAAAGGCTGACTGTGCTTTTAGTTGTGCCGTACCGCCCATCACGATAGATTGCAGTTTGGCTTCATCATCTTTGTAATTGCGGACATTCTGATAATAGCCCGTGATGCCGTTATACGCTCCGAACACTGTTCCTTTGGTAGTATCCATTTGTTGTGTATCCGCTATCATTGCATAGGCAAAGGCATCGTTAACGGTGTTTTTGAACACGGTAGACAATTCATCTTCTGCACCTTTTTTAAGTGCTGCAAATGTTTCCTTATTCGGGCATAGTGCCAGTTGAATAAGCTTTTTCACTTCCGTATCAGTGATACGTACCTTTGCCCATTGGTTGAATATTTCTTCCAGTTTGGTACTTAACTGGTTAGCCAGTCCCATTACTTTGTGCGCCTCTTCCAAACGCTGTTTTGCACCTGATGTATGACGAATGCGCACCACGTTGGACATATTACGAAGCGATGCATTCAGCGTGTTCTGGCAAACTATCCTTATGGGTGTAAAGGCTGCGGTTATGCTGCCTGTTCCATCGTGAGAGGTGGTCAGGAAAATGTATTTTTCGGTTACGTCATCACCATTGCCCACACGAATATAATCGGGTAGTTTGGCGGTTATAAATATGCGTTCCCCATTACCCAATGCCCCTGCGGTTTCATACAGTATGCCTTCGCCACCGCCTA
>CALKHN010000081.1 GCA_937991535.1 uncultured Sphingobacteriales bacterium
ATGATAAACAAACCCTACAACCACAAAGCCTTTGCGACTTAAATGGATAATTCTAAAGAATTATATTCATAGACAAATTCCTATAACCTATTAATAAGGACTTAATTTAGTTCTTATTTTGTATATTTGCAAATGCAAACGAAAAAGCGAAAGAATAAAGAAGCCCAGGAAGAAACTCGATTTAGAATAGTGGATTACTTAAGGAATAAGCGAGGCACTCAAAAGCAAGCAGCAGAAATATTTGCTGTAACAGAAAGAGCGGTAAACAAAATCTGGAATAAGTACAAAACGGAAGGCAAGCGTTCACTGGTCAATAAAAAGCGCGGTGTAAAGGAAGGCAAAAAAATAAACGGCAAGCAGGCAGCAGAGGTGCGCAATCTTATCAAAGACAAGTTGCCTGACCAACTGAAGCTGCCGTATGGATTGTGGACAAGAGAAGCCGTGCAGCAACTTATAGAACGCCGATATGGTACATCGTTAAGTGTTAAGCAAGTGGGTCGCTATTTAAAATTATGGGGCTATACGCCACAAAAGCCCATACGCAAAGCCTTTGAGCAGAAACCCGAACAAGTGAAACAATGGCTGGATAAAGAATATCCTGCTATTAAAAAGCAGGCAGCCAGGCAGAAAGGCACCATATATTTTGGAGACGAGACAGGGATGCGTAGCGACCATCAGTCGGGAAGAAGCTATGCGCCCCAGGGACAAACGCCTGTTATAAAAAGCACAGGGCAACGGTTTTCGTTAAACATGATTTCCGCTATAAGCAACAAAGGGCATCTGCAGTTTATGATTATAGACAAATTTAACGGAGAAGTATTTATAGATTTCCTGAAACGGATGATACGTTATAGTAAAGAGAAAATATTTTTTGTAACCGATGGTCATCCGGCCCATAAAACAAAAAAGCTAAAAGCATGGTTGGAAGAAAACAAGGAGAGGATAGAAGTGTTTTTTATCCCACCCTATAGTCCCGAGCTCAATGCGCAGGAATATCTGAATCAGGACGTAAAGACAAATATTATTGGTAAGAAACGCCCGATCAATAAGGATCAGATGCGTGTCAATGTTGAAAATTTTATGAAAAAGAGAAAAAATAGCAGAAAGCAGGTGCAAAAATACTTTCACGCAAAGCACGTCAGATATGCTGCATAGAAAATTTATACGAACTAAATTCGGTAACGATTACTATATACATTTTATTCATGGAAACCGCGAAAAATATAATATCATATTTGATATGAGTAAATTACAATTTCCTCCCGATAATCGAGATAGTTTCAATAATAATTTAGATAGAGTGCACCATGTTATTTTAAGAATGTTAAAAATAGTTTCTCAAATTAGCAAGGAGTTAGATATAAGCATTTGGCTAGAGTATGGAACAATGCTAGGTGCGGTAAGGCATAAAGGATTTATACCTTGGGATACCGAAGCTGACATAGGAATACTTCGAAAGGACTTTGAGAAACTTTGCAAGAATGCGAAACGCCTCCTTCCAGAGGACATTTTTTTTCAAACCAAGCATTCTGATCCATATTATTCTGCGGATCAGTTCATCGAAGCAAAGTTTAGGGACAAATACAGTAACTATACAACCTTTCGACAGAAGAATCCAAATTTGAAATGGCATAATGGTATTCAGATAGACGTGTTCGTTTTCGACGCTTATATTCTAAGCGGAGAAAAATGTTTAATTAATAATTACGAAAAGTTATTGACGGGCTGCAAATCTTATTATAGATTTGAGGAGATAGAAGAAATTCTTGAATACCAGTTTGAAGATGCTGAATTTTACATTCCATCGGGATATGATAGTTATTTGAAAAGAACTTATGGAAATTATATGGAACTGCCGCCAGAGGAGTGTCGTATCAGTGAAGAGACCGATGTTTACAATCCATGTGATCATCCTGAAATACTATATTGGAAATAATTTTTGTCTTTAACCATTTTCCAAATGAACGCAATCATACTATCGGCGGGAATGGGAACCAGATTACTGCCTATAACTGAAACTATTCCGAAAGCATTAATCCGCATTAACGGTGTTAGTATTGTTGAAAGCCAAATATTATTTCTCAGAAAGCTGGGAATAAAAGATATTTATGTGGTCATAGGATACATGCATGAAAAGTTTTCTTTTTTAGAAAAAGAGCCTGATGTTAAGTTAATATATAATGATAAGTACAGTAATTATAATAATATATATTCTCTCTTTTTATGCAGACAATATTTAAAGAATACTTGGATATTGGATGGAGACGTGTTTATTAATAAGAGGCTCGTTACAAAGTTACCTATTCAGTCTACATATTTTTCAATTTTTAAGTCCTTGGTAGAATTTGAGTGGATATTGGAATGTTCAAAAGACGATAAGCTTAAAAAATTTTTGACTAGCGATGAGGTTTCGGAAAATGAGGTTTATAAAGATGGCGCTAATGTCATTTCCGGGATTTCGTTTTGGAACGAATCAGCGACTCAAATAATTAAAGAGCAATTGGAATACTATTTTTTGGATAAAATACCAGAGAATATCTCAAAAGGAGCAAGTCTTTTTTGGGACCAGATCATTAAAGATAATCTCTCTCTTTTAAATATTTCTGTGAAGAGACTAAAACATGGAGACTGTTTTGAAATTGATAGTCAAGTTGATTGGAATCACGCAAAGAGTTGTATTGAATTGGATAAAAAATTCAAAGCCTTATTTTAAAACCTTTTATAATTTAATAGTCCGATAAAAGCAACATTCTATTCAGGAATAATAAAGTTGGCATATTGATTATTCTTTGCAAGAATAATTTTGAAAGAATGACTGTAAATCACGGATAGTTTGGGAGGCCTAAATATGGGAAAAAACGCCTTTTTTATTTGCTGTTTATAATGGTTAAAATTGAATCACCTTTAGTTTCGGTTGTAATGCCAGTCTATAATTCTGAAATGTTTCTGAATGATAGTATAGATTCAGTATTGAATCAAACATTTGAGGAGTTTGAATTCATTATTGTAAATGATGGTTCCTCGGACAGGACTGAAGAAGTGATTTTGTCAAAAAAAGATAAGCGTATTCGTTATATAAAAAACGAAAGAAATCAAGGTGTAATTAAATCTCTTAACAAGGGGGTGTTCTTTTCAAAAGGTATGTTTATTGCGAGAATGGATTCGGATGACATAGCTTCCCCCTATAGATTTCAAAAACAAGTTGACTATTTACTTTCTAATTGTAATACAGATATTCTTGGAACGGGAATTATGGACAGTCCAAGTTTTGATTCAAATTGTGTAAATAGCACCATAATTCCTAATGAGGTTCATAAGGTCTATCTACTAAGAACAAATACCCTCTATCATCCGACAATCATGTTTAGGAAAGTGGAACTACAATCAAAGGGGCTATTCTATGATAAAAACTGTATTCTTGCTGAGGATTATAAATTATGGGCAGATGCGTCAATAAATGGGTTAACACTTGAAAGTTTGACCCAACCACTTCTTATGTATAGAAAGCATAATAACCAAATATCCATTAAAGGACGCGAATTACAGACCCAGACAACATTTAAAATTCAGTTGAAATTAGGTTTCTTTTATTTTGAGGATATGCTTTATAACAGAGAGTTGCCATACTTAAGGCTGCTAAATAAAAGTGACCTTGTTAATCAACATGAGCTTTTAGACAGAATGAGTCTTTGTGAGGATCTAATTGATTTTAATAACAAGAATGAAATATTTAACAGAAAAATATTTGAAGAAATGTTCCTTAGCCTGATTAAAATTTAATGCAATTAAGGTTTTTTTTAACCTAGGTTCTCCTTCACAGTAGCTATTTCAAAAGAAGCATTTGGCCTTGAAAATGCTATAAATAATTTTACGGCGAGCTTTGCCACAAACTTATTGATAGAAATACGGGCAGATAATCTCTTTCAAAGTACTAAATATTTTAGTATTATATTTGTGCAGCGAGCATGGCACAAACAGATATCATTATCCTCATACAGCAGGATATTTTACGCATTCAAGGGCAGCGACCGGCAACTGATCAGTTTGCCGGAAATGTGCTGTTGGGTCCGATACTGGATGCCTTTACTCAAAAGGTATTTCCGACAGGTGCTGTACATGAATGTATCAGTGCTACCCCTGCGGCTACAGTCGCTACAGCTGATTCCTTCCGGTGATGAAGACCCGCATGTACTGGCGCTTTGCAGGGCAGATGAGAAGGACGGTATCTTTTATGCTGCCAGTGAAAACAAAAAGCCATTAAAAAAAATGATCCAGGGAGAATTATTTCCCTCAAGAAACTTTAAGTAAATCCGTATGCAACAAAAATTATTCGACGATACAGTACAGTTTGTTTTGCCTGAAGAACTACTCACCTATACGCCGGGCTTTGTAAGCCGGGAGGAAGGCGACCGGTTACTCAATCTTCTACTACAAATAGTTCCGTGGATGTAGATTCTGTTTCATGTTGACCCACCATTCTGTTTTATGTTGACCCACCATTCCGGGGATGTTGACCCCACCCCCAAAAATAATGGCATTTTCATTTTTTGCCGTTTCTATTCTGGGATGTTGACCCACCCTGATGCATTTTCCGTTGAGACATTCCGGTTGTCATTCTGGCATGTTGACCCACCCGTTGCCGGCATATAGTAAGGCTTTTTAGAAGTCATTTGCTCCTTAAAAAAATCAAGGAGTATGGCACAAAAGCCGATAGCAATGGAGCAATTAAAGCAAATTCTACAACTTCAAAAAGATGGTGTTGGCATTCGGGAGATGGTCCGCCGCACAGGTATTAGCCGCAACAGCGTTCGTAAGTATCTTTCTCTGCTTGCATCTGCTTCTCAGGATAGTCAACAGGAGCCAGACAATAAAACACTTGCTGATAAAGCTTATGGCAATGATAGTATAGCTCATGATGCAGGCAGATTGCAGCAGTTGATTGATCACTTCACTCGTACGCAGGGCGAACTTAGTAAAACTGGTGTTACCCGCCAGTTACTTTGGCGGGAATATATTCAGCAACACCCCGATGGATACGTATATAGCCATTATTGTTACCACCTTGCACAATACCTGAAAGACCGCGATCTGTCCATGCACCTGGAATACCATGCAGCCGACATGATCATGATAGACTTTGCCGGTAAAAAGCAGTACTATGTAGACGTGGATACAGGAGAGCTGATTGCTTGTGAAGTATTTATAGCCATTCTTCCTTACAGCGGGCTTATATTTTGCAAAGCAGTACGCTCTCAGCAAACAACAGACTTTACAGACTGCATTAACAGTATGCTGAAGTTTTATGGTGGTGTACCTGCTACCATTATTTGCGATAATCTTAAAACCGCAGTCACCCGGGCAGATCGCTATGAACCGCAGTTTACTGATATATGCCACCAGCTCTCAGCACATTATGCGACTACCTTCAGCGCCACCCGCCCCTATAGCCCGCGTGATAAAGCGATGGTGGAACGGGCGGTTAATATTGTTTACACTCACGTATATGCTCCATTACGCCACCAGGTTTTTAACAGCCTTTATGCCCTTAACGCAGCTATGCAGCTTCAGCTGGCATTGCTTAATGATAAGCCCTACAAAAACACGCCTTACAGCCGCCGCTGGTTTTTTGACGAGCAGGAACAAGCCTTGCTTAAATTGCTTCCCCCGGAGCCCTTTACCTCAAAAAAGGTAGTACAGCTTACCATACAGCGTAACTATCATGTACAGCTGAGTGAAGATCATCGCTATTACAGTGTGCCTTACCAGCATGTAGGTAAAAAAGTAAAAGTGCTCTATGACGCCAGGGTGGTAGAAATTTACCTGGATGGGGCGCGCATAGCCTTGCATATACGTTCCCCACACAGTAAGGCTTATATCACCCTGCCGGATCATATGCCCCCGCATCACCAGAAAATGCAGCAGATAAAAGGTTTTAACCGGGATGATCTGCTGGCACAAGCCACCCGTTTAGGCACAAACGTGGTACAGGCTGCAATCCTGATGCTGGAGAACAGCATTTATATCGAGCAAAACTATAAGGCCTGCTTTGGCATGCTGATGCTGCATAAAAAATACACTGCCGCAAGGCTGGATGCCGCCTGTGCCAGAGCGCTGCAGGGTACAAGGGTAAACTACACCATGATCAAAAATATATTGGAACGGGGTCTGGATAAACAAACACAATTACCCCTTAACAGCGTCCCAATACCAAAACATGATAATATCCGGGGAAAAGATCAGTATCAATAATCATTTACAAACAAATACAATAGTAATTATGAACACAACACAGACATTGCAACAACTGCAGCAACTTCGCCTTCAGGGCATGCATCATGCTTATCGCTCCCAACTGGAACTACCGCTAAACCAGCAACTGGAAACACACGACCTGGTAGCGCATCTCACCCAAGCCGAAGAGCTGAACAGGGCCAACGAAAAAACAGCCTATTATCTCAAACTGGCAAAACTTCGTTTGCCTGCCACTGTTGAGCAAATAGAGTGCAGCGCTGCGCGCAACCTCTCCAATCAACAGCTCGCAGCCCTTACTGAGGGACGCTATCTTCAGCATGGGGAGAATATTCTAATCACCGGTGCTACGGGTTGTGGTAAAAGCTACCTGGCCTGCGCTCTGGGACACCAGGCCTGCCTGCAGGGATACAAAACCACCTATCTCAATATGAACCGCCTTATTGAAAAAGTAACTCTTTCTAAACTCGATGGCTCCTACATTAAAATGCTCAATCACCTCGAAAAGCAAACCCTCATTATCCTGGACGACTTTGGACTACAACCCCTCACACAGGAAATAAGGCTTACCCTGCTGCAATTACTGGAAGACCGCTATGGAAAGAAAAGTATTATCATTACATCGCAGCTACCCGTAGCCAAATGGTATGAATACATCAATGATCTTACGCTTGCAGACGCTATCATGGACAGAATGACAGCCAACGCAAATCGTATTGAATTAAAAGGCGAATCCCTACGAAGGAAAAAAGCAAAAGCAAATCAATAGACATTTGTATTTTTAACCCTCTTAAAGCTCTTACTTTATTGCCCGCAAGCGGGGTGGGTCAACATCCCAGAACCCTGGGTCAACATCACCAGAATTTACACCGTGGAAGCAGCACAAGGTGATCATGTATGACAAAGAAGTGATCACTCCCCGTTTATCTGCCTGGTATGGAGACAAACGACAACGCGATGAAGGCAAACGGGAGGTACTACCCTGGCTACCAGAACTATATGATTTAAAAAAGCGTATCGAACACTTTACCGGTGTCACCTTTCAGGGAGTGCTCTTAAACTATTACCGGGACGGTAACGATTCAGTGGCGTGGCATGCGGATAAAGACACTATTCCGGGTGTGAAAACAGATATTGCTTCAGTAAGCATCGGACAGGAAAGAAACTTTGATTTTCGCAGTAAGAAAGATCACAGCCAACAGTATTCAATAAAGCTGGAGCATGGCTCCTTGCTGCTAATGAAGGGCGAACTGCAGAAAGGTTGGGAGCACCAGATTGCAAAATCAACTATTCCTATGAGAGCAAGAATAAACCTTACATTTAGAAAAGTAATTGTTTGATCTCCTAAAGGTTAGAATTTGGCTTTATAAGCTTTCAATGCTTTATTTAGGTCTACGCCTTTTCCAAGTACAGGTTTAAACAGGTCTCCTGTTTCTTTAAGACGGCTTACAGCATTTTTGATGGTAAAATCTGTCATTTTCAATCCTGGTTTTATTTCATCCCAATGCAACGGCATAGATACGGTCGCACCGGGTTTGGGCCGTAAGGAGTAAGGGCAGGCAAGCGTGGCACCGGGACGGTTCTGTAAAAAATCAAGATACATTTTTCCTTTGCGGTTCTTAACAATCCGCTCTACGCTGGTAAAGCCAGGGTATTGCGCCTGTACCTGCGTTACAATAAGCCGCCCGAACATTTGAGACTGATCATACGTATATTTTGCACTGAGTGGGATATAAATATGCATGCCCGTTGAGCCGGAAGTTTTACAATAGCAGGGGACACCGTTAGCATCAAGCATCTCTTTTATAGCAAGGGCTATGGCTATTACCTGGTCAAAAGTATTTTTATCCGGGTCAAGGTCCAGTACACAATAATCCGGATGATCCGGTGACTGTATCCTGCTGAACCAGGGGTTCATTTCTATACAACCCAGGGAAGCCATCCAGAGCAAAGTTGCTTCATTGTCGCCCACAAGAAACTCCTTATTTTCCCCGTCGCTTGTTGTATATGGGAAAGTCTTTACCCAATCCGGGGATTTGCCTTTCACGTCTTTCTGATAAAAGCCGAGCTTTGTGATACCGTTCGGAAAGCGATTTAATGACTGAGGGCGATCTTTAAGATAAGGAAGAATATATTCAGCAACCTGATAGTAATAGTTAAACAGGTCACGTTTTGTATAGCCCTCTTTGGGCCAGAACACTTTGCTTAAATTGGTAAACTTCAGCTCATGCCCATTGATCTTGCGTGCCTGTGTTTCATCCGTAGGATTGAGCAGTGTTTTTCTGCTCTTGTCTTTAGGTGCCCTGACGAGAGGTTCAGCAGGCGTTTTTTCTTTTTTGACTTCTTTGACCACCTTGCTGGTATTCGCCTCTCTTTCACGAACCACATCCCTGGCTTTTTTATCTTCCCGGATGCCTTCAAAAGAAGGATGCCGGAAAACACCATCCTCCGTCACCTCAGCAAAAGACACTTCACATACCAACTGAGGCTTTAACCATGTGGGTTTAGCGCCCATGCGCTGTCTGAACCGGGAAGGTTTATCTACATCTATTGCTTTATTAAAAGGTGATGTAGCCGTGATCAGCGGTTTAAAGAGGGACATCAATTGCTTTTGTTTCTTGTCGGAAAAGCCTGTTCCTACCTTGCCTACATAAGTTAGTTTTCCTTTTTCATATACCGCCAGCAGCAGGGCGCTGAATGTCTTGGACGTTCCTGCATTTTTGGTAAAGCCGGCAATAATGACTTCCTGCCGCTTATTTATTTTAATTTTCAGCCACTCTTTGCTGCGGAAGCCCGGTATATACGTACTGTCTGCGCGCTTTGCCATTATACCCTCAAGCCCCATTTTCGCTGCAGCAGCAAACATTTCTGTGCCTGAAACAGAATACACATCGCTTAGCCTGATGCGGTCTTCATTTGTGGGCAGCACTGCTTTTAAAATTGCCTGGCGCTCTGAAAGCGGCAATCCCATCAGGTTCTTTCCATTATACCACAGGATATCAAAAACATAAAAGGCTAGTTCCGCATCCGCTTCGCTTCGCCAGTTTTGCAGCTTATTAAAATTGGAGCGCCCGTTCTCGTCAAGAGCGACAATTTCTCCGTCCACCACTGCATTAATTTTCCACTCAGCCAATAGATCATAAATGGGATAAAATTTTTTATCGAAAGATTTAGTGTTACGGGACAGCAGTTGCACTTTGCCTTTTTGGACAAATGCAAGCGCCCTGTAGCCATCCCATTTTATTTCGTAAACCCAATCCGGATCATCAAATGGCTTGTCAACCAGCGTTGCAAGCATCGGCTGAATTCCTTTAGGCATCAGCCCGCGTTTTGCCTTTCCCAGTAATGCATCTACATCTGCACTCAATGTTTCATCAAGTGCCTTCGGGTAGACCTTTTTACTGCTTCGGGTTGAAGCAGGTTTTCTCTTTGCAGCACTTTTTCTGACAAATGATTGAGGAGTGACCTTGATGTTGCGCTTTTTTCGGTATTTGACTAAGGACATAGATCAGGCAATTATGCGTTATTGCCTTGCTTTCCTTTCAGGTATTTTTCCAGCACTTTGCGGTCATTGGAACCCGTAGCCCTGATCGCCCCGGCTACTGCCTGGCTAGAAACTCCCATCTTGTTTTTAAAATACTGTATCTCATAGTTCTCAGAACCGCTTACTTTACTGCGGTCCCGTCCATCTCTTTTTGCTTTACTGTCTGCCATCGTTCAAATTTTAAGATTAGAATGAACACCCAAAACGTCCGATCGAAACAACTATGCCGTTTCTGGGGATTATGCTTTATTGTAATAAACCGAATACAAAATTGCTGCCAACATCTGGACGGTTACCCGGAGTTGAAATATCTCCTGTCGAAATTAATTTACGTCTTTAAACAATTTAGAAAGAAATAATTACGGACTATGCGATATATCCGGATAAATGGCCGATAAAAAATATCAGTTTAGCAAAAAATTTTCTCCAGGAGATATCAGCAAAAAAAGGCATGACGAAGGATTGCACTCAAAGTCAATATTTCATCTGCGGATTCCCTTAGCAACATCCTGAGCTGCAGCAATCGCTCTATTGGTCAATTTACGCTGCCAGGCTTTTATAGAACGTTTCCATATAAAGCCATGTGAATGTAACTGTTTAAGCGTTTCAAGATCTGGTTTTTTATCGAATAATAATTGTACCTTGTCTTTTTCATAATTGTAAACCAGTTTTACTCCATTAATTTCTTCGGCTTTTTTGCCTACCTCTTCAGCTAATTTCGCCTTAGTTTCCAGCACCGCTACCCGGCTGCGTAGCCTTCGGATCTCCGCGTTATTATTGGTCAACTGAAAAGATAAAAATCCCTTTTTGTTGGTGAAAGTTGGATTCAGGGCTTCCTGTACCGCTTTTTCATCCAGTCCTAATTTTTTAAGCTCCTCGGCAACGTTTGGTCCACCCTTCTTTATTACCTTGTTGGCAGAAACCATGATTTGTTGCATTTCCTCCCTCTTCTTCAGATTTTCCCGTACTCCTTCCAGTTCGTTCACTTTTGGCTTCATGGACTTAAATATCGCTTTCAAAGCACGTTGTCGCCACTCTCTGAAATACTCATATTTATTGTCTGCCCATTTTCTGTATTTCTCCATCCTTGCAACAGGGAAATTAGCGGGTCCGGTGACTGCGCTACTGGCTACATTACTTTGACTATGTAACCAGCCGGAAAAATGTTGCTCGTATTTCTGCCTATATCTGGTAAGTGTTTGTTCTACATTTTCAGGCAAAATCTCCTGCGATGACTTATCACGAATTGTTTGCAGATCGTTACGAAGTTCTTCAGTGTATGCCTTAATTGTCTCGTCAGCCCTTTTATCCGGAGTAAAAGAGGTAAAGTAATGGGCGCGATATGCCAACTGTCGCAAATGCTCGAGGTTAACCTCAGAAATGTCATTATTCATACAATAGATTTTAATTGATCTTACAATTGACTTGATTAAATAGGGCTAGCCATAATCTGCCACTCATCTTATCTTTTTCTTAGGTGTTTCGTTCCCTTATCTGACTTACAACCCGTTGCATCCTTTTCCTTTCATTTGATTGCTTTTGTAACTGTGCGTGTTTCAGACCATTTGTAAGCATATTTACAGCGCGTTGCCTCCACTCTCTGAAGAAATTGTATTGATCCCGAACCCACTTTCTTTTTTCTAATATTTCCGCAACTGTGGAGGCAGACGGAGGAGATATAAAAGCGGATTTATTTTGTATACTGCTTTGCAGCCAGGCAGTCAAATAAGATTCATATCGTAGGTGATATTTTGAAATCATGGACTCAAGATTGTCTGAATCCATAGCAGGAGTAAGAACGCTTCGAATATTTTTGATATCGTCATTAAGTTCGATCGTAAATTCGTTGATAGCAGAAATAGCCATTTTTTCCGGGCAAATTGACAGTCCGGCGTAAGCTTCACAAGCTAATGGTTGTAGATGCTTCAGGCTGAGGGTTTTCATAAATGAAGAAGTTTATACAATGATTAATGGCGTTTTATTCTCCTTGATGGGTGTCGTTTTTTCAGGCGAAGTATTTTCTACAATTCTTCTTTCCCTTTCCAGTCTGATTTCTTTTGAGTGCCAGTTTTTTCCTTCAGCATCTATTATCTCCTGCAAGGTGATAACACGACCGGGATGGCCGGCGCTGTTGTCGGAGAATCTGATCAATTGGCGCGAAATAACTTGTAATAAATAACCGTAGTATTTGTCAAGGGAATGATTCTCATTTTTAGCCTCATTAATAAGCATTTCAGCTTCCTGCATATGTTGCATTGCTTCTTGTAGTCTTTCGATTGTGGTCATGTCGGTTTATATTTTTCTTTTTACGGATGAATTATCAGGCATAATCTCGCGCGGTTGACTCTTTGGCTTTCTCTCTAATGCTTTTGAAACGTTTAGCCTGTATCCTTTTAGAATACGTGCCGCTATATTCCGGTAAAATGAGCGTAGTAACGGATCATTGTTCTGGAGGACATGGTGTTTAATTATTTGAGATAATATATTTTTTACATCGCTATCATCTTCAACCCGGAAATATTCCCCTCGCGGATGAGTTCGCCAAACTAAAGTCAGGCATAAGAGATTATCTGATTGACGATGCACCAGTTTTTGTTGTACGATTTCCATCTGAAAAATTCCGTCCTTAACAATACATTGTTTAGGAGGCTCAACAACAGCACTATCCAGCTCAATAGGTATTCCCCGGTTAAAGTCATTCAAGTCCGCTCCCAATAGCTGTTTATCCTCATCAGGAAACGGAAACCGGAAGCAGAACCCCGAATCGGGTTTTGCATATAAACTCGGACTGAGACTGCCTTCGACACCGGAGAGAAGATTGCTTTCCAATGCCGCGCAATACCCTTGGTAAGTAGTATAATACAGGTTTTCGCGGGTTCCGATTTTTATTACCTCTCTTCCATATTTGACATATTCTCCCATGTACCTTCAGTGTTTGTTTAATAAAACAATCCTAATCTGTCCCGTAATCGTTTGTTCGCAATTTTTATATAATCAGGATTCAGTTCAAACCCGATGAATCTTCGATTTAAAAGCGAGGCGACCAAAGCAGTTGTCCCTGCGCCCATAAAGGGATCAAGTACCAAATCATTTTCCTTGCTGCCAGCTTTAATGCAATCCACAATAAGCTCCTCGGGGTAAGTGGCAAAATGTGCCTCCCTGAAAGGTTTGGTAGCAACTGTCCAAACGGAGCGTTTATTAGCCATACTGCCGCCTATAAGCTCCCCATTGGCTTTGAAATTTCCCGCATGCCCTTTGAAGCTTGTGCCTTCTATTCCCATGGGAATATGCCCTTTTGCCTGATTGCCTCCATTTATATCTATACCTGGTCGCGGCTTTCTACCGCTAACCCTCGCTTTCATAGGTCCATTGGTTTTACCTGGAATGCAGTCACTGCCTCGCTGCAACTCGATATCCTGCAACAAGCGAAGGACTGAGCTATCTTTTAAAGGCGTCTTAATGGACCGTTGATCAAAATAATATTTTGTTGTTTTGGAAAGAAGAAAGATATATTCGTGCGCTTTAGTACAGCGATCCGTTACACTTTCCGGTAACGGATTAGGCTTATGCCAAATGATATCTTGACGCAAATACCATCCGGATTTTTTCAGTCCTTTCAGTAAATCGTATTTTCTAAGTATTCCTTCTATAAAAAGTACTAACTGCCAATCCCCTTTTTCTCTGGCCTCTTTAAGTATATCTGCCCATTGAGTAAAGGAGTACATAGGTACTATTGCAAAACCCTGTAAAGCAAATGCAACCCTCCAGGGCAATCCGATCAGGTCTTTAGGCTTGAGGGCAGGATGCCTGCCGGTGGTAGGTATGCCAAACCTCGAGGTATGTGTAGAGGGCTTACCAAACTCAGTATGATCTTCCTGATAAAATGGATTTTTACCTGCTTTTCCAGATCCCCAATATGCATCGCCTATATTTAGCCATAGAGTCCCATCCGGTTTTAAAAGGCGCTTTACTTCGCCAAATACCCCAACCATCCTTGACACGTATTCTTCGGGAGTGGGTTCTAACCCATATTGTTCTTCTGTATCATAATTCCTAAGTCCCCAATAAGGCGGGCTGGTTATACAACATTGTACAGATGCGTCCGGCAGCATTTTCATGCCCCGAATGCAGTCTATATTATATATGGTATTGTAGGCCAGCACAGACTATTTTTTAAGTCCTTTGTTTTTGATTGGGAGTACGACACGGGGCTGCTTGCCAGGGTTTAATTTTTGCTTGTACTGAGTTAAATCAATAAACCCCGTCCTGTCCAGCAGGCGTGCAAACTGAGCTTCGCTGATATTTTTATTGTCCCATCCAGCCATTGCTTTGATCAGGTCGCCAAACTTGGAAAGCGTTTTCCAACTATCATCATACGCAGTCAGTACAGGTACCTTCTTATCTTTAATAGTTTCCCATTCGACTGATACTTCTCCCGCAGTGCCACCTTCAGGATAATATTCACCTACCATGATAGTTGATCTTTCGATATCCTTATCGGTTGCATACCAGGATTTGGAAAATCTATTGTAGCCACGAATTAATTCTCCCTTACTTGGAGTAGAATTCTTCATCTGATGATAAATTAAAATGGTTTTAAAAAAGCATTGGTTGCTGTTGTGGCTCCAACGGGTAATTAGCTGTTAGCACTTCAATCTTTTTTTTATCTGGCGCTGCCTTCACATTAACAGTCACCAGTTGGTCGAATGTCAGAGTAGACCATTCATATTTCTTCCTATATTCTTCTAACAGTTTGGATGGATAAGAAGACAATAGAAACCTTCCCTTAATGGTTGACAGCAGTTGCAACAAATCCTCAAAATCTTTATTGGTGTAGCCTTTATAGTGACCCATATTTGAATTAAAATAGGGCGGATCACAATAGAAGAAGGATTCTTTACTGTCTCTTGACTGTATTATGTATAATGCATCTGCATTTTCCAGTTGTACTTTTTCTAAACGACGATTATATATTTCGGTAAACTCCGTTTTATTAAAGTAGATTTTTCTGGATGTATCATCTGTAGTAATGTCATATCCCCATACATTATCGAGCTTTCCTGAGAACCCTTGTGAAGAAAGTACCCACACTGCCCATGCTCTTTTTACCGGATCAAATAATTCCGGATTACTGTAGATCACCCATGCATGTTTATGTAATCTTCTGCTGTGCAGGGTATCTTTTATTTCAGTAATCAATTCATCAAACTGATTTTTGATCACCCGGTAGAAGTTGATCAACTCACCGTTCATATCATTAAGTAGTTCTACCTCTGAAGGCCTTTTAGCAAAAAACACGGCTGCACCCCCCGAAAATGGTTCGGCATACAGCCTATGCGGTGGAATTAATTCTGTGATAACCGGGGCCAGCTTTTGTTTACCTCCATAATATGTAATAGGCGTCTTCATGCTACATCACGTTCTTTTGATTATCTTCTGTATCCAGCAGCTTTCTGTCTTTGATAAATAGATTGTTGTCCATAACCTTCTTTCGCTAGACGTCTCGCTGCTTCAGTGAAAACTCCGTTGCACTCCAATTCTGCATATACAGCATAGGGTAGGTATTTTGTACGCGGCTTAAACCGGGTGCTCGTCGTGAATACGGAAAAACAATTCAAGTCATGATTGAAACTACCAGAGTTGCGCTTGTCGGTTTCACCCGGTCTTCTGAAGTATGTTCGCTTTGAAGTTTGACCCACAACTATCCATCCATGCTTTTGCAATAATTTGATTACCTCACCGCGCAGGTTGTAATCATCCAGCGGACTTAACTCTTCGGTGGGACGTATTTTGGGAGGCCGCCATTCAATCTTTCTCTCCACATACTGATTAAAGCTCCGCGCTGAAGTCAGTATGACATTGCGCTCAGCCCTGGAGATCACCGGGATTCTGCGATAGTCATGTTGCAAAAACCGGTAGCCGGGGCTTGGCGGAGCAAGAACATAACCACCACTTCCTCTGGTTTCGATCAGCACTTTTAATTTTTCTTTAGGATGGATCCGCCTTTCCTCTTCAGTTGTCGGCCGTCTGGCAAGTGGCTGATTCGGTTCTACTTCTTCGCAACGATAATACAGATGTATCCCTCCTGATCTGGATTGTGCTATCACAAGTTTTCTGATCAATCCGGGATCGGAGTTCCCAATATCAGCTAATAGTCTTTCGAACAAGAACGTATTAAGATCGTACTTGGAGTCTATATCTATTACTTCAAGGTTGCCGCTAACCGCTCCCGTCACTACAGCCAAACCGTGTGCAGTATGGTGTTTGAACATCCGGATGAGCTGATCTGCACTCGTGGGATGGCTCTGAAATTCCTTCCATTTCACCACACTTTGCTTCAGTGCATCTGTTGCGATTACTGACAGCCCCAGTTCCTTATACATCATCGCTGTATTGATCAAGTCGTTCATGTCGTTATTGCTTAAAGTTTACAGTCTGAGCCCCTTATCTTCAGGGGAAATTCTCTTTCTTTGTGAGTGATGTATTTGCTTTGGGTCGTCCCGAGAGGAAAATTGTTGTGAAGTTTTTTCTCCGGTTGTAGAGAACTGCTGTAGGCGTGCCTTCGTAGTTTCTATTACAAAGCCTCGAAGCGATCTCAGCATTTCTTCAGACGCGTGTTCTTCGTTAACCCTCATGTACATAGCTGCGGGGCGTTGGTCGTTTTCTTGCCTTACCTGAAACTTACTGACTACAAAACTTTTGTTGTTGGTATCTATAATATCCGCTTGTTTTACGTAGATTGGATAGCGCAGGCGAAGTGCCTGCCTCTCGTCGAAAAAGCGCTCATCTAGTTCCTTCATGCTGAAAAGGGCTTCGTCAAGAGAAGAACAGGCAATTTTTGTTACTTGCTGTTGCGGAAAGCTGATATCCGCATTTAAGTTCTGGGCAGATACCCAGGTAATCTGCAGTTGGTAAGGCTCTTGCTCACCTGATTGTTGGTTTAGCAGTTGTTCTGCATTTACGACTGAAAGCAAAGAAAGGTATCCGGGATGCAGCAATAGTTTACTAAAGCCCTTGTAATAATTAGCTACTAATAAATATTTAGCATCTTGGTCATAATTACCCAACTGCGCTAAGCCAATTCCGCTTTTACCTTCAATATTTTCTATAGTAATATGAAGTTTTAAATAAATTCCAGGCTTCGTGCCAACCTCTCTGCTGATGTGATCTTTGACCCCTACTATTTCGACCAATTTTTCCGCTCCCCTCTCGCTTAAATAGGTGTTCTCTATCCAGCTCCCTTTATTCAATCCTTCTGCAATTTTTTTATCCATTTCCCTGACATCTGTACCAAGCAGATGGATAAAGGCTTCCTGCAACCAAGGGTAATGATAATTGGTTGTTTCCTGTAAAGCGGGCGAGCCAAGACTATTTCTTGTTATACTTACCTGATAATCCCATTCGACTTCCTCTACCAATGAAGGATCATAGGATTTCAGATTGTTAACCCAATCTGTCAATTCCTTGTCAACAGAAATTTCGAATCCCTTGTCATATGCATAGGAAGCTAGTTGTAAAAAGGGCAGGTTAGGATCATAGGCTGAAAATCCGGAGAGGTCATAACCCGTAAGCTGTTCAAATTGCCTTGTTCTGGTCTCGCAAAAACCCATATATATACCGGCTCCAGGGTAACCTTGGGGGGTATCTTCAATGGACAGACGGAAGATTTCAACTAGCGGCTCATTATCCTCAATTGCTCTAATGGTAGCGTATTCGCAGTATCTGTCATTGCTTGCTTCATCAGATAGCTTTTCAAATTTCCTGATGTCAATTAGTAGTAGTGAATCAACAGCTTCACAAAGTGTGATAAAATAGTTGGTTTCCCTGAATTCCACATGAGGCACAGGATTTTCATTGGCGTCAGAATGAATTCTATTATTCTTTCCGGCTATTTCAAGTATATAGTTAAAGATATTATCGGCCATTACTCTCCATTTATCTTGACATACCTTTTCTGGGCTCATCATCCTGCACTATTCTTTGCTTTCTATTTGACTTTACGGCGTCAGCATGTTCTGGGCTATTGTTTTTTTTTACCGGATCAGCGTTTTCCTGTGACGATATTGCGGGTGTGGGAGGTTCACCGTCTTTAACAAAGCTCACGATTGATGGCATGGTATTTTTTTCCTGTTGAATACGCTGGCGAGCTTCTTCGGTTCTGAACTGATCATGGGACAATGGCTTTCTTTCACCATCAAGGAAGGTGTAAGTGTTCCGTTCAGGATTAGCTATTATATTTACCGATTTGTGCTTAGTTTGGTTGACGGGAGTGACCTCAATTTGCCGGCCTTCAGACATTAAGGCAGCGGCTGTTGCTCTTTGTTTTACAGAAGATAGTCCGACAAAATCGTAGTCGCTTAATTTCGATACCTGGTCAAAGTCTTTGTGACGTTTGGTAAGGTAATTACCACTTTCAGTCTTCTGTGTAAAGTCAAGCTGCAGCCACTGATTATATTTGTCCCCTTTTTCGCCGTAGTATGTTTTAAGAATTGCCCGGGGATGCTTTTGGTCTATCATCAGAATAAAGGCTTCATTCATACTAACACGGTCGGCGGCTTTAAACCATTGAGTTACTGTTGTGCCGTCTTCATTGTGCAGCGTTCCTTTAAAGCCATTAAAGTAACCTTTGGTATCTTTTATTTTAATTTCCGGTTCAAAGTCCATTCTTCTGTTCTCAATCACTTCTGATGTGAAGGGACGTATTTCTTTTTTTCCTTCGGCGAGCGCATCGTCAATCTCTTTATCGAAACGATTACCAAAACCTGCGGCGGCAATTATTTTTTTGAGCGTTTCGCTGTTTTCAATTACAATAGGCTGTTCCATAATATGTTTTTATTAATGATGAATAGATCGCAAGTCACAGGCGAACACTTTTTGTCTGTCTGGCTGACATTTGTGTCCTTGCTTTGACAGGCATTTTCCTGGTAATAGCTTTTGACTGCTCTTGGGTTTTCTGCGCTGAAGTGATGGGTCTTAAGGCCGGTTGCTGACCATCCACTTTTAATTGTTGTTGTCTGGAACGGAATTGAGCCTTCGGTGGAGATGTAAAAAAAGTTTTTAAAACTGACGCACCTGCCCTTACCGGAAGCATCACAAGGTTCCCTGAAAAGACAAGTACATCCCGCGCAAGACGTACAAAGGGATTGGGATACAGTTGCCGCATCATGCTGCGATGTTGACCGCGTAAAACTTTGAGTTCGGCCTTCTCATAAAGGTTAAGTTTACGGCTACCTTTATACTTATTACGGATGTGGCGATAAATATCTCTTTTAGCTTTAAGAAAGTCACGATCATATTGTATCCTTTTTCCGTAGCGCTCAACCATTTTGTCTTCTATACGTTTCCATGCAGCGAGGTCGTTTTCAATTCTGCTTTTGGGTTCTGATTTTTGTAACATGATTCAATTTTTTAAATGTGATATAATTTTATGGCTGTGTTTGTCGTCGCATCTGGAATTCGGACAGAGTTGGGCGCAGCGCTTTCAGGATATCTTTCCCTTTTAGTTTACAGGATAAATACCGGTCGCCGTTTTTCTCAAATACTTCCACCACGAAATACTTATTATCTGCAATGGTAAACCTGTTAAAAGCAAGGAGCATAACGGAGAGCCGGCAGGGAGGGACTTCCTGAAGGGTATTATAATGGTGAAGAGGAATAATTTCCTTTTCCGTAACGGAGGTGCGCTTTGACCTTTTCCTGTCGCGTATGTATGATCTGGTAAAGTCAACCTCATAGGGAATAGACGACGCATTCAGCAGGCGAAACTGAAAGAAAAGTACACCATCAATGTAATAAGTGCCCGTTGCTTCTATCCTGGTACGTCCTTTCCATTTTGACAAAGGATGATGGCAAACGGGTTTAAAATGAGAGAGTATTTCAGCGTATGAACTGATTTGGGATTCATTAAGTCGTTCGGAAGAAAAACGAGCAGGAACTAAGTAAGACTGCTGTTGTTTGGTTAGATCAAGAGTAATCTGTGCAGGATTTTCCTGGTAATGCACCTCAAAGGAAAAGATATTACCGTCTGCGGTAAAAACATGCAGGTTAGTAGTCTTCATAGAATCGGTTGTAGCTTTTACTTTTAGTACATTTCCGATTTCATGAACGGTTTTGGTAATGATGCTTGCATTGCCCCTGTCTACGCTTTTAATCGCAGCCGGAAAAATAATAACGCTGGTCTGGCCTGTAGACACCTCAAGTTGCAAAGGTGCCGTAGTCAGTGGCACAACAGGCTTTTCCTGTGCATTTAATGTAATACAGAGGAAAAGAAGAATAGGCAGAGTAAGCATTTTGGTAATGCGCATAAAAAATGGTATTAAGTGATAAAAATTATTGTCCTGAGGAACTTGCGAGTAACAATGGATATCCGGCTTTCACGGATACTCTCACCAGCTTAACTTTACCTGTCAGCAGGTTTTTGGCTATATCAATGCCTGCAGAAGTTGCCTGTGCACCGAGAGAGGGGTTAAGTGAGCCAAGACTAAGGGCCTGCACCATCTGCTCGGCACCTTCTTTGGAAGCATCACGATTAATACTTCCGGGAATACGTAAACCTGTAATCCCGTCCATATCATATGCCGCCAGCGACACTGGAAATATTGAATTACCATAACGAATGGAACTGATATCAACCAGTAGCCTTTCACCATTGAGTGTGCATTTACCGTAAACAAAACTTCCTTTAGGAATGAGTTGTCCCTGCACATAGCCGTTTTGTTTGAGCCTTAACTTAATCGTTGCTCCGGATGTAAGGGTCTGATTTTCATGCACGACAGCGGAGAGGGCATTTTGTGTTGTCTCTTCCTGGTTCTGTTCATCATCATAGAACCTTGCTTTATAAGAAGCGGTATAAGATGCAGGTGTTAAAAGGTCGTTTATTTCTTTCTCCGGCTCTGTGCTGACTGCATATACCTTTCCCTTATTTTGTTCGGATTGTTCTTTCAAACGGTCTGCCACTCTGGAAGGATGTTGAACGTCAAGTATTTTGTCAAGAACATTGTTTGCCTGCGCCAACACCGCATCCTGTTGCAGATCCTGATTGCCCGAAAGACTCTGCATCATTCCTTCAAGATGTTGCATATCCGTATTTGCCTGGTCGCTGTCACCAATGGATGATAACTGATTATGTAAGGATGGTGTGTCAGGTTGCTGCATTAGCTTTTCCAGTTCCGTCAGTTTTTTTTCTAAGTCCTCCGGTGTCTTTCTTTTGCCAGTCTGTGTTTGCGTAGTTTTTCCGGTCAGTATTGGAGCGGTATAAGTATACGGACTTATTTCCGAAAAGGGTGATTCCGAATCTGTTGGCGGCGTAGGCTTATCCTGCTTTGGCATCCATTGGGCAAAAGGATCAAGCTGTGCCTCTCTCAGCCTGGCAATTGAGTCTCTTTCAGCTTGCTGGTAGATGCTCAGCTTATCTGTTGGCTTATTATCTATAACAGGATCTGGTAACGTAAAGCTTAGTGCATTACTTCGTGAAGCTTTTACATTAGCCGATCCTTTGCCACCGCCAAGGGCAAAGAATAAAAGGGATAGGAAAGGGATAATAAAAACGGGTAATATTAGCCGGAGTTTTTGTTTTCTTTCTTCTAATAACTGTTTTTCCATAAATGAGAGTTTTAATAGTGAAATTTTTTCTTGAATAGTTCTTCGGCATTTGTGAGGCTATCTAGAAACCCCGGGTGTTGTCGGATAAAATCTTCATAAGTCTTTCTGCCTTCAGGAGTTTGCTGCAGACTGTCAACGGCCTCGCGGAACCGGTTGAAAACAAGTGTATCCGTGTAATAAATGTTTCCTGTTATATCATTGGGAGAAATAGGTGATCTGATAACCGGAGCTACTATGGTAAAAGTTTTAGTACTTTCAGGATATGCATCACTGTCGATACCAAAAAGCGAAAGTGTACTAAGCCCACCCACTACCAGACAAACAGTAAACAGGAACCACTTTTGTTGTCGTCGTGTCCAGTCACGGGTTTTACGATTAAGAAAATTTAAAAAGTTCCGCCGGACTTCCGCTGCCTTATCAGATATCATGGACAGGACTGGCGTTGATCTTAGTTCTTTTCTCTTAAGCATAGATTATCGTTTTGTTGAGGAAAGGATAGTGTTATCAATGGTGACCCATTTTTCAATCAGGAAACCGTGTGGATTATTTTCGGTACGTTCGGTAAGCTCCCGCAGATATCCTTCTGTAATAAGGTTACGTGTGATGCTGGCGCTGGTGCGGATCACTATTTGTTTTCCAAAAAATCGGAAGTAGTAAGGATGAATATTTGTATTTAGCGAAATACTGTCGCATGTAATCGTCTGGCTTACATTACCGCTTACAACACTGTTGTAATAACCTTTTTCTTTAAGGGCGTCGTATTGCTGTTTGGCTGATTCGTCTGCGAGATATAGGGCTTTCTTTATATTGTTTTCAATCGCCTTTTCGTCGGGGGAGAAGGAAAAGAAATACTGGTGGAATGTCATAATATGGTCCTTCGCTTCTACAGGTATATTCTCTTTCCGGGTAGACATGATAGCCTCAATAGCTTTACCTCCAGAAATCACATATACTTTTTCTCTCGCGTCGGATATTTTTTGAATGCAGAAATAAATGCAGTAACCGCAAAGCAAGGCATTAGAGATAATTAGGACTGCGCTAAAAAGGCGAATGTGTTTGAAGGCAGTATCAATGTTTTTAAGATGCTGAAGCATGGTTCACTTTTTTCAGGAACAAAAGTGAAACCGGTAAGGAGCTGAAAAGGTGAGATACTCCTATATGGGAGAAATAAAAAAATAGTAGGTATCAAAATTCTCGAGCCAAAATGGTAGCAAAGAAAAGTGCGTAAATGTAAAGCGTCGACAGGACTGCCGACGCTTGTTGCTAACCTATGAAAAACACCATCACTAATATATACTAAGTTTGGGGGTTATCAAAAAAACTATTTAACTTATCTACTTATCATTCCTGCTGGTAATCAAAATTTAGTAAAGAGCCTTAAAAGGCTTTAACCTCGGTCCGTATGGTCTATAGGACTTGGTCACACATTGTTTATGGATACCGCCTTTCCGCTTTTCGATAAAAAGGAATACATTTTATAAAATAATTTTCCAAGAAACACTTGATTTTGACAACAAGATGAGGTGTAAGCCATTAACCAATAGGTATTATTATTTTCCCTCGGTATATGCAGCCGAAAAACGTGGTTGGGCTGCACTATGCACACTTGGCGAAAATCATACCAGACATTTCTCGTCGCTTTCATTTTCCAGACACTTTGTCTTCAAAATACCCGCTGTTAGCACCAGTGTTGCTCATGCTCTGACTTATCCTGAGATTAGCATCACCGAAAGTGTCTGCCACCATTCCCGTTGCCGCGGCGCCTACAGCTAATGTGGTGGATGCCGTAGACGTTGCACCGCCAAAAAATACTCTTGTCACCCTGTTTGTCAATGCTCCGCCCCCACCAGCGTTAACTACCATGTTAGCAATGGAAGGTATAGTGAAATAAGAGGCAATGCCGATGATTAAAAACACTATATATCCAATATCAGAACTGGAGAAAAAAGAATCTCCATTTTGCTGAACCTGGCTTATATCCAGTTTGATCATTCCCTCCTGTATTTTCCCAAGTAGCGCACCGAGGATGTTAGCAATAGGCAACCATAAGTAGATATTAATGTACCGTGCAAGATATACAGGCAATGTATGCTGAAAACCGTCGAACACGGCGAGCCCAAAAACCAATGGCCCAAGTATAGCGAAAATTAATAGCTTAAAAGTACGAATGGTATTAATGCAGAGGGCAGCAGACTCATACAATATCTGAAGCAAAAATGAAAGCAGGTCTTTAAACCAGCTTTTGAGATTATAATAGGCTTTCGATACCGCAAATTCAACATCGTAACCGAGCGATCCCAATACACCTTCATTGCCCACTTTATCGGGATGGGTATACTGCATCCAGATATCCCTGTTGCCAGATCCATCATTGATGCCATACATTTTATATACGGGTGAATTCTGCCTTTCTTTCTCCCGTTGTGCCATTAGACGTTGAAGAGAAGCGTTGGTATTATTGACGAGCTGACTAGTTCCAACTACAGTTGGACTCAGTACGCCATTCATGATTGCAATTACCTGCGGAAAAATAAGAATACAAAATCCCAATGCAAAAGGCCTAAATAACGGGAAGAAGTCGATGGGTTCGGCATTAACAATATGTCGCCAAATTCTCACGCCGATATAAAATAGGGCGGCAAACCCAGCGATTCCGCGCCCAACTGCTATAAGGCTGCTGCACATGGGAAGCATTTCTGAATATAGATTGTTCAGTACCTTGTGAAGCCCGCGGATTTCTGAAGGGAACCCTTGAGCAGAAAGTGTTTTTGGCAATAAAGCAACCAGTGCGCCTATAAATAGTCCTATTATTTTTTTCATTGCTAATCCTTTTACCTGTTCTCTAATCCATTTAAGTCCTGAATGTTGCTGATTTCTGTTTTCTCCTTCATTTTTTGCACAGCAATCATAGCGTGCTGACGATTAAATGCTCTCAGGAACATCAGCTTTTGTTGTACATCTTCGTATATCCGATTAATGCCGGCAATCCGCTCATCGTCGCTTGCGCGAAGCTGTTTTGAAGTCAGGATCATAGTAAGCTCGTCCAGATTTTGCATGCTGTCGTCCAACAAGTGTTTATATACATCAGACAAATAATCCAGCTCCCCTTTGGTAAACACTTCGCTTAAAGAAAAGCTTTTAAATGCCGTCTTATATTCTTTTACGAGAGCTAACTGGCTGGTAATAATATCTGCAGCCCTATGGTATTTTTTTACGTTGGGGTTGACGATATAAAGTCCGTCAAGAAATACCTCATGAATCTTGTAGTTACCTTCGGCTATATTTTTTATCTTGTTGTATCCCTCTGAAATTATTTTGTAGGCATCATAAAGTTGCTGCAGTATCTGCCGGAATTGATTTAACTTTTCAATATTCAAAGCCAGTTGAGCTATTTCTTTTGCCTGACACCTTGCGGGAGCAGGAACCGATAGTGCTGTAGCAAGCAGCCCCATTATTATATATCTTTTCATATTGTGATTATTTAATGTCGTAGAAATTTTTTAGCAAGTCCTCATCTGCCTGGTCTTGGGCTATAGATTGCAATAATGTGATCGTTTGGGAGAGAAGCTGTTGGACAAATACGGATTGATCTACAGTTTTCTTATAGAGCTCGTTGATCCGATTTAGGCGCTCATCATCGCTCATTTGCAGCGTTCCGGATGAAATAATATCTGTAAAGAATTCCGAGGTCTTTTCTATATCATCAGCCAGCTTGTCGCAGCCCTGCAGAACAAACTGTCGGCTTGACTCTGGGAGTGTATTGCTTTCCCGAACATTCTTCTTTAGGGTGGCAATTGATTTGACCACATATTGAAGATTCGCAAGGATACCTACGGACTGTGCAGACTGTTTGATTTTAGGATTCACCGTTTTTAATGAACTGTAATAAAGTGAATGCAGGTTAAATTCTCCGTTCCTGATATCGCGGATAGTATGGATTCCGTTTTGCACAATATTGTATCCCTTCTTAAGATAACCTATATACACCTGCAGTTCAGCTATCTGTTGAGCCAGATACTGAATTTGCTTCCCTTGTGCGCCGGCCTGTTGAAAGATAACAAGCGCAATAAAGCATGGTATTAGTTTTTTAAACATGATTGCTACTTTTAGTTATTTTCTTCTTTTGAGGACAAAGCCGCCTCGCACCATCCGGTCCCATGGTCTCGGTCTCCGAAAACGGCTGAGAACTGCATTTTTGCCTGGTATATCATTAGCGTTTTTCACGGATATACGCTGATGTTGATCAGGGTGCATGGAATGAATTTCCATGCGGTCTATAATGAATCCTTTTTCTGGAAAGAAGTGGATGTGAAAACTGCATTGTTTGTAGTCGGATGGACTTAAATACTGCGCATAAGTTTGCAGCAACAGGTTATGATCTTCCTGATTTGTTCCTGATAACCGGTTGGTATAGACTTTGAGACAATTATGCAGGAGTCCTTCATGCAGTGGGCGACCTTTGTCCGATGTTGTAAGTGCAAAATCTCCCAAATACCCCTTATTGTGTAGCATCGAGGCAAACGTTCTTATGTGATTTGTATAGGCATCAATATTTTCCATGTCATTTATTTTATTTATTACTCAATCCCATAATAATTTTTTATAGATTGCTGTTCCTGCTCGTCTTTTGACCTCTCGACGCTTAGCATAATACTCTGGCGGGTAATCTGGCGGAGGTGCGAAAGATTCTGATCAATTTTGTTTGACGCATGAACGATCAGCTCGATACGTTTCGAATCTGACATCTGCGTTGTGAAGGAGCTTACAACAAGCATTAATTGCTCAATATTTTTTGCGCTTTCCTCCAGTATGCCTGTGTACACCTGGGATATATATATAATTTCCCTTGAAGTAAAATGTTTGTCTTTAATGATGAGATTGTAGGCAGCTTTGTATTCCTTTATAAGCTGCGCCTGCTTTTGAGATATATCTTTTACACGTTTATAGTATGCAATAATTGATTTGACTTTTTGGAGTTCGTCGTAATAGGTCTTAAACAGATTCCGTTGTTTGTCTCCCCATTCCGATATTTCCTTTAGTTTGAGTTTCGCCATCGCATTTTCTATGGCTTTTTGAGCATTTTGCAATTTTATCGTTGCATTCTGCAAGCGCTGAATGGCAAGATCCATCGCATTAATTACTGCAACAACTGCAGCCTTTACCACCTCCCAAATAATAGCGTGACTCTGTTTGCTGGGAAGGGATGTCAATGACACCGTGAGAAGTGATGCTATTACAAGATTTTTTATTTTCATACTATATTATTTTAATGATGAGCAACGCTTAATTCAAGCGCTTTTGCTTGTCAGCTATTAAGGCTGCAATAGCTTCTTCAATATTTCCGTTATACTGTGCTATGTATTGGAGGACTTCCACTCTTTCCTTTCCGTCCGTTGTGTAGGCATAATATTCTTCCTGGCAGAGTTCATTCTTGTAAACTTTTGTGATCATTCCCGCTATATCAATGAGTATTTCCCGCTCGTCTTTGTTTACAGATAGAGTGATTGTTTTTCCCTTGTCCGAGAAACCTAGAACATCCTGTATTTTGTCGAATTTGTGCATGAACTTTCGCATGTCCATAAGAATCTTGATGTCCGAATTATTTATAATAGTGTCCTTAACAATGGGCGAGCTGATGAGATCGGCGAGCTCTTGAGTAATTACCATCGGAATACCGTTAAATTTCCGGACCGTTTTCCAGGTGAATTGTACAAATCCTGCCATGCTTGGTCTGGTAATGGGCTTCCATGCCTCATCAATGCCAAGCACTTTTATGACTGCAGGAAGCTTGCGCATCTTGGAAATAAAAATTTCCATTGTGATCAGGATTACTACTGGTGCGAGCACGGGATTGTCCTTAATATTGTCAATCTCTACCACAACAAATCGCTCCTTTAATAAATCGAGCTGCTCTTCAGCATTGAGCAGGTAGTCAAATTCTCCTCCCCGGTAAAAAGATTTTAAGACGTATAAAAAGTTCGCGATATCGAAGTCTTTCTCTTTGACTTGTTGCTGTTGTAAGACAGTAGTGTATTCTGTTTGAACATACTCATAAAAAGTGTTGAAGCAGGGAAATATTTCTTTCTTCTGCTCTATCAACTGATAATATCCCTGAAGAGCATTCGAAATGGCTACGTATTCCGAGCGAGTAATAGTTTCATTCTCTTGTTTCCATAACGCCACCAGGATACCTTTGAGGCTTTCTTTTTTTTCGGTGTCCAGTATGTCGCCATTAGGAATATAAAAGGGATTAAATTTTATTGGATTTTCTTCTGTGTAAGTGAAATAATAGCCTCCAAGCAACTGACAAAGGCCTTTATAGCTTCCTCCTATATCTATAATAAGGCAATGTGCTCCTTGATCATTGAGGGAGCGAAGGATATGGTTTACCGTCATGCTCTTGCCGCCACCAGAGGTTCCGCAGCAGAGTAACCCCATATTGTTGGATATACCCAACCTTCGAGGTTCGTAGAACATATCCACGTATACAGGTTTGCCAAATCGGTCGCAGAAACGGATTCCTTGCTCTGGTTTTACGCTGCGATAGTTGGTTTCCAGGTTAAAGAAACAAGTGGCTTGTTCGGCAAATGTGTCGAAGGTTTCATTGGTAGGCAGATCAGCAGCATTGCCAGGCAGTGATGCCCAAAATATCTGGGCGTTCCCCGCAATTTCCTGACGGGGCGAAGCATCCAGTTGCGCAATAGCTGAGGATGTTTGATTGCGTATGTCCTTGAGCTTCTCAGGGTCATCTGTCCAAGCTATAATATTAAAATGAGCTTTTACACATTGGCGCTGTTGGCTTACTGCTTCGTTAAGAAAGGCATTAACGGCATCTCTAGATATCGCGTTCTCACGAGAGTACGCTGATAAAGATTGCAATCGTCTGCGTCGCGCTTCCAGACGCTTAAGCGTTTTTGGAGTATCCTCAACAATCAGAAACTGATTATATATGTGGTTAGAACGAAGCAACAACCCGACAGAACTAGCAAACCCAACTGAAAATTTACTTACATCGGTGCTGTACTTGTCATAAGTGATACGGCTTCCGCAAACAGATGGCAAATCTTCGGGATCCGATAGGCTATAAAGCTGAACATGTTTCTCGCCAATTTGCCAATTAGGTTTAAAAATAATATCACGACGCTCTGGTTGCTCCGTTTCGGCAAGAAGGAAGCAATACCTTTCAAGCAGTCCTGCTATTTTTCCATCTCCTGCCAAATCATTGGCACTAAGCTGTCTGTAGCGAATCATATTTCCTTCGCTAAGCAGTTGGATAAACTGGCTGGTTTTATCCAAAAATTCTTGAAACAACTGCGGTTGTAGCGCTACGTCAGGTACAAGACGTGGTCGTAATAGATTGGAGAATGCTGAGTTTGCCGGCTTTCTGTTATCGCCCTTCCGAGTGATCATCAGGTAGCAGCTATGATTTAGAAATTGTCGGCCTTTAAAATGCAGTTCGCTTTTTTTCTTTAGAAAGGACTGGTCTTCTGAGAGGTCTGCTTTGTATTTGTCCTCCATGAACCAGTCCTGTTTAAGCAAAATAGTGCCTGCCGGCAGGAGCTTAACTGCACGAAGCCAAAGATGGTGCAGTTGCTCATAGTCTTCTGCGGCAAGTGTGAAGATTTCCGGCAGGCTAAGTTCATATGCGATTGTGATATCTCCCTGTTTGCTTATAAGACAATCCTTTTCTATTTTATAAATGGGCAATATCTTTTCCAGATCACGCGTACTGTTAGTTGGCTCGCGTAGATATAGCAATAACAAACAGATTATTACAAAGCAGATCACGACTATTGCAATCATAAACTACCTCCCTTCCGTTTCAGCGCCGTGAGAGGTTTCCTACTCCTACAGACAACTGCAGTAGGCACTCTACGAAATGCAGAGGCTTTCATCATTCCATGTTCTCCATGTTTGTGACTGAGCTTATATATCCTGCTAACCAGGATAAAACCACCTACTCCAACCAATGGGACTAGCAGATATGAAGAAATGCCGATAAGGTAACCGATTGCAAACAACAACAGCAATGCTACAAGACCTACAGCCATATATGTTATATACTGCGCCCGGATCCCCTTGAACTCTATCGGTCTGTTGATACTTTTGTTGATCTGATAAACATTTGCCATTAAGACTACATTTATAACGTATAGTAATTGTTATTGTGTTGGGTATTTATTCACTATACACCAAAGAATCCCCTCAGTACGGTTGCTACAACAACGAGAAATATGCATGATCCGAACCAGGCGGCCGCGACCTTCCCTGTATCTTGGTCACCACTGTTCCATTTGTTATAAACCTTCACGGCACCCACGAGCCCTACAATGGCACCAATGGCATAAACTAACGTCGTACCTACTTCGAAGTAGCTTTTGACTTCGTTGGCAGCAGCGCTAATTCCAGCACTTCCGGATTGAGCTGTTGCGCAAACAGTAAACAATAAGCTGGTTGGAGTAAGTAAATAATTGTTCAGGCGACTTTTGCAAAGCCGCAAACATTTTCTTTTTTTCATATTGTAGTTATTTAGTGAAGAATGCAAGTACATAAGGGAAGGAATGGACGGCAACACACGGTTGCCGCCCAATTCCAACCTGTTGGTAGCACTAACCCATCAACCACAGTTCCGTTGCCTCCTGTTTGCTTACCTCCAAACCGAGTTCCTGCTGAGCTGTTTTAATAATGAGGTTGGTGATTGCGCCGCGAAATGCAGGTTTATCTAACGTCTTGTAGCGGGATATTTCTTTGCGCAGGGATTGGAGTAACTGTTCTTTGTCTACGTTTTCCGAAGCGCTTTGTGTGATGATCACTTGCAACTCGTCAGCAAGTAGTTCAAGACTTTCGAACTCTTTTTCGGATGCCTTTTTTTCCTCGGTCATATCAGAATTGGAGTCTTCTATGTTGTCTGCAGTTTGCTCACGCATCGTCATTCCAGATCGGGACATTATTTTTTTTCCGAGCTTTAGTTTACCCGTCAGAATAAGTATTCCATAATAGGCCGCACTTCCGCCAATTGCAAATACAGCAAAGTCCTTCCAGGTTATTTGTTCGAGCATAAAGATTATTTTTTTAATGAAATTTATTTCGCTTGTTAAGAGTGCAAATATGGAAGGACTTTAAAGCGATAATAGTGAGGTTTTCCTATATGGGAAATATTCTTGTTAGGGAGCAAATTCATTATCGTGATCAATGCGCCTTTCAAGGCTGGACATCATTGATCGCAAAAAAGGGGTTTTGTCTTTCTTGCGAAGTCGAATGTCCTCCCATGTTTTGTAGATATTCGTTACTTTGACGCCGAAACTATTGGAAAGAAAATTTGTGAGCGTGCTGACTTTTATTCCCTTGCCAAACAGTCCATATTCGTGTGCACTATAAACGAATTCCACGAAATCTGCAACAGACGCCGTCCATATAGGGTCCGAGTCACTTCTATTTTGTTTTTTCATAGACGTTTCTACACCGGCTTTCAATGTTGTATTTTCTACATGTGCCTTGAATAGCTCATATGCAATAATTCTAGCTGCTTTTGCGCTCATGTAAGTGTTGGTATTGAAATCGAAATGAACATGCTCTTCATCATATGGAAACTCCTTTGCGCTTGATTTTTTTAGAAAGTATTTGTCGTCGAAATCTTTTCTGTCTAATTTGTAATACAGGTAAAATGCGCTTTCAGTTTTGTAAAACTGATCAATACGGTTTAGTTGTTTTACAAGGGTGGCAGATCCAGCAGAGTTCACGCTGCATTGTCTTAGACGAAGAAGCATTAAGTAGAATATGAGCCTGCCATCCAATTCCGGTTTTATCTTCTTAAAAAAATAAATCTCATCTGCTTCAGTTTGAAAGGGATTTGAAAGAACGTAGATATTGATCTCTGATATTGATGTTGTAACGATATTGATCGCGTTAATGATACCGTCAATATTATTTTCTTTTAAATCCGAGAGATCGTTAAGTGTTGCTATCGTATTTTCGAGCAACACTGCAGGATTTGTTTTCATAGCCTAATAATTAAAGGTTATTAATAGCAAACGACCAATTGATTCCTGTTGGTCTTTTGCGATGCGCCGTGATCACTTAATTAAAAAGAGGCACCTGGCTTTGATAGGAAATCCCGGGTAATATAGAAATCACCTGCCGGACATATATGGAAAGCATTTCTGATAGAATACCGGAGAAAGAGTTGATTTTGACATGGGTTGTGAATAAGAGAGGAACTCAATAAAGTAAATGCAGCCATACTTTCAAGAAATGCTCCTGTTTATCTGAAAGTACAGCATTATAGAAAGTGCAATTTTAGCCGAATAATCCTGGCATTCGACATTTGCACTTCAAGCATTTCTTTGACAGCACCAATATATAGGGTTGAAATTACTATCGTAGGAGCCTAAGACAATTACAAAGTTCTCTTCTAAATTTTAAGCTTTTGTCTTACGCCACGCGTGAGGAGTTTGATGAAATTCCTTTTTGAAGGCCTTTATTAAAGAGGTGTCGAAATGAAAGCCGGTTCTTTCAGCTATCATTTGAATTGACAAATCAGTAGTATCAAGTAGTTGCTTGGCTAATTTTAATCGCTCATACAACAGATATTGATAAGGTGTCTTTCGGAAGATATGGAAGAAACCGGTTTTCAGCAATCGACTGTTAATACCACTTTTCTTTGCAAGATCTTTGATAGATGTATGGGTTTGGACGTTTTCCCTTATAATGTCTCTTGTATGACAGATGGCTTCAATATTACTTTCAGTCAGATTCACCCTGCCTGTATTGTCGGCTGGAGTCTCTAGTAGAGACTTGATCACCTGCATTGCTAAGAACTCATCTCTCGGATACTTCATCAAATTCTCTATAGCGTCCTGAGAGTAGGCGTTACACCATAATGCAAAAGGAAATAGTAATGCGGGGTATTCTTTCTTTATTGTACGAAGAAACTTATCCAACAGGTTGTCACTTCTGTTAATAGAATTGAATATCTCCTTGTCAACGAGCATATCAAAGGTGCAATATTCCATTCCTTTTTTTAATTCAAACTTACTTTCAATAGTCGGTGAATATCCAAAATTAAATTGACCTTGTTTTAAATAGGAGTCAAGGGATCCATTAACAATATGATGAATGTGATGTTTTAACATAACTCTAAAGCCAAGCCACGGATTCTCTTCTTGAACATGGATAATTGTGTTTTCTACAGGTTGATAGATGGTTAGCCAAAATGTATATCTTTTTTCCTTTACTCTTTGAAAAAAGAGTCGTCCAAAAGTGCCTGTTCCATAGCTGGGCTCACTTCCAAAAATCTGGAAATGTTGCATATCTTCCGGAACCGTTGAAACAAGCTGAAGATCATTATCCGATGTAGTGCTTATTCGCATAGGACCCTATTTAGCTATCACTCCCTTAAGAGTAATCTAAAACAATCTTTCTTTCACTTTGCCATAAAACCACTCTTTATATTGTCCACCAAGTGGAATACCTACTGTGGATCCTTTCAAACGCATCTCGCTATTTTCCACCGCTGTGATTTGTTTTATTGAAACAATGTATGATTTGTGAACTCTTATAAACTGGCTTTGTGGCAATCGTTCTTCAAGTTCTTTAAGCGTCATGTAAGCAATTATCTTTCCTTCTATCCTGTGAAATGACACATAATTGTGCAAGCTTTCTATATATTGGATGTCATCCAAATCAATTTTAATGAGTTTGCCCTTTTGCTCGGTTTTGACGAATATATAATCGTTTGGGATTGCCTTTATTTCGGAGTGAATAGATGTCGGGTGTAATTGATCATATACCCGCTGAACTGCCTTTACAAACCGGTTGAATTCAATCGGCTTCATCAAATAATCTATAGCATTAAGGTTGTAGCTCTGCACCGCAAACTCGGAGTAGGCAGTGCAAAACACAATTTTTGTTTCTTTTCCTATAATCTCCATAACTTCAATGCCACTCATTTCGTCCATGTGGATATCAAGGAATACTACATCTACCTTGTGCTTCTTAACCAGCTCAATACCGATTAATGGATTGGTGGCAACGCCCACCAAAGTAATATTTGGTAGTTGCTGTATGTAATTTTCGAGAACATTGATTGCCGATAATTCATCGTCGATAATGATGCATCTCATTGTTAATTGTTATTTATGGTAAGTTCAAAAGTATAGAATTCAAGACTGTTGGTCGCTTTCATCGAATACTTGTCTTTAAAAGCCATGTCAAGCCGCCTCCTTAAATTTGTTAACCCGATATTGTGGCTGGATAATTCAATATTATTTCGCCTCTTTTTATTTTTACAGTAGAAATATATATGATTAGTTGAAAGTATTACTTTTATGATCAGGGGATTTTGGGGATCTTTCAAATCTCCGTATTTAAAAGCGTTTTCTACAACTGTGATTATTGAAAGAGGCGGCAAAGCCTGCCCACGCATCTCACCATCTATAAAGTATTCTATAGATTTAGTGTTGGAAAACCGTATGTTGTTAATGTCTATTAAGGCTTGGAGATGCTCCAATTCTTTTTGTATGGAAACTTTCCCGCTATCAAACTCAATACTTTCTAAAGAATATCGCATCAGTTTTGATAACTTCATTATGTTGTCAGCTAACGGAGGTGAACAAATTAATGCTTGCGAAAAGAGTGCGTTTAGGGTATTGTGCAAAAAGTGCGGGTTGACCTGAGAACGCAGGAAAGAATATTCAAGCCTGGCATTTTGCCGTTCTTTGCTGATTACCCGTTGTACCTGGAAATAAAGAACTGCGTAAATGAGAAATCTTACATAAGCAATAAGTGCACTGACGGTAAAAGAAATAAAATCTACGGGATGAGGATAGATTTGTATACCTATTAAAGGCAATAACATCGTCACATAGTAATAGCCAATAATTGACAGTAATACGAAAGAGATCAGGATAATTAATATTCCAAGGACAACTGTCCCCTTTTTCATGAATCGGTGTAAAAGATAGAGGTTTGAATAAAAAACAAGAGCATACATGATGCTCAGACATAGAACGTCTATAAATTTTGCCGCTGGCGTAGAAATATAATTAACAAGATATAGCAAGATATCATAAGCCAGCCACGCAATAACATGCTGCCGCACCATCTTAGATCTTAGGTTTATTGAAAAAGCCATAAAACACTTTTTTAATCCTACAATGCTTTTCTTAATGGGCATGGTTGATTTACATTAATCGATCTAAAAATAACTTTGGCATACTACCAAGTAGAGCTGGAAGCCAGGTCAGGCCGCGCTAGGTATAATAACATCATTTTTCATAAGGGATGGGATTATTGAATTTCTATAGCTGCCCGGACTTATAGATTGGCAGGTCGCAGCCGCAAGCAAACTGAATATTTCATCGTCAATTGGATAAGTCGTGTAAGTTCTCTTGTTAAACAAGTAGGCATTCTGCTGGATTTTAAAAATACCAAATTTATTGTGATTGATTTTAAACGCCCCTGAATGATCTATTTTTTTTGCTTTGTTAGAGGTGGACGGATCGGAATCGTGCAACTCGTGACAAGGCAAAGACCGGTGGAGGTATAGCCAGGCTTCCCATTGTCCCGGGTAGACGGTTAAATCTGAGCTAAACCTCTCATAGAGGGTCTGCGTTGTATAGTGAGCAAACTGCTCTCTCGTGAGTTTGTTATCCGGAAATACCGGATCGAAAAATTTTAAGCGTAAATCGTCAAGAGATTTCCTGTAAGAAATACCGGTGATGAGAGGAACTCCTGTCATTTGCGCTAAAAATGCGACCCCAACCCTTGCGAGAAGGGGCTGACCCAAAAAGTTGATTTGGCCATCCTGCCCGTACCGCTTGTTGTCCTGCATATTGCCTGCGCCTCTGTATCCATCAAAATAAATAAATAGATTTCTGCCTTGCTTTAGCTCCCTCATCATCTTAAGCGAAAGTACCGGTGATTCCATTTCAATAAACCTAATCGGATCTGAAGAAGCACTTGAACACATCCTCTGATATAAATCCTTGAAAATATTCCCTTCTTTCTGCATTGATTCTTGGGGAATGACTATAGTGTAGGGTATCCTATTTTGCGTCAAAAATAAATTCATCAGTCTATAATTCCCCAAATGGAAGCTGGATAGAATACATGGGGTCTTTCGCATCAATTGCAGAAGTTCCTGTGATAAATTTTCAACGGTAATTGAATGTAGTATGTCCGGTTGTGTCTGCTCAAAATGGGTTAGTTGATTATGTAACATAACTTCCGCATATATTGGTTTATGCAGATCGAAACCCAAATGTGGCAGAAACCGAAACAAGTTGGCACTTACCAGATTAAACCTGTGCGAAGTAATTGTTTCAACGTTATTAGCTTTTTCAGAAATAGCATCAAAAATTCTTCGTCTTGCTATAGATAGATCATTTTGTTTTGGCATAATAATAGATTGATTTTATAAACCTGCAAAAAGCGAGTGTAACCGTTATTGAAATAAGAATCAGCACTAAAAATCTTTCCACAATAAATGTTGCCTTATAAGGATTGTGCAATAGAAAGTGCTGGGAAATAGATCTTACAGATGTGATAATAAAATGACCCAAATAAAGATACAACGCTGCCCAAAATGCGGCATATAGTGCTGCGTAAATTGTTAGAGTAACGGATATCTTGTTTTGGAGAAAATATTTTTTTACTTGTTTCGGCTTTGCAATGAGGTAAACAACAAGTGCGCTTGCCTTTTTCTTAAGGTTCGGAATTCCGCAAAGGTCGCTTACTATCCAGTATCCGTCGTACCTGAGAAATGGTACAAGGCATATTATAATACTGATGCTGTTTATCATAAAAAGCTTTTGGACAATAGCTGGAGAAAGACCGAACCATGTAAGAGTGATTAGCAATAGATTTATTAGCAACTGAAAATAAATACCTCCAATATTTACTATGATTCGTTTTAAGGTATTGAGCTCCCAGATATTCGTAACGTTTGTAAAAAATACCGGAAATATGAAGTAGAACCCAAATCCAATATCTTTGGGACGAACACCATAATTAAAAGCTGCCGCGGCATGTCCCAATTCATGGCAAAATAAAATAAGTAAAAATAATGTATAATATGCTGGTATATGCCCTACAGAGATTTTTCCGAGACTTGATATATGTTGAATCCTGGAATAATAACTGATAGATGTGATTAGCGCAGTTGCAAGCATGATAATGAATACCACGGGTTGATACAGTATTTTCAACGCCTTATACAAAAAAAAACCTTTGTCCCTTTTTACGATGGTAAATATTTTAAAAATGTAGCTGCTTTTGGTGTCTTTAGTTATACCTGACATTATGTATTTAATGCTTTTTTCAACAGCAGCTTGGGTGATACTGATTCCCGGATAGTTGGCTTTCAATTTAGAAAGCACCGAATCAAAGTTATTAGTTTGCTGGTATGTGGCAAGCATATCATAGGCTATTTTGCTGAGTTCAAAATAGTTTCCATGTGCATCGCACAAGAGGTAACGGCAGCCATTCTTTTCTGGAATTATTTTGAGTTCCATACAACGGTTTTATGGGTTTAAAAAGAATAGAGGAATGAATCCTCTATTCTTAGATGTTTTTTATAGATTTAGATTACATGAATAGGCACAGAGCAGGATGGGTCTGATGCACCTGCCATTTCCAGGCGTTCTTCCAGTTGCTCAAGAGTAATGGCTTTGCTAAATGGATCGGTATAGTATTGTTTGTCTGACATGATTATTGATTTGAATAGTTAATTTATATTTTCTACTCTGTTTAAAGGTTTTCGAATGCCCCTTATTCCTTTTGGCCAAAAAAGAATGTTTTTGAAATATTGCCTTAGTGCAAAACGCTTATGCTGTAATTGCAGAACAAACCAAATAATTTAGAAGAAATGTTTAAAATCTATTATCCGTAATGGCGTTTGCTCATGCTGAAATCAGTTTTGCCCATGGTTTTCTTTGCGGCATAGTGCGGTATTTCTATTTCTCCTGCTTAACGAAGAGCAAATGGGCCAGGTTGGGATCTTTTCTAATGCGTTCAATTTCAGTCTCAATGATGTCAGTTACTTCGTTTTTTATCCTAATATGGTTATTCTGAATTTCCAGTTGGGCAACTTCGCTTTTCGGAAGGGATTTGTACTTTGCTACTTCTGCATTTATGGCATCTGGGTTATTGACGATCTCACAATGAAAAGGTTTCAGTTTTATTTTTTGATCCGGATTATCTGCCACAATCCCGCAAAACTCCCCCGAAGAAAGTCCGGCGATCTTTGAAGCTGGTACTGCACTATCTAATTGTGTACTACGGCTGATACTGGTATCATTGCGATTGATGGAGACACTCTCGCGTTCCTGGACGATTTTCCCTATAGCTTCAGAAACAGCTTTTGCAGAGTCTCCAGTAGCTTGACCGCAAATGATATTGCCGGCCAAATTGAAAATCACGTCCGCCTGCTCGCGCCCGTAGGACTTTCTCATCTGGGCTATATTTTGAATTGCCAGAAAAGTGGCCAATTTATATCCACGTGCAATTGCCAAAAAATTTTCGATGCCATTTGCGAATATCGAGCTGGCTTCGTCCACTATTATAGCGGTCTTTTGCTTGCCTTTCTTCGGTAGAATTCTGAACAGCCTATTTAGATACAAGGAGATTACTGCACCATATACCTGGGTTTTCTCTGGGTTATTTGCGAAGCAAACAATCTTCGGATCGTCCGGGTTGTTCACATCGAGAGAAAAATCATTTCCGGACAGCACGTAATATAGTAACGGAGATGAGAGACGGGCTAGCGCGATCTTGGCAGAAGCAACCTGACCTTCCAACTGCTCCATTGCCCTATTCATATAAGCACTTATAAATGGATTGATCAGTACTTCAATTTCTGGTTCAGTAGAAAGTACAGGAAACAGGTCATCGTAGTTTGCCTGCATCAGTTCTATTGCATGGGGAAGGGTACAATATTTTCCATCCTTGTATTTTTTTAGGAACCATATAACCGCAGTAAAAAAGTTTATTGGGGACTCGACAAAGAAGTCCCCGGTTTTCTGGATCCATTGCATGTTCAGCCCGAGAAGAATTGTGCGTGAACTCTCGGTGGCATCAGTTATATCCAGTAGCGTAGACGGCTCCAAAGGATTACAACGGTCCAGTGGGGTATCGAAATTGATAACCTTAAACTTGGGAGGTTTCGGGTATAAATGTTTATACTTGAGCCAGGTATTATAGGCGATGACAGAGAGATCATCATATTTGAAATCGTATAATACAACACAATATTGCTTCTGGATGGATTGCTGAATGATTTCGCGGACGAGGAAGAAAGTTTTGCCCGCTCCGGGCGAACCTACAATGAGCACTAGTCTAAAACAATTAATTAGATTCAGCCACATTGAGCGCACCTTTCCCTTCAGTTTGTATCTTCCCGGCAGGTTAATGCTGTATTCATTGGTCAACAATCTTTCCTCCTGGGGAAAGCTTTCATTGAGCTCGTTAAAAATGTCTTTGTTCAGATTTACCTTAAGCAGTCTGGATAGCCTGGCACCTCCCGCAAGGAAAAGGATAAATCCGGCGGAAGTGAGAAAAATATAAGCAATAGCCAATGGTTCCGGTGGAAGTGAAGTATAGAAAAACAGGTTGGATAGGAAATACAATAAAAGCCCGGAAATAATAAAAGTGATCGCATTGACGAAACGGATCTTTTCATCTTTTTTACCCTTTACTCCAATAAGAGAAAGAATGAGAAGAGAAAGAGAGAATAATTTACTGTAAAGTGGGGAACTGAACAATCCCGATTTGGTCAGGTGTAACAGTATGGTTTTTAAAATACTGAATGTTAAACCCCAGTGGTCGAATGCTAGGTAACAATGGATATAAAAAAATGAAGGATGAGCACAACAATGCTTCCTGCCCGTAGAAAATCTATTATAGACCGTAGCCCTTGTTCGTTTTCTCCCGTACTCATAATTGATGTTTTAAAAAGTGAAGAAATATTTTAATTGCGTCGCCGTCTTTTCTTCTTTCTGGCTTCTCTCAGCAGTTCTAAAGGTTGGGCGCTGGTTCCATAAGTTGGTTCCCATAATGAATGCAAGAGAGATGTAAACTCCTTTTCCAATTTTGGAAGGAGCTCCACCCACTCATCAGTGGTTGGATGAAACTTCCCGGCAGGGAACAGGCGGGTGAATATCAAATCAGCAATAGTATTTGCCTGATGGATGCCTAATCGGTTTGCCCGAAAATAGCCGGTCATTTTTTCATTTGCAGGCAGGAAAGAGGCTGGCTCTGTTGTTACATGACCGATTCTATACCGTATATTTCCGTCGTCTGCATCAAAAGCCTTCACCAATGCACCGGTACGCATCCAGTCGGTCAGTACAGTCTTAAAATCTTTTGAAAAGTCTGTTTCTACAAGCAGCTTGTTTACAAAATTCCGGTTGAAAGCATTCTGTTTCTGGCTGCCGATTTGAAATCGTTCCAAAATGGCTTTGGCTCCATAGCCTTTTGCAATGTCACTTCCATTGAAAAAACAGCAGGTTGTCTTATCTATAAATGTTACACCATAGGTATATCCTTCCTCATTTTTTTTAAAATCAGCAATAATATTTTCGGCTTTTAACAGTTCAAGAAAGGACTGCTTGTCGGATGCACCTGCCAGTGCTTTATCAATCGTCCGCTTTATTCGTTGGCGATAATTCTTGCGGATTTCCTTGTTTTTTTCACACCGCGCTTCGATATTTTTAAGCGTGGGATTTTCGTAAATGGAGCTGGATTTAATGGGGACGCCTACACCCTTACCGGTTTTTCTGTCCAGTAACTGATAGACTAACCCCCCGGCTTCATACATCCGGGAGCCCGGTTCTCCCCGGTTGGCCAGTACATTATATTCTTCCAGGATCTCGCTGTATTCTTTAAAACTGCCATAACGATAATACTTTGCCACCGTTCGGACGATATTGGAAATTTCGTTTTTGGTCGGTCTTTTGCCGTACTCAGCTTTAGATAAGTCGGCGGGTTGCAGACCTGCCGTAATTTTATTTTCTTGTTCTTCTGCTTTAATTAACCCGAATGCTTCCTCAATTTCTTTCCGTGCCTGGTTGGATTTATTCGTTCCTATATTATGAATGTCTATCCGTTCCCCGTCAGGTTGAATGTTTACGGTGGCAATATGAATATGATCATGAGCCGCATCAAAGTGCCGGTAAACAAGGTAGGGCTGATCACCAAAACCAATTTTTTCCATATAGGTTGCAGCAATTTCTTTAAGTGTTTGTTCATTCAACTGCTCATCTGGGTGAAAGTTGAGGGATATATGTATGGCGTTCGTTTTGGCAATCCTATTCCGGGTCGTCAACTCAGTAAAGCGGGCAAGTTTATTTTTAAAAGATAATTCTTCCGATGTACAACCGAACCCGACTGCATCAATACAGGATGCAGTTCTTTCCTTCACTTTATTCTCATTATAGTTCAGGACACCTCTTATGGTTTTTCCGCTTTTTATCCTTGCAACCATTTTTTTGCCAGTTGAGAAATGATGGGAAATAATTTACTGTTCTGTTCTTCTACCTGCCTGAGCTGATCCGAAACTTCTATTCCAAGCAAAAGCGTTTTACTTTTATCTATGGTTTTATGTATCTGTTTTACTGCCTGGTTTACATTTGTCCCAATGGCATTTAATTCCTTTCGGATGTGGGTCAATCCCTCCATAACAACCCCAAGGGATTCGTCCCGCGTGTAAGTAATGACCTGTCGTTCGCAAACAATATCCCTGAGTAGTTCGCTCATATTCTTATAGTGAGACTGCGAAAGAAGTCTGCACAAACGATCATAATGCAGCTGGTTAACCCGCAGCTTTATGTCGTATTTGAGCGCATCTTGTTCCTTCACTTTCTTTCGCATGTGTTATTAGTAACTTTATTATCCTGTCAAAAAAGCCGACACTGGAGGCTTTTTGCTGCGCCGACACTGAAGGCGCAGTTTTATAGTTGTGCACAACTATACATCTTGCTGTTACCGCAGGGTAACGCAGAAATTAGCGCTATAGCTTGTAATAGTACTTTAGCGTTGCATTCTCTGTTACTATGGCAGTAAAACCGGTGCTTATTATTGCTCCTTATTGTCTTTATCTTCTTCGCCGGAGCTGGTTATCTTTGCCCGGCGGATACTCTGCATGAATGATATTTAGCCGGGGCTTTCTTTTTAATTCTTCCGGTTTTAATTCCGGGGTTTGGGTAGGTTTCCAGTCGGGATCAAAGTGGAGATTGACCGGTATGGGCCGCATATCCTCGGAATATATGTTTACTGTTTTTTGCTCAGGATTTGCTTCCAAAAAGATATTTACTCCGTTGGGTAATGTTAAAGGAGTAATATCGCCTCTTGTCAATTGATGAATGATCTGAGGGGATTCGTCCGAAGAAATAGGCAAAGCATGCAGAATAGATTCCAATTGAACCTGGTCAAAACCAGGTATTACTTCTGTCAAGTAACCTCCGTTGGGTCCCTTAGTGGTAAGGTCAAATCGTACCCAGGCTGGCTTGTCATGTGGTAAGGGGTAAACTCTGTTTTGTAAAATTGCCCTTCCGCATAGTAGATTGAAAGCTGCTTTTGTTTCCAGTTCCACCGGGAAATGCTGTTCTTTTTGGGGAAGTGCATTCGAATAATCCCATGCCCTTTGTTCAATAAATGAATCAAAGAATGATGCGTCACTCCAGTATTTAAGCATCAACTTATCTGCGATAAGTGCTCCGTCTGCATCCTCGTTAAGGGTAAGCATCTTACTTACAATGGCTGCTGCGGGAGACAATATTTCTGGTTCTAATTCATCACGCAGTACAAAAAGCTCCCGGTCATTGTGCCAGTTTACTTTCCGCATTTCATCTTCCAATTCCTTTGTGTTGATCCTATTAAAGGTGCCGTGTGTGATATCCGGATAAGGAGTCAGGGTGGCTGTGTAGGTATCAACAGTGTACCAGCCACCAATCTTTGACACCGGAATTTTTTATTCAATATACCCTTCCGGTTCATTCCTGGAGCATTTTAAGGTGAACTCATTGGCGTCTCTGGAAAGAAAGATTTCCAGATTCCGGTAAGGATCCGCACCGGGAAATTCACCGAGGTTAAGGGTAGACAATTTTTCAAGCAGATCATTAAATCTGCCTGATACAATATGATAAGCCAGCGTAGCATTGCATATTCCATGAGGCGTAGGCGTGAAGATTTGACTATTTATATTCCCACCCTCATCGGTATGGCTCACCCGGTAACTTGCTAAACGATAGCCCTGAAATTGCAAATCTTTGGTTAGCGAGAGAGAGAATTGCACTTTCTCCTGTTCCCAAACGATCTCGTGTTCTGCGTTAAACTGTTCAAAACCGTTATCAATATTTTTTCTGATCTCCTGTTCAAAAGAAGGTCCTTGAAATCCAATTGTGGCAAGATAATTTAGTAGCACTTTTGTTTTTTTCTCGTTCATACTATCCGCTTTTTACATGATCATTTACCGCTGTCCCTGGTGAATATTTTTGCACTCTCCATACCATTCTTGCGAATATTTTCTTTTAGCTGGAGCCAGAGCATCATCATGAAGTCTGCCAGTTCCATAACTTCTTCGCGAGATAACTTGTGCGGATTGTGAACCATAGGGGGTTCTTCGTGCGCATCATCTTCCATACTTGCTGAAAGAATATTGGGCATATAGCCTTCGCCGATTTCCAGTGTCCTTCCGATACCTACGCTGTTGCCGAACAGTTTAACCTGCTTGCCTGTGGAAAATAGTAGGGTTCTTCTTTTCATTTCTGCCATGACGATTTGTTTTACTCGTTGAATAATTTATCAAGGTGTATTATTTTACCTTCGTCTGTTTTTTACGAAGGAAAGTGCGAGCCTGGTTCTTTGTTTTACTTCTGGTGAACCTTCCTGCAAGCGCCTATTGAAACTATATACTCTTCTAATATCGCCTAGCTTTTCGCCGGGCGGCTTATCAAAAAAGAAGTATCGTTCTTCAATGAAGAAATACCGGCTTCTACCGCCATTAATGAGACACATTTGCCTACAGCCTTCTAAATCTTTATGGTAGCTTCCTGAAAGATCCGTGCGAAAAGGAACACCGGCAAGGTTCTTTACGCCGGGAATAATCCCTATATATACGATGTTGTCTTTTGATTTTTCTTCCATATAAAATGAGTTTGGCTTATTAAAAATTATCTGACCTTTCTGTTTTGTTTGCTTGCATGAACAGGAACATATCTTGCCGTTTGTTGTCTTTGAAGATGTGTCATCCCCCTAATTAGCAATAATGCCTGGGAAGAATGCGGAATGTCCTGAGTTGCTTGAATAGCAATCTTTCTGTTTATTCCATCGGCAACAAGCTCCAATTCTTGCATGGAAAGCGAATTATTCTGCAGGTCAAATTCATAGTTGAATTTAAAATGCACGATATCCTTCTCATCATTAAAAAATCCTGTAGTGGTAATTTGAAAAGAAACCGGTTCCCCTTCCTGCCAGCTTTGATGCAAAGCGTCAGAGAAACTTCGCCGGAGCTGCGTAAAAAGCCAGCCTTCTTTATCAGGACTTCCGATAGATTTTTCTTCATATCCTTTTTTCTTTAGCAGTTCGATTTGTTCATCCAGTAGATTATAAAGTAGGCTCATTTTTTAGTTTTTTCGGTGAACAGAATTAATAGCTGAAAAAATCTGATATGCCACTTGTGGCACTATCGCATTTCCGAAGGATTTAAGTCCTTCTTTTCTCCATTTAGAAAAGGAGATGTCAACCAATGATCGGGAAACCCCATCATCTCGCCGACAAACAGGGGACTGAGCTGGCCAGTTTTGCCAAGCCGGAATCGGATCAGTCCAGGCAGGTTGTCTATCCTGTCCTGATTGTAAGATCTCGCCTGTGCTCCTTTCCAGTCTCTTGCTGTAGGGGTTGGTAATAATCCGACGCTGGCCAGTTGCTGCAGATTGGGTTGGAATCTTTGACCCGTTCTTGTTGTTATCTTCCCGCCGAGTTGAAATTTTCTTCCACTGTATTGTGCGACCGGAGCGGGCAATAAACCATACCCTGTTGCGCCTGTGGGGTGCACCTGTACTGCAAGCTGGAATAAGAAACGGTTGGATGGAATATCCGATTCGCTCAAAATCCTTGCAGATGGTTTCGACAACAAATTCGTATTCTGTGATGATCTCCTGATTTTCTTTTGTAAGACCGGCTTGCATTGCCATGTTAGGCTGCACACCGGACTGTACCATGCTGAGGATTCCAGCAACGTTTTCGCCAACAACCCAAGCGGGTCTGATTTCGTCGATAATCCGGAGCATATCCGGCCAGAGGTAACGGTCATCTTTACTGCCGCGTCTTTGTCCGGCAATGGAGAATGGCTGACAGGGGAATCCCCCGGAAATAATGTCAATTGTTTCATAATATCTCTTTCCTTTAAATTTTCTAATGTCACTAAACTGTTCTGCAAAAGGGAAGTGTGTTTTTAGCACGTGCCGGCAGAAAGGATCTATTTCTACATTGAAAATATTTTTCCACCCCATCCACCATGCCGCCAGATCAAATCCTCCAATGCCAGAGAACAAACTTCCGTGCCGCATATTTCAATTGTTGTATTCACAGTCTATCGGTTGATGCTCTTGATCAACTTTATCTGTCAGAAAGCCTCACATGATTGCGAACACCCACCTTCTTGAGAATCTAGCCATTCATTGAAAAATGCCAATTGCTTATAATTGTCAATTATTTTACTGTCATCTATCGCTGGATCAAAATCAAACGAAGCATCGTAAATAATATCATCAACACTCATGTGGTCCCTATAGAATCGTAAAGGGATTTTTATTTTTGGGTTGTGCAAACTTGAGGCTGGGATAAAGTTCTCGTATCGCTGTTCCATTGTCTTCCACCATTCCGCCAAATGCGGATGTTCCGACACAATAGTCATTAATTTTCGCAGGCTTTTTTTCCAGCATAAGTCGCAATTTCCCTCATAGCTTTTAAGTTGAAGGTCGAAGTCCTGCTTACTCTAAAAAAGGTTAATGTCGCTCTTAGTAGTGTTAAGCCAGGTAGCCAGCGGATATAGAATTCGCTGCTTTTTCATAGTTTCAATATTTATTCGTTGCTTTTCATCCGCTCTTATACCAATAGCTGTATAGTATCTTTTCCATCCTATGCTTCTTGCATATGCTCTGATAGCACATGCCTTCAGTTCACGGGAGCATTTAGGTGCTCCTATATTGGGGATGCCATGTTTTTTTATAAATGCTTCAAACGGTTCTCCGTTTCTGTTGGCTGAATTAAAGTCAACCAGTCTGGCTGACACTCCTTTTCCTTTCTCGTAGTGCGTGACTGCTTCTATCCAAACTACATCAAAGCCAAACCTTTTATTGCATTCATCCACAAAACGAAGTGTTTCCTCCCTTTCCTTGCCTGTATTTGCAAAAACAACTATCATTTCAAATCTGTCTTTCATGTTTTGTAACAGCCACCAGGTCATAAAGGCACTGGTTCGTCCTCCCGAAAAGGAGATAAGTAATTTGTCTTTCGCCACACCTTCTTTTTAATCACCGTTTACGTACTTGTTTTACTCCTGCTTCCTTCGCTTTTGTTCCTGATGGTTTATATAGCCGCTTTCTTTTCAGTTGCAGCTTCTCATCATTCCTTTCAACCACACCAGGAATATTGGTTTCACTCCATACAACAACGCGGGCCTTTATATCTGCCTGTAAAGGATGGTCCTTCACGTATTCATCAATGTCAAAGTCATTTTCCCTAGCGTAACCGTAAGGATCGAGCTTCCGGGGATTGGGAATTTCAACGATAATCCAATCTTTAGGAATCTCGGTGAGTGTAAAAGGATTGATATCTACGGGCTCATGCTTTTTTGGATCATAAGGAATCCATGACAAATCATCAGATATTTTAAAAGCGTCAAAGGCGGAAAAAGGAATGCCTTTACTCCAGAAGTCATCATGCGGTCGCAGAGTTTCCCTGTGCATATCTACATAAAATGGATGATTTGCAATATCAATGACAGGCTGTTTCCCATTCTTGCGTTCTGTCAATAGTTCATCCTGTGTCTTTATCTTTTTTTTAATATTTCCCATGATTGTTGCATTTGTTAATTGTTAATGCCTTTACTTCGGTGCAAAGAATTCCCATTCACCTCCCGGTGTTCATTTTTGCGGTGATAAAAAGGGGCTGGGAATGCCGCCGGAACTATGTCGTATTATATTTTCCGGACTTGTTGCTTGTCAGGAGAATCGTCAATGCGCGAGGATTGCTTTGTCGGTCTTTTCCGTTCGAGGCGCATTAGTTCTGCTGGAAGATTTGTATTTAAAATAGATTCTCCTTCTTTTAAGCGAGGAATAATCTTTTCGTGGATATTATGCTTAAGCGCTTCCATTCCTTTTAGCGACTTTAATATTTCGGCAATGGGCTTTATGAGTTTCACGCGATAATATTGTTTGTCGGGAATACCATACAGGATGCTGTCTTCCTGGTGTTTTTCTATTCTCTTATTAAACTTTTCACGTTCTTTTTGTGATAAGTGTTTATCGAGTAGGTCGTCGATGTAATTTTCAAGATTCATAGGAACTGCGAGCGGTTTTCCGTCAATCACAGTCTCAGGATATACTGCTGGTGGCAGATTGTTGCAATATTCTTCTGCCTTTCGGATATTAGGAACATCTTCCTGTTTGAATGGCTGGTAATTCGTGCTTCCGCCACGTCCTTCGTTTTTGACAAAGGCAATCCTTTGATTGTCCACATACAGGTTGGCTGTAAAGGCAGTAGTTTCCTCGCTCATATGTTCTGCGACTTTTATATTTCTTAATTCGATCTGCATGGCTGGTATATTTTGATGAACAGGTTGTCGTTGTATTTCAGCGAGGCGGACAAAGAAGTCCTGCAGCGTGGCAGGATGGGAAGCGCCTGCTTCCTGAAACCGTCGGATAAACTCAGCATCCGCTCCCCTGTATGGATCCGGATGATAAACAAGTTGTTTGTCCTTTCCGATTCTTACTTTGTATTCTTCTTTGTCCATTGTTTTTCTTTTAAGAATTAATAGATTGCCTGCGGATGGGTCTTGCTTTCTGAAAAGAGCAAACCCAATTAAACGCAATGGATTTCCAGTTTCTCACTGGTTTATCCGGTGACAATTGCCAGTGGATCGACTGGTAATACAGGTAAAATGCATCTGCATGCTTCACCTGCAATCCAATCCGGAAGAAGTAATGGATTACTTCCAGTTGGGAGGGAATCTTTTTCTTATGCGTAGTATTCATCCGAATTCAGTTTTCATTTCTGAAACTATTGCTACAGGTTAAATCCTACGCAAAAGTGAAAACTGCCGGAAGTAAAATGTGTGAGATATTGGTAGGTGGGAGAAATAATTCTTAGACAGAAGGGTACGCCGCAGTGAAAAAAAACTATTAAACTATTGTTTGAAGCGAATTGATTGAACAAATAGTATGCCTCTTGAAGTTTCTTTGGTTTTGTCAGTCGCCGGTGCCTATTACAGTCAGAGAAATATTTGCTCGTTCTTTTACATATGATTCTACAACCCCTAATAATGTAAGTTGTTCGACCGAAGGATTAGAACATGATAACCCCGGCTGAATAATGAAAATTTCAAATTCTGTAGGAAATTTGCGACGGGCAAGATCTTTTATTAGTACAAGTTTGTCTGCATTGCCATGTTCCAGTCTAGAGCATTCCTTGCCTTTTCTTCGTTTGGTTTGTCTTCGTAACAAATGTCCAAAAAACTCTTTCGAGTCTTTGAATACCCAGTTTACGGATTTCATAGCCTGTCCACATACCTCATACAAATTGTCAATTCGTTGACTGGGTTTATTTCCCTTATCATATTTCAGATGGTATAACTGAATATTTATTATCTCAGTGTCCATTTTAATGGTAATGATATCTGCAATTTCACCACTGTAATCGTCGTCATAGATAATATCAAAATCAGCCGTTTTCAGTTCTTCGATCATTTTGTATTGAATCGAATCGGTTATTTTAGGGTCGATACCCTGCGCTTCTTTACTGGTGTCGACTCCATCCCATTTTCTCCCGACAATTTGCTCTTTCGGATAATGTTTAACGAATTGCTTAAGTTCAATATAGTCGTTTCCACAAACAGAAGATCCGTCTACGAGCCAGAACGTTGGAGGATTGTCATAAAAGAAACGCTCAAGGGGCATTCGTTTTTTTCCGATTTGAACCAAAAACGGTTGGCTGGATGCGCTGGTGACTTCTACTTTAAAATCATTGTAGTCACCTTTGTCAATAAGCGATAACCGAAGATGAACAATTTGCTCAGGTGTCACAAGATCAAAATAAAATTCCGGTTGATCAATTGGTTCCGCCAGTCTCAATTCTGCGTTTGTGATTTCAACATCCTTATCTAAGATGAAAGTTATACGTGTTTCCGGCTCCATATAAACAAATTCATTCCATTCAACTGAAAAGGGGATTGCGACTGGCTTTACAGAAATTGAATTTGGAGTTAATGTTTGTTTTAAAATAGTGTTAGGGTCAATATCGTCGCGAATTATCTTTTTACCTATTGCTTCACACCATTCTGTTAGTTGATGGATGTCTCCATCGGAACGTGACCATATTCTTCCTTTGTACGAACACCCCAAAGACACTTTTACACCTTCTTCATACCCGGTCCCGAAAACAAATGCTTTTTCAGCCTTCTCCGTAGCTGCACGATCAAGCGCTTTTTCAATATCGTATCCTGTTCTCATAGTAAAGGAACTATTCTTTCCTAACCATTCTTTTAGCCCAACGTTTTTTAACTTCACTCGGTTGATTCCATAAAAGGCTTTAAAAACATTTATCTTATCAATTAATTCAGCATCATCTCCTATTAGAGCATGGGCAAGTTCTCGGTATACTCCAGCGTTGTCACTTGCGTTGATAAACAACAAATTGTTTTTTGTTTCCCAATAGACGATATAGAGATTCCAGACTATATCATAAATATCTTTTGAGTACCCCCACTCAATATTTGTTTTTTTACCCGTAATGACTATTAAGGTCTGTTTCTTTCTGTTTATACTATGAAAAAGATAGTCAAGGTTTTCTACGTCAGGTATTCCAGCTTCAAAATTTAATGGTGCCCAACTTGAGGTTCTATTTTTATAAACTACTGCGCTTAGATTTGGTGATAGACTTTGAAAAGGTATTTTACTGTTTTCAATACCATCAAAGCCGTTTAGAAACTCGTTGAAATCAATTTCTTTAGCAATTCGTGTGGTACTTACTCTGGGCAAAATGGAATTCCAATCGGCGCCCAAGGCATAAAATTCTTCTAATTCTTTCGTGACTTCGCTATCTCTAAGATTTACAACGATACTTGCTTCCCCAAGTGTGTCATCCATTTTAGTTCGCGTGAATCTCCCGGCTAATTGAAGTGTGATAGGTAAACTCTTTCTGATATCGTGAAAAGCTGCAATTTTTAGATTTGGCAAATCAAATCCCTCACCAAGCATATCCACGCATACGACAATACGCGATTCTCTAGTTATAATTTTCCGTTTTGATTCAGCTCTTTCTTTTGCTGAAATGCCGGTATGAATTACAACAGGGTTAAACTCGGCATAAGCTTCATAAATTTTAAATACCCTGTCTGCTTTTGCCTGTGTGTTGCACCTCGCCATTAGAATATGGTCATACTTTTCTAAGTCTTTTCTCAATTGCTCGATAGCGGTGGATGCAATTACTTGATCGGCTTTTTCATTTTCCCATTCATTCACTTGAATGAGGTTTATCTTCTTAAAGTAGCCATCCTGCTGTGCTTTCTTTAGCGAGTAGTTAAATATAAAGTCGCCATCAACGCTTTGCCCATCATTTCTAAACGGCGTTGCGGTAAATTGAAGAACTTTGTGCGGACTACATAGGTCTCTGAATGATTGCCAAGACGGAGCTTTAACATGATGTGCTTCATCGATGAATAAATGGGAAATGTTCCGTGCAAGTGCGCCCTGCATACTGGGAGTACCGGAGGAAATCAGATCCATAGTGGTAACAATAACATTGCATTCTTTAATAAAATCCTTTAGTTCCTCAATGGTACTAAAGTTTTCATATAAAATTCCGACGATGGGCTTTAGGGCTTCTTTTTCTACAATCTGAAATTTTTTGTCCTGGAGATATCCTAGTGTAAAGAATTTGCCGGCTATTTGTTCTCTCAATGGATCCGTAGGTACCGTAACCAAAAGCTTTTCACACTTATGAGCGACCAGAACAGACAACATGGTTTCCGTTTTCCCTGTTCCTGTGGGCATAACCACTGTCCCAATACCGTCTCCAATTTTAAAATGCGATAGGATGTTATAGATTGCTGCTATCTGAGGTTTTCGCAGACCCATTATTTCCTGATCAACCCGTTCTTCTTTGAAATGGAACCTATCTTTCCAGCTTTCTATCACAGATTCTGAAGCGAAGTCTTCTGAGCCTGGATACTTTATCCATTGATATTCTGCTTCATTGTTAGCAAGAAGGCTGAGTGTTGGTTTAATGTTACACGCAAGAATGTTAAGGTGATGGAAGATTTTCTTTTCAGATTTATGAATAATGCAAATAATGGAGTTGTCTTCAAGTGTCAGTAAAAGATGTTTATCTTTTAGTTCTGTAGACTTAACGAGTACAATTCTTTCTTCTGATACAAATTGTCTTAGAATATTTTTTCCCAATTTCTTTTCATGGATAATCGCCGGCAGTGAAAATCTTTTCATATAAGCATAGTTCGTTGGTTTGTTTTGGTAATATCAATTTGCGTTTAGGCATCAAACGCCTTAAAGAAATCTGATACCTTCATTCCCATTCCCTCAATGATTCGGAAAAGCGTCGAGACTCTTAGATCACTCCCTGACTCATATTTTGCGAACAGCGATCTGCTGATATCCATTTGAAACGCGAAGTTTTCAGAACTCGTAAACCCCTTTTTTTTTCTGGTCGTTTTTATAGCTACTCCCAGTTTTTGGAGAATTTCTTCCTTTGGAGTAATATTTTCCAAATTGACTTGTTTCTTTGGCTTTTTTAAACGCTTTTCCGCCATATCAAATGTTGCTTTACTTGCAAAATATAAGAAAAATAAAAAAATTATGCCACTATATATAGCATCCTTAAAAATAGAACATTTTTTTGTATATTAGCTAGGTAGCAGTAAGCTAGTTTTCCTATATAGGAATATCTCACGACTGCTGCCAACACTCCCTTTTATTTTTATTGTTTTAATAAGGAAGACATGGAAAATAACAGGGATGAAAAGCAGCGTGTCTTTGATAGAAATGCATTAATGCTTACCGAAGAAGACATTGATACATTGGAGTGCTACAGGCATTTGTTGCCGGAGCAGAAATTAGCGTTAATAACCTTTGTCTACGAAATAAGCCTGGTATTGTATAATTCTTATTCCAAAAACGATGAGCCATCTTGAGTATTTTAAAAAATTTGTTCCGAGAGACACCAAAGAAGTAAAGCCTGAGCTGTTTGTATGGATTTATACTCGGGTAAGTTCGAAAGAACAGTTTGAAAAAAACTCCAGTGTCGATAATCAATTAGCGGCCAACAGAGCTTATGCTAAAAAATTTGATTTCCGTGTCACTGAAGAATTTGGGGGAACATACGAAAGCGCGAAATCAGATTTTACAAGAAAGGAGTTTAAGCGTTTAATATCCAAGGTAGAAGTAAGCCGCAAAAAACCTTATGCTATTTTGGTTTATAAGATGAGTCGCTTTTCTCGTTCCGGAGGTAATGCCATCGGGCTTGTAAATAGATTAGTAGAGGACTTAGGCGTAAACCTTATTGAGGTTTGTAGCGGAATATCCACTACTTCCGAAAGGGGTAAGGCTGCGATATACGAAAGTTTATTTCATGCGTATAAAGAGAACCTGGAGAGGAAGGAGATTATTATTCCCAGCATGAAAGCCTACCTAGAGAAAGGGAATAGGTTAGGAAATTGCCCACACGGATATGACCACTATGGACCCAGAGTAAGAAATGAAAAACATTACTCCCGGTACCAAAAGATTGTGGTGAATAAGGACGGCGCTCTGTTGAAAGAAGCATGGCAATGGAAAGTATCTGGTTTTTACAGCGACGCTCAGATTATAACCAAGCTTGCCGCACGTGGACTGAAAATCCTGCCACAAAAACTTAGTAAGATATGGAGAAACCCATTTTATTGCGGGATCAGCATAAATCGTTTGCTTGGTGAGCCGGTGAAGGGTAACTGGGAACCTCTCGTCAGTGAAAAGGACTTTATAAAAGTTCAACAAATACTTGAAGGAAACTTTTCTGGATATCAGCATAAGAAAAACGAAGATGACCGCCCTTTATCGCGGTTACTAAAATGTAATAATTGTAGTAACTATATGGTAGGATACAAGGTTAATCAAAAAGGTCTTCACTATTACCGCTGTTTGAAATGCAGGGGTGTAAGTTTGAATGCGGACACTACTCCGAAGTCCCTAAAACAAGGTGCCCATCAGTTATTCTTTGAACTTCTGGAAAGATACCAGTGTCCTGATCAGATAAAACCTCTGGTAAAAATGCAGCTTGTTAAAATGTTCAATCACTTTCAAGAGGGCGCCTTCGGCAACGAGCAATCTTTAGAGTCCCGGTTAAGAGATTTTGAAAACAAGAAAAAGGAACTGACAATCCGTCACGGATTGGGGGAGATTGATAGGGATGCTTATCACCTTACCCTAGAGCATATAGTTGACCAAATACAGGTGATTTACGAAGAATTGAATACGGTGCCGACAAAAATATCTAACCTTGAAAAATTGCTTGAAAGTTCACTTAAAAAGTTACAAAACCTTAGTGTTTTATGGGGCTCTAGCGATCTGGAAGGTAAGAGACGAATTCAAAAAATCGTGTTTCCCGCAGGGGTCTTTTACGACTCAAAAAATCGTGAATATCTAACCAAAAAAATCAATGGCTTTGTTCTTGTAACTTACAGTATTTCAAAGAGATATGAATTAAATAAAACTGGGAATTCTCAAATTTTTGATGAAAATTCCCAGATAGTAGCGGGATGGGGAGTTGAACCCCAGACCTCAGGGTTATGAATCCTGCGCTCTAACCGCCTGAGCTACCCCGCCTGTTATTAATTTCTTTC
>CALKHN010000082.1 GCA_937991535.1 uncultured Sphingobacteriales bacterium
ACTGGAAGCCGCTATACCTCCCTCAAAAATATCGGCGTTAAGTTCAGGCGAGTTTGTGGGCATGGTAGCCGACGACCCTAATAATAAGATAGACCTGAAAGCCTTCCATTGTGAGATTATCAATGACCAGGAAGCACTAAAAAGAGAAGAAGAAAACTATAAGAATATAGAGGTTATCCGAAAACTGGATAACAGTATGGTACAGCGTAATTATTTCCAGATAAAGCAGGATATACAGGACATTATTCAGTCAGAAATGGAAAGGTTGCTTAATGATCCGGGATTAGCTCATTTGGTGATTAAGAAAGGGTAATTTACTGTATCCTCCTTTTATTTTATCACTTTTATTTTCTGCAACCAGTTCTTTATTTCTTTTTCCGCCTTCACTTTTTTTTCATCTTTCATTACAAAGAAAATTCCGTCTCTTTCTATACCACCTTTGGTAGAAAAGCCTTCCAATATTTTACTGTTCGGGCAAAGTTTTTTTAAGGTTTCAAAACCGCTGCCTACGCCATAACCTGCGTGTGTGTTGAATGGAATTACAGTTTTCCCACTTAAATCATATTCATGCAAAAAGCTTTTCATTGGCGGCGGCAACTGCATATCCCAGGTTGGAAAACCAATAAATACAATATCGTATTTCTCCATACTGTCAATCTTTGTTTTAAGTGGCGGTAAAAACCCGGTTTCATTTTCTTTAGCTACCTGATCTACAATTGACTTATAATTTTCAGGATAAGGTTTTTCTAATTCAAGTGCTATCAATTTTCCGCCCACATTCTTCTGTATTATTTCAGCAATTGCCTTTGTATTATTGGTCCTTGACAAATACACAATTAAAATGTTTTCTTTATTCACATTTTTACTGGTTTTATTTTGTGACTTTGATGAACAGGACATCAGCCCGAAGAATGCCGTGAACAGTAAGGTGAAAGTCCATTTAGATTTCATGATTTTTGAACGTATTAATTAACCCGCAGGTTTTTCATTTACAAAGATTTCATATAAGAAACTAGCCGCGTCACTTCTTCTTTCGTGAGCCGGCTTTCGTAGCTTGGCATGACGGGCATATATCCTTCAACGATTTTCGCGTTTGCTTTTAGGATAGATTCACGGAGATAAGCTTCGTCGGCTGTAACTGTATGACCGCCTTGCAGATTCACTTTGCTTCCGTAAAGACCAAACAGTGAAGGACCGGTGGAAGCCGGTGTATTCCGGTCAACAGTGTGGCATGAAGCGCATTCCATCCGGCGAAAGAGCGCTGCTCCGGTAAGTGAGGAAGTGGCCGCGGTATCGGCAGAAGCTACGCTGGTAGTTTCCGCTGCTGTCTCACGCTTGGCGTTAGCCGCCGTTGACTTTTTTCCGGTATAAACCACGCGCCAGATTCGTCCCTTTTTATAATCGGAAATATAGAGCGCTCCGTCATGCCCCATAGCCAGGCCCATCGGACGGTATTTCGCTGCGCCGCGGTCAGGTATTGGATTTATCCCTGCGAAACCATCAGCAAAGGTTTCATAATTCCCGGATGGTTTTCCATTTTCGAAAGGTACAAACACAACCTTATAACCTCCCTGTGGGAGTGGGGCGCGGTTCCATGAGCCCATGAAGGCGATGAACGCGCCGTTACGATAGCGTTCGGGAAACTGCTTACTGGTATAGAAAAGCAAATCATTAGGCGCCCAATGGCCGGGAAAACCCATAACTGGCTCTTTGAACTGACCGGCAAATTTACTTTCAGAAATAGTTATTTTACCGTTCCCGCCATATTCCGGTGAAAGCATCAATTTACCTTTTCGTTGGTCGTAATATCCATAAGGCCAGGCAAACCGGTCACCTTCATTTACCTGATACATATCTTCCGCAGGAAGTTCCGCACTTTCCTCTTCCGTATAATAATCCGGCCACAAGGTGTGGAGCTGATCGCGCCCATGCTGCATCACGAAGAGTGCGTTTGCAGTGGTATTCCAGTCAAGGCCAACCACATTCCGCAGGCCAGTGGCATAACGGGCAGCCGCACTAAAAGTTTGGTTGATCTTGTTCGCATCAAAGCGCCAGATGCCGCCATGCTCCTCCAATAACGGGCAGGGAGCTATTCCTGGTGACCCCGGTGTGCGTTCATCTACCTGGCACGCATTCGATGGAGCGCCAACGGCTACGTAGAGGTGACCGCTTTCATCAAAGGTAAATGCCTTGGATCTGTGAGATTGTTGTTCCGGGAAACCACTGACAACCATCTCCGGCTCACCTTTGGGAACGAGTTCACCATCTTTAGGCATAGGCCAGCGATAGACGGCAGTTGTGTTCGATGCCCAGAGGTAACCGTTATGGACGGCTATGCCCGCCTCCCACAAAATACCTTCTTTGGTTTCATTCATGTTTCCAAAGTATTTGATGATGTCTGCCCGATAGTCGCCATTGGTATCACGCAGCGCTACGATGCCACCTTCCTGGCTTCGTGTTTTCATATAGATGTCGCCATTATCTGCAACAACAATGTGCCGGGCGCTGTGGTCGTCTCGCAGACCAAGGCTATCAATTACCACGGTTGCGCAAAACCCTTCGGGCAGCGTAATTCCGCCGTTATCCGGGTCACATATAACCCCGGCGGTAGCGTCTTTCTGTTGGGAACCATTGCATCCGGTTATCAGGGTTATGGCCGAAAGAACCAGAACAGTAAACAAAGACCCGCCTGAATGACGCAGTCGGGCAGGAATATTGCGAATTTTTATTTTGAAATTCATGATGGAGATGTTTGTATTATTCATGGAATAAATATTGAAAAATGGTTTAGTCGAGCGGTATAAATGCAAGGCTGTTGTTCGCGTTCATTGGAATCACCAATTGATTTGTCTTGCTATCATAACACATGGAAGCGGCGCTGGGAATATTTTTAGCAATCAACTCGGCAGGCTTGCCGGGACGAATACGGGACACACCTCCATTAAATACACTGCACACATATTTTGTACCGTCTGGCATGATCACAAGGCCATCACTGCCGGGTTGAGCAGCGGTTTCTGTTTTCAACAATTTACCTTCTTGTGAAAAAGTGAGTACATCGGCATTCCCCGAATTAACAACAACGATATTGCCCTGCGGATCAAAAGCGATACCATTGGGTACGTTTAACGGCGCCCCTTGTACGAAAATAGTTGCTTCACCTGAAGGTGTTACCTTCCAAACCTTCCAGGTATCAGGGTTTGGGTTTGGCTTGCCAAAATCACCTGTCTCTGTGGCGTAAATGGTACCATCTTCCTTTACTTCAATATCATTGATCCAGCCTGCGCCTTCGATTTTAAACTCTCCGACTGGTTCTCCTGTTTTCATACTGAATTTGCGGATAACGGCAACACTCGGATCATCTTTGCCTGTGCCGCCATCGCGGTCTGCCAGATACAAAATGCCTTTCATGATATCACTGCCGAACGGCTCGTTTAATATAAGAGGCGTTGAAAGATTTTTACGTTCATCCGGACGCTGAACGCCAATCCAACGCAGCGTATGTACAGATCCATCGTGGTTGATAAGAGAAACCCAGCCATCGTTAGTTTGCATACTTTGTGGCAACCCGCGATTGGGAACCACTATGAGACCGGTCGCTGCATCATAAGAACAGCTCTCTGCTGAAACGATGCCGCCATAAACTTTTACATTTGAAGTGATTGCTTCAAAACCTCCGTTACTATTGGAAATACCGAGCGGATTACCTACGGAATATGGCTTCGTTTCCTGCGGCTGCTGTGCAAATACAGGAGATGACAGAAAGATAGTACCCATCAGCATGGCAATGCAAAATGCGAAGGGCTTCTGATAATGTTTTGTTTTTTTCATTGCTTTATATTTTTATATTAATATTACTGATTATTATTGTTGCCATCGTTCTTCAGTTTAACCGGCCTGAGCAAATGTGAAAAAGTGAGTTGCCCCATCTTCCATTTCCCATTTTCTTTGATGTAAACCTCGGTCACCATAAAAGCGCTTGTAACTATGCGTCCACCGACTTCTGCCACCAAATCAATATCATTTAAAAGAACTGCGGTGTTGTTGTCATTAAACATATTTACTTTAACTGAGTACACTACGGCTTTCTTATACCATATACCACCGCTCTTAATTGTTTCAAGTTCTGGTTGTTTTCCCCAAGTTCCTCCCATGTGAGTAAACATACATTTGTCATCGAAGAGCACGTTTAAAGAATCTACATTTTTGTCCGCCATCCAATCCTATTTCTTTTTTGAAAGATTGATGATTTCCTGTTGCTCAGGAGTGTTATTTGTGGAAGTCTTAATTGTTTCCGTTGGCGGCTGCTGTGCAAAAGACGATTGCACAATCATTGTTAACAGAAACAGGCCGATAATTTTTGCTTTCATGTGTTGTTAATTTATATGGTTTACAAATGAGAAATTTGATTATGAATTGAAATTTATTTTACGCTATTGTATTCATCATCGGTTACTCTTTCTAACCATTTTATTCCCCTTGATTCAATTCCAATATAAGCAAAGTCGCTGTTCGGCGCTGCCATGTGTGTATGTGCCACGCCTGGTGTACATTTAATAACATCTCCCTTGTGAACGATACGTGCCGGCTTGCCTTTTTCCATATAATAGCCAGTACCTTTCATAATGAGCAAAATTTGTCCCTTCGGATGAATATGCCATCTCAATCTTGAACCGGGAGCGAAGGTGGCCTGCATTAGACTGAAAGGGAAAACACTATCTTCCATACTCAAGCCATTCAGCCAAACCGTTCCTGTGTAATCATCCGTGTTGGGAGCCACGAACCCTTTTGGGAAAATGGAAGTATCTTGTACTCCTGAATTATTGTTCAGGGTTTTGTCGGGCTTTATACTATTATATTCTGCATCAGTTACCCTATTTTTCCAAATCGTTTTTCCTTTTTCAGAAGGAGAAATGGCAACGTAAGCGAACGTACTGTTCGGTGTTGCTCCATGCCAGTGTTCCACTCCAGGTGCGCATTTGATGACATCGCCTTTGTGTACGATTTGAACCGGCTTTCCTTTTTCCTGGTAATAGCCTGTGCCTTCTGTAATCAACAAAATTTGTCCGCCAGGATGAATATGCCAATCCAATTTTGAACCCGGAGCATAGACCGCCTGTGCAATGCCAAATTTAAAAATGCTATCGGGTTTACTTAATTCATTGAGCCAGATGGTTCCGGTGTAATTATCGGTGTTCGTTCCTATTTCACCTTTGGGAAAAACAGATGTTTCCTGCGCGAATGCTGAAGTAGTAAAGGTTGCAGAAAATACAATCAACAGATAAAATGCTTTTTTCATGATTTTTTATTTTGATTTATTTTAAGTTATTTCTTGGCCTCACCCCCAACCCCCTCTCCAAAGGAGAGGGGGCTTAGAACCATCGCCTATTAAGAGTTTGAGGGTAATTTTAAAATTTTATCCTGACCATAACGATTCCAAATATTTCACAGTAAACAAATAAATAATTGCAATTTCTACTTTGTTTTCACATTAGCACATCAGCAAATTAGCTAATCAGCAAATCACAACCCCGTTGTTTTTTCTGTTGCTTCCGGATACCGGTTGCCTTCGATTTTTATTTGCGAAGAGGCTTCTTCAAATTGCTTTAATTCTTCTTTAGAAAATGTAATGCCTGCTGCGCCAATATTTTCTGTTAAGCGATGCAATTTTGTAGTACCGGGAATCGGTACAATCCACGGCTTTTGTGCCAACACCCAGGCTAATGCAATCTGGGCTGTCGTGGCATTTTTTTGTTGGGCAAAATGATTGATTAAATCCAATAAATTCTGGTTGGCTTTACGCGCCTCTTCAGTAAATCTTGGCAATGTATTTCTGAAATCACCTTCCTGGAATTTTGTATTGACATCAATTTTACCTGTGAGGAAACCTTTGCCCAACGGACTGTAAGCGACCAGCCCGATTCCCAATTCCTCAATGGTGGGAATGATTTCTTTTTCATGTTGCCTTGTCCACAACGAATATTCACTTTGTAATGCACTGATTGGTTGCACGGCATGTGCCCGGCGAATAGTTTGTGCACCTGCTTCACTTAAACCAAAATATTTTGCTTTTCCTTCTTTGATTAAATCTTTCACAGTGCCGGCCACCTCTTCAATTGGTACATTCGGGTCCACGCGGTGCTGGTACAATAAATCTATCGTATCCACCCTTAATCTTTTGAGTGAACCTTCCACTGCTTTTCTTATTTGTTCAGGTTTGCTATTGGTTCCCGCCATTTTTCCATCCCGGATATTAAATCCAAATTTGGTGGCAATTACCACTTTGCCCTTGTAAGGTTCCAACGCCTCACCCACTAATTCTTCATTGGTGTAAGGCCCATACACTTCAGCCGTGTCAAAAAAATTAACGCCCTGTTCTACTGCCTGATGAATCAGATTGATGACATCTTTTTTTTCCGGAAACGGATAATAAGAAAAACTCATTCCCATACAACCCAGGCCAATGGCTGAAACTTCAAGCCCCTGATTTCCTAATTTTCTTTTTTGCATGATTTTAATTTTTATAGGGTAAAGGTCATCCTATTTTTTTGCCTGGGAGGTATATGGATTACGGATTTAGATACCAATATTACGGTTGGGGGAAGTTGGCAGACAAAATGAAATTCCCCAACACGCAGTATCTTGCATTTTTAAAAAGAATGATTTTTAATCGATAATGAATCACTTTAACTCCATACGAGAATTACTTAGCACTCTTAACCGAGGGCATAGGTTATTGGCTGAGATGTTTGAGCAGCGAAAGTCGCTTCATTACAGGTTTGAGCTTGCACTTGATTTAATGGACGGAAACGAAGATGTTATTAAACTTCTACTAAGCAAGAACATTATCCGACAAAACGGAAACCTGCTTGAACTTGATGACCAGTTTCTGAAATTCTTTGAGGAAATTTTGGAGGTTAATGAGGAAATAAATACTTCATACATCAATGAAAGTATTCGTCAGGTAAAAGACGAATACATGGCTTACTATTTACAAGCAGCAAGCGACAGCGAGAGATTCAAATATTTGAAAGCGGTGAAATCCGCTTTGCGGAAAATCGGAAGAACAACAATGAGAAACATTGTTGACTTGAACCGCAATATTGACAACGCATTTAAATTAGAAACAAATTATAAAATCAAACTTTCTAAGCTTGAAAATCATAGAGTGAAGATGGAAGCCATTCAGCAAATGATTGTGCAAACAGAAAAATTGCTGAATGAAGAAGCGCTAACATTTTTTAAAACTGCTACCGATGAAGAACTGAAATACATCAAGACAGAATTGATTTTGGAGTTGACGGAATCAAGACACAATCTGATTGAAACCCGAAAGCAAATTATTGAATACATCAATCAGATAAAATATCAAAGCAAGTTCATTGAGAAGTTAAGGAAGTTAAAGTATTTGCGTGACCAGTTTGAAATCAAACACAAAACAAACATCAATGAAGTTTTATCAAACACTCATTCACTTGCGGTTGAAACCAAGACATTCTATTCTCTCAAACTTTCGTTAGAAAAATTGCAGCAAGACGGTGTTTACCAGTTAATAAAAAAGGTAAGCAGTAAATTCAAGTCAGGAATCAATCCGAAGAAAAACGCAGCCGAAAATCTTTCTGAGGATGATTTAAGAAATGAAACAGAAAAGGAAATTCATATCAATTTGCGTCAAGTCAAAAAGAAATTCGCAACATCAGACAAGAATTTATTTGATTTCATTTCAGAGTATCAGTTTCCAAAAGAAGTTTCTTATGACGAGAGAGTTACAATTTATTGCCAAATGATTTCACTTTTTGAATCTGAGTTTGAAGTATCAGAGAATTTTGAGAGACAAGACATTCTTGAATACGCTTTAGTTTATCCGAAATAAAATCAACATGAATGTTCCAAGACAAACAGGAGAAATATTTGAACTACTAAGTAAAGGACAATTCATTTGTTCCAATAGTTCTGACAGCCGCATTTCAAAGTTGTGTGAGATTCTTGACGACAGTGAAAACTTTGAAATGCTCTACGAGCATTTCTACTCTATCAATTTCATTCTTGAAAAGGGAGACGAGTTTTATTACTTCTCACGGAAAGACGAATCAAAAGCTGATTTAGAAAGAAAGTTGGAAACTGCTTGTAAGTGGATTGACATTGTTGACTTCTTTAAAAGTTTTGACAATGCTTTTGCATCGGGCTACAGTTTCTCACCTGCAAAGATTGCCGTTGAAATCAGTGTTCAAGCGGTTTTAAAAAACAAAGCAGATGGATTAAAGGGAATCCTAAAAATGGACGATAAAACTCCTTACCCCGAATTAGTAAATAAAATTGTTGACACACTTTGCAAAGACGGCTTTGCAGAATTGGAAAATGAAATTCTGAAATCTTACAAAGTGCTTTCATCCTTTAAGTATCTTGAAGAACTCATAAACAATATCAACATACCAGACGAAGTTCAACATGAGATACCTGAATAGAATTATTTTCATCAACAGTGCACGAATACGCTATGCCGAGATAAATCTTGATGGCAATGTGCATTTCATAGGCACACAAGGTGTCGGCAAAAGCACATTGCTTAGAGCAATTTTATTCTTCTACAATGCAGACACTGGCGGTTTAGGAATTCCCAAAACGAAATCCAGTTACACCGATTATTATTTCAAAGATTCAAATGCCTACATTATTTATGAAGTGGTTCATGGTGACGAAAAATTTTGTGTTGTTTCCTATAAAACTCAACACAAAGTTTGTTTCAGATTCTTTGATGGAGAATACAATAGAAAATATTTCGTGAGTGAAAAAGGGTTTGTTCCTGATGGTTGGGATGGTATAGCCGAACAACTTGATAAGAGCAAGGTATTTTACACAAAACGAAAAATTGAAGAACACAAAGAATACAGAGACATACTTTACGGAAATCATGACGGGAAGAAAAATGAATTAAAGCGATATTCCATTCTTGAAAGCAAGGATTATCAATACATCCCAAAAACAATTCAGAATGTATTTCTCAATTCAAAGATGGAAGCTGAATTCATCAAGCAAACCATCATTATGTCTTTGGAAAATGATGTCCAAATAAAACTTGATGTTTATGCTCATCACCTGAACGATTTTGAAACTCAACTTTCAGACATCAGAAAATTTAAAACACCATCCGGAACACTTCAAGCAGGCAACCTTTCTAAACTTCACATTGCAATAAAGAATTTAGAGAGAGAAAAAATTCAAATCGCAAAACAGTTGGCTTGGGTAGTAAACAAGAACGAGCAAGAAGAACCCGAACTCACAAAGCGATTGAATAAGCAGAGGGACCATGAAACTGTTTTGACAGGAAAATTATCAAAGTTGAGCAGTGCTTTTAAAACGAAGGAAGATAAAATCAAAGGCGACATTAGGGTTCAAGATGAAAACATAAAAACCGCAAAGCGGTTAACAGATGAATATGAGAAGAAAGGAATCAATCAGATAATTACAAGAGTTGCCAAGAAAGAAACACAGGAAGGGAAACAGAAAAAATTTCTTGATGAAAAGAATCTGCTTACAACACAGTTCAAAGAATTGGAGCAAAAGTTTAAAACATTGCTTGACCAGTTGGAAAACCAATTGAAAGAATTCCTCAACGCAAAAGCTGCTGAGAAGAATAAAATCAATGCGGACTATCTCACTTATCAGCGTGAAACGAAGAAAAGTTTTGATAAACAAATTACAGAGTTAAAGTCCGAACACAAAACTGAAATTGACAACGCCAAGGTAGATTGGGAACATAAAAAGCAAGTAACCAACAATCTGAAAATTGCAAGAGAAGGAATTTTACACAAGAGGTTCTTTGAAAACGAAATAAGAAAGTTAGACAATGAATTGAAATCATATTCTGATGTTATTCAAAAGTCAAGTTCTGAAAATGAAAATTCAACAAGACAAATAGAAACTTTTCAGAAGCATTGGGAACTTGACGAAAAGGAATTGCAAAAAACCTTTGAGAGAGATAAGGAAAAGTTGGATGGACAAATTATAGAAGCAAACAATAAAATTTCCGAAATTAAAACCTACATTGATAACAGCAAAAGTTCATTGTATGGTTGGCTGACGGAGCAATATCCTGATTGGGGAAAAACAATAGGAAAAGTCATTGATGAAAAAAATGTTTTGTTCAACACTTCGCTTTCTCCCAAGCTTATAAACAAGTCCAACAATTTTTATGGAGTTGAAATTGACCTTACTGAAATCAGCAAAACGGTAAAGACTGTTGCTGATTATGAAAAAGAAAAAGTTGAGCACAAAGAAAAAATTGAAAGCATCAGGAGTAATATTTCTGAACTCACTGAAAAATTAGAGAAGGACAAAGAGAATCTGAAAAGAAAGTATCAGCCAAAAATCAAAGAGAGGAAAGATTCAATAAAGGAAAACGAATACGCCATCGGACTAAGCCAGACCAAGAGTGATGAAGCAACTGTAAAGCGGAATAATCTTATTGAGAAAGCAGGAAGTGAAAAGAAAACTCTGCTTGAAAGAACAGAGTTAGCGATTCAGGATGCAATAGCTTTAGAACTGAAAGCAAGGGATGAAGTAACAAGAGTTGAAGAAGAATTAACAAAGTTGATTAAGTCAAAAGAAAATGAGAGAGAGAAGAAAATAAAAACAGAGGGTGAAAGAATAAATCAACTTTTGATAGATATTGAAGCAGAAATAAAAGTTGAGCAGCAGAACAGCAAGACAAGAAAAGACGAAATCAATTCTCAAAAGCAAAAGGAACTTTTAAAGAAAGGTGCAGACACAACACGACTTTCAGAGATTGAGAAAGAATTACAAAAGGTAAATGACGAACTTCAATTCATTGAAGCCAACCGAGACACTGTTTCTGACTACAAGAAAGATAAACGAGAATACATTGATAAAGTTGATGAGTTTAAATATGAGAAACAAAAATTTGACAGACAGTTAGAGCAAGAGGAAAAGAAATTCAAACAACAAAAAGAATCCGTTGACAGTGAACTCAAAATTGTTTTGGATTTAATTGCGAGTTTGGATAAAGAACTAAACTTAATCAAAGACGATAGTGAGGCATTTGACAACTTCAAGCAACTGGATTTTTACAAAACCATTCAGGAATATTTTACAGACACTACTGACGAAAACGAGACAGATAAAAGAGCAAAAGTTTTGATTGATGAAGTCAAAGAAATTCACTACGAAAAACTTCATGGCAGAATTGACGAATTGAGAAAAACTACAACTGACTTCTTAGGCAAGTTCAGCGACAACAATGTTTTCAAGTTTAACAAACAGCTTACTGACGATAAATCATTCCTTGATTTTGCTCAAAACCTTTCAGATTTTATTGACGACAAGAGAATAGACACTATTGAGAAAGAAGTCAATGGGAAATTTGCTCTCATCGTTTCAACCATTGCAACACAGACAAGCGGTTTGGTTTCAAATTCAGGAGAGATTCAGAAAATCATCGGGAAAATAAATGACGATTTTGAAAGGAAAAACTTTGCAGGCGTAATCAAGAAAATTGAACTGAAAGTAGAGGACAGTAAAAATGAAATTGTGCAGTTGCTAATCATGATTAAAAAATACAATGACGAAAATGCAATGGAGTTGGGAACTGCAAATTTGTTTTCAGGAGAAAATCAGGAGAAGAAAAATAAAGATGCAGTTGATTTGCTGAAACAGTTTGCTAAGAAGATTACTGAATTGAAACGGGATTTCATTTCTCTTTCTGATTCATTTGAGTTGAAGTTCAAAATTATTGAGAACGACAATGATTCAGGTTGGGTTGAAAAACTTGCGAATGTTGGTTCAGACGGAACAGATGTTTTGGTTAAAGCCATGTTGAACATTATGCTGCTGAATGTTTTCAAAGAAGGTGCTTCAAAGAAGTTTAAAGATTTTCAATTGCATTGCATGATGGATGAATTCGGGAAACTGCATCCAAATAACTGGCGAGGCATTTTAGAATTTGCGAAAGACAGAAACATTCGCTTGATATGTGGTTCGCCAACTGAGCAAGATGCACTAATCTTTGACCACATTTACACATTCAGCAAAGACGAGAAAAGTATTACAAGAGTTAAACGAATTCTTACACAGTATTCAGAAGAATGATGTTGTCAATTTCAATAGCGGAAAACCTTATCGCAATGCAGAACGGAGAAAAAATTCCTTTCAGCAAAGTGAAACATGAAACTATTTATGCTATGATTGATAACGGAATTTTGAGAAAGCAAATTCTTGGAAGAAGTAAAGCGTTGGTTTATCTCACCAACAAAAACAAACTTGATGCTTATCTGCAAAATCATTTGGGCATTGAGAGTTTAGAAAAGTATATTGAAGGATTGAAGCGAGCAGATTTAACCCGTGGAGAAGCAGTTGACATTTCTTCAAACTCAAAATTGAAAAGTATCAGAACCTTTAAAGGTTTTTTGGTGAATTGCTTTCAACCAGTTGAATGTAAGTTGAACGGCAAACCGTTGACAATTCAACCAAGCGAAGGAACATTCACTTTCGTTTATGACTTTGAGAATTTCTTCCCTACTGACAATATCGTGATAGTTGGAATTGAAAATCCTTCCAACTTCCGACACATTCAGAAGCAGAGAAAATTGTTTAATAACATTCAACCGCTTTTTGTTTCAAGGTATCCGCAGAGCAAAGATTTAATAAAGTGGTTGCAGACAATTCCCAATAACTATTTACACTTTGGTGACTTTGACTTTGCAGGACTGAATATTTACATCAATGAGTTTAAGAAGCACTTACACGACAAAGCAAGTTTTTATTTGCCGACAAACATTGAAGAAAAACTTTCAACGAAAGGCAACCGTGACAATTACAACAACCAGACAATTCAATTTGACAGAACTGAAATCAAAGAAGAAAATGTTTTGACTTTGTTGAAGTTGATAGAGAAATACAAAAAAGGATTGGAACAAGAAATATTCGCGAAATGAAAGCCAATGGTAATGTTCTATAAATTCTCACTTTGTAAAGGTTGGCTGTGCAAATGTCTTCGCATTCCGCCTGCACATTATACACATTACGGATTTATCTACCAATATTACTGATTAGATGAAGGCATTACCTATTTTCGAGCCACTGCAAAAAAGTAGTTGTTTTTTCTTTGCCAATCAATAATTTTTCCGGACAGGAGACAACAAGATTGACCAGAAGCTTTCTGTCAAAGTAATGTTCCACTTCTTTAATGGCGCTAAAATTAATTAGATATTGTCTGTTCAGCCTGAAAAATTGTTCATCAGATAACTGTTTTTGAACCTGGTCCAAAGATTGACTCAGGTAGTATTCTTCACCTTCGAAAGTTTTGATACAAGGCGATGTAAATTTTATATAAATAAAAGCTATCTGCTCTGTTGGTACCGTTAGATATTTATTGTTTTTGAAAACAAGAAAACTTTTTTTCCCTTCATTCAACCCAATTGCTTTTAGTAATTCGTCTAAATTGGATTCAATATTCTGCTGAAAAAAATTTTTAAAATTGGCTACCTTTTCGAAAGCTTCTTGCAGTTCTTTTTCTGAGAAAGGCTTTACTATATAATCAATGCCGTTGGCCTTTATAGCATCCATTGCGTACTCGCCATAAGCGGTGCAAAATATAATTGGGCAATGTATTTTAACCTCTTTAAATATCTCAAAACACAAACCATCTGAAAGCTGAATATCCATAAAGACAAGGTCAGGTTCTTTGTTGTGAGTCAGATAATCAACAGACTTTTCTATACTTTGTATCTGAGCCGTTATTTTGGCTTCGGGCTTTAGTTTCCCTATCAGGCTTGCCAGCGATTTTGCTGCTTTAATTTCATCTTCAATTATGATGATATTCATAAATAACAGGGAGCTTTATGGTAAAAAATGTATCATTGGCAACTACCTCTATCTTTTTATCTAAAAAATGAATGTAGCGATTATTAATGTTTTGAAGTCCTAATCCTGTTGATGATTCTGTCACTTTTTTGGGCTGTAGTTTATTTTCAACTATAATAAAATCTTTTTCAGAATACAATGAAATTTCAGAATACAAAGAAATATGAAGTGGATGGTCCAATGAGACAATATTATGTTTGATACAGTTCTCAATAAGAAGTTGTAAAGTGAACGGAGGTATAAAGGTGGAATAATGCTTTTGGCTGATGTTAATCAAAAGGTCAATTCCTTCTTCAAAACGCGCCTTTAACAAGTACATATAAGCATCAAGGATTTTCAATTCATCAGAAAGCCCGATTAAATCCATTTTACGGCTTTCAAGAGTAAACCGGTAAATGTCAGAAAGCTTCAGTATAAAATTTACGGCCTGCTTATCGTTGCTTTCTACCATATATTTTAAGGTATTCAGACTGTTGAACAAAAAGTGCGGATTCACCTGTTGCTTGAGTAATTCAAATTGCGCCAACAGATTTTCCGATTTTGCCCGTTCCAGTTCTATGCCTACCTGCAGATTCAGATAACTTTGATGAAAGAAATTGATGAACATAAAAAAAGTGAGATAGATTAGTATTCCCTTGACCTCAAGCATCAATACATTGGACCAAAAATCGGGATGCGAAAGCAGATATTGTTGAACGCAAACTAAAACAAACATCAGCATCAATTCAAAAAGCAAACCTTTTATCAATCGCTTAATCAAAAAATTATTATCGCCGGACTTTTGCGAAAAAACGGGTAATGTGCGAATATTATAATACCACACTAAAAGTGTAAATAAAAAGAATAAAGCAGACGTGATAAGCGCTTCATATAGATTAGAACGGATTCCTGCAAATTTGGGAAGAGCAATCAGCACAGCCACAATAAGAGAGCTTAACCAAATTATTTTATTTGAAATCGTGAAGGTTTTTTTTGTCATATTCCGAAGGATGAATGGTTTTATTTTCGAAAAATTTCCGGAACAATTAATTGAAAGTGTGCATTCCAATTTTAAGGCAAAGTTACTCAAGTAACGAAGTACCGAAATAATTATTCGGTAAAACGGACAATATGTGGTTTGGAATGGACATTTGAAGGATTTGCTATTTTCTACCATTCAACTTTTGTATGGCGGAATTAACTTCCCTCTTGTAACGCAAGGTTATAGTTCATGAGTTTAGCGTTCGGTCAACGCTTTTAATTTAAGAAAAGAATGTCACCCGTTCCGGGTTTTAGGGCATTTCAATTTTGATGTTCTATAATAATATCATCCCTTCGGGATTGGAACAAAGATTCGGATGGTATTTTTGTCTTCCAACTTAATAATCATATCACCCTTCCAGGGTTTTAATACCGAAGGGATGACATGATTATAGCTCAAATATAATCCTGCTCACAACCCCGAAGGGGTGACACTAAAATAATGTGGTTCGTAGATGTGAACCACACAGCAGTAAACAAACAAATATCCGCTTTTCATAATTGTTGCCCCTTTCGATTTCGACATGCCTGCTTCAACTACGATTTCGACTAATTGAACAACTTTCGAATCAAATGTTCTTCCCTGCACAGGTAATTTTGTTCCGGTAATTATTTAAGATATGAAAAAGATAACAGGGTTATTGGTTGGTTTGTATATTCTTCCGTCAATCATTTTTGCACAACAGGTACAACAAGAAGGTAACAGCCATGGTGAAACGCAAAATCACCAGGTAACCGGAAGAGTATTGGATGGTACTACTAACAAAGGAATAGGCTTTGCAACGATAGAAGTATTACATGATAAAGATTCAAGTGTTTTAGCCGGTGTACTCTCAAAAGATAATGGCGATTTTACTATTGACGCGATTCCATCAGGAAGATTTATCCTGCGCATTAATTATATTAGCCTCACTACGGTTTATCATTCCTTCATTCTCACATCAAAAGATTTAGGCGTGGACATTGGTAATTTCAAGCTCTATTCCAATGTAGTTGCTCTGCAAGGTGTAACCATAACCGGCGCCGCGCCGGTTTATTCCACGAACTTCGATAAAAAAGTATTTAACGCTTCAAAAAGCCTCGTCAGTTCAGGAGGCGATGCCACGGATGTTTTAAAACAAATACCGTTAGTGAATATAGACATTGATGGCAATGTAACGATTAGAAACGGTACGCCAAAAATTTACATTGATGGCAAACAAACTACATTAACATTGGATCAGATCCCTGCTGAAAGTATTGATAAAGTTGAAGTGATTACCAATCCTTCTGCAAAGTATGATGCAGAGGGATTATCCGGGATCATCAATATTTTGCTGAAGAAAAGTCGAAAACCGGGCATAAACGGTTCGCTGCGTGGAGGTGCAGATACTTATGGCGGTTATAACATTGGCGCTGATCTAAGTGTTTATAAAAATCCATTTAATTTTACGGCGGGCTTCTTCTGGCATCCGCGCAATAAGCCAACCACACAGTCCCTGACGCGCCATAACATTGCAGGAAACAACTGGCTGCAACAAACCGGTGATGGACAACGAACAGGCCACTTTAAGATGGGGCAATTTGGAATTGATTATTTTTTAAATAACAGGAACACCATTTCATTTAATGGACAAGTTGGCCGCGGAGACTATCTGACAACCGGAACAGTCAGAAATAATTTTTTGGATGACTTCCTCACTGTAGATTCCGGCACCGACAGGAACACTGCTAACAGAAGCTTTTTTCTTTTCCATTCCGGAGACCTCAGCTATAAACATACTTTTAAAAAAGAAGGGCAAAACCTGTCTGTAGATTTTAATTTGCAAAATTATTCTGATGGTATTAATGGAAATTTTCAAACGCAGTTTTTCGATAAAAACGGTACTCTCAAACCGGGTGCTTTCCTGCAAACCAATACCACCAATGGAAAAAACAGTTATTTTACAGCACAGGTGGATTATGTAAATCCGTTTACAAAAAAATCAAAACTGGAAACCGGATTGAAAACCACGCATCGCGACTATAGCAGTGCCTATAATGTTTTTGACCTGGATTCAAGCGGTTATGTTTTTAATAATTACCTGTCCAGCGATTATACTTTCAATGAAAATATTTATGCTGCTTATGCACAGTTTTCCAGTCAATGGAATAAATTAGGTTACGAATTGGGCTTGCGGGCAGAACAGTATAGTTATAATGGCGCCATCCCCGGTAAATCGCTTGTGTTCGAACCAACAAGTGATAAGCCCGGTTTGTTTCCCAGCGCTTTTCTTACTTATAAATTCAATGACAAGAACCAATTGCAGGTGAATTACAGCAGGCGGGTGGATAGGCCCGATTTCAGGCAACTGATTCCTTATATTGATTTTACTGATCCGCAAAACCTAACCAAAGGGAATCCTGATTTAAAACCTCAATACACCAACTCATTTGAATTATCATACAAAAAAAATTTCAGTAAAGGCAGCAACTTCATGACCACTTTTTATTTCAGGAATATCGCTGATGAGATTACTAATTATACAGAGCCTTTCAATAATTCCAGGGATACGCTGATTAGTTATTCCATCAACGCGAATACCAATAATTCTTATGGTGCGGAATTTACCTTGTATTCCCCGATAGTAAAATGGTGGAATATTACCGCTAATGTGAACCTGTTTCAATCCAATATTTCTGCAAATATCAACTCTGTATCGTTTGCTAACAGTAAACTCAATTGGTTTGCAAAGATCAATTCGAATATGAAATTACCGTCTCATTTCAGTGTGCAAATAGATGCAAATTACAATTCACCTATAGCAATCCCACAGGGAACTATGGCTCAATTTGGTTATGTAAATCTTAGTTTGAAAAAAGATTTTCTGAAAAAGAAAAATGCTTCAGTTACCCTTATTCTTTTAGATGCTTTTAACACGCTTGAAAAAGAGACCAACACGCAGACCCCGAATGTATATACCCAAAGAAGTATCGAAAAAAAAGCATCCCGTTTTTTGAGACTTAATTTCACCTACAATTTTGGGAAAGAGAATTTCCAGATATTCCATCGCAAAGGAAATAAATCAAATCAGCAAATTGAACAGGATTTGGCGCCTGAAAAGGAATAAGTAATCATCATTACAGGTGCAAGCAGTGGAATGGGAGAAGTCGCTGCAAAGCATCTTTCTGAACTCAGCGCTACTGTAAATTTCTTCGTATTTTTCGCCTGGATGTTATATCAATTACGGATATATCTACCATTACCGCTGTTTTTCCGGTTAATCATTATCTTGACAGTCAGCAATTCAATTTCTGCAGGTTAATTTTCGAACCACAGTAAAGCAACATTTATTGATGATTTTGATTCAGGGTTTCTTGCTTAAATTCCTTAATTTGTTCTTCTTATATTTATTAAATTGTATGATAGATAATATTGGATTTATAACCACCTATAAAACGAAACAGTGAAGTTGGAATCCGTCCAACTTGAAAGAAATATTTACGTGTTCAACGATTATGAGTATGAATGAAATTGAAATATATAAAACGCCCGATGGCGGTACAGAGGTTGAAGTGAAATTCGAAAAAGAAACGGTTTGGTTAAACCAGGCTCAGATAGCAGAATTGTTTCAAAGAGACCGGACGGTGATTACAAAGCACATCAATAACGCTTTTAAGGAGGGGGAATTGGATGAAAAACTGGTTAGTGCAAATTTTGCACATACCACAAAACATGGCGCTGTAAAAGGGAAAACCCAGCAGTCGGAGGTGAAATACTATAATCTTGATGTTATCATATCCGTTGGGTATCGCGTAAAATCCAAACGGGGCACACAATTCAGGCAGTGGGCAACTCAGAAATTAAAGGAGATTTTGCTACAAGGATACTCACTTAATGAAAAAAAACTGAAACAACTGTTGCATAATTTGCAACAGTTGGAAGTAGCCGTAAAAACAATTCAGGCTGCCAGTAGTTCAGAAGGGCTCCAACTTCCGGAAGCAAAAGGCCTCCTGGAAATTCTGGGCAACTACACCAAAAGCTTTATCCTGCTTAACCAATATGACGGTCATAATTTACCAGTTGGAAAACTAAATGAAAACATCACTTACGAGATAAAGTACGAAGAAGCAAAAGCGGCTATCACAGAATTGAAGAAACAATTAGTAGCAAAAAAAGAAGCCGCTGCAATTTTTGGCAATGAAAAAGATGAAGGATTTAAAAGTTCATTACAAAGCATTATACAACCGTTTGGCGGGCAATATGTGTATCCAACCATTGAAGAACAAGCGGCGCACCTGCTTTACTTCGTCATTAAAAATCATTCTTTCACAGATGGCAACAAGAGAATCGGTTCATTTCTTTTTGTATGGTTTTTAGAAAAGAATAAGCACCGGTTCAAGAATGAATTGAAGCATGAACCCGCCTGAGCAATTAAGTAATATTTCCTATTACTTAAGCAACATCCCGGCTGCCTTCTCCATCACGTCCAATCTTGCTTTCCTCGGATCAGGTTCACCTACTGCCGAGCCATTGGGTTTAATATCGAGAATCTCATTTTTTTTAGGGTCGTAAACGGGCCATTCAGGCAGTCCCTTTCCATTAGGATTTCCGGTTTTCGCAAAATTTGCCCAATAGGTGTTCATCATCCTGGCAACGCTGCTGTTTTTAGGGGCAATTATGGATCCATTCCGGCTTCTGAGATTGTCGAAAACATAACCGATTTCGGATCCATGTGCTGCACCAAACCTCATCCATTGTTGTGCCGAAGGGGAAACATAAGAAAATAGATATATGTAGGCAGGTTCGCCGCTTGCAACAAATGCCCTCGCAGTGAACCTGGCAGGCTCCGCCCAAACTCTGTCCGTATTTACCAGTGTTAATATTTTAGCAAACTCAACACTATCGCCCGCATCATACACTTTTTTTGCTTCGTCTTTCATGCTTCCAAAAAGATTGAATAATTCATCTTTTGAACGTGCATTTACGAAGCCGGCCGGTACTTCTGCACTGTTATTGCCAATGATGATTGAAACTTCATTTTCTCTTCCGGCATTATATGCACTTTGTGCCGTTTCTACAACCAGTTTACCGTCTAAAATAGGACCGGAATAAATAGGTGCACCGCCCTGACCATCAGTTTCCTGGCCTCCATCAACAATTTGCACTACGCTTAAAGCTCGAAGCTTTGCCAATGCGGCTGCATCCGTTCCTTCAATTCCATGCTTTCTTGCGAAGTTTACACCAATTGTTTCCGCAGAGACAGGGTAATACGAATCCGCATTTTCTTTATTGATTGGACGACCGGTTAAAACTCCATCACGACCACCCCCAGATTCAATTATTGCCTTTTGAAACAAACCTTTAGCAGAAGGAATGGTAATGAGTGACTGCACCGAAACGCCACCAGCAGATTCTCCAAAAATGGTAATGTTATTTGGGTCGCCTCCAAATGCATTGATATTCTTTTGCACCCATTGAAGAGCGGCAATCTGGTCCATGTAAGCATAATTGCCTTTGGGTTCTTCCGGGTGTTCTTTACTTAAAGCAGGAAATGCGAAGAAACCGAGCCGTCCAAGCCGGTAGTTAAAAGTTACCAGGATGACGCCTTGTTTAGCAAATTGCACACCAGAAAAGTCAGGCTGGGAGCCACTTCCAAATACAAAAGCACCGCCGTGAATCCATACCATAACCGGCAACTTCGAATTAGCTGAAGCGCTGGCAGGTTGCCATAAATTGAGGAACAAACAATCTTCGGAAGAACCTGTTGCAATCGAATCTCTTTGTCTAAAGTTTGCCTGCGCACATTCTGTGCAGAAGTTAGTTGCATCACGAACTCCCGTCCATGCTTTTACAGGCTGGGGCGGCCGCCAACGATATTCACCTACTGGCGCAGCAGCGTAGGGAATTCCCTTGAAGCTGGTAACGCTTCCTTCAGTAACGCCTCGAACGTCACCGGAAATAGTGTGAACAATTGGTTCCCCGGTAGAATTATTTTGCTGAGCTTGCAAACAATAAGCAATGAACAACGTAAATCCAAATACTAATTTTTTCATGGTGCAAGCTTTATCTGTTATTATTATTTAGAAGTGCAAATTTTTTAATTACCTGATGTGATAAAGGTCTTTACATTTTGCTGCCTGGATGTTATACAGATTCCGGTTTTCTCTACCAATATTGCTGATGTGGGAGCATTCATCAATGAAGGAAGAATTAAAATGGTAATTTTGAAATAGATAAAATATAGCGCCATGGATAACATGAGAAGGTTTGAAACGATCAATGATTACAACGTATTCAACAACAATGAAACATTACATCCGCTGGTGAGTGTTGTTGACTTATCGAAAGCAAATCCCCGCTCTGGTTCGCGGATGTATTTTGGGTTTTATACGATCTTTTTAAAAGATGTAAAATGTGGCGATTTAGTTTATGGCCGCCATACTTATGATTACCAGGAAGGCACATTGGTTTTTCTTGCACCAGGCCAGGTTGCTGGTGTTAACAGCAATGGAGAAACCTACCAACCAAAAGGGTATGCGCTGATTTTTCATCCGGATCTGATTCATGGCACTTCACTTGGAAAACATATACAGGATTACACATTCTTTAGTTATCAATTCAATGAAGCACTTCATTTATCAGAACGTGAGAGAAAAATTGTTTTGGATTGTTTTTCAAAAATTGCGTATGAATTGGAACATGCTATTGATAACCATAGCAAAAGATTGATAGTATCTAACATTGAGCTTTTCCTCGAATATTGCACTCGTTTTTACGACCGCCAGTTTATTACCCGCGATACGGTCCTGAAAGGAATTTTAGAAAAGTTCGAAAATTTATTGAATGAATATTTCCTGTCAGACAAACCACAGGCAATTGGCTTGCCTTCTGTAGCTTATTGTGCAGGTGAATTGAATTTATCTGCAAGTTATTTTGGCGACCTGGTAAAAAAAGAAACCGGCAAAACCGCGCAGGAATATATACAAGCAAAAGTGATTGATGTCGCGAAAGAAAGAATATTTGATTACAATAAGTCGGTTAGTGAAATTGCATACGAATTAGGTTTTAAATATCCGCAGCATTTTACACGTTTGTTTAAGCAACGGGTAGGGGAATCGCCGAATGAATACCGAAGCTCCCAAAATTAACAGTTATATTCTTTTAGAAAGTCACACTGAAGTAATATGAAGCAGTGAAACACTATAACGTAGCTAAGTTTTTATCTATTATAATATTTAGCCGAAGATTTTTTCTTCGGTTTTTTTATTTTTTAAGGCATGTCCCTTCGGGCCGGGTCATTTCAGGGTACGCTTCGCTTCCGTCCCGATTGCTTCGCGACCGGCTCGTTTCCTCGCCGCCTTCCATCCCCCTCATGCTTCCCTGTAAAAGTTACTAAAAAGCTCGATGAGCTAAAATGACAACCAGCCTGCTTTGGCATTTTCCAATCGAAACGGATAAAAAGGCAGCTAATTTATTGCGGGCAAAGCAAATTGGAAAACCAAAAGACTACGGCATAATGGCTTTGCTCGTTCCTCACAAATCCACCCTTCGGGACTTATTCCGTTTCCTTTTGGTTTTCCGCTTTTCCCGCACTTTTTATCTGCTTTCTTTTTTTCCGTTTTTTCTTTTGGAAAAATGCTCTTTCGGGCAGGCGGCGTGAAAAAGACAAACTAAAATAAATGGTTTAACAATTAAAATCAAACGACATGAACATCATTGGCAGACTAACGAGGGATGCACAAATCAGCACCCTGCCGAGCGACAAACAAGTGGTTAATTTTTCCGTAGCGGTGAACGACAGCTACCGAAACAAACAAGGCGAACGAGTGGATCGCACCGAGTATTTCAACTGCGCCTACTGGATTTCAACGAATGTAGTTAAGATACTCACCAAAGGTGCATTGGTTGAACTTATCGGCAGAGTAAGCGCAAAGGCTTGGATAGGTAACGATCGAAAGGCACACGCAGCACTCAATTTTCATACATCACAAATCAAATTGTATGGAGGTAGTAAACGGTCTGAAACCGTAGCAGGTGGTAACAGAAACAACTCCGCAGCAACTGCTAACAATGGCACAGACGATTTGCCTTTTTAATCATTCATTTTTCATTTATCAACTTATAAAATTTTTCAATCATGGCACAAAATCTTAATTATAACGAACGTACCGGCAAATACAGTTTCTTTAGCGTACAACAAAAAGCATGGCACAACTTGGGGCAAATAGTAGAGCAATATCCCACCAGCGCCGAAGCCATCAAATATGCAGGATTGGACTTCGAGGTTATCAAATCTCCCTTATATACTCGTGGCACAGGTATCAACATAGGCGATGATGGCGAAATAAATGAAGGCGGTAACATTCTACTGCCTGACAACTTCGCAACCATGCGAACCGATACCAATCAGGTTTTTGGGGTAGTTGGCAAGGATTATCAAATCGTTCAGAACAAAGATGCTTTTGCTTTTTTTGATGCGATTGTAGGTGGTGGCGATGGCATTCTATACGAAACCGCAGGTGCATTAGGTAACGGAGAACGGGTATTTATTACGGCTAAACTTCCCGACTACATCCGTGTGGGCGATGGTGATGACGTTACAGAGAAATACATCTTTCTGACAACCTCTCACGATGGCACGGGAAGCATTACTGCCGCCTTTACGCCTGTGCGCATTGTTTGCCAAAATACGCTTAATGCAGCACTTTCAAATATGTCAAACGTGGTTCGCATACGCCATACTTCGGGTGCAAAGCAGCGCCTTGAAAATGCTCATAAAGTAATGGGACTTACTAATCAGTTAAGTATCCAACTGGAGGGAATATTCAACCAATGGACAAAGGTCCGCATCTGTGATGAAGATGTAAAGAAACTTATTCAATTGGCGCTTTGTCCTAACAAGGAAACATTGGATGCACTCAAAAAAGGTGCAGATGATG
>CALKHN010000083.1 GCA_937991535.1 uncultured Sphingobacteriales bacterium
AGTCCGCCGCGGCGGATATGAATCCTGACCTCTAACCGCCTGAGCTACCCCGCCTGTTATTAATTTCTTTCTTTATTGTTGAGCCCCAGTCCGCCGCGGCGGATATGAATCCTGACCTCTAACCGCCTGAGCTACCCCGCCTTATTCTTTTGCCGCCCCAACTGAATCCACTCTTCCCTTCGAAGGCTAGGTTTACCCGCTCTTTATTTCGGGCTGCAAAAATAAGGGTTTTATTAGTATTTTTTAAGATTTTTCCTGAACAAAAACAATACAAAACCTGAAGATAAAAGAGCAGGTGATTAGACAATCACCCGCTTACCAAAACATGAGAAAACTTATATTCCTTCAACTTAGTTAATGTGATCCAGGAATGAGTTGAAGGTTAAACTTTGGAAAAAAATTCCCGGAGTGATTTCAATTTTTTAAGAAGAGGGATTTAACCCCTGTTATAAAGTTTTTTATCATTGGTCACCATTCCTATATACTGTGGCGTAATTTTTATGTTCTTCATTTTTAAAATACCGGGGAGCGCTAATAATCCCGGTAAGTACAGTAAGGATATCATCATTGCGGAAGTTATACCTGAATTCACATTCCTTAATATGCAGGTATAAAGTACTTTTATTCATACCCCTGAACTTTTGCAAACGGCTTTTGGTATGCTTCCAAAAACCGGTAATTTCAGGTAGTACATTAACCGAAGATGAAAGTTCTGTATTACCATTCAGCCAATACAAACGCCAGTCATTAAAATCAGCCACTGCATGATAGCCGTCAAAAAACGGAACTGAACCTCCATTAATGGCGGCATGGTCTTTTCCCTGCAATTGTAAAATTGAAGCCTGACATATATCCTTAAGCCATGCAGTAGACACCTTTCCCTTGTATGTGTAAAAACCGTAATACGCAGGGTTATTTACAGGAATACATGATACATCCTCATTGTTATTTGCTGTTTTAAGTGTAAGTGAACCCCGACCGGAAAAAAGACTGGCTTCACAAAAGGTAGCAATTGCAGAACGAATAAGCCTGAAGTAATTATTTACAGTTACCCTGCTTACGCCGCTTATATCGGCTATCTGAGTAGCAGTAAGATCATCACAAAACAGTTCCAATATTTCCCGGCATTTCCTCTCCGGCAAATGCCCCCCTTTTAGCAGTTTATAATTCATAAGACAACAGTTAATACGAATGGTTTCGGATTTAAAAATCCTTAGAAAATACGGCAGAGAAAACATAAAATACACCAACGGGAAAAAGTCGGGGTAAACGAAGTATACTAGATTAATTTACCATTCTCATAATTGTGTTCATTATACACGCCGCCATCCTAAAACCTGATTCTTTTAACCGGTAGTTTGTTTTTACGGATTCTCTTCTATATTAAACAATGCAGAAGGCTTTATGTTACATTAATATGAGCACTGGTTTCAAACAGGGTAATAGCGGTAATTATATTAGATGAGTGAAAAAAGACAAAAAAACGTTTGCACTCAGCATTGCAACATTCTTCTGATAATAATTGTGTTCTTCCCCTGCTAAATATATCATTCTTTTTAGCGAGCAACCGCGGCATCAGTTCCAAAAGAATAAACCCATCCAGGCAACATGCGTCACTTACATAAAATCTATGGCTTCTTGATGTATATTTCGATGGTTCCCGGTTCTGAATTTCTGGGGGCAATAAATGAATCTATTTGCTGATAATGCAACTTTAAAGTGTCCCTGACCCTGAATGGATAAAAATTATTTAACCCCGGCATGTACTCAAATAAAACAACATCATAATAATTATTTCGAATTCTGTCTTCAAACATTTCCGCCTCCCGGTTAAACATTCCTACGCCTAAATGATACCATAACGGGAAACGGGGACTTCGCTCCAGCGCATATGGTATTTCCGCTGCCAGAAAAGTAAGTTCCGACATATTCAACACTTTAATATCTTTTTTATTCTTTACAATATCCAGTTCCATAAGCCGCTGTATTCCCATAACGGTAGGCTCTGGCAATTTTATTTTTTTAAGCGTTGGCAAATTAGAGTATATCCACTTGCCCTGGGGAATAATTGTAGATTCTTCTCCGGGAGGTCTAAGTCTCGCATTATGCAATCCAACAACATTTTCGCCTGTTGCAGACTGAACGATTCCTTCCTCTTTACTACTCTTAATAAATATCCTTTGTATGTAGTTCCAGTACAACTGACTCCACCACAGCATTATACCGATACTCAATAACGAAAATACCCAGGTATTGTTTATTTTAAACGGCAAATATTGAATCAGGTAATGCATAATAAAAGCAAATGCAAAACCGTGGAAAAAAATATTACTGTTAACAGGAGTGTAGCTGGTAATTTGAAAAATAGCGGCCAAGCATAAAATCCCTAATGTAAGTAACAAAAAAACTGTTTCTCTTTTATCAGCCAGGAATGATCTGGCATCTTTAAATCTTGCAACGGATAGTAATACAATAATAAAAATATAAAATTTCAACCATTGCGACTCGCTGAAAAACTCATTTATGATATCAGCACCCGAAACCCGGGCGTTATGAGGCGGTTGGCCGTGATTGAACCAGTAAGAGAACTCAAACTGCGAGAAAAAAAGAACAGCGATTACGGTAAACAAAACCGTTCCACCTGCATATACTACAGATGGAAGCCATCGTTTTTCAAGCCAGCTAATATACAGCAGTAAAAAAATACCAATAAAGAACATGAGTCCACCTGCATCCTGCTTGGTAAAAAACGAAAAAAAAGTAAACAGCGATGCAAGCAATATCCAAAGCCATTTTGATTTATCGTTTTCACTAAAAATAAATTGCAAAATAAATGCTATGGAAATTAGTCCGTACACGATGGCCGTATGATTATACCAGGGCCAAAAATTAAAAAATGAAAAGGTGATGGAATACAACAAAACGGACGCTGCTCTAACAGCAGGAATTACTGAAACTTTTATTAATATCTGCCGGAAAACCAGCCCTGAAATAATATTAATAAACGCCTGTGCTTTCACAAGAGTAATTAGCTGTGCTCCAAATATTTTAAAGAAAATTGCAGGGACTACCCAATACATCCCTCCCAATGGAGTACCAAAATCACGGAAAGGCAGTTGCCCCTCACTCATCCTGTATGCACCTTCCCAAGATAAAAAAATATTTACCCTGAAAGGGAAACTTAAAAGCAGCGGAAATAAAGCAATGCCAATGATAATTAAGATTTCAAAAATACTTAATACCTTTTTTTGTGTCATTCCTAAGGGTTAATTTATAAAAATATGTTACCGGAAAAAATTTCCAAAAACTTCTTAAGTAATATACCAAATGCAAAAAAGACAGGGGGCAGCAGTAAAATAATGATTTACGCCTTCCGTTATTAAAATTATTACATTTATACATTAACTTGTATTTTCTTATAATAAATATCCTGAATATACATTGTGATCTATCTTAAATTACTACGACCAAAAGAATGGGCAAAAAATCTTTTCCTGTACATACCCCTTTTTTTTGCAGGAGAAATCTTTAACTGGTTTAAAGTACTTAATGTTTTTGAAGGATTCGTTGCTTTTTGCTGCATTGCAAGCAGCATTTACGTTATAAACGATATTGCGGATAAAGAAGATGACAAAAAGCATCCTCAAAAGCAAAACAGACCTATTGCATCCGGGGCAGTTTCAACCGGCGCCGCTTTAGCCATTTTTGCGATACTGGCCGCTTCAGGTTTTTTTATTGCCTTTTTCATAAGCACCAAATTCTTTTTCCTGCTCGGGCTGTATTTCTTGCTGAATATCGGGTATTCATTTGGATTGAAAAATATTCCAATTCTCGACATTTTTATTATTGCCATAGGATTTGCTTTAAGAGTACGGTCGGGCGGCAGTATTGCAAAAGTAGATGTTACCATCTGGCTGAACATCATGGTATTTCTTTTGGCACTATTTATGGCTGCGGGCAAAAGGCGGGACGATGTACTCTTAAAAAATTCTTCGGGGCACGATATGCGTAAAGCCGTTAAAGGCTACACACTTGATTTTTTAAATGCCCTGCTTGCATTAATCTCCGCAGTTATGATTGTAGCGTATCTCATGTACACCATGTCTGAAAGTGTAATTTTAACTCACTCAACAAAGCGCTTATACGTTACCTGCCTTTTTGTTATGGCTGGTATTATGCGATATTTGCAAATCATATATATAAACGATGATTCCGGATCACCTACGAAAATATTATACAAGGATCGCTTTATTCAAATAGCTCTTTTGCTATGGATGATCAGCTTTTATGTAATAATTTACACTAAAAACATGCCTTTCTTCTAGTCATGACATCTCAGAATATTTTTAGCAGTAATTAAATTTTATTTTCACTATTTTAACAGAAACTATTTATGCCAACCCTGCTTGTTCTTGGCGCTACTTCTGATATTGGAAGGGCAGTTGCGAGGCAATTTGCCCATAAACAGTTTAATATTCATTTGGCTGCACGAGACCCCTCAAAGCTGTCCGCACTCCAAGCCGACCTAACCATTCGCTATAACATTCAATGTCTTACTCATCCGTTTGATGCTGTTGATTTTACTTCTCATAAACTCTTTTACCACACATTGGATCCCAGGCCTGATATTGCCGTATGCATTTTTGGTTATATGAATGAAAACGAGCTTGTCATTAATAATCCGGATGAAACCTTAAGAACAATAAACACCAATTATACCGGTGCTGTAAGCATATTGAATATTATTGCTGAAGATTATACATTGCAAAAAAAAGGCGTTATTGTTGGTATTAGCTCTGTAGCAGGTGAAAGAGGAAGACAAAGCAATTATATTTACGGAAGCGCGAAGGCCGGATTCACTGCGTATCTTTCCGGGCTGAGAAATAAGCTTTACAGCAAAGGAATCCATGTTGTTACAGTATTACCGGGTTTTGTATACACCAAAATGACCGAACATTTGAATTTGCCTGAACGGTTAACCGCACAACCGGAGGACGTGGCACGATCCATATATACTGCAGTTCAAAAAAGAAAGAACACAGTATATGTTAAATGGTTCTGGAGGTGGATCATGTGCATTATCAGGCTTATACCTGAACCTGTCTTTAAAAGAATGAAGTTGTGAAAAAGTCTATCGCTTTTTTTGATTTTGACGGCACTATTACCTGCAAGGATACTTTATTTGAAGTCATTAAATACCAGAAGGGCAGTTTGGCATTATACCTTGGATTGTTGAAACTTTCACCCTGGCTTATAGCATTCAAATTACAAATCATCTCAAATGATACAGCAAAGCAAAAGCTGCTTACCCATTTTTTTAAAGATACACAGTTTACGGATTTCCAGAATAAATGCAATGCATTCATTGAACATAAACTACCCGGCCTCATCCGGTACCAGGCTTTGCAGCAAATAAAAGAACATCTTCAAAATAATATACTTGTAGTGGTGGTATCAGCTTCTGCAGGAAATTGGATAGAGGGCTGGTGCAAGAAAAATAATATAATATGTATTGCCACGAAACTCGAAATAAGAGAAGGAAAGCTAACAGGAAAAATAGAAGGGAAAAATTGCTATGGTACAGAAAAAGTGAACAGGATTAAAGCACTCTTCTCTCTCAATGCATATGAAACCATTATGGCTTATGGAGATACAAAAGGTGACAAGCCAATGCTATCGCTTGCCACCTTTGCACATTACAAACCCTTTCGATAAAAATTATAGCTTTACGATCTTTACAACAGACTTGTATTGATAATCTATTATGATTTCAACAAAATAAATCCCTTTCTGCATTTTCGACATATCTAATTGGTGATTAACATATATATCGTCTTTAACAAACTCCTTTCTTAACACCTTTTTTCCATTAACATCATATAAGGCAATACTCGTTCTTCCTTTTGCCGGGTCTTGTAATTCTATCAAGGCCATTCCATACACCGGATTAGGAAATATTTTTACTACAGGCGAAAGATCGCGCCTCGCTCCGGCATTGTTTACCACAACTTTTACTGTTGCTTTGTCAGAACGTCCTTTATCATCAGTTACCGTCAGTTCAAATTCATACTCTCCGGCAATCAATCCCGATGCGATTATTAACTCCTCATTTGGATATTCAATAATAGCGGGAGAAGGGCCCGAAAGCATACGCCAATTATATGATTCAATTCTGCCCGATTGAACATAAGATCCGGAACCATCTAAAAGCAACTCATTTTCGGGCAATGTTAGTGTTAACGCTTGGCCTGCATCAGCCGCAGGTGGAGGAACTACAGCGTCTTCAGAAATTACTTCAACATTCACATCTGCTGATGCTGTTGATCCGTTTGAATCGGTAACAGTAAGCCTGAATATATATTTTCCGGCCTCAACAGCTTGTATCCCCGGCGTAGCTGAGTTGGAATTGATGATCGTGGCTGACCCCGGCCCTGAGATTTTCATCCATTTATAGTTGGTAATAGACCCATTGGGAGCATAGGAACCACTACCATCTAACAACAGTATATCTGCAGGGAGTTGCACTGAAAAATCATTTCCGGCATCTGCCACAGGAGGCTTGACAGGAGCAGGATTTACAATAACTGTAACACTTGCCGTGGCAGAATTGCCATTACTGTCTGTTACCTTCAATTGAAACACATATGTTCCGGCTACCAGTCCGTTAACTGTTGTGATTGCCTTTGTTACATCCGTAATCGTACCAGCCGAAGGTCCTGATATTTTACTCCACGTATAGCTTTTTATTTGCGCTGAGGAGGCAGTCGAGTTTGTTCCATTCAAAGTAATGCTGTTAGCGGGCAACATGATAGTTTGTGTGTTACCTGCATTGGCAACGGGCGGCAAGGGTGCTGCTTTTACAGTTATAAACACTGTGGACTCAGAAACTTCTCCCCTGTTATCTGTTACTTTCAGCCGGAACTGATATACCCCTTCTGTGAGGTTGGTAACAGAACAAATTGCTTCAGAAGAGCTTATAATATTACCACCGGATGGACCAGACACTTTGCTCCATTCATAACTTACAATATTACCGCCGTACGATGTGGAATTTGATCCATCCAGGATGGAGCTATTCACAGGTAACATTATTGTTTGATCACCCCCCGCATCTGCAACAGGAGGAGGTTGTGCGGCTTTTACGGTTACCGTTATGGTAGCCGTAGCTTTTCCACCTTTATTGTCAATTACTTCCAGTTGAAATTTATAGATGCCCGCTGCAAGTCCGGTAACCGTGGTACTAACACCCTCAGAGTCCGCAATGCTTCCCTCTATGGGACCTGAAATTTTACTCCATTTATAACCAACAATAGTATTTCCGGAAGAAGCAGAGGATGCACTCCCATTAAGCACAACAGTATTAACAGGAAGTGTTATTGTTTGAGCAGATCCGGCATTGGCAACAGGTGGCATCGGCGCCGCTTTTACAGTGATCGTAACCGATGCTGTTGATGTGGCTCCGTTATTATCGGTAATGGTTAATTCAAAAACATACGCACCTTCAGCAAGACCCGTAACCGTGGCAACAGTACTGTTTAGAATAGTTATCGTTTCACCCGAAGGACCTGATACCTTAGCCCATGCATAACTGCTGA
>CALKHN010000084.1 GCA_937991535.1 uncultured Sphingobacteriales bacterium
AAGAGTACCGATCTCTTTTTCCCCATGATTTCCCTGTGTATGCATCCGTTGAAGTTGAACCAACTATAGATCGTTTTTTCGACATCGTTTACCCGTTGTGGCAAAAAAAAGTAAACGGGATCTATTTGTTTAATTATTTTTTTCCGAGAGACAAAGAGAGTGCTACGCCCGTTCCATATGATTCGATAAGGAGGCTGGGCCATCCTCTTGTTGTAAGAGATTCTGTGTTGTTGGTAGCCAACAGGCATTCCAGTACTCTTTCCTATGTAAATCCAAAGACGTTCGAGATTATTAAGAGTATTCCTACAGGTCCCCATCCCGGGGGGATTGTTGTAACCCCGGATCAGAAAACCGCTTACGTGAGCAATTTTGAGCACAATCATAGTCCCGCCGGAAACAAAATTTCTGTAATCGATCTGGTGGAAGGAAAGAAGATCAAAGATCTATCAATATCTTATTATGGTCGCTTGCATGGAGGGGCAGTTTCTCCTGATGGCAGGTATGTTTATTTCACTTCGGAATATTTAGGTTATGTAATTGAGATAGAAACGGAAAGCAACAGGTTTGTGCGGGCAATTGCCACACAAGGGAGAGCGCCGCATATGGTGTATGTTTCCCCGGACGGAAAATATTTATTAACCGCTAACCGGGCCTCCGGTGATATATCGGTCATTGACCGGTCCACCGGCTGCCTGCTTAAAAAGATCGCTTCCGGCAAAGGTGTGGAGGCGATGGCTTTTACCCCCGACAGAAAATTTGTATGGGCGTTGAACCGGGCAGAAGGAAGCGTAAGCATAATAGACATGCAGAAGCTGGAAGTAATGAAGACTTTGGATTGTGGAGGCATGCCTGTTCGGATCAGGTTTACTTCCGATGGGAAGAGAGCATTGATCTCGGGATGGACCAAAGCAGGTACACTAATGGTGATTGATGCGGTGACCTTCAGGGAGATAAAGCGGATAAAAGTTGGCGGTTATGCTATTGGAGTTGAGCTTTCTGCCGATGAGCGGTATGCTTTTGCAGGATGTGAGGACCTGTTGGAGCCGGGAGCATTGCCGGATGTTTTAGGTGGCTCAAAAGAGTACAAAGCAGAATCCGACGGAGTGCATGTTATTGATATGAAAACATTAAAGGTTGTGTCGGTAGTAAAGACAGGGCTGGGACCTGGTCCGATGACAATGTGGTATCCCTCAAAAAATTAGGCGAAGAAGTTCTTTTTATCGTAAACCATGTTGTTACCATTGCGATATACAGTTTGCTGAAGAACAGCCGCTCCTATACAGTATTACCAGGCATTAAGAACGTAAAATAGCATAACTGGATTATGAAACGATTAATCTTTCCATTTCTTATTGGATTTGTGGTATTAGGTGTTCTTCCGGCCGGAAGAGTACAGGCCGGTACATTGTATCTGGCGTCACAAAATGAAGAAGTACCATTCCCTTACCTCTTGCAGGGCACCCGCAGCTGGCCTATTCTGCGCCATGCTTTGCCCGAGGGGTTTCGAATTAATTTTACGGCAAAGGTGGATGGGAGAGTACTTGCAACAGGCACTGTTTTACATTTAGGTGCTATAACTGTTTCAATTGATCACAATCAAAAATTGCTCATTATTGCGAAAGTTCAGGAAGCTCCGCTGTCCTTTTCGCTCGATCTTCAACTGACCTTGCCCGGAGGAACTTCTGAGCACCAAACGCTTTCAATAGTCCCGGCACCAGCCAAACGCCCTTTGTCGTACCTCGCAGATTTTGGTGATGATCTTATTTCCATTTTTAATACTCCGTTTGGTAGCCATTATGATAACAATGGTTGGTTGCCTGTAACAAAAGATGCTTTCGACCAGTACTTTCGGCGATGCCAGCTGCAGGGAATTGACCGGTTGATCATGTGGATGAGCCCAATGCCTTATATTTCGGATTCAGCCAACTATGCAGCGGAAGACTGGTTACGTTATAAAGCCCAGGTAATGGCGATGGTAGAAAGCCCGATTCTTAATGAGCTTATCAATCAGCGCCGAAGATACAGAAAGCATATCCCATGGGACTGGGTTCGTCAGCTTAATATCTACCGGCTTATGCAAGATTTTGGATCTATACTCTCCCAGAGTGCAGTAGATCACGACATTAAGCTAACTGCCAGCTTCCGTCCTTTTGAGACAGCTTTGACCAAATACTATGAAATGCCGGTGTTTGATGAAGACGGAAACTATTTATGGGGCTTCCTGCCAATGGCAACTCCTGTAATCAATTATAAAACCAGCCAAACCGCCTTCGCGCATTACCGGACAATTCTTGAAAAAATGGGGCAATCAGAAAAGGGTAGGGTTGGCGGTATTTCCATTACCGGAGTAACTAATCCGAATGCATTTCTCAAGCGTTTTCGCTCGAAAGGTGACAACATCCGTATTACGGCCGCTGGTTATCCTCCAATCCGACCCGGTTCGCTGGTGTTACGGCGAAAGGGAAAAACGCGATTTGAATTAGAAAAATTCGGGGATTTTTCAGCACTCGCAGATAGTAAACTAAAGCCGCTTAAAGATTATAAGATAACTGTAAATAAAGACACTGTCCATATCCATGGACTCAATGTAGCAAGTGATGTCCGCTTCCTGATTTTAAGTAATCCCGCTAATTCGGAAGAGAGCTTGGATTTTCCTTCTTTTGAACCCGTAAAACTTTTTGCCCGGGCCGGCAATGCAATAGGACGCGAAAATGTGTATTGGGTTTTAGATTCGGAAGACAGTTTATCAAACCAAACACGCGTGCCCGGAATTCCTGTTCCTAATGTAGACGATATTGCCACTGAATTTAATACCACGGAGGATGGTTACAGGCATCTATATAAAAAAGGGGATTCCCGTATTAAATTAAAAAACGTATTGCTGGTTATTGACCTGGGGGCACCATATTCTGTAGAAATGCTTGATCTGAACCAGCCGGCCATGCGGGACAATATTATTAAGGAAATGAAAACCATGCTGGACCTGCCTGCCTTTGACGAGCTTTTTGTAAACACCCGCTCTCATGTAAGTTTAGCCGCTTATCAGGCGGATGGCGATGAAGGTATAAAGTCAATAGGCTATTATCTCCAAAACCGTAAAGGCCATCAGCAACTTCATATTGATCGTGCTTATGCGCCTTTAACGGTAGCTGATGATCCGGTGCTTAAACGTTGGGCCAAAGATCCGAAACTGGTGGAACGCATCACCACATGGCAACCGGGAGAATGGGACGGACTTTGTCAACAGGAGAGTTCTCGCTACCGTTGGCGCTATGCCCGTAATAAAGCGGTTGCTCAGGGTGTGCGATTGTTGCTGGAAGATTTTGAAGCAGCCTTTCCCGGAATACGGACCAGGGTCGTTATTCCAATGCGTGATTCATCGGCAGAAAAGGTTATTGACCGGATCGGAATGTTGCACAGGCCAAACAGTAATCCTTATGTTAGAAACTACAATGGCAGGATCTGGAGTTCCATTAATTACATTCGCAGTATTGGCGAAGGTATGGCCATGCTTGATCTCACAGGTCTTAAAGCTGAACCGGTTTTTTTTGGCGTTCGTGACATTCCCGATCCATCGTCTTTTGATATATACTTTGATGAATCCATCCGCGATTTTTCTAATAATCGTGGCTCGCAATTTCAAGGCCCGCGCAGCTTCTTTTTTGAAGCCCAATACACCCTCAGGGGCCTTGGTAAAGATTATGATCTGGCCCGTAAAAAGCGTGAAGAGCTGATCTGTAAAATTTTGTCCTTCAAACAAGATGTAAAAGAAGTGATTTTATACGAGGCCTGCGACTGGCTGTACAAACTTCCATTTAATGACCCGGATTTATCGGGCAATTATTTCATCGAACGATGTGGAACTGCTGAAAAGAAATAATAGCTGTAAAGATATTTTAAAACTGAACGCTTATGACAAAGCTTACGACTATTTTATTATTTGCAATATCATTTATTTTATTTTTTAACAACGGTAAAGCACAAACGCAACTTGACCGGCAAACCGGTAGAACTGCATTCCCGAAGCATTTCCGCTTTATATTTAACAGTGACGCGGATAATATGTTTCTCGGTGCGCCGCCGATTACCCCGGAAAAAATCTACGCTAATATAGACGAGGTGGCAAAAGCCGGGATAACCAGCTTTTTCATAAGTCCTAACTGGGGCATGCCCATGAATTTTCCTACAAAGGTAGGAGATATGATCGGCGAGCATATCAGCGAAGCTCTGGAAGCAACAGTAGTTCAAGATCAATCACTCTCGAATTTCCGGGAGCTGTTGAAAAGTGCACCTGATCCTCTTGCGCTCATTTTAAATCATGCAAAGTCCCGCCGGATGGAGACCTTTGTTTCGTTCCGTTTAAACGAAGTACATGATGTGGAGA
>CALKHN010000085.1 GCA_937991535.1 uncultured Sphingobacteriales bacterium
AGAGCAGCGGTAGCTCGTCGGGCTCATAACCCGAAGGTCGGTGGTTCGATCCCATCCCTCGCAACAGTTGAAGCGTCACTTGAAGTGGCGCTTTTTTAGTTTGATAAAACTGCGAAAAAATATTGTGACCCACCACTGTAAAATACAATATTGAAACCATCAATACCGATCTCACTTTTTCCCAACAGGCCAACTTGCCCTGTTATCGCTTTGATAAAGTCCCATTTTGCCAAACGGAACCTGTTTGAACCCACGCTTCAAAGCCGGGGAACCAGCATCCAGTTGAAATTTTCCCTGTTTGGGATCTTTTGGATTGGCAAATAAAGGGTCGGCTACAACAAAGCTTTCAGACAGGCTATCTTTTACTGCCGCATTTGGCGCAACAACATTATCGTTCATTGTTACATAGGGACGGGCTTTATCTTCAATAGACGTTCTCCAGAATCCTACATTTTTATCCCACGCGCCACCCTGGCAAACATTATGTGAAATAACATTGCCTTTGGGAGCTTTAGGTTCATCATTAATGATATTGATCAATTTCGGATACCGTGTACTATATGGGGGTTTGTTATAAGCAATACCTAAAATAGTACCCTTTTCTTTTTCCTCCTTAATCCATTCCTCGGGATGATCATGCATCCATCCCAATCCTCTTGCATCAACATGCAGGGAAGGAACACAATCAATAAAGATGTTGTTTAAAACGTTATTATCTCTGCCTCCGCCAATCATCATTGCACGTGTAACCTTATCAAATACATTTCCTATAATATCAACTCCGCAAAATGCATCATCAAGGTAAACGCCCACACATCCCTTCCCCTCGAAGCCGGAAATATTGTGAAGATAATTGTAGCGAATTATATTCCCCCGCATGGTCCAGTTCCTGCCTGCATATATTGCGCCTGCATCGTTCGATTCATAGCAAACATCAGATATTTCATTGTACTCCATTAAATGATCGTTTCCATTGAAATATATGGCCATGTGTGGAATTTGTTTTATAAGATTGTGGGTGGCACGGTTGCCAACTCCGTTAAGGGAAATTCCCGGAAAATATACCCGTTTAATTCTGGCGATATGGTGTATATTATTATTATCTGCAAAACACTCTGCCGGTGTTAGTGTGCTGCGGTCGCCGGCATCAATTTTGATCCCTCCCGAACCCACACCGTATATATCGCAGCCCACCACACCGTTGCGAATTCCTCCGTTAATAACAATACCTTCATCTCCGGCGTTCCTTACGGTACACCCCACAAGTAAAGCCTGATTGCAATCTTCCATTTTAACCACGGTTTCGCGACAGCCTTCAAGTATCACCCCCTGTATGGTTAGAAATGAAACCTTATTCATGCTTATGATATTTTTATTGACGGAAACAAAAGCATGTCCTTTTTTAACTTCTGACGGCGGATAAAAATAGAGGATACCTTTTTCTCTGTCTACATAATATTCCCCTGGCTCATCTATTTCTGAAAGAAGATTAAATCCATAGAACCACTGACCTAAACGGTATCCATATCCATGATACGGCGGTGCTACTTCCATGATCTTTTTCTCCGTATCAATTTTGGAAACTTTATGTGATTGTTCACTCCAATCCCAAAACCAATACCCGCTAACCCATGCATCTTTCTCATTTTTCCATTCATTTATCCGCTGGTCTTCATAATTGAACTTACCCACTTTATCGCCTTTTGTTCCTCTTATATCTACCGGATCTTCATTGAGTAACCCCGTTATTTTGACAAATCCCTTATTGGGGTATCGCGAAAGCCACATCGGTTCGTTATTAAAAAATAATTCTATACCCCCACCTCCCGGAGACCCAAAATCATTTATACCTATAGCTGCAAGGTCTGACTGATAGATCTTTCCGCGAACATCAGAACTAAATTTATTTAAAACAGCTTCATCTGTAACCAGATCCCATTTCGTTAAATTTTTACCACCTGACAATCGTACTTCTTTACCTTTCTGCCCAACATATATAATACGTGAATGAGCGTCTGCACCACCATCTTCGGCTTCTAACTCAAATGTTCCCGGTAATTCATAAACACCTGCCCGAATCTCTACGATTATATCTCCTTTGGGAAGCTTTTTTTGCTTTTTCAATATACGAATCGCATCCCGGGTTCCCTCTATGGTTGCAAAGGGACCATCCGTTTTATTTCGGTTGGGCTGGCTAAGCTTTCCAGACCAATTATCATTTCCAACAGTAGAAACATACAATTTTAAAACAGGTTTTGGTGATGAATTACCTGGGGCACTTATAGCCAATATATTTATTCCTACAAGTGCGATCAATGAAAAACAGAATTTCCATCTTGAAAAAATTTTAGTCCTGGAAAACAACGCTCTCATTTTTTTAATTTTAGTTCCCGATAATTTGTTATTTTAAATAAACACCAAAATGCTACATTCCGGATAAAAGACATGGTGTCATCCCGTTTCATTTGGCAATCCGGAGTCAAATTACGTGGATTTTCAAATAAATAAAAACTTCCCTCAATCATGCCTTTTTGTGGTTTGCCGTTTTGCAAGTATTTTCGCAGATCAATTCAGGTAACGAAAGGGCGATCCCTTTTTTTGCCTGGATCCATTCTTTATCAAACACAATTCTGTTATGGCATACGATGTAATTGTTTTAGGCAGCGGTCCCGGCGGATACCCGGCAGCTATCCGTGCTTCACAGTTAGGATTTAAGGTAGCGATCATTGAAAAAGAGAGTTTGGGCGGCATTTGCCTCAACTGGGGCTGTATACCCACCAAAGCGCTGCTGAAAAGCGCACAGGTATATGAATCTATGAAGCACAGTAAAGACTATGGATTAGAGGCCACAGATGTAAAGCACAATTTTGAAGCTGTTATTAAACGCAGCCGTGGCGTAGCCGATAAAATGAGCAAGGGTGTGCAGTTTTTAATGCGGAAGAATAAGGTAGACGTGATTATGGGGTATGGAAAAGTAAAAGCGAAAGGACAAATAGAAGTAAAAGCAGCGGATGGAAAAACGCAGGTAGTAGAAGGCAAATACATCGTTATAGCCACAGGCGCACGTTCACGCCCATTACCGAGCCTGCCTATTGACGGTAAAAAAATAATTGGCTACCGCGAGGCCATGTCTTTGCCACAACAACCCAAAAGCATGATCGTTGTGGGCAGCGGCGCCATTGGTGTTGAGTTCGCTTATTTTTACAACAGCCTGGGTACTAAAGTAACTCTTGTTGAATTTTTGCCCAGGTTAGTGCCGGTAGAAGATGAAGAGATTTCAAAAGAACTTGAAAAGCAATTTAAAAAACAAGGTATAGAAGTTTATACCAGCAGTGAAGTGACCAGTGTTGATTCAGGCGGTAGTGGTGTAAAGGCCAAAGTAAAAACAGGCAATGGTGAAATTACCCTTGAAGCAGATATTGTTTTGAGTGCAGCAGGTATTGTAGCCAATATAGAAGACATCGGGCTTGAGCAACTGGGCATTAAAACAGAGAAGGGTAAAATAGTGGTAGATAAATACCAGCAAACCAATGTGCCCGGCATTTATTCTATTGGCGATTGCAGTCCCGGCCAGGCATTGGCACATGTTGCCAGCAAAGAGGGAATCGTAGCTGCCGAACACATGGGCTACAACGAAAAGAAATACCCACATCTTCCCGAACCATTGGATTATAATAATATTCCCGGCTGTACTTATTGCACGCCCGAAATAGCATCCATTGGTTATACGGAAAAAGCAGCAAAAGATGCCGGTTACGAAATTAAAATAGGTAAGTTTCCATTTATAGCCTCCGGTAAGGCAAGTGCCGCCGGCGCCACGGATGGTTTTGTGAAAGTAATTTATGACGCCAAATATGGGGAATTCCTGGGCGCACACATGATCGGTTACAATGTAACAGAACTGATCGCCGAAGTATCTGTTGCACGTAAATTAGAAACCACCTATCATGAAATACTGAATGCTTCGCATCCGCATCCAACCATGAGCGAAGGCGTTAAAGAGGCAACTGCCGCCGCTTACGGGGAGGCGATAGATATATAAATAAGGGGGAAGAGGCGAGTAGTAAGTGGTAAGTTGCAAGATGCGGTTGGTACCCGAAGTAAGGAGGGTCAGACCCCATCTTTGCGTTGCTCCCTCTCAAGGGGTGAAAGGTGAAAGATGACCGGTAAGAGTGAAACACTATTCACTATTGACTATTCACTTTTTCACAAAATATAAAGCGGTTTCATCACATCAAACCCCGCTTTCATCACATTTTAATAATAACATAGCTTATCTGTTTTACTATTGCAAAAACTTAACGGTTTATGCAAATAAAAAAATTAGAGCCCTGGGGAGCAGTAACCCTTCTCCTCATTCATATGTTTGTAAAAGCATATGAAAGTGTAAGCTTTTCTTCCGATGCTTTATTACATAAATATGGACAGGCGGCTATCCGCTATCATCTTGTTTTTGATTATTACAAGTATTACCTGATCCCACAGCTTGCAATTGTTGTTGTTATTGCGGCTATCCTTTTTGCATTGAATTTTAAAATCATTCCACATCAGCTTGAGAAAAAAAACTACCTGGCTGTTGCCGGTTCACTTTTCACATCGTTTGTGGTGGTATTCCTGTCAGCATTTATCTGCAATACCTGGTTACGTTATTCCCTGTATGCCGTATACGCTACAAAAAAGGGAGCCGATATGCAGGTAATGAAAGAATCATTTGGACAAACCTTACTCATTTTCCTGTTATTTATCGCTTATTACCTGTGTAAAATGCTGGCAGTGTGGTTGCACAATGAAGTATTAAAAAACAAACCAGTCTATAAAAAGTTATTTACCGAAGTTATTGCAACGGGTTGGTCATGGATAATGCTGCTCGGCTTTTCCTTCGTTTTCAGGGAATATATTTTTCGATGGGTTCCTTCGTTTGTTCTTGTGCTTCTCCCCTTTTATATCACCCTTTTCTTTTTATGGGCTTATTTTTTTTTACCGCGGTTCGCTGTACATGCCAAAAGAAGAAAGCTGCTATTCCCTTCTTTGCTCATTATTATTGTTTTTGGCCTTCCATTGTTTGTATTGTTTGTTGAGCTTTCCGGTGCAGCCAGAAATGAAGGAGTATTTTTTTCCGTTGTCTTTTTTATTTTAGGCTTACTGATAGTTACCTGGTTTTTAGCCAGGTTCCATTTTGATCAGCAAAGAGAAAAATTAAAAGAAATACAATTCCTTAAAAAAACCGTTTCCCAAAAAAGCGCCGATATAGATTTCCTGCGCTCTCAGATCAATCCTCATTTTTTATTCAATGCCCTCAACACCATTTATGGTACTGCCCTGCAGGAAAATGCCGACCGGACGGCTGAAGGTGTGCAGAAGCTGGGAGACATGATGCGGTTTATGCTCCAGGAGAACCAGGAAGAAAAAATACCGCTGGACAAGGAGATCAATTATTTAACAAATTATATTGATCTCCAAAGACTCCGTACACTTACATCGCCTGATATAGCTATAGATCTGACCATAAAGGATAAGGATTGCCGTCACTACATTGCTCCCATGCTGCTCATTCCTTTTGTAGAAAATGCCTTTAAACATGGTATAAGCCTCAAAGAAAAATCATGGATAAAAATTAACATATCGTGTGATACTGAAAATCTTTATTTCGATGTTTATAATAGCGTTCATCTTAAAAAGGAAGATGATCCCGAAAAAGACCGGTCCGGAATAGGACTGGAAAATGTAAAACAACGTTTATCACTTTTATATCCCGGGCAACATGAATTACATATCAGATCAACAAACACAGAATACTTCGTCCACCTCACCATCCAATTATGACAATGAAATATCTTCATGGAATAAAATATTGTGGTGGATGGCTGCAGCCGACGCCAGGCTAATGAAAGATTGCGGACCAGACAGGTTTCGTTATACCGTAATTGGTTACACGGTAATGGCTACCTGGATCTTTGCCACTTTGGCCTGGGGCTATTTCTTTTCTACTTTATTTGATGATATCCTGATCATTTTACCTGCTGCCATTTTTTTTGGATTTGTGATCCTTACTATAGACCGCGGACTCATTGCCGGCATTAACAGCAATGGCGGGAAGAACCGCTGGCTATCGCTATCCGTAAGATTGGTACTTGCGCTTACCATCGGCTTCTTTTTATCGCAGCCTGTAGTATTAATGCTTTTTAAAAAAGATGTGGATGCGCACCTGCCTGTGGTAAAAGAAAAGAAAATTGCAGCATATACCAAACAAATACGAGAGGAAAATACAATACCGCTACAGGAAGCCAAATCAGAAATTGACCGTATCCGCAATGAGCAAAAAAACCGGGAACAGGAAATTCTTGACCTCAGGAATGCCTATATCCGTGAAACGGATGGCACCGGTGGTTCGGGAAAGATTGGCGAATACACAATAGCACGTGTAAAGAAAATGGCCTACCTGAAAGCGGAAGAAGATATGATAGCCTGGAAAAGAACGATGCAGGCGCCTTTAGACAGTGCACTGGCACAGGAAAAGAAATTAGAAAACAACATACAGGAACGTATAGGCGAATTTGAAACAGGATTGTCAGACGGCTTTCTGACCCGCATAGAAACCTTAGACGACCTGATGCTTACCCACCCTCCTGTAAAATACCGCTACCGGCTGGTGATTATGCTGATTATGCTGATAGAATTGATGCCATTGCTGACCAAGCTCATGATGCCATCGGGATTGTATGAAGAAAAAGTGCAGGATGCCGTGTTGCAGAAGAAACTGGCCTGGCAAAACAAAAGAGCAGCCTTTCACGAAGTGGAAAAAGAATTTTATGAAAAAGCACTGGCTTCCGACAAACAATTGCAAATTGAGGTAATGGCTGAAATTGATGCATACCGCCGTAAAGAGGCTGAAAATTATTTTAACCAATGGAAGCAAAACCCCGGTAAAGTAAGGCTGTTTTGGGAGCAGTTGAAAAGCAAACTATTGTATTTCAGCAGAAATTAAGAAAATGAGTTCCATTTTTTAGACAGATCCAACGCTACTATAGCAGTTAACGGCAATCAGCGTCATGCTAAATGCGAAACCTGCCAGCCAGCCGGCTGGTGCGAGACGTGAAAGTTCATTTCACATCTCACGATAATATACAGACATAATTTGATTGACTAAACACCAGGATGCTATCGTTTGCTGTTATCCTCATTAAAAATCTTTACACATATTATTTATGAGACAATTTTTTACTACAGTCTTTATTCTACTGCTTACTACAGGATCAAACGCGCAAACCTGCACCTTATCCGGACGTGTAATAAACTTTAAGGATACTACCCTAACCCTGAACCTGTTGTACGCAGGCGCCCATTACCACAACCAGTCTGTTGAAATAAAATTAAACGCCGGCGGAAAGTTTAAGCAAACCATCGCTTTACCCTACCCGGTATTTGCATTGTTGAAGTATAATGAATTTGAACGAAGACTATTACTAAGTCCGGGCCGGAATTTGCATCTTTCATTTAATGCTTTGCAAAGCGAAGAAAATATACTGCTGGCCGGAACTGCAGGTAAAGAAAACAACTTGCTTAATCAATTAAAAATCGGAGATACCCCCTTTTTTATGCAGGGTAAATGGGAAGAAAATGTGTATGCTAAAATGCCGATAGACTCCCTGGAGGCAGGTGTATTGCAAGTGGTGCGTAAGGAATATGCAGCAGCCAGAATAAAAATCGAATCAACCCCTGTTCCTGGAAATCTTCAACAAATTTTATTAAAGGAATACAAGTATGTTAATCAATGTTTCCTGTACGATTTTGCCGGCAACTTTATGCGATGGGCCAAAAATAAAGACCAGGAACAATTTTTAAACAAGGTAATCAGCCTGGAACCTTTGCCTGACAGCGCTACTTTGGTGAGCTGCTTATACGCCAATATGATGCTGGACAACTATACGAGGTACCAGCTAATGAAAGCGGGAGAGGATTTCCGGAAAGACTCCGTGACGGCAAAGCACCGTATTGAATCGCTATTGCAAATGCCATTCGCGGAAATTAATAAACAGGCGGAGCAGTATGGCGAACGCTATATACTTTCCTGGTTATATGCCAGGCAAAACCTTCCGGAAAAGATACAGGACAAAGTATTGTTCAATAAGATAATGGAAAGCTGTAATAATAAATTATTTTCAACCGCAAAAGCGTTGGAGGATACACTTCAGCGTTATTATCCAACCAGCAGCTATTTTTCAATGGCAAGGCTGGAAGTAAATAAATTGCGGCAATTATTTGAACGGCAGTCGGGGAATACGAAAATCGTTTTTCATACGGGAAAAAAAATAAAATCTTTGAAGGAATGTGTACAGGCATACAAAGGAAAGGTGGTTTATCTTGATATTTGGGGTACATGGTGTGGTCCCTGCCGCGTGGAAATGGGATATGTACCTGAGCTTAAGAAAAGGTACGCGGGAAAGGATATCGTATTTGTTTACTTAGATATGGATGATGACAATAAAGAAACCTTATGGAAAGAAATGGCTTACCTGTATGAATTGGAAGGTGAGCATTACAGGCTGAACAATGACGAGATACAAAACTGCTGGAAAGAAATTGAAAATGAAGGAGGGGTAACCAACCGCTACCCTACTTATGTGTTGTTTGACAGAGATGGAAAGATGGTAAAAGCCAATGCAGAACGGCCGGGCAGCAGAGAGAAATTGTACAAACAGTTGGATGAAGTTTTGTAGTTTTATTCAACAATTCAAAATGAAGATGCCGGCTGCGTCAAACCTTTAGGCTTACATTCTTAAAATGCTTCACACTATCGCCATAGACGATGAACCCATTGCACTGGAAGTGGTTAAATCGCTTTCAGCAAAAGTGCCTTTTGTAGATTTACAGGCTTGCTTTACCAATGCTTTTGAAGCACTTGCCTATTTACAGCAACAAAAAACAGACCTGATCTTCTTAGATATTAAGATGCCGGACATCAGCGGCATTGACTGGCTGAAATCAGTTGTGCAGCCTCCTATGGTAATTTTTACTACCGCCTATAGCGAACATGCTGTAGAAAGCTTCGAGCTGGATGCGGTTGATTATCTTTTAAAACCATTTTCACTTGCCCGTTTTTTAAAAGCAACCAATAAGGCCAATGAATTGTACCGGTTAAAATCTTCCGCTTCCGTTCAGGAAGTCAACCCTGATCATGTATTTATAAAAAGCGGTTACGAGCAGATCAGGATAGACTTTGATGATATCGTATACCTGCAGAGTGCGGGAAATTATGTTCACTTTATTCTTGCTGAAAATAAAATACTTTCCAGGCTTACCATGAATGAAGTAGAAGCCTTGCTTCCTGCTGCTCTATTTACCCGTATTCATCGCTCCTATATTGTTGCCAATAACAAAATTACCCGCATGGATAAATACAATATCCGGATAGATGATATTTGCCTGCCGGTAGGCCCGGGTTACAGTACGGCATTGGAGCAAATGGTAAAGTGACCGTTCAGTCGGGCGGGGCTTTTTTGGTTACTTTTTTTCCGCAAAAAAACGACAAAAAGCAAAAGATAAATAAATTTCAAATGCGACATCCGAAGTGATAAATTCGAAATTCGAGAGAAAAGTGAGAAGAGAAAGAAGCGGTATTCGGCCTGTCGTTAACAGTTACTCACCTGATAGCTGAGAGCCGACGGCTGATTGCAAAATATCAAGAACCAAATAACAAAATACAAGAACCAAATAAAAATCAAAGCTCAAATCCGAAGCCAAATTCAACTATAAACCATAAACTTATAAACAACAAACAGGCTCCATCTCAACTTTCAAATCATAAATCTCAAATCCGCCAATGCCCAACCCCTACTTTCAATTCAAGCAGTTTACCATACAGCACGATCAGTGCGCTATGAAAGTGTGTACCGACGCATGCATACTGGGCGCATGGTTCGCGGAAAAGATACCGCAGGGAAGTAAAGTGCTCGATATTGGTGCGGGCTCAGGACTTTTAACACTGATGCTGGCACAGAAAGTGAAAGCACAATTTGATACCATTGAAAAAGACGCGCAGTCTTTTAAACAAATGACGGAAAATATTGAGCGGAGCAAATGGAAGGATACGATCCATGCGTTTATGGGCGATGCTACTACTTATGCGTTCCCGCAGTTATATGATTTCATCATCTGCAATCCACCGTTTTATGAAAATGATCTGAAGTCGGGTAATGAAAAGAAAGACCTGGCCAAACACGATACCGGTCTAACATTAGAAGCGCTTGTAGAGGTTATTGATCAAAACCTGACAGCCTATGGGAGTTTTGGCGTACTCCTCCCCTTTCATCGTACAGCACAATTTGAACAACTTGCTTTGAACAAAGGATTGTATTTATCTGAAAAGCTTCTCGTGAGGCAAACGCCCCAACACGATTATTTTCGCAGTATTCTGCATTTTACACGTCATAAAACAGATTCCTTACATGACTATGAGCTTATAATAAAACAAAAAGACGGAAGCTACAGCAATGCGTTTACCACCTTGTTGAAAGACTACTATTTGTATTTATAAAGGCATGAAGCCACAAAGCGTTTTCCTTTGTGACCTTGTGACTTTGTGGCTATTTTTTTTTATGATCGTCTTCGTAAGTATTTTTATTTTTTGAGCACCCCAACATAATCTTTCAAATACTCATATGGTGGGCTAAGCTTTCCCTTGTCAACAATGGTGGCTCTTTTTATCATTGGTGATCCATCTTTTATAAGATCTTCCAATATATATTTTATCAACTGCTCACCAAAATACCGGGAGGCATCACGCGGCAATTCATTGGGCAGGTTACCCACTGCAATAATATCAACAGAGCCTTCCTTGTATGGCGCCGTTTTTTCAAAACTTTTCCTGTTTACTCCATATACCGGGTCTTCAATGGTTTGATCGCCAAGATTAATGGGAACCGATCCGTTGACGTCATCTGTAATATCGGCAATGGTTTGAATAATAAACCTGTCGGAGCTTATCGCTTCTCTTTCAAAAAGGCGGGGCATTGTTTCATCCCAGTATACGCCATTCAGCAAAATATCGGTTTGCCTGGTATAAGGTAAAAAAGTACAGGCATACTGTTCAGGATGCTCATGAAAATCAATGCGGGTATAGGTACCCGTTTGTTTATGCCGGTACAGATCGCCTCCTTTTAGCTGCGTATATACCGGATAAGCAAATCTTCGGCTTACATATTCATCGGGCTCTACTTCGTGAATACCCACAAGATTCATGATTTCAACAATCCCATGCGCCACACGTCCCGAACCGGTTACAGCAATTTTTACATTGGGTATCTTCAATCCGAAATAGGTATGTATCAGTTCCCGGAAGTTCCTTTGCTTATAAACACGCTCAAGGTTATACAAACCCGTACGTTTGCCATAAGCCATCAGGCCATTATGAGCGCCTACTACGCCTGCAAAAAAACCAAAACCAATGATGCGTTGCCCATCCTCGTGCTCAAGACATTCATAATCTATTAGCGTTATTTTTTTCTCAACTATTGCGCGAAGTAGCTTTTGATTTTGCCTTTGTTTCTTTTTTGTATGGGAAAAGAACAGATAGGTTTTACCCGGCAGCAGCATATCAACGGGCACTTCTTTGATGCCCAGAAAAATATCGCAATCGCTCATGTCTTCTTTTACTTCAATGCCTGCATTGGTATATTCTTTATCGGTAAAGCAACGGTGAGCCGACCTTTCAACAACAATTTTCACGTCAGCGATGTGCTTATGTATCCATTTGCATTGGGCGGGTGTTAAAGCCACGCGATTGTCGGCAGGCTGTTTGCCTTCTTTTATTAACCCCATTCTGATCATAAAGTAAATATAAATCGTAAAGAGAAGCGATGGTACCAATTTTATTGTGTAACAGAACCCGGTAAAAAAATTATTGCTATTCGTAGCGGAATATGTAATATTGCAACCCTTAATAAAGCAACCGCTTATTTAAAACGTTTCCTCATTGTCTATCGCCCAGATGGCGGAATTGGTAGACGCGCCAGACTCAAAATCTGGTATTGGCAACAATGTGCAGGTTCGATTCCTGTTCTGGGCACCCTGATCATCAATCAGTTATAAAGGTTCACGCATGTGAGCCTTTTTTAATTTATCAAAATTTGCAAACATTTTGCAAACAAAGATTTTAACTTACTCAAATTGAGATTTTCTGCAAATGATGTGAGGGAAGTGAAAGAACTATCGTAATGCAAAATTACTGCTTTCCCTTCTTAAATGACCTCGGATAAAGCAGGTTTTAAAAAATCACCATGAAGTTTATTAGGCATTTACAAAATTTGTGATGCTCTGCCCTCACCGCTGTAAAGCCCGTAACCCCTTCCTGCATTTCTGAACTGCGGCTTTGACAGCAGCAATTACAAAACAGGAGCTATAAACGGCAGGCATTCCTGACCTGCATCAGGCATTCATTTGATTTGTATTATTTTCCGGAGATACAATTTGAAATACTTTTGTTCTTAAGAGATGGTTCGGATTAATATTTTTTTCTTTTAGAGATATTTAAATTCGGAAATATGATAACCCTGAAGTTAGAACAGTTACTTTTTGAAAGCGACACATGGAAAAGAAATCTTGCGTTCATGACAGAAGAAAACATACGCCTGAAAAACCGCCTTTCTGAAATATTGAAAAAAAAAATAGATAAGACATTGCTTCCAAGCGCGGAGGAATTTAACAGCGGCTTTTTAAAGCACGACGATCTTATTAAAGTTTTAAGAAACGACATTTCCGGTTTTGACCAATTGCTTACCAGGGAACAGTTTGAAAACAGTATAATTATCAGTACGGTAGAATCGCAATTAGAAGTCATAAGAAACAACATCAGGGAGGCAGAAGAGCGATTTAGTGCTCTTAAACTTAACTTTTACAATCAGATGCGGTTCCCTTCATAAATGCCAAATCACCTGGCGTGAAAGACGTATTCAAAATCACCCGTTTGCAGCATTGATACATTCATACCATTTAGCCACCGGCAGTTGGGAGGTTATTATAAGGTAACAGTTCTGTTTGAACCACCCGGGGAACCGCAGCCTTGGTTTCGGGTCCGGCTTTTTGGCAATACTTTTCAAAATTATTGATAAATAGTTCTGCCAAATGATTGGCTGCTTTGTGGTAAGCATTTCTGTCCTGCCAGGTAAGCCAGGGATTCAATATCGTATCAGGTACGCCTGGTACATGTTCCGGTATACCTATTCCGAAATGCAGGTGAGGGTAATAATCTGTATGTTTCAGTTCCCCTTTCATAGCTGCACTGATCATTGCTCTTGTATATTGTAAGGAAATGCGCTTGCCTTTTCCGTAACCACCTCCTGTCCATCCTGTATTGATCAGCCATACATTGATTTCCCGGTGTTTTTCCAGCAAGCTGCCTAACAGTTCAGCATACATTACAGGATGCAGGGGCAGGAATACCTTCCCGAAACAGGCGGAAAAAACAGGTTGTGGTTCTGTAATGCCTATTTCCGTTCCGGCGATCTTCGCTGTATAACCGCTGATATAATGAAGCATAGCCTGTCCTTTGGTAAGCTTGCTTATAGGCGGCAAAACGCCAAACGCATCACAGGTTAAAAAGAAAATATTTTTCGGATTTCCACCGGCAGACGGGTGTTTTGCGTTTGCAATAAATTCAATGGGGTAAGCCGCTCTTGTATTTTCGGTGATGGAATCATCATCAAAATTAACTTCATTAGTGCCTGCATAAAAAGCCACATTTTCCAGCAATGCGCCCGACCGGACGGCATTAAATATCTGTGGTTCTTTCTCTGCGCTCAGGTTAATGCATTTTGCATAACAGCCGCCCTCGAAATTGAAAATGGTACCCCCTGCCCAGCCATGTTCATCATCACCAATGAGACGGCGACCTGGATCGGCGCTTAATGTGGTTTTTCCTGTGCCGCTTAAACCGAAGAATAATGCAACATCTCCACGCGCTCCCTCGTTGGCAGAGCAGTGCATAGACAATACATTATAACGATATGGTAGTGCAAAATTCAATACGCTAAAAATGGCTTTTTTGATTTCACCTGTATAAGCTGTGCCGCCAATAAGAATGATCTTCCTGGTAAAATTGATTATAGTAAAGTTTTCCTGTCTTGTTCCGTCTTCTGCCGGTGAAGCCATAAAGCCTGGTGCATGAACAATCAGCCAGTCTGTTTTTGTGAAGGGAAGTTCTTTGTGCCGGGGGCGAAGGAAAAGATGATGGCAGAATAAATTTGCCCAGGGCGTTTCGGTGATAACACGGATATTAAACCTGTAACAATTATCCGCACATGCAAAACTGTCTCTCACCCATATTTCTTTTCTTTTACAAAGGTAGGCGCCGACTTTCTCATATAACCTGTTGAATCCTATTGAATCAAATGGAATGTTCACTTCTCCCCAATCAACTGCGGAACGGGTAATGGCATCCATTACAATAAAACGGTCTTTAGGAGAACGCCCGGTATACTTTCCCGTATGCACACATAAAGCACCTGTATTATTTAGTGCTCCCTGTTGTAGCGTAAGCGTTTGTTTTACCAGTTCGTCCGGTGAAAGTTGATAATGCAGGGTATCGGCGTCAATACCCAACCGGATGAGTGCATTTTTAATGGTATGGTACATAAACAGTATTTAATTATAAACAGTATATTTTGTTGAACAAACAATATTTAACAGGCTATGGTTAACTGGCTTGTGCTTTATTCTTATTCCATCAATAATACCTGCCAGGCTTCCTGAACTCTTGCTTCATCCAGCAACTGCATGGCCTGGGTGTACAGCATTTTTTTTCTTTGCGCCTTATCTTCCACGGTACGGAGCCTAAGGCTTAGTAACGCATGGATATAGGTATCGTCCCTGGTGGGAATGGCTTCCACGTTTGCCAACTGCGCCAGGTGGTTGCCTGTGAAGATGTCACTCGTTTTGACAGACTCCGGCAGGGCATCAAAACCAATCCCGAGTTTTGTGTTGGGTTTGGCCAGCTTAAAAAGGTTCGCTGTGTCCACGCGGCAATACCAGTCTCCGCCAAGTCTTGCAACGGGTGACAGTTTGTGCGGGTCAATCATGGAGGCTTCGGTGTTGAGGATCGCCTCACTTATATGCATACAAAGCACTTCGGCGATCACAAGGGTACCGGATCCGCCTGCCTTTCCAAGGGCTTGTACATTTATGATTCTGCATTCCAGTTTAACAGGACTTTCCATAACCATCGGGGGCGCTACTTGCGTGGAAGGCTCTTTGGTAAAGCCGGCTTTCACGAACTCATCTATCCCCGCCGGATATTCGCAGGAGGCAAGCGATACCTGTTGCACCATATCATAGGTCACGATGTGGATCACCACTTCCCTTGTTTCGGTAAGGTTGTCCAGGGTATGCTTGGTAGAATTATCCCGCAGGCGACGGTTGGGTGAAAAAATGACCAGTGGCGGCTCCGTTGAGACCATATTAAAGAAACTGAAAGGCGCAAGATTCACTTCCCCTTTCTTATTAATGGAGCTTACCAGCGCGATGGGCCTTGGGGCAATGGCATGTTGGAGCCATTGTTGCCGCAGGCTGGCGGATAGTTCAGAGAGTTGCAGTAACATATGTTTTCTTTTGATTAAGAATGCTCCAGGGAGTAGACTGCGGTATGATGGTATTATGCAGTTTTCCGAGTCCCGTTATTTCCATATCTACTTTATCTCCGGGTCGCAGCCACTTTTCTTTGTATTGCGGGTCTTCCCTTTTACCGGTACCATTGAGCTCCAGCAGGCAGCCGGTACCAACAGTACCGCTGCCGATGACATCACCGGGATATAGGGTCACGCCGTAACTGGCACGTTCGATCAGTTCAGCAAAGGTCCAGTCCATATCGGACAGCTTGCCTTTGCTTAGTAAAATGCCATTGACTGCGGCAGTCATTTGGAGGTTCCAGGATTTGCCGGTATGACCGGGCTTGCAGGATGTTTCATATACCTGAAGTTCATCGGTGGTTACCAGCCAGGGACCGAGTACACTGGAAAAATCCTTTCCTTTTGCAGGCCCAAGGTTCAGTTGCATTTCTTCCATCTGCAGGGTTCTTGCGCTCATATCATTCATAATCATGAGCCCGCCGATGTAGCGATCCGCCTGCGCTGCCGGGATATTCGTTCCTTTCCGACAAATCAAAACAGCACATTCCAGCTCGTAGTCGAGCTTTTCAAAATGATCGGGCATACAGTGAATGTCGCCGGGGCCCTGTACACTGAGATGGTTGCCAAAATAAAAAACAGGAAACTCATCAAAAGCAGCGATCATATCCACACCACGGTTACGCCTTGCTGCCGCTACATGCTGGCGAAAAGCGTAACCGTCACGCAGCGACCGTGGTCGTGGTATAGGCGATAATAGTGTTACATTGTCAGGAGGTATCCCTGTTCCTGTTGGTTTGCTCTGCATCGCCAATGTATAAAAATCATCCCATCCCTCGAGAAAAGACTGCATCGCAGAAGGCAATGAAGGATGAAGATTTGCTATATCATAAAACAGTTCCCCGCAAAGCATTGCTAACCTTTCTTCATTACCGGATAAATAGGTAACCAGTTTCATAATTGTAAGTTTTTATTCTGCCCAACTCATAGTGTAGCCGGGGTTTTCAATCTCTGCCGCCTGCCTTGTGAGCTGAAGGGAGTGGAAGGTATCTATCATGACCGCCAGTTCCCTGGTATCTTTCGCCCCAATGGATTTTTCCACAGCGCCAGGATGCGGTCCGTGCGGTATGCCTGCAGGATGCAGCGTGATCATGCCTTTGGTTACGTTTTTACGGCTCATAAAATCGCCATCCACGTAGTAGAGCAGTTCATCGCTGTCTATATTGCTGTGGTTATAAGGGGCGGGAATGGCCTCGGGATGATAATCAAACAGGCGCGGCACAAAAGAACACACTACAAAATTCCTTGCCTCAAAAGTCTGGTGTACCGGCGGAGGCTGATGCACCCTCCCCGTAATGGGTTCAAAGTCATCAATCGAAAAGGCAAAGGGGTAACAGCAGCCGTCCCACCCCACCACGTCAAACGGATGGGTGGCATAGTACAGGCTGTAAAGATGTGCCTGCTTTTTGACACGTACGAGAAAATCTCCTTTTTCCTCATGAGTGATAAGTGCCGCGGGTCCCCGCATATCCCGTTCGCAATAGGGCGCATGCTCCAGCAGTTGGCCGTAAGGGCTGAGATAACGTTTCGGAAAACGCACGGGGCTGAAAGATTCAACAATCAGCAAGCGGTTCTGCGTGCCGGAAAACGCCATCTGATACATCGTGCCTTTAGGTATAAGGATATAATCTCCACCGGAAAAATGAAGATCACCATAAAGGCTATGCAGGACACCGCCGCCCTCATGCACGAAAATCAGCTCATCCGCATCGGCATTTTTGTAGAAATAATCCTTCATACTTTGCTGCGGGGCGGCAAGGGAGATATGGCAGTCGTTGTTGAATAAAATTACCTGCCGGCTGCACAGGTAGTCCTCCACCGGCAGCACCTGAAAACCGTCAAAGCAACGGTGCTGCAGCTTCATATCCGTTGCGCCTTCCGGACGCAGGTTTATAGTAGCGCCTGTACGCTTTATCTGCGTAGGCGGATAAAGGTGATAAAGCAAAGAATAGTCATTGGAAAAACCTTCAGTAGAAAAGAGTTGTTCCGAATAGAGCCTTCCGCCGGATGCGCGAAACTGCGTATGGCGCTTATGCGGAATCGTGCCAAGTGTTTTATAGTAAGGCATTGTTTAAAAATTTTGGTGATTAT
>CALKHN010000086.1 GCA_937991535.1 uncultured Sphingobacteriales bacterium
TATCTTTTTATTTGATGTGCAGGATGATAATAAGCTTTATGCTATCATCTTCTAACAAATGCTTAAAGTCAATGACAGTGTCGGTATAAAAATATACATTCTGCAATTCCATTTGACCTTGTCTTTTGTGTCGTATGTTCATAGGTGCAATGTTTAGAGAAATATTCTTGCAAGTTATGCTGGTGGGTGAAGACACCCACCAGTAGGGAAAATGTTTTAAAACATGACCGTTGGAGAACGCATTAAGGAGTTGAGAACACAGAAAAAACTTACCCAGACTGAACTGGCTAAGCAGGTGGGACTTTCTTATATACAGATAGGACGTTATGAGACCAACAAATCCAGCCCTTCGGCTGATGTGCTGCACCGCCTGGCGGCAACGCTTGATACTACTACCGATTTTTTAATGAAAGGAACCGAAGATGAAGCTGTGGCCGCACAGCTTACCGATAAAGAACTGCTTAAACAATTTAAACAGGTGGAGCTGCTCAACCCGGAAGATAAAAATCTCATCAAAACTTTTATTGACGCTTTTCTCACTAAAAGACAACTGCAACAACTTGCACAATAATAAAACAGCCCGGCAACGCCGGGCTATTGTAGTTTGTCGTAACATAAATAAATCTGAAAGCAAACCTCGCAAAGTCCTCGATTATTTACATTGTTCTAATAAATGCTTTCCATAAATAGGCCCCCAAAAAAGCCATGAGGTTGTTATCAAAAAAAACAGTACCGTAATAGCTATAGACAACCATTTACTTCCTGCTATAGTTGGTTTAGCGTTAATAATATTATGAACTCTACCAGATCTATGATAGAATAGATAATTGATGAGTATAATCAAAATAGTTATTGAAAACTGAACAATTACTTTTACTTCGTAACAATAATACTTAAGAGCAATTATATCCATTGACCCATTTAATAATAACGACTCACTAAAGCTTAATGCTAATACTGTCGCGAAATGGGGCTCCGGATCTCTAATCACTTTTCTATAGAACAAAAAATAATAATAGTAAAAAACATCTAAAACCTTCATCGTTATTGTTTATCCATCTCATTGATTACCTGATCCAAAAAGGGAGTTCTGGGATATTCATCTCTGTCGATTCCAAGTCCGTCCTGTATTAAAAATTGCTGGACGAAAGAAAATAAGATTCATAAATTACAAAAGCCGCATATCTCTGCGGCTTTGCTGTTATTTTAAATTCGGATAATCTACTTTTTCGCTTATCGGCAATAAAAATTTTACAACTGCCATCTTTCAATGAAACTTAGTTTGAACATTATTTTTTAGAGCAAACGAATAAAGCTTCTTTCTGTTTCATTTTTACTTATCCTGTTGGAAAATTAGGTAAAACATAACCGCACAAACTATAATGACAATTCCTACCTCAATAATCGTTGTCCATGCAACAACGTTAGTTGTTTTTGATTGTAAGAGATATCGCTTATTTAATTGACGAATAAAAAATATCAAAAGAATACCTTCTATCGCCGCTATTAAAAATCTTATAATCATTTCCGTTGCAAAACTCTTTTTTAAAAATGCGGGTATTAATTTATCATTGACATAAGTATTCATGTAGAATAGCACAAAAAAAATTATCAATAATGCAACGGTATTATAAAGGCTATATAAAAAATATTTAAGCATCTGATGTTATTTTTATTTTACTGATGTTTATCCTTATCCTCTCTTGGAAGTGGGCCTGCAGGTTTTGCAGTTTGTGCCTTATTCCAATCTTCAACTGTATATGTTTTACCTCCAAACGATACCCCAGTAAATTCTCCTTTATCATTAATGTTGATTTGGATATCTACAGAAGAAATATTTTTTACATCTCCATTTACTAAGTCAGAAGCGCTACCATACGCAGCAGCACCAGTTAACCATACGTTTTGTCCTTTTGTATCACCTATCAGGGCTTCGGTTGCAGGAAACTGTTTACTTGATAAATCAACTGAAGCAATAACATATCCCTTTTCTGTATTTTCAGATAAAGTGATTGCTGATTTAACTTCAATATTCGGGGCAGCACCTAAGAAGAATGGATTTGAACCTTCAAAGGATGATTTTACAGAAGCTACATTACTGCCTTCACTATTTTTAAAAAAAGTTGGTGAACCTTGGACACCACCTTTATCAGTTGCTGTTTTTGAGAATGAACCTATTTTAGTTGGGTCACTGGTTGGCTGTCCACCAGTTACAGTTCTTGCCGAAGGGTCTATTGTAATAGTTTGCTTTATTCTTGATGTAACAACATTGCTTGCAGAAAACCCTCTTCCATCATCATGAAAACCTGTTCCTTTAAATGCACCAACAGGGGCAAAGGCTCTAATTTGAACAGGATATGGAAACTCACCATTAGGGTCAAAGAAACTTATGGGATTATTAAGTGTATAAGTGTAAGGACTCCATTGAGCTAATTTAGATGCTTTTGGATCTAATGTCCACCATCTTCCTATTTGTGGATCTTGCATCCGTTTACCAAAGTCAATCAATTCTAATCCTGAACCATCACTAAATTCTTTGTCCTGTTTTTCCTTTCCTCCAAATTTAATTTTATTCTCTAAACCTCCTGCCGCCTTAGAAGATATTCCCGCCATTGTCAAGCCGAATGGATAATAATGCGTTTCCTCCAGGATAGGTCCCCTGGTATGCATCACCTGCAAATTATCAAAGAACACGTCAATGTTTGGTGTTTCATTGCTGGTGTAAATATACAGATATCCGCTCTTATTAACGGGCATATTGACAAATGCATGCGTTTTAAATTCTTCGTCACCGCCTACGGGATCTGCACCGCTGTAGCCGCCGGCCATAATATTACCGCCGGCATCTTTGGCGATCCTCATCTGCTCATCTAATAATACCCAGTTCAGGAAGGCCTTCGGTTTACCGCTCGCCGGCGCATTACGGTTGTTTAAAAAATCCGCTGCTGAGGGATCCAGCACACCGCTGCTGATGAGCTGTGTTGCCGTGCCATGCATCGGTGCTGCACTGCTCACGCTCCCCGCCAGCGCGGCGATCAATGCCGTAAGGGGACTTACCGGCGTGGCGGGTGTGGCGCCGTTCTTTTTATACCAGCTGCTCACCTGCACGCTGAACTTATCGCCTGCCATTACTTTGAGCAGTATAGAAGGTCCTATATTATTGCCGTCGCCATCTGTTTTTGCCACATAATCATTGGGATCGGTTGCGGGGTCGGCAGGATAGGCGGAGATGCCGCTTTTGTCAAAACGGGTAAGGTCTATATTATCGTAGTAGGTATTTTCTGTGGCTGCCTGCGCTGTTTCCATAGTAGCCGCAGGGTATTGATCGGTCTTCTGTTCTTCGGTCAGCACCATTTTTACATTACCCAAATGGTCTTTAATAAAATAGTCGTAGGTTAAACCCGTAGGGGTGTTGGGGTTTAGCGGGTCATTGTACAATGCCCTTATCCTGCCTTCTTCATGGGGAACAAAGAGCAATTTATCTGAATAGTCGGGATTGTCGGGATCATCGGGCTCAATGTTTTTGCTTTCATATACAAAGCCATCTAAGTACCACGCCCCCCGAAAAGTTTTTGCTCTTCAACTACATCAGCCTCCCTTTATCGTCGTAAATGTGCACGCTGTACAGATAAAACGTTGTTCCGTAGATCAGTGTCTTTGTCCAGGTTACCAGTCCTTTGGTTTGAAAAGACTGCACGGGCTGCCGGGCATACAGGGGAGCGGTGTTATAGGCGGAATATTTTGCATGCAAATCCATTTCATAATAAAATGAATTTTGTATTCGGCTAACTCAGCCTCACCGGTTATATATTCTTTTATCATATTTTATTGGTATTTTAGAAACCATTCATCTAATAACACTGAATGACACCGAATGTTCAATCTATAACCCATGCTCCGCTGGTATGGAAAGGAGAACTGCCCCGCGACTTTCCGGGTGTGCGGTTACCGGGTGGAAAAGTGTATTCGGCAACGGGAAGTTTCGGGTCGGTTTGCATCCAATTATACCGTGTCGCTGATTTTATTTTTGGCTACGTGATGCTGAACACGAAAGAACATTTTATTTTAAAGAATACGCCTTACAATAAAGGACTTTACCTGCAAATTATTATAGATGGTGATCTTGTATTGGAAACCGATGATACAAGGAGAAAACTTACAGAAGGACAATGGCAGGCTACCAAAGGCATCCCGGGAACCAGGGTAATATTTGAGAAGGAAAAATTCATAACACTTTTTACCATTTGGTACAGGCCGGACTTCTATACGGACATGCTGACCTATTTTCCAAAGATAAGCCGGAGCCTGCTGGAAATACGTGCGGGAAAAATGCTGACAGAAATTGCACAGTATACTGAATATGCTACAAGGGAACTGGTGGAGAAAATTCTGCGGTGTCGCTACCCAAAAGCATGGCTGCCGCCTTATTTCAGGTCCAGAGCCGGTGATCTCTTGTTCAAATACATGGTTGAAGTTAGCCTTTACAATCCTGTTGCCGCACCTTATTCAGAAGAAGAAAAGGATAAAGTTTATTATGCAGAACGCCTGATTACAAGGAATATATCCGCCCACTACCTTATTCCGCAATTGGCAAAAATAACCGGCATGAATGAGTACCGTTTTAAAATGGTTTTTAAAATGGTTTTTGGAAAAGGTCCATACGAATACCTGAGAGAAAAACGGCTCGAAAAAGCCATTGAACTGTTAGACCATGGCGAATCGGTAAAATACGCAGCAATTGAAACCGGGTGGCGGCCCGAAGACCTGATCAATGTATACAAAGCCCGTTTCGGTACTACACCAGGCAATAAACGAAAACGAAAATAACCGGTGCTTAATGAATAGCCCAAATTCCGTATTGTTATTCCTGAAAAGCGAATGAATGCATTTGCATGGTTAACAGAGTAGTTGGAACTTAGTAGTACAAACAACGGTACTAAATCTTCCCCTGTTAATAATAATAAGACAAATGGTAACTGTTGGGTGTGTATCTAACCAGTTCAATTTTTAATATTATTTTCTGTTCCCATCATTTCAGTTACTGAATGATTATGCTGAAAACATTAAGCCGATCTTTAAGCGGCACCCTACCCGAGTATGATTCATCTTATTGCAATAACCATATCGTTACACTCCGGCCAGCGTATAACGACAGGAAGGAAGCCGAAAACCTATAATAGAGTAAGCCTTATTTTCTTATCAAAGCTTTGCATAAGGGCATAGCGTTGTATACTCAATTCATTAATTAACTTAAAGTTTTTATTGCTTTTTGAGATTATAAAAGCAGATTTTTTTTATGCGTAAAATTAAATTTATATTGCCTGTCATGGTATCATTAGCAGTAGTAGCACTTGCATTCGGAAACAGGCTGAATACAAATAAGGTTGAGCGATCGGCAAACAACAGACCTGAAAAGCCATTGGTAACTACCTATTTTGAATTTACAGGCACAACTGCAGCACAGTATACAGATTCTACAAAGTGGACGAAACATGAAACAAACCCAAATTTAACTTGTGATGGAGAACTTGTTGCCTGCAAAGTGCAGTCGGCCACTTTATCCACGAGAACTCAGTTGGTTAATTTTATTGATTCTAATAACGGTGTTATCAATGGTTCGGCTACAATCATGGCTACCAGGGATTAATAAATGTGAAAATAAGCGACAAATCTGGCACTCACAGAGTCGGTTGAATTACTTATTTCAATGAGGGCGTCCTTTTTTAGACGCCCTCATTTGATTAATCTTTTATCTTGGATTTTGAATAATTGAAGAACGTTCTATCACATCTTCGGGTATAGCCATTGCGTATCGTAGGTCATTGGGAGCTAAAATATACTCTACACCGTTTAATTCTCTCTTTTGTGTAACATTTGCGTCAAGCTTATTAAGTCTTTTTAGGTCAGACCAACGAATACCCCTATAAAGAAGTTCTTTCCTTCTTTCTATTAAAATTTTATCTACAACAGTTTTCATGTCGGCGGATGAGAAAGGTACATATGTTCCCTCTTTCCATCGAGTTATCATGAAGTCGTTAAGCTGAGAAACAGCTTTACCAATATTGCCGTTTCTAGCATTTGCTTCCATTGATATAAGTAAAATCTCATTCGTAGACATTCCTGAGAAAGGAGAAGAGGATTTTGTATAATTTCCTTTAAAACTCCAATGCCCCTCATTCCTAAAATTAAAATAAAAACTTTTCCGAAGATCATTTGAGTCGTAGGAATGATAAAGCATAGTGTTTACGTTAGAGGCAGATATAGCTCTTGATGACTGTATCTTTGAGAAGTATATAACCTCTTTATTATTTTCAGCAAATGGATAGGTTTCAGAAAGGTCAATATCGCTATTGAAATCTATTAATGCAGAACTTATTTGTAGGGCGGAGTCAGAATATTTTTCTGCATTGATAAAGTCATTCATCGATAGATAGGTTCTGGCAAGAAAACCATATGCTGCACCCTTAGATGGTCTAAAAGGACTTGCGACTTTTAATGGTAAATAATTAGCAGCAGCTTTTAAATCATCTATAATCTGGCTATAGGTGTCTCTAATATTTGCCCTTTTTGACACTTCATTGAAATTTGAATTGAGTCGTAAGGGAATTCCGAGATCCGAGCCAAAACTCGCACTGTCAAATGAGAGAGCCCATATCCATGCAACATTTAAAAAAGTTTTACCCCTTATAAAATAGGCTTGTCCTATTATATCATTCCATTGGTTATAATTATTCTCAGTTCTTTCAACGCTTGCAATATTGTCCAAAACAATGTTGGCTTGATAAACTTTATTATATGAATCACTCCAGGCATTCCCACTACCTGTATATGAATACGGTCTTACTATATTATAAGGTTCCCATACATAAACGCCCCTGTCAAATTCAATAAGAGATTCCCATATATCAAAATCTAGAAAAAGATCATCGTTAGCATACACCAAAGGGTTGGGGTCTCTTTCGTTAATAATATAATACTGGTCTAGAAGACTTTGCATATCTGTTAAACTACTTATTATCGTCAATTTTTTATCTGAAGGATAGTCTAAGTATTTTTTGCAGGAAGAAAGGATTATCGGTATAACTAAGTATACTATAAATTTAGATTTTATGGCCATTTCATGCTCTGTTTAAAGTTAAAATTAAAGCCCGCACCTTATACCCAATGCAACAGTTTGAGAAGGAAGAATACTATTATCGGTAAAATCTGGATCAATATGATATTGATTCTGACGCCAGATTATGCCAAGATTTGAAGCGTTGGTATATATCTGTAATTGTTTCAAACCGATTTTTGTCAGTGTATTTTGTCCGATGTCATAACTTAGAGCAATGTATTGCAGACGAATATGGTCTCCTCTCTCCGCAAGAGATATCGTTCCTGTATAAAACGCATCACGACTTGCATTGAGTGGATAGGTCATTGATGGGATATTTGTGAAGGACTCGTCTCCCTTTTTTTGCCATCGCAAAGCAAAGCTACCATGACCGGCATAGGTTGTGTATAAGCTTGAATAGTTTACAACTGATCTTCTGAAGTAATAGCCTGTTTTACCTGTTATTCTTACTGTTAACGAAAAGCCTTTGTACTGAAAAGTGTTACCAAGGGACACATTGAATAACGGCATCGAAGGACCAGAATACACCAGATCCTCTTTCTTTGTTCCTGCTCCGACAATCGATCTGTAATCTTTGCTGATTCCTCCATTAAGATATCCAATGGGATCACCCGTTTCAGAATCCAAACCGCCCCATGCATATGACAACATGGAATAGACGGGTCTTCCTTCAACCGGGGCTATTTTCAATAATCCACCACTTGTAACATAAAAGCTTCCCTGGGTTGCAGTTAGGTAATAATTCTCTACTTTATCTCTGTAATAATTTATATTCAAGCTGGAATTCCAAACAAATTTTCCGGTTATATTAATGCTGGAAAGTTCGAAATCAATCCCTTTTGCTGTCATAGCAGCAACGTTTTTGACCACAAGTTCTGTTCCTAACCCAGATGTATAATCCACCGGAATCGAACCATATAGGTCGCTCCCTTTTTTAAAATAGATATCGATGGAACTCCTAATTCGGTCATGGAATATCCTGAAATCAAGACCTGCATTTAACATCCTTATTTTTTCCCATCGAAGTTCAGGATTGGAAAAATTTAAAACATGCGAATAGGGAGTACCTGTATAAGGATTGGTGTCGAGGTATTCAATTGTAGTAACCGCCGCCATAGAAGGATTAACATTTCCGCTATACCCGTATGTAACCTTCAGCTTCAGATATGGAATGACAGTTGATTTATAAAATTTCTCTTTGGATATCTCCCAGCCCGTGCCTGCGGACCATAGCGGTCTCCATTTATTATTGATGGATACCCCAAATAAATTGGAAGCATCCCTGCGGGCGCTACCGGAAACAGTGTACCTGTCAAGGTAAGTGTATGCCGCGTTTGTGTAAAAAGAAACAAAACGGTTCATCGTTTCATTAATAGAAATGCCATCGGGAATAAAGCTGCTCCACCCGGTAATAAAAGTGGGCTTTACATTGCTATAATCAACAGGTGTATAAGTGAGTATATCATCGTTATAGCCATAAATGGTGTTACCATCGGATTTGTTTGCGATCTGCCGAATTTCGCCTCCTGCTATCGCGGTAACCGCATGTTTACCCCAACGGTTATCGTAATTCAGTTGTCCCCTGATGTTGTGCGATGTGGTGGAAACATGAGATAACCCCATCACCGCACCCAGGGGAACGCCGTAAGTTGCAATACCATCATTGATTTGCGTGAATGTATTAATAAGATTTCGGGCATAATAACTTTCCATATCATGAAGCGAACGCCCATTAACCTGCTGCTGTTCGTATTGGTATTTTACATCCGCTGAGAACCCTTTAAAGAAGCTATACCTGACACCGATATTAAGCAAAATATCCTGCAGCTTAGATTCGCTACGGCTATGCTTGTAATTCTCCGTGGGATAATATTTCCAGTCAAGCAATTGCCCATCTCCCACTGTGTCAATATAGGGTCCGCGGTAAAAATCAAGTGGCTCATTTAATGAACTATAAGGTGGCAGGGCTGAATAACCAGGCTGCTGGATTGCATAATAATCCGGCCTCCCGCTGGTGCTTTTGCTCTGTGTAAAATAAATGCCTGCGTTCAATTCTAACCCTTTGAGCGGCACAAAAGTATTTTCAGAACTGATATTTATACGATCATAACCGGCTGAAAGCTCTGACAGGTTTTTATCAAACCCCGCAGCAAAAGAATAGGCAATGTGCTCAGCACCTCCCCTAACATTTAATGCATATTGCTGATTCACTGCCTTTCGGTACAGGTAACGGTTAAAATCATCTCTTACATCTTTTGTACGTAGCGCATTGATCTTTGCTGTGGCCGCGGCAGGGTCTATCAGCCCGTCTCTTTGAGCAATCAAAGTTTCCACTACGGAAGAAAGCGGCGGCCGTGTAAAATCGTTCTCCTTCCCGTTATAAAATCCTTTTTCAAACAGCATCTCTTCCACATCTATAAAATCACTGGCAGACATCTGTTTCAGGTAACCAAGGTTGGGTTTTTGAGCTACGGTTATATTGCTGTTTAGCTCCACCCGGAATGGCTGGTTGAATTTTCCTTTTTTGGTAGTGATCACGATCACCCCATTACCTGCCCTTGCCCCCCATATGGAGGCCGCAGCCGCATCTTTAAGGATGGTGATGGATTCAATATTGTTGGGATTGATATTGTTTAAATCGCCTGCATAGGGAAAATTGTCTACAATGACCAACGGATCTTTTGGACCACGAATGGTGCTTAATCCACGGATACTCATTTGACCTCCGGCATTGATCTTTCGGTTTACCGATAACCCATTGGCAATGTATTCCAGCCTGCTCAGCACGTCAGTACCCACCTGCTCGTTGAATAGTTTGTTATCAATAAATGTAAACGATCCGGTTGCTCTTTCCTTGGGTATTTCCTGGAAACCCGTACTTACTTCAATATTCACATTGCCCAGTTCACTAACATTTGCCCGCAAACGCAGCAAAATTAGCTCCTCTCCTTTCATTTGATATTCACGCGGGAAATAGCCAATGCTGCTCACCACAAGTATAATATTAGCGTTTACCCCGTCTAAGAAAAATTCGCCCTTTTCATTTGTGATGGTTGTACGTTTTGTGCCCTTAACCATAACCGTGGCGCCTGCAAGCGGTTCGCCACCCTCTTCAGTAATTTTTCCTTTTATGTTAACCAGGGTATCAGGTTTAATGGTATCGGGGGGATAGACTTTCTTTTTTACGATGATATACCTTCCTGAAATAACATAGATAAGCGGTTGCTCACTGAAACAGTAATCTAATACCGCTTTAACCGGCGCTTCATTAACAGACAGGCTTACCGCTTTACCTGCCAGCAATTCCTCTTTTGTATAAATAAAACGGTAATCGCTTTGTTTGCTGATTTCCCGGAATACTTTTTCAAGAGGCGCCTGTTCCAGGTTAAGCGTTAGTGTTTGGGCCACCGGGTGGCTCCAGGCCTGCAGACAGGCCATGGTTGTAAGCAGTATTACCAGTTTCATGATCAGTATGATTTTCCGGTTAAATATCCTGTGGATACCATACCTGAAGGGCAATACACGAGCAGCACCGGCATGGATACTGCAGGGAATGCTGAATTCCATATCTTTGAACTGTTTTGGTTTGATTAATACATTTATTTCCCGCAAGGAAACAATCCGCACAGATTGTGTTTATTAATTGACCCAATTTCATGTACCGCTTCGTCCGCAAAACGAAGCGGTTTTTGGGTCTGTAAAAAGCATTATATCATGGGCAGTTTTTTTAAGGGTTTACAATAATGGTTGTGTCTTTTATGGTAAAATGCACCCTGTCGGTCATTTCCAGCAACTGGAAAAGTTTCGATACCGGCACATTCCTTTCTATTTCGGCGTTGAAATGATAATTTACTTTTCCTTCGTAACGGATGTCCACATCGTACCACCGGGCCACCTGGCGCATGATGGTTTCTATTGACGCGTCATTAAAATGAAACCACCCATTCTTCCAGGCCAGCACCTCTTCGGTGCTTACAATATCAGCTACGTGCAGCTTTCGGTTAGTGTCAATTTGTGCCTGCTGGCCTGGTTTTAAAATGGCTGACTGGCTGTTGTTCTGCGAGATCTTCACACTGCCTTCCAGCAGGGTTATTTTTATGCCCGCTTCATCATCATAAGCATTCACATTAAAATGAGTGCCCAAAACTTCTGTGGTTGTTTGATTGACAGATACTATGAATTTCATGTTTTCATAATGCTTCACTTCAAAATAGGCTTCACCGGTTATCTCTACGGTTCTTTGCGAACCGGTGAACGCCGTTGGGTAGGTAATGCTGCTTGCCGCGTTAAGCCAAACCATTGATCCGTCTGGTAAAACCAGCCGGTACTGGCCGCCTTTGGGGGTGGTTAAGGTATGCCATTCTTCTTTGCTGCTGTTTCCTTCATATAGTAGTTGTCCCCCGGCATTGGTTACCTGCACGTTTTCGGCCTGCACAATATTCTTTAGCGTGCTGTCTAATGCAATCGTTCTTCCGTCGGCAAGCGTAAGCGTGGCTTTATCGCCACCGGGTTTAAGGTCTGGTTTTTCACTAATTATATGTTTGGGTAGTGGTGGTGTATTTGTATACCGGAATACCATAAATAAAGCGGCTATCAACAATATGGTAGCGGCAGCCGCGTATAAAAGCACCCTGCTTTTTACAACAGGTTTCCCCGTTTGTTCTGCTCTTATTTTTTGCTTCAGCTTTTCTATGGCGGCCTCACTGTCAAAAACATGGCGTTGCTTCAGACTGTCTTCTATATTTTTTTCATCCGTTAGTTTGGCGAACAGGTGCTTATTATCGTCGCTGGCGCATATCCAGTCGTCTAATTCATCTTTTTCTTCTTCCGTAAGCGTACTGCGGATGTACCCTGCTATCAACCGGGCGGTGCGGTAGGCGCCTTCAAAATCATCCTTATTGATATGGGGTTCGTTTTTCATTTCAGTAAGATAAAAATATTTTGGCGTAGCATCACCGCTCCTTTTTTATAAGGATACAAAAAGAGAAGAAAAGGACTAACGGATAAGTAAAAATTTGTAAAAAAATACCGGTTTGCCTGTACATCTGCGATTTTACGCCTGTGGGCGTGTGTTGTCAACCGGGGATAGGTGACGCTCAAGCTATAATGCTCCTAAAGAGATTGGCAACCTCGCAATTTATCAGCTTCCCTGCACAGCAATAACGAGAATGAGCAGCGCAGCAGGTGAGATCATACTCCGCAGAAGGGTGATCCCGTTCTTTTTATGCGATTTTATGGTGGATACCGCAAGTTTCATTTCCTGTGCGGTTTCGGCAACGGTTTTGCCCTCAATATACAATTTGGTAAACACCATACTGCTCTGGGGCGGCAGCTTTTTAATAGCAGTATACAATTCTTCAATTACTTCGGTTTGAATGATGTTTTCCAGCACGCATGCTTCTGTAACTTCTTCAACCTGAATCCAACTCCTCTCCTGTTCTGCACCGCGTTGCTGCACTTCCAGCCATCGCAGGCAGGCGTTGCGGACAGCGGTATAACAATAGCTTTTCAGGGCTGCCCCATGTTCCAGGTCATTTCTTTTCTCCCAAACCTTCAGCAATGATTCGCTTACAATATCTTCTGCTGCTTCCTTATCTTTTACAAAACGGTTGGCAAAAAAGCAGAGAAATGCATAATAGTGCTTAACAAAGAAGGTGAATCCTTCTTCCTGTCCTCGCTGAAATGATTGCCAAGCTAATGCTATATCGTTATTAATTATTCTCAAGCGGAGTATTAATAATACTAAAGATACAAAAATGAATATTATAATATGTATATTATAATGAGTATACTATAAGAGGTTATTTATACAATATCTATCTTGTTAATTGCGACATGGCAAAAAGCAAGAAGAAGGTTCCGCGCAAGAAAGCAACATTAGGGCATTTGGACCATGATGCTTTTCTTGGAAACCTAAGTAAGCGTATAAAGCAACTGAGAAAGGAAAGGGGATTTAACTCCTATGAGCTTTTTGCGTATGATATAGAGGTATCAAGAGTGGGTATGTCCAATTATGAATCTGGAAATTTTTATGATATTAGACTTAGAACTCTTTTGAAAATAATTGATGGACTTGAAATTTCACCTAAGGAGTTTTTCTCAAAAGGCTTCGAGTAAATGCCAGAGATCGCTATAAAATGAATTCATCTCTTTATTTTTTTCGTTCTTTTGTAAATAAAACGCAGTTTGAAATAGCCGATGAACTTAGCTTAACTTATGATGAATATGAAGCTATGGAAGCCGGTGTTGAAAACATAGATGAAGCTATAGCAGAAAAACTTTCCCGGCTGTATAATGCACCTCCTGCTATCTTTTTACAGGATACCCGTTCACAAGCGGGTAGTTTCAACTATTCACATAATACTTTTAATGGCAGCAACGCATATGTGCATAACATGTACCAGCAGGATATGAGGGTAATTCAAATGCTAACGGCTGCCAAAGATGAAGAAATTCAATTGTTGAAAGAAGAGATCAGCCGGCTCCGGCAGCAAAACAATCAACTGGTAGGCAGGTTGATTGGTAAAGGTTAAGCCGCTATATATAGCCTAATCCGCAAAAGATACTAAGCTAATTAATTTTTTCCAAGGGCTTTTATTAATTCTGAATTCTGTTTTCGCAGGTATTCGATTTCTTCTTTCAATGATTTTATTTCTGATTGGGCGCCTTCTACCCTATAGTCATTTTCAACCTGATTAAGATACCCATTGTTTGAGTTTTCAAACTTAGATTCATGGAATGTAATGACGGGCAGCACCTCCGATAATAAATTTTCTATACTAACATCATAAAATTCAGAAAGCTTTTGCGCCTGTTCTGCAGTTAAACTTTGTGGATTTCTTTCCAGCCGGCTATAGGTGTTCTGGCTGATCCCGAGCACTTCTGCTATTTCCTCCTGCTTGTAGCCTTTTACCTCCCTCAGTATTTTTAATGTAGTGGTTGCCATAATTGTTGTATTCCGGATAAAGATATTAAAAAATGGATAAGGTATCCACGTAAAATACTAAGGTAGCATTTGTTGCTAACCGTTGAAGGATATAATATCCCAGATTGGGTTTTGGTAATCAGGCAATTGGCGTCATCTTCGTTTTCCGCAATACAGACTCGCACAGATCATCATTCCCCGGCCACCGCAAACCGGGGCATTACACCACTTTATTAAAATGATCAATTATGCCATTCAAATTTGTATTGGGCATGACATGCCTGCTGTGTAGCAGTTTGTACGCCCAAACCATACGCCCGCTTCAAATAAATGAAACCATTCCCGTTGTTCAATATACCTATGCTTTTAATGATATGGTGGGCGCCGCCCTCCTTCCGGATAACAGCGGCAGGCTTACCATCCTCGATTTTTGGGCCACCTGGTGCAGCTCCTGCATTAAAACTTTCCCTAAAATGGAAACACTTCAGGATGAATTTAAAAACAGGTTGCAGGTGGTGCTGGTGAATACTAAAAATTCGGGAGATGATACGGTAAAGGTCAACCGCTTTTTAAGAAAATGGCAAGAACGAACCGGCAAGCGCCTGCACCTGCGTTCGGTGGTGAACGACAGCATATTGGATGCGATGTTCCCGCATAACCTTGTGCCCCATTATGTATGGATCAACAGTGCCGGCAAAGTGATCGCTACCACTTCCGCCGAACAGGTTACTGCTGCCAATATAAGGGCGGTGCTTGATGGTGTGGAAGTAGCCTTCCCGATGAAAAGAGACCAGGACAGGGATAAACCGTTATTTACCAATGCCGACTTGCCTACGAAACGGTTGTTGAGCTATTCAATACTCCTGAAAGGTCGGTTTGATGGGCTGGGAACAGGTAACCGTATGCACAAGACTGGGGATACCCTGCATGGATGGGGTATTACTAACACATCGTTGATAGAGATATACTTTTCCATTTTAAGCAGGGCTTACCCCGGTTTTACCCGCAATAAGATTAGGCTGGAAGTAAAAAACCCGGCACAATTGGAAATGCCACACCACGAAGAAAGCTTAAACCACTGGTACCGGCAAAATACTTATACACTTGAAGTGATACTACCTCCTGATGCCCATAATAAGTTGTACAATACAATGTTTGAAGAGCTTAACCGCAGTTCAGGTTATATTGGAAAAATGGAACAAAGGAAAATTCCCTGCCTGGTTCTGTGTGTGCAGGCGAAGCATAAACCTCCATATACCAAAGGTGGTGCTACAGCAATTCATCTGTTCAATGGGAATAATATTTACATCAAAAATGCTCCTATCCGCCATCTTATTACCAGGCTGAATAATTGTGAAGCCATTTCATTGCCGGTGCTCAATGAAACCGGTTACACAGGGAATATTGATATTGACTTCCCCGATGGGTTCAAAGACATCGAAAGCATACGCCGGAGGCTTCAGTATTCCGGGCTGGATTTACGGGAAGCGGAACGAACAATTGAGGTATTTGTGATAAAGGATAAGTGAAAAAAATAGCCTATTCACTTAGATTGTAAGAAAAGCAAAGCGGTCAACCCATGCACCAGGCACAGGCTGACCGCTTTCTTATTGTGATTCCGTACTGTTAAAACCAATTACTTACTACTTACCACTTACCCCTAACCACTTCCTAAAACCAACTGCCGATCCATGCTTTATTAACACTGTTTCCTAATTTTCTTCTTCTGCGTGCCGTACTTATTCTTTGCCGGATCATGGTATAGATCATCAGCAGCATGAACACAATTGTGAAAGGAGGTATACCCAGCATAGAGATCCATTTGCCGCCAAACTGCCTGCGCATCGGTCTTCTCAGCCTTTCAGCGATCAGGTACATGCTGGGCACAATGATCAGCGTCATAAAGAACGCGAAGATCAAACCAAAAATAATGGTCCATGCCAGCGGCTTCCAGAACCGCGCACTGTCGCCGCCAAAGAAAATATGCGGTTCAAAGCTGGAGAATAAACCTACAAAGTCAATATTAAATCCTACGGCTAACGGAATCAAACCAAATATAGCGGCGAGCGCAGTGAGCAATACGGGAATGATACGGGTTTTACCCGCTTCAATCATGGCTTCCCTGGTTTTTAAACCACGACTTCTCAATTCATCCGCAAACTCAATCACCAGTATCCCATTCTTCACCACAATCCCCGCCAGGCCTACAATACCCAACCCCGTGAACGCTACCGATACTTCCATGCCTGTTAAGCTAAATCCTAACAATACCCCAATGATGCTAAAAATGATTTCCATCAAAATAATAACCGGTTTGCTCACAGAGTTAAACTGCAATACCAGTATAAACAATATCAGCATTAATGCAATAACCATGGCCTTAAGAAGAAATGCTCCTGTTTCCGCCTGCTGCTCACCTTCACCGGTTTGCTTAATCGTTACGCCATCCGCTCTTCCCGGAAAATCATCTATATAATTCCTGATCTGCTGGTTCACCGATGTTGGCGTGTAGCCCTGCGATGTAAGTACATTGGAGCGTAGTGTTATCACTCTTTTCTGATCCTTTCGTTTTACACTGCCAAGCGTATTGGTATAATCTATTGTAACCAATGAACTGATCGGTACATTTTTTATAGCGCCGCCGCTGGCCATATCCCTGAAAGTGATATTCATATTCAACAGATCGGGAAGGCTCTTGCGTTGCAATTCATTGTTGCGCAATTGTATCTTATACTCATCCTCACCGTCTTTTATTTTAGACACTTCTCTTCCAAACAATGCTGTACGGATCTCCATGCCAATTTGCGCCGATGACACCCCTTCTATCAACGCCCTTTCCCTGTTTACGGTAATACTGATCTCCGGATTGGTTAAATCCACATCCATCTTCAATTCTTCAACACCGGGTACCTGTATGGAATCTAAGTAATTTTTTAAGCCAACACCTGTTTTAATGAGCTTATCAAAGTCTTCACTGGCAATTTCTATATTAATCGGAGGATCGGTGGGCGGTCCGCTGGCTTCCTGGTCTACCGAAATCTCAGCACCCGGTATGCCTTTGATCGCATTGCGTATAGAATCCAGCAGGGCCGCTGTAGACGCGCCATGTCTTTTTTCAAATTCAACAAATGATACCTGCACACGGCCCAGTTCGGGGCGTGCGCTCCTGTCGCCACTTTGCGGATCACCGGCGCCAATGGCCACGTTAGAAATCACACTTTCCACGATCGGGTTCTTTTTACCATTTTCCATATCCAGCACCTTGTATACCCGCTGTTCGAGGTTGCGGGTAATGGAATCTGTGTATTCCACATCGGTACCTACCGGTAGTTTCAGGTACACATAAATAAAATTGGGATCGGCCTTTGGAAAAAACACGATGGGTACACGCTGGCTGCTTACTGCCGATACAAATATCATAAAGCTCAGGATCAGCAAACCAATAGTGCCCAATAACAAATGTACCGGCCGCCATCCTTTTAAAGCCCAGCGCAACAAGGTTTCGTAATGCCCCATGATCCAGGGCAGCACCTTGTTCTGAAAGCTGCGGATCATTCCTTCAAGCACATAACGGTTCAGTAGAACCATTAACACCAAAAACAAAAGGATATTACCCAGAAAAGTCGCGCCGGAAAGATCAAGCACGATGCCCGCTGCAATGGCTACCCAGAAAAACGGCTTTTTAAAGATCGCAAATTTCTTTTCTTTTATTTCCCCTTCGGGATGATTCATGAAATCAACGGCAAACACGGGGTTCATAATAAATGCTACGATCAGCGATGCGGTAAGCGTAAAAATGAGCATTACCGGCAGGTAGATCATAAACTTACCAATGATCCCCGGCCAAAACAACAATGGAAAGAAGGGCGCGAGTGTGGTGAGGGTACCCGCCAGTACCGGGATAAATACTTCTCCTGCCGCAACAATGGCCGATTTTTCGGAAGTTAGCTTGCCCTTTGCCTGGATAAATATACGGTGCGTATTTTCGATGACGACAATGGCATCATCCACTATAATACCCAATCCAAACAGCAACGCAAACAATACCATGAAGTTGAGTGTAACGTTTGCTCCTATGATAAGATCCGCGGCTGGTAAAAACATAAATGCAACGAACATGCTCAGCGGAACAGAAAGCGCCACAAAAAATGCATTGGTAACCCCCATAAAAAACATGAGGATGATCAGCACGAGGATAAAACCGATAACAATAGAGTTCACCAGTTCATCAAAGGAATGTTTGGCATTTTTACTTTGATCACCGGTAACAACAATGTTCAGGTCTTTCGGAAATTCACTATCCTGCATTTCCTTTACGGCCAGCTTTACTGCATCGGCCGTTTCAATAAGATTTTCGCCGGAACGTTTAACAATGTTAAGTGTAATTACATTTTTGCCATCGAGCCGTGCATAGCTTTCCCTTTCTTTGGTAGTATCTTTGATAACCGCAATATCTTTCAAATAAATGGAAGCGCCGGTAGGGCTCCTCATCACCACTTTTTCAATATCTGATGCAGAGCGGAACTGTCCCTTCAATTGAAGGGTTCGTTTCATATTGCCCACTTCCAGCAAACCGCCGGAAATGTCCATGTTTTCGCGTGCTACGGCATTGGCAATATCATCAAAAGTAATATTGGCGCTGCGCATCCTGTAATTATCTACATTGATCTGGAACTCTCTTTCAGGAGCGCCTACAATATCAACACGCGTAATTTGCGAAAGCTCTTCCAGCTTATCCTGTAAATCATCGGCATACTTCTTCAGCTTCATTTCATCATAATCGCCGCTCATGTTTACATACATGATGGGGATTTCGGATAAGCTCACCTCCATCACAGTAGGCTCTTCTGTAAGATCCGTAGGAAGATCCTTTTTGGCTTTATCTACCGCGTCTTTTACTTTTTGCACCGCCACATCAATATCAACATCGGTATTAAACTCAACCACAATTGCGGAAAAATCCTGGACGGAAGTACTGGTGGTTTTTTGAATTTTTACTCCTGTAATACCCTTGATCTGCTTTTCGATGGGCTGGGTAACCAGGTTTTCGATATCGCGCGGCGAATTACCTACATATACCGTTTGAATATATACTGTCGGAATTACAATATCAGGAAACTGTTCCTTGGGCAAAGTAACGAACTGGTATACGCCAATGGCACTGATAAATAACATCATCAGGTAAATGGAAGTTCTGTTCTTTATACTCCAGGTAGTGGGTTTAAATTCCTTAAACCTGCCGGTCATATTTTCTAAAGCACTCATATTAATTAGTGTTGTATATCCACAAAAGATTGTCTGTGCATTGAGCTGTCAGCAGTCAGCTATCAGCAGTCAGCAGTCAGCTAAAAACTACTCGGATAGGATCAGTACTTCCTCTCACTTTTCAACTTTCACCTCTCTCTTCTCACTTCTCACCTCTCACCTTCAATGATGAGAAAAGGCTGCACGCCCGGTTGAATATTTTTT
>CALKHN010000087.1 GCA_937991535.1 uncultured Sphingobacteriales bacterium
ACCGCAACCAGCCGTTTGAAAAAAGAATTATTCTATTTTTACCGGACAGCAATGTTTTGAAAACTCAAAATATACAGTAAGGGAATGTTTGCATTAAAGATATGGCATCAGATCTTCCCATTTGGGGGCGCCTTCAAAAGTTTTAAGCAGTTTGTATTTTTTATCGTAGATGGCCAAAAAAGGCAGGTAATGTATTTTGAAATAGTTTCCGAAGAAGAACTTAGTATCACGACCAACGGTAATGTTTTTAAATTCCTGCAGTCCGAAATCTTTATAAAACTGCAGCATTTTATCAAATGGCAAAGTAGTTATCATTACAACCTGGGCATTGCCCAATTGTTTAATGTTCTTTTTTATCAATTCGGTTTCATGTTTGCAATGCTCACAATCCGGGCTAAACAACATGATGATTGTTTTCTTTTTTTTGGGCAGATCATTTTTGGTATACCAGGTGGTACTGTCGGTGAGCAAAATCGAAAACTGAGGTAAAGGATATTGAGTATATAAAGGTTTCGTTTTTGATGTATCATTTTGCGCAACGCTCAGTTTGCCGCAAAGGCATAGCAGAACCAGGAATGACCAGTATCGCATTTTAATCAATTTTCATTAAAAATAGCAACGGAAATGTAAACCGCAAGTTAAGGGAGAAAGCTTGTTAAAAAAATGCCAGTTTAAACCGCATTTTAACGTTCCTGGCCAACAATATGTAGATTTGCATTAACGTTGTAGCAGCGCACGCAAACAAAATTACAATGCAAAAGCTTTACACACTTTTAGTTATACTGGGTTTGGCATCTTTTGTGCAGGCACAGAACAGCACCGGCCAGGCAAAAGCCGGGGATGTGTTGTTGGTAAAGGAAACGCGGTATGATTTTGGAAAAATTCCACAGGGAAAACCGGTAACGCATATCTTTGAGGTGGTGAACACCGGAAAGGAGCCTCTTCAAATTGAAAATGTTCAGGCATCCTGCGGTTGCACTACTCCTGAATGGAGCCACGACCCCATAGCTCCGGGAGCGTCAAAGAAAATTACGGTAGGATATAATGCCGCCGCTAAAGGGGAATTTGAAAAAGTGATTACTGTTTTTTACAATTCAGGAAAAACAAAATTATTGTATATTAAAGGAGAAGTTTGGCAAACGCCTGCCGACCCCGCTCCTGCTAACGCAAGTGTTCAGTTATTAAAAAATATAAACCATTAAATATGAAGAAACTGTTATTTACCATGGCAGCATTTGCCATTACTTCCTGGGCTGTAGCCCAGAAAACCGAAGGCAAACAAAAAGCGGAAGACCTGATTAGCTTTAAAGAAAAGAAACACGACTTTGGAAAGATCAAACAGGGCGTTCCGGTTACATACGACTTTGCTTTTCAAAACACCAGCGATAAGCCTGTAGTGATCGAAAATGCCTGGGCTTCCTGTGGCTGTACTACCCCAACCAGGCCCGAACAACCGGTTGCTAAAGGAAAAAGCAATATTATCAAAGCAGGATTCAATGCCGCGGCTGCAGGTGAATTTGATAAAACGGTATATGTAAAGGTGCAGGGCATAGACATTCCCCTTGAATTAAGGATCACAGGAAATGTGCTGAATGCCGAAGCATACGCCAAATACGAGTTGGAAAAGAAAAAAAACAAAGGCAGTAAGTAACAGGCTGCTTCATTGATATTTTTTCCCCGTTGCATTTGCAGCGGGGATTTTTATTGCCATACCGCGTATAAAAACATCTGATTAACAATGCAGCAATAAACATTGGGCGCCAACCGCCAGTCGGTATACATGTAAACCGAATTTAATAATCTTTAAAAACTACAGTTATGAAAAAGATAGGATTAACCATACTGATGGCTGCACTGATTTGCACAGTTTCATTTGCCGGTGGCACCCACAGAGCAGGCAAACAAAAAGCGACTTTTATGGCAAAACAGGATTTTCAATCGGATTTCCCTAATATCAAAACTGTACATTGGACCAGGGATCAGCAATACAGCGAAGCCATTTTTACAAAGGATGGTGTGCTTATGCACGCTTTTTACGACTGGGATGGCCAACTCGCGGGCACTACTCATGATGTTACATATGCCGATTTACCTGAATCTGCACGTAAAACAATTGCAAAACACTATGCAGATTATACTGTTGAAAGAACAATTGTTTACAACGACCGGGAAGAAAACCTGAATGACTTATTCCCTCTGATACCTTACGAAAGTAATATCAATTATTTTGTATCATTGAAAAAGAATGACCAGTCCGGGTCGCTTATACTTCAGGTAACGCCGGACGGAGACGTATCTTTTTTTTGAAATGATGAAATAAGATGCTCTTTATGAACTGGCATATAAAACAGCATTCGAAACCAGGTCAGTGAAATGTCCTGGTTTTTTCATTTTGATGGATTGTAAAAACAATGCCCCTGTTTTTTTACTCAGTCTTCAATCTTCGAAAATCCGGCCAATAATGTAACGCCCAATCCCAAAAAAGCTATGAGGGCAAATGACCATCTCAAACCAAATGCCCCGGCTATCAATCCAATAGCCGGCGGACCAAACAAAAATCCCAGGTAGCCGATGGTGGAAACGGCGGCAAGTGCAACGCCAGCAGCTACTTTACCCGATTTCCCGGCTGTACTGTATACCAGGGGAACAACAGAAGATACACCCAGGCCTGTTATCAAAAAACCGATGGTAGCAGGCACTATATACGGTAATGCAACGGCAAGCATCAACCCGGCCGCAATCAGCAGCCCGCTCATTCTTATCATATTTCTCTTACCGATTTTAACAGACATCCAGTCGCCGGTAAACCTGCCGCCCGCCATGGTAGTCATAAATGCCACATAACCCAGCGTTGTAAGCGATTTAGGAACCTGAACCTCCTTAACAAAGTAAATGCCGCTCCAGTCGAACATCGTGCCTTCGCATACCATGCAGCAAAAAGCGATCAGCCCTAATTTCAACAACGCACTGTCGGGTTTTGCAAAAACCGGCGTCTTGCTGTCTGAATGAATATCTTTTACCAGTAAATATTTATAAGCCACTGTAACCAGGCAGCATACCAGTATGGTAATGATGCAAAAATGCAAAAAGGGAGAAACAATTAAGGAAAGCATGAGCGTGCCGATGGCGGCGCCACTAAAGCCAGCTACACTCCATACTCCGTGAAAAGAGGCCATGACAGATCTGCCATATAACGCTTCTACACCTATACCCTGGGTATTCATGGAAATATTGAGCAAATTTCCGGCAAAGCCGAAAAGAAACAGGATAATCACCAATTGCCACACCAGTGCAACAATTCCTAAAAAAGGCAGCAGCACGGCATACAGTAAAGCGGCAATAATCGCTGTATGCCTGCTTCCGTAACGCGCCACCACAAAGCCCGATACCGGCAGGCTAACCATTAGGCCCACTGGTAGTGAAACCAGCACCATTCCCAACCCCGCCTCATTTAAGTGTAATTTTTGCTGAATATCCGGTATGCGTGAAGCCCAGCTTGCAAAACAAAAACCGGCGGAAAAAAAGAAAACACTAACGGCAATTCGGGCAGCCCTTGCCGGCGATTGTATGGCCATGGATGACAGCATAATGATACAACTAAGTTAGGTGAAAGCAAAAATCAAACGATTTATTGATCATTAATTTTATTGTAAGCCGGTGTAGAATTCAGTTCATATGTAATACCCATTTGAATATTTTCACAGCTCAATATTTTTATTTATCTTAACGGTCAAACACCGGATAATGAAAAGCGCTAACCTGCTTGCTGCGGCATTGCTTTGCCTAAGCTCTAATAGCTTCACTCAAACCACACACACGCCCTTAGCATCTTACCATCCATTCTCAGGCGCTTACAGTAAAAACTTTACGGATGCTTTTTCCCTTTCTTCCAATATTGCAGCACTATCGGCGCTAAACAGCTTTAGTGCCGGTATATATGGCGAAAGAAGGTTTATGCTGGAAGAAACCAGTCTGTACTCCGCTGCTATCGCCATGCCCGCATCCGTTGGCAATTTCGCCCTGCAGGCCGATTATTTCGGTTATAATGCATACAATGAATCACAGGTTGGTATTGCCTATGGCATACCACTGAGCAACAAGGCCGGAATGGGGGCCAAATTCAATTATTATAGTCTCCGCATTCCCTCGTACATGAACGCTTCCTCGATCAATTTTGAATTAGGAGCAATCATACATATCAGCGACCAGTTGCATACCGGTGTATCCATATACAATCCCCTAAGCAGCCCGCTGGGAAAAAACACCGGTGAAAAAATCGCTTCCGTATATAAAGCCGGCTTAGGGTATGAAATGTCCGCGTCCTTTTTTACACAATTAGAAGTAATAAAAGAAAAAGACAAAGATGTAAATGTGCATGCAGGATTGCAATACCGGCCAATAAAACAATTGTTTGCCCGTGCAGGTATATTTACAGGCACTTCCACCTGCTATTTTGGGATAGGTTATTTGTACCGGCAACTGCGTATGGACTTCTCCGTTGGCTTCCATCAGCAATTGGGCTTATCCCCGGGCCTGTTATTGTTGTACCAGCTTAACAAAAACGCAAAGGAATGAACCGGTATACTGCTATACTATGTTTGTTTTTTCCTTTGTGCATACAGGCACAGGAACAAGCTTCGCCGGAAACAGAACAGCAACTGGAAAATATAACCGAAGGACTTGAAGATGCTGAAACCACGGACGATGGCTGGTGGCAACACCTCGAATACCGGAAAAAAGACCCGCTCAATCTTAATACCGCTGCGGCATCAGATCTTACAGAACTGCAATTGCTATCCGCTTTGCAGGTGCACCATTTCATGGATTACAGAAATGTACTGGGCAGACTGATCAGCATTTATGAATTGCAATCGGTACCCGGATGGGATATACCGCTCATTAAAAAGCTGCTGCCTTATATTACTGTTACTGAGCCTGTTTTTACAAAAGAGAAGCTATTGAAACGGATTAACAACGGAAACCACTTCCTAATAATGCGGTATTCACGTGTTATGGAAAAAGCAAAAGGATACCTTGTAAAAGACAGTTCACACAGCGCTTATTCAGGCGATCCAATGCGGCTGATGTTTCGCTACAAATACCAGTACAAGAATCTTTTGCAATACGGCTTAACCATTTCAAAAGACGCCGGAGAACCTTTATTTAAAAAGGCGACTGGTTTTGACTTTTATTCCTTTCATTTTTTAGCAAGAAATATAGGTGTGGTTAAGGCTTTGGCATTGGGCGATTATACGATCAATATGGGACAGGGACTTATTCACTGGCAGGGGTTGGCTTTTGGAAAAGGCGCTGCTGTAATGAACATAAAGAAACAAGCCCCGGCCTTACGACCTTACAACGCATCAGGCGCTTTTTATTTTCACCGGGGCGCTGCTGTTACGGTTGAAAAAAACAAGTGGCAGGGAACCGCTTTTCTTTCGCTGAGAAAATCAGATGCTAAAATAAATCCGGATCCGGTAAACGGGGAAGATTTTATATCATCCATCCATACCTCAGGGTACCATCGCACACAAAGCGAAAGAACAGACCGGCAAAGCCTTCATCAATTGGCCTATGGAGCAAGCCTCGTGCACAGGCAGCGCCATTGGTATGCAGGCTTAAACATGCTGCAATATCATTTCAACAAAAGGATTCAAAAAGAAGATGATCCATATAACTTATACGCGTTAAAAGGAAAGGATAATGGCAATTACAGCATAGACTACGGCTTTACGCTAAGAAACATGCATGCTTTCGGGGAATTCGCTGCAGACAACCGATTTAATAAAGCGGCGATAAATGGTATATTGATCAGTGTTCATCCCAAAGCGGATCTTTCCCTGCTCCACCGCAGCATTTCAAAATCCTACCAGGCCTTTTATGGCAACGCGTTTACGGTTAACACTACGGTTTCCAATGAACAGGGATTGTTCGCCGGACTTTCTTTAAGGCCTGCCCCTGCATGGAATATTAATTTGTATGCCGATGTGTATCGCTTTCCCTGGTTGAAATACCGTACAGACGCGCCGTCTTATGGCAGGGATTACTTCGTTCAGCTTAGCTGCAAGCCTTCCAAACAAACGGAAATGTATACGCGTTACAGGAGCCGCCGGAAAGCGATCAATCAAAAAACGGAAACCAATGCCATGAATGAAGTGATCACCTTTTTTAACCGGTCGTGGCGTACGCAGATCAATCACCAGGTAAACAAAACATTTTCCATAAGACAGCGGTTTGAATTATTGTGGTACACACCGGAGCAGGAAAATCCAGAAAAAGGTTTCCTGGCTTTTTTTGATGTTTTTTACAAACCGCCGCGAAGCAGTGTCAGCCTTAATATGCGCCTGCAATTTTTTGAAAGCGATAGCTATAACTCCAGGTTATACGCCTATGAAAATGACGTGCTGTATTATTATGCCGTTCCTGTGTTTTATGATAAGGGATCAAGATATTACATCAACACCAGGTATAAGCTAAACAAATACATGAGTGTGTGGCTTAAATGGGGGCAGTTGATTTACAGTAATAAAAGCTCCATTGGCAGTGGGTTGGATGAAATTAATGGGAACAAAAAATCGGAGATAAGAATGTTGTTATCAGCAACATTTTAATTTCCGCGCCGAGTGAGTGGTGTTGTCACCAGCGGGAATTATTATTCCTCTATTTTGTGCTAAACCCAAACCTGAATGCAGAATCAGTGGAAAGGCTTGGTTTTTGTTTTTTGTGATTTGGTTCTTCTGCTATCGCCCCTGCCTGGTGTTGTCACAATGGCCGTCAACTTAAGGTGTTTTAGAGGATGGAACTGCAACCTCACCCTTTCTTGAGGAGCGAAGTGCTAAATACAGCATGCTGCCAGGTATTTCTTTGTTACTTTTTACGGAAAAAGTAACCAAAAGCCCCGCCCGAACGACGTTCAGTCGGGCAGGCGTCCGAAAACCCCGCCTGAACGGACGGGCAGGGAATACGGCCCGTTTTCGGATGGGAGCCCTGATATAGCTTTTGCACTACTGTAACCTCAACTTCATTTCGCTGCTGCTTTCTCCTTTCTGACAATCGCCTTGATACCTACCGGTCTCACGTACCTTCACCAAGGGCTCTTTTTTATTTAAGTTGACGGCTATGGTGTCCGCACGAAACACTCAGCGATACTGAACTGAGTTTCCGCAATGATTTAAGCGAGGATGGATTTTTTCTCCGTCAGAGTGACAAGCAATAGTAATATGGTTGAACCTTAGCAGTACAGCCGAACAAGGCACCCGCTGTTTGTGTATTGTCATGCTGAGGAACGAAGCATCTTCCGCCGTGGTTCGTGTCCGCACAATGGCCGTTAACTTAAGGTGTTTTAGAGGATGGAACTGCAACCTCACCCTTACTTGAGGAGCGAAGTGCTAAATACAGCATGCTGCCAGGTATTTCTTTGTTACTTTTTACGGAAAAAGTAACCAAAAGCCCCGCCCGAACGACGTTCAGTCGGGCAGGCGTCCGAAAACCCCGCCTGAACGGACGGGCAGGGAATACGGCCCGTTTTCGGATGGGAGCCCTGATATAGCTTTTGCACTACTGTAACCTCAACTTCATTTCGCTGCTGCTTTCTCCTTTCTGACAATCGCCTTGATACCTACCGGTCTCACAAAACCTTAATACCTCACTATACCATTTACATTACCCCATTCCATACCAGTCAGCAACCGCTCTGGTGAATTTCTCCGCCCCGGCGTGACAGGCTTGGTTTTTGTTTTTTGTGATTTGGTTCTTCTGCTATCGCCCCTGCCTGGTGTTGTCACCAGCGGGATAAAATTCTGCTTTAAGGCTATCACCGCTTCTTTCATATCCCTATTTAACCAAATATCACCTCTTGTTGTTGGTGACACCCACACACATTGCCCATCCACGAACACCAACAACGGCGGTAATAAACTATAACAGCCCGGCGTTGCCGGGCTGTTATATCAGAATATACTATCTGGTAAATTAAATTTTAAACTATCTGGGATTTTCTTAGGTAAAGCAATAAAAGGATATGCACCAAAGGTTTTATAAGTAGTAAGTATGCCGGCACTATCCTTAACAACCCAAATTACGTAGTCATTCTTTTCTAATACCTTTTGAGGAACAGATTCCTTTCTCACCTTATCATCGCATGTATTCTGAAAATAGTGCTCTACACCTGAATACACTTTAAACTCAATATTGGAAGTTCGCACCTTATTGACGGGGTACTGACTATTTAACCGATCTTCTTCTTTTGTAAGAGGTTCATTCCCTGTGTATAAAATTAAATCATAATCGTGCGGGGAAGTTTTGTCAATATATATTCCATACTCGGCATTGTTTTGTCCATTGACCATTACAAAAGAATCTAACAACGACTTTATATTAGCGCGGGGTTCTATGACATTGCAAACAGGAACTTCTGATGTTTGTTTACAAGAGTTAAAAAGAATAACTAAGACGAAAAAAATAAATTGCCTTTTCATTTTCTTAATAGTTGTATTATGTTATCCTTATTCTGTTTTACAAACTTTTCGCCCCTGCCTGGTGTTCTCACCAGCGGGATAAAATTCTGCTTTAAGGAAATCCCCGCTTCTTTCATATCTCTATTTAACCAAATATCACCTCTTGTTGTTGGTGACGCCCACACACATTGCCCATCCACGAACACCAACAACGGCGGCGACGGCGGCGCGGGAACACCAATATGTAAAAACCGGAAAAAAACGGCGGTGCGGGAACACCAACATGTAAAAAAAGTTTCTCACTTTCAACCTCCCTGAATACCCCCAGATAAATATTTATTCGTTAAACACTATACTGCAAATCAATTTTTTTGCTGGTGGGTGAGACACCCACCAGTAGGGAAAATACCATTCGTTTATCTCGGACAGCCGGTTAAAGGGATTAAGTATCAGAAATTT
>CALKHN010000088.1 GCA_937991535.1 uncultured Sphingobacteriales bacterium
TATTCAACCTTCAATTTACACTTTTACAGGACCCTTTCTTATACATGAGACCTTTGCATTTCCGTTCTGGTTTCTGAATTGATTGGTGATTTGATTTCCTGATAGCTCATACCTAAAACCTTGTTCCCAAAAAATGAGGCAGCATTTTGCGCCAGGTGGGCCAGTCATGGGTAATGTCTTCCCCCCAGATATCCAACTCATGCGGTATTTCTTTATCATGCAGCACACCGGAAAATCGCCTGTTGGCCTGCGGATCTTCATGAGCGCCGCTGCCTGTTGCTATAATGATCTTCCCTGCCCTTATCCGGCTAAGATACCAGTCGTCTGTTAGATTGGGAATATAGTGTATGGGTGAATTGTAGTATACCTGTTCATCATAATATCCTTTTGTGTATTCTGTGAGATCATACACGCCACTCATGGCAATGGTTCCGTTAATGAGATCGGGACGTTTTAAAAACAAATTCATGGAATGCAGTGCGCCAAATGATGCGCCGCTTATGATCACCGGGGTATCCCACGACGTATGATTTTTAACAAAGGGGATCACTTCATTAAAAACATATTCATTAAACTGGTTGTGCCGTATTCCTTTGTGCGCCCCTTCCATATTGCTGTTTAACCAGCTTTCATTGTTGATGCTGTTAATCGAAAAAACTTTTATTTTTCCCTTGTTAATAAAAGGCGCAATGGCATCGATCAACTGAAAACGTTCATACTCCAGGTAATCTGCCCCGGCTGTGGGCACCAGCAACAAAGCGAAGCCATAATATCCGTATGTGGCTACCGGCATTTCTTTTCCAAGAGCATGACTATACCAGGAACCAAGTCCTCTCTTCATACAATTGGTATTGTGTTAGAAATGTAGCTTCATTCGTAAAATTTAATACCCGCTCTGAAGAATATTCTCCACATTATTCCAGTACCCCCTCCTTTATTTCCGTCCACAGATCACTGTAACATTGCGCCGCGTAGCTACCCCGTGCGTATGTTTCAACGGGCGCTTTGTGTATACCCATCTTTTCTACGTCGGAAAGGTAAGGGATATAGTGCTCAAAAAATTTCTTGTCCTTATACAAGGTCTCCATGATCTCATTATGCATATTCTTTCTCAGGTCAACCATTGTAAGGAAGCACATCATCTTCGGCAGTTCAATATTTTTTTCTTTAAAATAATCCTTTACCATGTGGTAGGAACGAATAGAAAGCGTAGTGGGTATCACCGGCATCAATACAATATCCGCAGCGTTAAAAATATTTTCCGATAACACGGAAAGGCCGGGCGGACAATCTATAAAAACAAACTCATATGCTTTATTCAATGGCTGAAGAATATTTTTCAATCTTTTTTTAGAAGACCTCATTTCTTCCAGGATCACATCAAAACTTTTAGCGGAAAGGTCGGCCGGAATAATATCCAGGTTCTCATAGTCGGTAGCCATAATCGCCTCTTCCAGGTCGGCATCTTTTTCAATCAGTTTTTTAATGCCGCCCTTATGTTTGGGTTTTGACTGGTAGTAAAAACTGGCGGAGCCCTGCGGGTCAATATCCCAAAGCAGGGTTTTATAGCCATCCTGTGCGGCCAAATACGCAAAGTTTACGCAGGAAGCTGTTTTGCCTACGCCCCCCTTTAAATTGTATAGTGCAATGGTAACCATACAATAAATATATCAATTTTCTTTCTATTGATGGAAGATGGATGGGAATTATTGGCTGGTCCAGGCGTTACTATGGTTACCGAACTGCTACCTCATGGAGATAAAATATTCAATAAATCGAAACATATATGCTAAATATCTTAGCTTAGCAGTAATAATTTAAAATGGAAGGCAGGAAGCACAGCATTGTCCGTTTTTCTGAAGAAAACTGCTCTGTAAATGTTACCAAATTGGTAACATTTGCTATATTTGTATTTGCAGTATGAGAATAATTGCCGTAAAGACATTAAAGCTATTTGCAAAAAAAGAAAAAGCGGCCGAACAGCCGTTATTTGCATGGTATGCAGAGGCGTGTAAGGCAAAATGGAAAAACCATAATGAATTAAAAGTACAAATTCGCAATGCTTCTGTAATCGGAGATAAAAGAGTAGTATTTAACATTCAAGGCAATAAGTACAGGCTGATTGTTGATATAGAATACCGGCTCCAGATTGTTTTCATTGTATGGACAGGTACGCATGAGGCTTATGATAAAATTGATGCTAAAACGATTGAATATGTTAAAACCCATTAAAACAAATAAGGAATACGAAGCAGCCCTGCAGCGCATATACGAACTGATGCAAAAAGATATTAAATCCGGAAGCAGCCATTCCGATGAACTGGAAGTGCTTTCCATACTGGTGGAGTACTATGAAAAAAAGCACTATCCCATACCTCCGCCTCATCCGATAGAAGCCATTAAGTTCCGGCTGGAGCAAATGGGGGCGGATGAAAAACAGCTGACCAGCATTTTGGGCGGACGCAGCCGTAAATCGGAAATATTGAGCGGCCGCAGGAAACTGTCGCTCAATATGATTCGGGAACTGCATGATAAACTTCATATCCCTGCAGAAACATTAATAGCCGCATACTAACAAACTGAAAACGATGTGACCCCTGCTTGAGGCGACAGGGCGGAAACCCGAAGCAGACCGAACATTTTTTGCGGATAAAATACCAGGTATAGTAAAATATATCTGCTAAATATCTTAGCTTTATAACTCTTAAAGCGGGGGCAACGCTATACAAACTGCACAAATTAATTATGACAACGCATTTGACAAACGCGATTAAGGTTGGAGACAGAGTCATTTTTGACATCAGTTGGGTTGAAAAGTTTAAAGCTGAAACCAGCAGCAGTGATAAAGCGGTAAAGCAATATCAGCAACTTGTATTAGGCGGGATTGACCAGGCAGGTGTAGTTAAAGAATTAGGTGGTAACCTAACAACTGTAGCATACCCGGATGGTTGGGTATTACCTGTACCGACGAAGTATCTTATCGTATTGCAGAGTAGAGAGGATATTTTAATGGTTATCTAATATTTATGAATAAAAAATCCAGTCCAACCGGGCCATATATCCAGGAGAATCGTGAAAAGATTGGACAGCAAATCCGCACATTCCGGGAAAAGAAAGGATATAGTCAGGAAGAACTGGCTGAAATAATGGAAGTAAACCGCTCCACTATTTCAAAAATCGAAACCGGCAAATTTGCTATTACGATTGATTATCTGGTAACGTTTGCCTGGTATCTGGACTTTGATATTTCAATACAGGAAAAGTGGGGCAGGTAAATATGGCTGATGTGCATACGAAAGAATAAGGAGTTATAATATGAGTCAAATCCGGTCAAAGAACACAAAACCGGAAATGGCAGTTCGCAAATATTTGTTTAATACCAGCATCTGAGCCTTGATTTAGCATCGTTGCGTCGCAATCCGTTCATCTGCATTGCTGCTATTGAGCTTTCGTGTTCATAAATATTACTTACGCTGCAAATGAAAAATTATAATGGCTAAAATAAACTGGACAAGAGAAGAATTAATTCTTGCTTTTAATCTTTATTGGCAATTGGATTTTGGCAAAATGCATAGCCGCACTCCAGAAATAATTCATTTAGCAAACATTATTGGAAGAACGGCAAATGCAGTTGCAATAAGACTAACCAACTTTGCACACATTGACCCCTATCATCAGGAGAGAGGCATTAAAGGAATGTCTGGCGGAAGAAAACAGGTAGAGCCAATCTGGAATGAATTTATAAATAACAAAGAAGAATTAATTTTTGAAAGTGAGAAAATATTAGCAGAGAAACAACATGAAACCATCGAACAAAAATTTGCGGATATTCTTGTAGGAACAGAAAACTTAAAGGGAGAGACAAAAATCCGGGAAGTAAAAACGAGGGTTAATCAAAATTTTTTCCGGAAAATTGTAATGGTAAATTATTCAGGTAAATGTGCCATTACTGGAATTGATATTCCCGAGTTACTGTTTGCAAGCCATATTATTCCATGGTCTAAAAATGAAGATGAAAGATTGAATCCAGAAAACGGCATTTGCCTTTCGGCTCTGTATGATTTAGCTTTCGACAAAGGTTACATAAGCATCAATCATAAGTTTCAGGTTTTGATTTCACCAATCTTAAAGAAAAAACAGAAAGAAAATTATTACGAAAAATATTTTGCTCATCTAACAAATTCTCCTCTTCAGGTACCGAAGAAATATTTACCTAAAAAAGAATTTTTAGAATTTCATTTTGATACAATTTTCAAAAGATAAAACCAAAAAGTTATTTATGTACAGGCCAACAGCAAAAGGTTATTTTTCGGGATGTGGAGGAATGGAGCTAGGAATTATGCAAGCCGGAGTAAATATGATTCAATCACTTGACCTTGATATTGAAGCAACGGACTGTATGCAAATGAACAGGAACTACTTTTCTCACGCAGTTATTAATGGTGACATAAAAGATAAGACTGTATTGGAACAACCTAATTCAGAAATAATAGTTGGAACATACCCTTGCACAAAATACTCGGCAATAGCAGATATTCATGGAACAAGAACTGGTGATGACTTATTTCTGCATTTCTTCCGACATATTGCTATTGAACAACCGGAAATGTATATTGTAGAAAATGTTCCGGGAATGAAAAAATTTAAAGTGGTAATGGAAGCAATGACCAAGCTTCCCGATTATTATGTAAATATATTTTGTCCTATTGATGCAGCCAATTGGTTACCACAAAGAAGAAAAAGGCTTATTCTGATTGGTACAAGAAAGCCTTTTAATATTAATTCTCCTAAAAGTGTAATCAGCAAGCCAAGATTGAAGGAAATAATAGAAAAGGACCCGGAGGTTGCAATGCCAGAATATGTAATTAGCAGAATTAATGGAAAGTATCGGGATAAGCCAATTATAGTTGACCCCAACGAAATTTCCGCCATTGCCCCTACGTGTGTCGCACATTACTCAAAAGATTTAGGTACAAGATTAGTAAAGGATATTTCTTCAAAATATGGCATGAGACCATTCTCAATCAGAGAATATGCAAGGCTTCAGGGGTTCCCAGATGATTTTGTTTTTGAAAATAAGAGAAGCGCGTACAAATTAATAGGAAACGCTGTTCCGGTACCTATGGGAAGATGGGTTGGTGAACAAGCGATGCGATATTTCAACTAATGAGAGAACGTAAAAATGATATGCTTCACGTTGCTCAATAAGTCATCCTTTTGGCTAAAACAGATGCCAGTCATAATGATCACGGGGCTGTTTTCATGTCCTTAAGCTTTTTCTGCATCGTAAACATTTCATCCCGCAACCGGGCTGCTTCCATGAAGTCGAGGTCTCTGGCAGCCTTTTCCATTTCTTTTTTAATTTTTGTTATGGCTTTTTCCATTTGCGGAACGGTATGATAGATCTCCTGATCTTCTGCCGCTACGGTCACCAGCTCTTCATCCGGCGCCATAGCATAAGGTTTATTTACATCATATCCCTTAATGTCAAGCACCGATGTTTGCGCAAATACCTGCTCCTTCGATTTTTTTACCGTTGTGGGTGTAATATTGTGCTCAATGTTATAAGCGATCTGTTTCTCACGGCGCCGGTTGGTCTCATCAATCGTGCGTTGCATGCTTTCGGTCATCTTATCTGCATAAAAAATCACCAGCCCGTCCGCGTTCCTTGCCGCACGGCCTGCCGTTTGCGTCAGCGATTTTTCATTGCGCAAAAAGCCTTCCTTATCCGCATCCAGGATGGCCACCAGCGAAACTTCCGGCAGATCCAGTCCTTCACGCAACAGGTTAACGCCTACCAGCACATCAATTTCTCCCAAGCGCAACTGGCGCAGTATTTCCACACGTTCCAGCGTATCCACTTCGCTGTGTATGTATTTGGATTTGACATTGATGCGGTGCAGGTACTTGTCCATTTCTTCGGCCATGCGTTTGGTTAAGGTAGTAACCAGCACCCGGTCGCCCTTCTTTATCCGTTTATCTATTTCATCCAGCAAATCATCTATCTGGTTTACACTTGGCCGTATGTCTATGGGAGGATCAAGCAATCCCGTAGGGCGTACAACCTGCTCTACCACCACACCGCCTGTTTTCTCCAGTTCATAATCTCCGGGGGTTGCAGAAACATACACGGTTTGGTTCAGCATAGCATTGAACTCATGAAAATTCAATGGGCGGTTATCCATTGCCGAAGGCAGGCGAAAGCCATAATCAACCAGCACCAATTTGCGGCTCCTGTCGCCGCCATACATACCGCTGATCTGGGGTATGGTTTGGTGGCTTTCATCAATCACACACAAAAAGTCTTTCGGAAAATAATCTATCAAACAAAAAGGTCTGGTACCGGGTTCACGGCGATCGAAGAACCTGGAATAATTTTCTACTCCGTTGCAATAACCCAGTTCACGGATCATCTCTACATCGTAATTTACCCTTTCAGTGATGCGTTGCGCCTCTATGTATTTACCATTGCTTTTAAAATATTCCGCCTGCCTTGCCATTTCATCCTGTATTTCATACAACACCTGCTGCAACTGGTCCTTTGGCGCCAGGTAAAGATTGGCGGGGAAGATAGCCGCGTTTTCTACAGCGCTGATGCGTTTGCCACTATTGATTTCCAGCGTTTCGATGGTTTCTATTTCATCACCAAAAAAACCAATGCGGTAACCATAGTCCATATAGGGCAGGTTAATATCAACGGTATCTCCTTTTACCCTAAAGTTGCCGCGGTTAAAATCGCCCTGGCTGCGGGTGTACAGCGAATTAACCAATGCATGCAAAAATCCCTGCCGGCTGATCACCTGTCCCTTATGAATACGAATGATTCCGTTGGCAAATTCAGCAGGATTACCAATACCGTATATACAACTTACCGATGCCACTACAATAATATCGCGCCTGCCGCTTAACAACTGGGCAGTAGCCTGCAAACGCAGTTTGTCCAATTCTTCATTTATAGAAAGGTCCTTTTCAATATACGTATCACTAACAGGCATATACGCTTCGGGCTGATAATAATCATAATACGAAACAAAATACCCCACCGCGTTTTCAGGAAAGAATTGCTTAAACTCGCCATACAACTGGGCTACCAAAGTTTTGTTGTGCGTAAGCACCAGGGTGGGCCGTTGTACGTTTTGAATTACATTGGCCATGGTAAACGTTTTACCGGAGCCTGTAACCCCCAGCAATACCTGGTGCTGCTCCCCTTCTATTATCCCTTCAGTGAGCTGGCGAATGGCTTCCGGCTGGTCGCCGGCCGGCGTATAGGACGAATGTAGTTTGAAAGACATACTATTTTATTCAGCAGAAAGGCTGATAATTTTTGCGGGTCTGTCCGTATTCAAATAAAAATTATCGAACCCGTTTTCAAATATTTCGTTTAAGTATTTGAGGGAGTAGGTCATTATTTTATCGGCGCCCTCCTGCGGGTCCACATTTTCCAGGGCATCGGTTCCGTTTACTTCTTTGTAATCCCTCATACCCAACTGAAAAGAAGCTATTTCGGCCGTTTTGTTAAAGTAAGCGCTGTTGGAAATCATTTGCTGCTCTTCCAAAAATGGCTCACTGTAGTTCAATTCATCCGCATCAGCATCCAGCATGACTATATCTTTAACTCCAAATTTTTTAAAATGCGCCATAAGAAAGCTCTCCAGGTCCACGGCATCATTCAATAAAGGAGATTCATCATTCATTTCATCATCATCATCTTCTTCTTCATCATCATTACCTAAAGCCGCATTATCAATAACGTCAATCCCAAGGGACACCAATTGAAGCAGCAGCCTGTATTGCGTGTTGCTCAGTTCTATTTTTTGCATATTTATTGTTTATACCCGCGTAAAATAATTACACAAAGATAAGTTGATACCTCTTATATCCGGCTCATCTGGATTTTACCCAAATATGTTCATCTATGATCTCATTATTTTTGATCACCGATTTTTTCTGGATACTTTCTAAGTGAAAGCCATTTTTTTCCAATATTTTCATAGAAGCTATATTGTATTCAAATACTTTAGCGTAAATGCGGCTGACCACCGGAAAAGTTTCAAATGTATATTCCAGCATTTGTTTTACAGCTTCAGTTGCAACACCTCTTCCCCAGTAAGGTTCTCCTATCCAATAGCCCAGTTCCGCACTAATGCGGGAGATATCATCCTGCAATTCAAGACCGATGCATCCTGCAAGTTGCCCGTTAACATCAATGGCCAAAACATGTGGTGGGTCCTGGCTTCTGCAGTACTTTATAAATGCACGGGCGTGCTTTATGGTATAAGGATGAGGCAGCCGGTCACGCACATTGTTCCATATTTTGATATTATTGGCTAATGCGGCCAATATAAAACGGTCTTTTTTTTGCCAGGGGCGTAAAGTAACCTGCATGAGCTTCTACTTTATAACTTTCTTTTTATATAATCGCTATAATCAGGTATTACAGCTTCATATGTTTCATGCATGAGGGGAGAAGTCATTAAAAAGTCGGAACTGGTTCTGTTGCTTGCCGCGGGAATATTCCAAACCACGGCAAGACGAAGCAGTGCTTTTACATCAGGGTCGTGGGGCTGTGCTTCCATCGGGTCCCAAAAAAAGATAAGCACGTCAATTTCTCCTTTGGCGATCATTGCCCCAATTTGCTGGTCGCCCCCCAGCGGGCCGCTCAACACCTGTTTTACCGGCCGGTCCAAACTTTCTTCCAGCAGTTTACCTGTGGTTCCCGTGGCGATTAGTTCGTGGCGGGCCAATACTGTCTTGTTAAAATCCGCCCATTCAATAAGGTCTTTCTTTTTATGATCATGGGCCACTAATGCTATGCGTTTACGTGCACCTAAAATGCGGGAAGTAGTCATAGAAATGTATTTAGTATGGAAAAGTAAAACCATAAAAGCAATAAAAAAAGCCGTTGAAAAATTAATCTCAACGGCCTGCCTTAATAACCGTCCATTATTTAAAAGATAAATACTGTTTTATGCCAATTGCACTTCTTTGATCTTTTCCCTGATCTTACCTTCAATTTCGTTTGCGAGTTCCGGGTTATCGGTCAGCAACTGCTTAACCGCATCCCTGCCCTGTCCCAGTTTATCCGTGTTATAACTGTACCAGCTTCCGCTTTTTTGTATGATGCTCATTTCAACGCCCATATCAATAATTTCCCCCGCTTTAGAAATACCTTCTCCATATACAATATCAAATTCGGCGGCACGGAAAGGAGGAGCTACTTTGTTTTTTACCACTTTAACTTTTACGCGGTTACCTACAGCCTCATCTCCATCTTTAATTTGCGCCATACGCCTGATGTCTAACCGAACAGATGCATAAAACTTTAAGGCATTACCACCTGTAGTAGTTTCGGGATTGCCAAACATAACACCGATCTTTTCCCTTAACTGGTTAATAAAAATACATACAGTATTGGTTTTGCTGATGGTAGCCGTTAGCTTACGCAAAGCCTGCGACATTAATCTCGCCTGCATTCCCATCTTACTGTCCCCCATTTCTCCCTCCAGTTCACTTTTAGGCACCAGCGCGGCTACAGAATCTATTACTACTACATCCAAGGCGCCGGAAAGAATCAGGCGATCCGCAATCTCAAGCCCCTGCTCGCCATAATCAGGCTGGGAGATGAGCAGGTTGTCTATATCCACGCCCAGTTTTTGCGCATACCCGCTGTCAAAAGCATGTTCTGCATCTATAATAGCGCATACTCCCCCCTTTTTCTGCGCCTCAGCAATGATGTGTATAGCAATAGTGGTTTTACCCGAAGATTCAGGTCCATATATTTCAATAACCCTTCCCTTTGGCACACCACCAACGCCCAAAGCCACGTCCAGTCCTATTGATCCTGTAGAAATAACTTCTATCTGCTGTACGCCTTTTTCATTCATCATCATTACGCTTCCCTTCCCATAATCCTTTTCGATTTTGTCCATGGTTAGCTTGAGCGCTTTTAATTTTTCATTGCTTGACATAGTTGTATGAGGTTTTATGTACTCAAAATTAACTGTTGAACGTAAAGATATATATAAACTTATTAACACTAACATATTTAGTAAAAAAATACTAAATTTTTTTGTTTTTACGCCGGCTATACTTTTAAACCGGAAGCGGGAGATCCGAAAAACAACGCTTCGGGAAACAAATGAAAACCAAATAGATACAGTTGGTTTGTGCCCCGCGGGCAGCTACCCTATACACACATCTTTATTTGAACAATATGAAGAGCAAAGTGTTATTATTTGCGATCTTAAAAGGTACAAAAAGTAAACTGTCAATAATACCTTGCCGTTTTCCTTTCTTTTTTGTTTGCCCAAAAAAGAAACAAAAAAAGGCACACGAAAACCCCGCCTGCCGGACGGGCAGGGATTACTGCCCGTTTTCGTGGTTGTTCCCTGATAGCGCTTTTGTGCTACTGTGATCTCAGCGATAGACCGCTATTGCGGGCATCGAATTTAACCGCTTGATCAATTTAACCGTTTGTAGTTGTTACAGGATACCATTACATGTAACACGTCTACAACTTAAGCACCTAATGCTAAAAATAGATACTTATGTGTACAGGGTAGCTACCGGCAGGCAGGCTTACCAGGACAAGACAGGTGTGGCTGACTGCTGATACCGCATACCTGATACCTATTCAAAAAAAATACCCTCTCCGGAGAGAAGGTATTCCTTTTATAAAAAAATAAAAATTAGTTCTTACGGGAGTTTTGTCTGCGTTTGCTCCAGTTATTACCGGGCTTAAACCCATTGCCTTCCTGACTGCCTACCCTATCCATGGCGCAACGGAAACCAACAGTACTGCTACCCTGCGTTTCATCAAGGAAGCGACGGGTGCCGGGACTTAACCAGTAAGCGCGGTCATTCCAGCTTCCGCCCTTGATTACCCTGGCGTGATCGCTTATTAAGGTAGTTTTTCCATAACCATAGGTAACCTGTGATGCAGAATCACCATCAAGATAATCAATTACATCGCCTCTCTGATAGTTACGACGGTTTTTGCTTTCTTCATCAGTAACATATACCTTTTCTACTCTGCCAAGGCTGTCTCTTTGAAATTCGTTATTTTCATTCTTCTTAAACTTTTCAAAGCGATTACCCCTGTATGGATTGAAATCATCGTTATCTATACTGGAAAGCGGACGATATACATCGGATACCCACTCATTAACATTTCCCGACATATTGTATAACCCAAAACCATTGGGATAAAAAGCATCTACAGGCCCAGGTATAGAAGCATTGTCATTTAAGCCGCCTGCTGCACCCATCATATCGCCACTTCCCCGCTTAAAATTGGCCAAAAATTTACCCTGCCAGCTTCCATGACGGGCATCACGCAGGCCATTAACATTCTGACTCCATGCGTATACCTGCTTTTCTTTAATCAGCTCTTCGCCTGAACCATTGGATTTTTTCTTTGGTCTGGGATTTTGATTGATGTATCCGTAAGCGGCGTATTCCCATTCGGCTTCGGTGGGCAACCTGTAATTGGGTAGCATATAACCATCCTCAAAAGTTACTTTTAGCCGGGGTCTGCCATTAGCGTCCATCAAAGGGTTTTTCTTAGGCTTGCCAGGCTGTGGCTGATATAAATCTTTCAGGTAAGCCTGTGTGTTAAAGTTTTCCTGACCCTGCCCTTGTGTAGTTTTTAACTGATTTTTATTTATAAAGCCTTTCTCAACCAAAATTCTTTCATTTACCCTGTCGCTGCGCCAGAGACAGAAATCATTTGCCTGCTTCCAGCTTACCCCTACTACCGGGTAATAATTATAAGAAGGATGACGGAAATAATATTCAACCAATGGTTCATTATACGCTAACTCTTCTCTCCATACCAGTGTGTCTGGCTTTGCGGCGTTTAAAACTTCGGCATACTGGGGGTCGTCAAATACCGATTCCAGCCAGTGCAGGTATTCGCGGTAATGAACGTTGGCCACTTCTGTTTTATCAATATAGAATGAAGAAACCGTTACCCGGCGGGGTATATTGTTCCAATCTCCCATTACATCTTCGTCTGTAGCGCCCATAGTGAAGGTACCACCCTGAACAAACACCAGTCCGGGACCAGTATTCTGCTCTTTTTCCTTGGAAACGTTGAAACCACCCATATTTTTATCATTGTAGTTCCAACCGGTTACGTCCGATTTTTCGAATTTCTTCTTACCAAAAAGACCATTTTTACACGAAGTAAAAAGCAGCCCTACTGCAGATAAAAGAAGAAAGGTTTTCAAATTCAGTACTCTTTGCATTTTGCTGGATTTAAACTAAAAAAAGATAACGGGTATACACAGTAATTATTGTATAAAAAAAAAGCTGAACTGCCCTTTTTAAAGGTCGCATATAGGTTAACAGCATGCAATTTAATTACTTTATAAAAACGCGGTCCGGCTTTTGTGTTTATTAAATGCTAAACTTACAAAACACTATCTATTATTAAGCCAAAGTGGTGAAAATCATATGCAAAACAATAATTATTTTTTTACCCCGTTTGTAAGAAAGCCTTGGCCAAATAAGGCATGGTAATTGTTAAATGTGTTCCCTTTTGGAAAGGATGTTAACAATTTGGCGAAGAAAAGCCCTTAAAAACAGAAAACACTCTTTTACTTTGCAAATCAATTTAAAAACGTATTAAACAGATTCCGAATATTGAATAAACCGCTACTTCTTTATTCATTTTCAATCAAAACAATTTCTGATGAAACATTCATTGAGGAGATTTTCTGTTGCCGGCCTACTGCTTATGGCTATCTCGGTTAGCAGTTATGCGCAAAGTGCAGAGCCCATAAACATTGTTACGACTGCGGTTCCTTTTTTGCGTATTTCACCCGATGCGCGTGCAGGTGGCATGGGAGATATGGGCATATCTACAACTCCGGATATCAATTCGCAATTTTATAATGTAGCCAAGTATCCCTTCACCAAAAGTAGTGCCGGTATTGGTCTTACTTATACTCCCTGGTTAAAGGATCTGGGGCTTAATGATGTTTTCCTCGCTTCTTTGGCAGGATATTATAAATTTGACGAGCAGCAGGCTATTTCCGCTTCCTTAAGATATTTCAGCCTGGGCAATATTCAGTTTACGGATGCTCTGGGTAATGATTTAAATCAGTTTAATCCGAGGGAATTTGGGCTGGATCTTGGCTATTCCCGTAAATTATCTGATCAATTGTCTATAGGTGTGGCACTTCGCTACATTTATTCCAACCTGGCAGGGGGAGCGTCATCAAATGGTGTTTCCTATAAAGCAGGCACTGCTGTGGCAGGAGATATTGGATTGTATTATACAACAGCCAACGAAGAAGGTCAGGGATGGAATATTGGCGCTGCTTTTACCAACCTGGGGTCGAAAATTTCATATACATCGGATGCCAGTCAGCGGAATTATATACCCGCCAACTTCGGTGTAGGAGCGGGGCATACATGGGTTTCCAACGAAGTGCATAAAATAACGCTCAGCGGAGAAATTAATAAATTACTGGTTCCTGCGCCTCCGGGATCAACTGGCGATCAGTCTAAAGATTCAACTGCTTATGCAGATTATAACAGCAACGGGGTAGTATCCGGCTGGTTTAAATCTTTTAGCAATAATGCGCTCGCCTACTCTGTTGGCGGAGAGTATATGTATAATGACCAGTTTGCTTTAAGAGCGGGTTATTATGGCGAAAGTGCCAATATGGGAAAAAGAAGTTATGTTACCCTCGGTGTGGGCATCAATTACAATATTTTCGGACTCAATTTTTCTTATCTCCTGCCTTCAGGAAATGGCGTAAACAGGAACCCGCTTTCCAATACGATCCGTTTCAGCCTGCTGTTTAACCTCGATGGCAACATGGAAACAGGGAGCGGAGAGTAGTAGCGCTATGTGAGAGGTGAAACGTGAGAGGAGAGAGAAAGCCCGAAAGCTCAATTTCGAAATCCGAAGAGGAAAATCCGAAAGTAAAGCCAGGAGACCAAATAAATCCCCAAATCAGAAATCATTAGTGTCCGGTAAAAATACTTGATTGATAAATTAAAAGGAGGCGAGTA
>CALKHN010000089.1 GCA_937991535.1 uncultured Sphingobacteriales bacterium
TCGAACCCGCGGCCTTCAGTTTGGGAAACTGATGCTCTGCCAACTGAGCTATTTCCGCAAAAAATAAAGTTACGATGAATCTGGTGATTATAAAATATAATGCAGGCAATATACAATCGGTTTTATTTGCCCTGGAACGAATCGGGCTGCAGGCCAAGGTTACCGATGATGTTGAACAGATCAGCAGCGCCGACAAAGTTATATTTCCCGGTGTGGGCGAGGCCAGCAGCGCCATGCGGTATTTAAGAGAACGGAAGCTGGATGAAGTGATCAAAGGCCTTACACAGCCGGTACTGGGTATTTGCCTGGGCATGCAACTGATGTGCAGATTTTCTGAAGAAAATAATGCAGACTGCCTGCACATATTTGATGAAGATGTGAAGCTTTTTAAACGGGTATTGAAGCCGCAGGACGGTAACATAAAGATACCCCAGATAGGATGGAACAACATTTATGATCTTAAAACAGAATTGTTTAACGATGTTCCTGAAAATAGTTACACTTATTTTGTGCACAGCTATTATGCAGCTTTAGGCACACACACTATTGCTACAACCAATTATATCATTCCCTATAGTTCGGCGCTGCACAAAGATAATTTTTACGGAGTGCAGTTTCATCCGGAAAAAAGTGCTGATACGGGCGGGCAGATCCTTAAAAATTTTATTGAACGCTGTAATTAAAATCATTATTGTATATACATCAATATGGAAATTATACCTGCCATTGATATTATAGACGGCAAATGCGTTCGCCTTACACAGGGCGATTATGCGCAGAAAAAAATTTACAATGAACATCCGCTGGAAGTGGCCAAACAATTTGAAGATGCCGGTTTGCAACGTTTGCATTTGGTTGATTTAGACGGAGCCAGAGCCGGGCAGGTAAAGAACTGGAAGGTGCTGGAAACGATTGCCGGAAAAACAGCGCTCGCTATTGATTTCGGGGGAGGCATCAAACAACAGGAAGATGTGAATATTGTTTTTAATTCGGGCGCTGCAATGGCAACAGTGGGCAGCATAGCCGTAAAAAATGAGGCTGAATTGGTAAAATGGTTTAGGATTTTTGGTGTAGACAAATTTCTATTGGGCGCCGACGTAAAAGATGAAAAGATAGCCATTGGCGGCTGGCTGGAAACAACGGGCCTATGGGTATACGATTTTATAGAAAAATATATGGGTCATGGTGTAAAACAAATATTTTGTACCGATGTAAGTAAAGATGGAAAGCTGGAAGGCCCTGCAGTGGAACTGTATAAAAACATTGTTCAAAAATTTCCGGCATTGCATTTTATCGCCAGCGGAGGTGTGAGTTCCGTTGATGATTTGCATGCATTGCGTGATGCCGGCTGCAAAGGCGCGATAGTGGGCAAGGCGATATATGAGGGAAGAGTAAGGCTAAGGGATTTGAGAAGTTTATAGTTTGTTGTTTATGATTTATTGTTAGTACCTTAATTATAAGATAACGACAATAAAGGAAGACCAGCTATGCCAGCCATATTGAAATTTGAAGAACTCCAAATCTGGAAAGATGCCAGATGTCTTTCCGCCCATATATTTCAATTGACACAAAAGGAATGTTTTTTCAGGGAATTCAGATTTAAAGAGCAAATTAAGTCTGCCGCAGGATCAGTGATGGATAATATTGCGGAAGGATTTGAACGATCATCCAGGCTGGAGTTTATTAATTTTCTTAGTATTGCTAAAGGTTCTTGCGGAGAAGTAAAATCACAGCTCTACAGGGCATTGGATCAAAAGTATATTTTAATTCAGGAATTTCAAACTTTATACGATGAGTATGATAGATTAAGTTCAGGGATTGCTGCTTTTACTTTGTATTTGGATAAATCGAATATAAAAGGGCAAAAATTTAAAGGACGAGAGTGAGCCGCTAACCACAAATAATAAACTACAAATTTTAAATCTCCTATGCTTTCCAAACGCATTATCCCCTGTCTTGATATTAAGGATGGACGAACAGTGAAAGGAACCAATTTTGTAAACCTGCGTGACGCGGGTGATCCGGTTGAACTGGGTGCTTTGTATGCCAGAGAGGGCGCAGATGAACTGGTGTTTCTGGATATTACTGCAACAGTTGAAAAAAGAAAAACCCTGAGTGAACTGGCTAACCGTATTGCACACCACATCAATATTCCTTTTACGGTGGGTGGCGGTATCAGCAGTGTGGAAGATGTAAATGTATTGTTAGAAAACGGGGCAGACAAAATTTCTGTAAATACGGCGGCTTTTAAAAGGCCGCAACTGGTCAGTGAACTGGCAAAGGAATTTGGAAGCCAGTGTGTGGTGCTCGCTATAGATACCCGGAAAGAAGACGATGGGGAGTGGTATGTATACCTGAATGGTGGAAGAACGAAAACTGAAATGAAATGTGTGGATTGGGCGAAGCAGGCCGTAGAACTTGGTGCGGGAGAAATACTGTTAACCTCCATGAATCATGACGGTACCAAACAGGGTTTTGCGCTGGATATTACTCGCACATTGTCAACGCTGTTACCCGTACCCGTTATTGCCAGCGGAGGCGGTGGAACCATGGAACATTTTGTAACTGTTTTTAATGAAGGTAAGGCCGATGCCGCGCTCGCTGCGAGCATTTTTCATTTCAAGGAAATAGGCATCCCGGAACTTAAACAGTTCTTATTTGAAAATAACATTCCTGTGCGCATGCTGCCGGAAGCATATTACACAAAGGTATAACCGGTAAGCGTTGCCGGATAGTGAACAGAACGCTGAAGGGAGCGTCGCAACAGAAGTTACATCAGGGTGTTGTTGCCGGTAAAATAAAAGATATCAGGGTGGGGTACAACTAATCGTATCGGTTATATATTTATTAATCCATTACAATGGTGGCGGAACTGATTGCCAGCCCGCTAAAACAACCCGTTACATTTTTTCCGTTAATGGTATTCAGTAAGGAGGCAGGTGTAGACAGCGGACCGCTGCTGTTCCTGGCTTTGTTATAACTGTCCCAGAAATTATATACGCTTCTTGGCACGTTAGCCATGTAATAAGTGATACTGTCGCCTCTCACAAAGCCATAGGAGTTGGTAAGATGCATGTAACTGCCATTGTTATTTTCATCCGAGTTAATGATCCTTTTACTGGTACCCAGGCTGCCCCAGCCAAAGCTCTTTTGGTTATCGCTGTGCCGCCAATAAAATAATTGGTAATTACCGGTTGTATCGGGGTCTTTAAAATGCACTGTGACGCGTCCTTTGCTGCTTCCATCTTTATCGGTATAATGATAATCGGTGCTCAGGTGGTCTATTGGTATCGGATACAACAAAGGCGTAACGGCTGTATACGCTTCTCCATCTACTTCAATCTCCAGCAAATAATATTTCCCCGGAATACCCCGTAATGCCTGTGCAGGATCGGTTTGAAGTTTGGGATCAGTGTAAATTCCATCACTGATGCCTGCAGGAACGTCGGGAAGCGTGGTTTCTTTTAAAATAACCGTAGCGTTCTTGTCCCAGGTTATGGTATTGTTCTGCATTAAGCTGCCTTCCGATATTTTGACAAGCGCATTTTTTACGGGGATGCTGGTAATTTCGGTATTTTCAGCTGTTTGACTTTTGCTGAGGATTACATAGTTGTATTCCGGTATTTCGGTGTTAATATAGGCTTCCACCACAAGTTGGGGCTCAGTATGGGCCAGCCCTATATCAAAGTTCTTTTCACATCCCGCCGAAAAAAGCAGGAACGTGCCAGTCATTGCCATATTCACGGCCCGGTGATAAAACCAATGTTTTTGTTTGTTTTGGTTTACAGGTTGGTAAAGATGTAAAGCCTTCGTTGAATCATTCATGCCTCAAAATTTAAAATTCCAGCCAACAGCAGGCGTAATGGGAAAGAGGTATACCATTTTACCCTGCAGAGATTTTTCAGACTGGTTGATGTCCATATAAATAAAATAGGGATTTTGCCGGTTGTAAACATTGTATATATTGAAATTCCAACTGCTGCTGAATCGCTTTTTTCTTTTTTGTTTTGGTGTATAGGTGGCGCAGATATCAAGCCGATGATATGCGGGTAAGCGATAATTATTGATCTCTTCATACTGGTTCATGCTGGTAAAGGACGCCGTACGCTGGCTTACGTTAAATCCTACATTGTAATTCACTCTTCCCGTAGGCATGGTAAGCGCGTTGCCGGTTCCAAACACAAAAACAGACGAAAAGTTCCATTGCCGGTTTAATGTATAATTGGCTACGACGCTCAGATCATGTGTTCTGTCGTAACGGTAAGGAAATGGTTTGCCGTTGTTCATTTCAGCATACTTCCTTTGTGTTTTGCTCAATGTATAACCAACCCAGCCTGTTAATTTTCCTTTTTTCTTTTCAGCGTACAGCTCTATGCCATATGCTTTTCCTTTTCCGAACATCATTTCACCCTCAATATTCTGGTTGAGTAGCAACTGGGCACCCTGCTTAAATTCTACCTGGTTGTTTAAATCTTTGTAATAAGCCTCCACATTGAGCCGGTACATATTGTTGCGGGTATTTCTAAAATAACCTATAGAAATCTGTTGCGCGATACCCGGCTGAACAATTTGTCCGGCCGGTATCCAGATGTCACTGGGAAAGGTTGCACCGCTGGTTGTGGCCAAATGCAGGTACTGGATGGTTTTGGTATAGGAAAGTTTTATGTTTGAAAGAGATGATAAGCTATAATCCAAATGTAAACGGGGCTCCGGGTATTGATAACGTGCAATACTTTCTCCTTTTTTATACAATTCTGTTTCTCCTGTTGGATTGCCATCGTTATCATAGACTATTCTTTCTGTGGGGCCTACCTGGTTAAAATAACTGTACCTTAAACCAGTTGTAGCACGAAAGCGTCTGCTTATTCTGAAGCTTGAACTTAGATAGACAGCAGCTTCCCTTGCAAACTGATTGTTGATTTTCGTTTTAAATTCCTGGGTCCCCTTTGTAATATCGCCTGCGCCGGGTTTAAACCGGTGCCAGATATACTGAAAACCCCAGTTGAAGTTAAATTTAGCCGAGGGCGAATAGTTCCAGTCGTTTTTAACCTGGTAATCGCTAACAGCGGATGTAAAAATATAATCCGAAAGATCATAGCCATAATAGCTGTCTAAGTCAAATGCGTTATAGATCATTGAAACAGATTGCTTCAGCTTTCCGTGCAGCATTTGCTGTTTCCAGGTGAGCCCGGCAATGGTATTTCCCCAGTTGGCGTTGAATAAATTGTTTTTATCGTTGGTGTATGAAAATTTATCCTTGCCGTTGTAAAAAGTAAACAGCAGTTTATTGTTTTTGTTTATTTCATAATCAGCATTCGCGTTTATGTCGTAGAAGTAGTATCCATTATTACCCATTTTTTTCTTTGCAAAAACTTTTGCTACCTGGTCAATATATGTTCTGCGGCCGCTTATGATGAAAGAAGATTTGTTTTTAACTATTGGCCCCTCTATGGAAAGTTTGGAAGAAATTAAGCCGATTCCTCCGCTTACCTTCATTGAATCTTTATCGCCTTCCCTGGTATCAATTGATATCACACTACTTAGCCTGCCGCCATAGGCCGCGTTCATATCGCCTTTTCTGACGTTTACACTTTTTATTGCGTCTCCATTAAAAACGCTGAAAAAACCCAGAAGATGATTTGGATTGTAAACAGGGATATCATCTAAAAGAATCAGGTTTTGATCGGGTCCCCCGCCTCTTACATATATTCCTGACCCGGCTTCTCCCCCGCTTTTTATACCCGGCAAAAGGGTAATTGTTTTTAGAGGATCTGTTTCTCCCAGAATAACCGGTAGTTTTTTGAGCTGACCAATATCAAGGGAATAGAAACTCATTTCATTTTTGCTGTTGTTTTTTCCCGCGGTAACAACAACATTCCTGAGTTCGTTTTCCTTTTGAATAAGCATCAGGCTGACAGTAGTATCAGAAAGCACGGTAATATTCAGCAATCGGCTGTAATATCCTACTGCACTGGCTTCTATGAGGTGATTTCCCTTTGTAAAAACCTGCAATAATTTTCCGGATGAATCAGCAAGCATACGGCGCCCGTCTATCTCAACAGTAGCGTTGCCTACCGGAGTTTGTATGCTGTTTGAGATATGAATGCTTACACTAACGGTTTGGGCATTGACAGCGTACATACATTGTAAGAAACAAAGGAGTAAAAGGCCTTTTACAAAACAATATGTTGTTCTGAGTTTGCGCATGCCAGTATTCACATTTAAACGGTACGAACGGACAACCTTCGTGGTTGTGTCAAAGCTTTCGGCATGGCTTTTCACACGGATGGAGTGTGTTTCATGAGGTTGAAAGAATCAGTACAAGTTATTTATTTTAGTTAATTATTGTATAAACCTGCCACTTTTTTTCGGGTGTTTATGCCCGTTTTGAAGTATTAATGCTGGAATAAAGCGTAATGGTATGGTTAACAAACTATTAAGGGTAAACACGTAGCCTTAACAAATGATACTTTTTTATTGGCATAAATGAAAATGCGACTTTAGAAGTCGCTTTTTGCCACAAAAGTGTTGCTGTGATGATCCGGTATTTCCGGCTAACCCTTATTTTATATCTTTGCCGCTCAATAATGAACATGAATATTGATTTTAAAAAATACAGCGATGGATTGGCGCCGGCTGTGGTACAGGATAATGATACACAAAAAGTACTGATGCTGGGTTTTATGAATGATGAGGCTTTACAAAAAACCATGAAGGAGGGAAAAGTTACCTTTTACAGCAGGAGTAAAAAAAGATTATGGACGAAGGGAGAAGAGAGCGGGAATTTCCTTGAATTGAGATCTGTTGCCGCCGACTGTGATCATGATACTTTGCTGATCAAAGCCCATCCGCTGGGGCCGGTTTGTCATACGGGGGCGGATACCTGCTGGTCGGAAAAAAACCACAACGAGAACTTTTTGCAATACCTCGAAGATATAATTGAACTGCGGAAAAAAACCACGCCCGAAGCATCGTATGTGGCATCGCTATTTTCGAAAGGCATTAATAAAATTGCGCAGAAGGTAGGAGAGGAAGCGGTTGAAACCGTAATTGAAGCCAAAGATGATAATGACGGTTTGTTCCTCAACGAGGCCGCCGACCTTCTCTTTCATTATCTCATTCTTTTAAATGCAAAAGGCCACCGCTTAAAAGATATTACCCGTATACTGCAGGAAAGGCATTCGGGATAGGGGAGAATTTATCTGGGCATGATGAGGTGTGGGGAGTGAGGTATCGGGTGTAAGGGCAGGCAGCGTCGAACTGTACAAGCTCAACAGCCGTACCAATAAAACGGGGTTGGGCATCACCTTAAAAGTAATGGCGGACGACCGGATAAATATTTTTGGCAAGGGTTATTATTTGTTATCCCGCTGGTGAAAACACCAGGCGGGCGGGCAACAAGAGATGATATTTGATCCGGGAGTGATGAAAGAAGCGGGAGTACCTTAATGCAGAGCAGCAAATGAAGTAACCGCCATGTGCTACGCCAAACCCTCCGGGTGGACAAGCAACGGCAACTTCTCGGTGATCCGCCTGGGTAACCTGGCAGGTAACGTCTCTGCGCCGCAGGCCTATTTAACCATTATGTTTTTAACCATTATGTTCTTCGATGAACGGTTCAATTACCCATAGCCGGGTTTTTGATGTTTTTCTTTCACGCCGGGACCTTCGCCTGGTAGGTAAAAAGCATAGGGCGAGACCCAGGCGGATATTATACTAAACTTCAGATGCGGTCTGATCCGCCGCGGCGGATACCGACCGCATCTAACCATCTTTCAATTTTCACTTCTCACTTCTCACTTTTCACCTCTCACCTATTCCCCTCACATCACCATAAAATCAGTTTCCGTATCACCCCACAGCAAACTTACTTTTCCGCTTTTATCCACATTAATGGTAAACTTTTCGGCAAAAGCCGGGGCCTTTACAGGTTTAACTTTCACTCTTAATGCATCCTTGCTTTCATCGTATTTAAAAGCGCCCCACTGATCCCATGTTTTATTGAATATAATCGTCCATTCATTATCGCCTGCAATGGTAAACAAACCATATTTGCCTGCGGGTAAGTCTTTTCCCTCAACTTTTATGTTTTTGTCGGTTTCGAAAACAGTTGCCTTATTGGCTCCTGTGCGCCATACCTTGCCGGGCATTGGTTCAAGATCCTTGCCAATGCTTCTGCCTTTTACGGAGGGCTGGCTGTAGTCAATTTTAATAGTAGCGCCGCTGGCTATTTTTGCAGATGCTGTTGCGGGAGGGCTGGCAGGAGTTTTATTGTTCTGCGCGAAAGCCGTACCTGTTGTTAGCAGCAAAACTGCCACTGCCGGAAACAAGAATAATCTTTTCATATTGTTGTAGTTTTTAATACTAAATTATCTCAATATTCATGCCATCAGTGCTATGCCAGTTGCCGTTTGTACAACTGAATCACATTCTCCAATCCTAAGTAAAGCGCATCGCATATTAAAGCATGACCTATGGAGACCTCATTTACCCACGGAATTTGTTGTTTAAAATAACTGAGATTATGCATGTCGAGGTCGTGACCCGCGTTTATACCCAATCCCAGTTCTTTGGCGCGTTGGGCTGCAAACAAGTAAGGGGCAACAGCACTTTCTTTATCTGTAAGATATTTTTTTGCATATCCCTCCGTATACAATTCTATCCTGTTGGTTCCCGTTGCTGCAGCTCCTTCCACCATTTCAATAACCGGATCAACAAATATAGATACCCTGATGCCGGCCTGCTGAAAAACATGTATCATCTCTGTTAAATAATCTTTATGCTTTATGGTATCCCATCCGTGGTCGCTGGTAATTTGTCCAAGGTCATCGGGCACCAATGTTACCTGGTGCGGTTTGGTTTCCAGCACCAGGTCAACAAATTTTTGTTCCCTGCAATTCCCTTCAATATTGAATTCTGTGCTGATGATTTTTTTTATTTCCCTCACATCACTGTAGCGGATATGTCTTTCATCCGGCCGGGGATGTACCGTTATGCCATCGGCGCCAAAACGTTCTATGTCTCTGGCTGCTTTTAGTACATCGGGGTTATTGCCGCCACGGCTGTTTCGCAGCGTGGCTATTTTATTTATGTTTACCGAAAGTTTGGTGGTATGATGCATATCCAAAATTAAAGCCTTATTTAGTATTATTTTACCGGGTTTAACCCGGTTTTCAATATATTTACAAAGACTAAACAAAAGTTTACTAAAAATTTACGGATGCGATCAATCAAACAACTGCTTACAGGCTCCAGAGTGTTTTTTATTGTGTGGTGTATGGTAGCGGCCTTTGGTACCTACTTTTGTATGTATGCTTTCAGAAAACCCTTTAATGCGGGCACTTACGAAGGATTGTCGTTATGGGGAATAAATTATAAGGTGGTACTGATCATTGCGCAGGTGTTTGGTTATATGATTTCCAAATTCATTGGCATAAAAGTAATATCGGAGCTCAGAGCGGCAAGCCGCACGCAACTCATTATTGGATTAATACTTTTTGCGGAGATCGCTTTATTGTTTTTTGGATGGGTGCCTCATCCCTATAATTTTATTTTTTTATTCATGAATGGATTGCCGCTGGGGATGATATGGGGCATTGTATTCAGCTACCTCGAGGGAAGAAGATTTACGGAAGTGCTCGCTATCGGTCTTAGCGTTAGCCTTATCGTTTCATCGGGCATGTTAAAAACCATTTATTTCGATGTACGCGAATGGTTACCTGCCGTAACGGAGTTCTGGATGCCTTTTGTAATGGGCTTATTGTTCCTGCCTTTGTTCCTTTTGTTTGTATGGATGTTGTCTGTTATTCCTGCTCCTTCAGAGGAAGATATGGCCTTGCGTGCCCCGCGGCTGCCCATGACCAATACAGATAAGCGCACGGTATTCCGGCGCTATGGATGGGGTTTGGTATCCTTTATTATACTCTATACTTTTTTGGCAACCCTGCGCGATTTCAGGGATAATTTTACGGTTGAAATATGGAATGAAGTAGACCCGGGCTGGGATAAAAATGTATTTACCCAAACAGAGGCCGTTACCAGTATTATAGTACTGGCAGTGATAGGAAGCCTGTCTGCCATTAAGAACAATTTTAAAGGTTTTTGGGCGGTGAACGGCATTATAGGCGCCGGTTTTATCATAACGGCAATGGCTACCTTCCTGTTTCAAAAGCATATCATTTCTCCGTTCTGGTGGATGCTGTTACTGGGCACCGGGCTTTTCCTCGCTTATATGCCCATGCAAATCGCATTGTTCGAACGCCTGATCGCTCATTTCCGCATCAGGGCCAACGCGGGCTTTTTTGTATACATGTGCGATTCCATCGGCTATCTCGGCAGCGTTGTGCTGATGTTGTATAAAGAGTTTTTTATGAAAGAAATGAACTGGTCGGTAGTACTTATGAAGTTTACCTACTTCCAGGCCGTTATATCTGTTTTGCTGCTGGCGGCGGCCTGTATATTTTTTTACCGGTCTGCTGTTCGGGTAAGAAAAAATGACCTGGCCGTTGCGGCAGAACTTCAAAACGCGTAAATGCATCACTATTAATATTATTATTTATGTCTGTTAGGTCTTTGTTATTTACCCCTGGTCCCTTATCTACTTCCTTAACCGTAAAAGAAGCGATGTTGAAAGATATGGGTTCCCGCGATCATGTATTTATAAACGCGGTGAAAGATATCCGCAATGGTTTACTGCAACTCGCCCATGTTGGTAAGGAAGATGGTTATGAATGCGTGATCATCCAGGGGTCCGGTACTTTTGCCGTGGAAAGTGTAATCAGCAGTGTGGTGGGAGAAAAAGACAAACTGCTGGTACTGGCCAACGGCGCTTACGGCGAAAGAATTGTAAAAATGGCAGTGATTCACCGGCTGAACCATGAAGTGCTGCGCTTTGATGAGGATGCTGTAGTAACGCCGGAAGCAACGGAAGCCTTTTTAAAAGACCATCCCGGCATCACACATGTTGCCTGTATTCACAGTGAAACCACCACGGGTTTGTTTAACCCTGTAGCGGAAATTGGCGCGGTTTGTAAAAAGTACGGCAAAATATTTATAGTAGATGCTATGAGCAGCTTTGGCGGTGTTGCAATGGATATGAAATCCATGCAAATTGATTTTCTCGTTTCTTCTTCCAATAAATGCATTGAGGGCGTTCCGGGTTTTGCATTTGCGTTATGCAAACGCAGTGAACTGGAGAAAGCAAAAGGGCAGGCACGCAGCCTGAGCCTTGATTTATACGACCAGTGGGCGGGGCTGGAAGCCAGCGGGCAATTCCGTTTTACACCACCCACTTTAAGTCTTATGGCTTTCCGGCAGGCCATGAAAGAACTGGAAGAAGAAGGGGGTATCCCGGCCCGTGAGCTAAGGTATAAGTCCAATAAACAAACACTTGATGAGGGAATGACTGCACTCGGATTTAAACAGTACCTCAAACCGGGGATACAGGGGCATATCATTTCTTCTTTTTTATACCCTTCGGATACTGGTTTTAACTTTGAACGTTTTTATGAGAAGCTGAACAAAAGAGGGTTTGTTATTTACCCCGGAAAGCTCAGCAGGGCCAATGCTTTTCGCATTGGTAATATCGGTCAAATTTTTCCGGATGATGTAAAAGCATTGCTGATTGCTATTGAGGAAGTGTTGAAGGAAGAGCGTTTGAAAATGTGAAAATGGGAACCTGTCAGGACTGCCGCGCTGCTTCGAAGTTGAGCAGTCCTAACAGGTTTGGGTCGCGGGTGTGAAAACGCCCGTTCAAATTTTAAATCTCAAATCTCAAATTTAAAAAAGCCATACCTTTAAAAAAAGGATTGTTTATCATGAAAAATGAACTGCGCAGCCGCGGCTGGTTTGGAAAAACAGGTAAAGATGGTTTTATATACCGTGCTTGGATGAAAAACCAGGGCATTCCTTCTTATGAATTTGAAGGGAAGCCTGTTATCGGTATTTGCAATACCTGGTCTGAGTTAACACCCTGCAATGCCCATTTCAGGGAACTGGCCGAATCTGTAAAAAGAGGTATATCCGAAGCCGGCGGTTTCCCGGTCGAATTTCCGGTGATGTCCCTGGGTGAAACGCTGATCAAACCCACGGCTATGCTTTACCGTAACCTCGCCAGCATGGACGTGGAAGAATCCATCCGCGCCAACCCGATGGACGGCGTGGTATTGCTCTGTGGTTGCGATAAAACAACACCTTCCTTAGTGATGGGCGCGTGCAGTGTAAATTTACCAACACTGGTGGTTTCCGGTGGTCCCATGCTCACGGGCAAATATAAGGGCAAGGATATAGGCACAAGCGATATCTGGCGTTTCAGCGAAGCCGTACGGTCGGGCGCTATGTCTCAGGAAGAACTGAGCGTTGCGGAAGCCTGCATGTGCAGGAGCCGGGGGCATTGTGCTGTAATGGGCACCGCCTCTACAATGGCCTGCATGGTAGAATCGCTGGGCTTATCGCTGCCGGGTAATGCCGCTATTCCGGCAGCCGATTCCCGCAGAAAAGTGCTGGCACAAATGTCAGGGATCCGTATTGTGGAAATGGTAAAAGAAAACCTGAAGCTATCGGATATCCTCACCCGAAAAGCATTTGAGAATTCCATCCGGGTAAATGCCGCTATAGGAGGCTCTACCAACTTTGTATTGCATTTATTGGCCATAGCCGGAAGAATAGGTGTTGAGCTTTCCATTGAAGATTTTGATGTTCATTCCAATGGCATACCACTCATCGCCAATTTGCAGCCTTCGGGAAAATATTTCATGGAAGATCTGTACTATGCCGGAGGATTACCGGCGGTGATGAAGGAAATGGAAGACATGCTGCATAAAGATTGCATTACTGTAAATGGTAAAACGGTAGCCGAAAATTTTTCAGACGCGGAGTGCTACGACAGGGAAGTGATTTCCACCAGTACTGAACCCTTCAATGAAATATCGGGTATAGTGGTGCTCAAAGGAAATGTTTGTGAAAAGGGCGCGGTGCTGAAACCTTCGGCTGCCAGCGCTCATTTGCTGAAGCATACAGGCAGAGCAGTAGTGTTTGAAGATATTGAAGATTATAAGAACAGGATTGATGATCCCGAATTAGACATTGATGAAACCTGCGTAATGGTGCTTAAAAACGTAGGCCCGGCGGGTTACCCGGGTATGCCCGAAGTGGGTAATATGGGTATGCCGGGAAAATTACTGGCAAAAGGTGTTACGGATATGGTTCGTATTTCCGACGGCAGGATGAGTGGAACAGGCTTTGGAACAGTAGTGCTGCATGTGTCGCCCGAAGCTGCTGTGGGAGGTAATCTTTCGCTTATTCAAAACGGTGATATGATTACACTTGATGTGGAGAGGCGGATATTGCATGTAGATATTACAGATGAAGCATTGGAAAAAAGGAGGGCGCAAAAGATACAACAACCTTCCCCTTACAGCCGCGGATATGTAAACCTCTATGTGCAACATGTGGAGCAGGCACACCTGGGCGCAGATTTTGATTTTCTCAGGGGCTCATCGGGCAGTGAAGTAACAAGGGATTCGCATTAAATTTGAAATTTAAGATCTAAGTTTGAAAATAGTTTGGTATGTATGATCCTTTAAAAGTATTTAGTGAACAGGTTGCCATTGTAACAGGCGCCGGTCAGGGTATTGGTTTTGAAATTGCAAGGCAGTTGGCCGCACAGGGTGCATCGGTTGTACTGAATGATATAGATGAAAAATTAGCAACCGAAGCCGCTGCTGCTATTGCTAAGGAAGGCGGGTCCTGTATAGCATTTCCGGGCGATTCATCATCCCCCGACTTTATTACCTCAATGGTTAACGAAACAGCAGCACAATTTGGCAAACTCACCATTGCCATTGCCAATGCCGGCATCACTTTGTTCGGCGACTTCCTGGACTATCCTCCCGACTCATTGTATAAAGTAATGCAGTTAAACCTTGGCGGCAGTTTTTTGCTGGCACAGGCTACAACGAAACAAATCATACAACAGGGTGGCGGTGGAAGCATCTTATTCATGTCATCGGTAACCGGCCACCAGGCGCATAAAAAACTGGCAGCCTATGGCATGACCAAAGCAGCCCTTGAAATGTTGGCCAAGACGCTTGTAGTGGAGCTTTCTGAGCATAATATTTCGGTCAATGCTATAGCGCCGGGCGCCACCATAACAGAACGAACAAGCGATGATCCCGAATACGTGCCTGTATGGAGCCGTATTACGCCCATGGGACGGCCGGCACAGGTACAGGATATTGCCAATGCGGCTTTGTTTCTTGTATCTCCTGCATCGCGCCATATAACCGGTCAAAGCCTGGTAGTGGATGGTGGCTGGACTTCAGTAAGCCCTTCTCCATATTAGGTAGTTAGGTATCAGTCATCAGGTATCAGGCATGAGGTGTAAGGTGGGGATACTTACCACTTACCACTTACTATATGCTTCCCGTTCTTCCCCCATCCACCGGAATGCTTGTTCCATTTACATAGGAAGCTGCAGGCGAAGCGAGAAAGGCGGCAACATTCGCTATTTCTTCGGGTAGGCCAAACCGTTTGAGCGGGATTTTATCCGTCATTTCTTTTTCTGCCATTTCCCTGCTGGTATTTTTCTTTTTTACTGTTTCATCTATTAGGCTGTTGAGCCGGTCTGTTTGGGTAGAACCGGGTAATACATTATTTACGGTAATGTTATATTGTGCCACTTCATTGGACAATGTTTTGGCCCAGGCCGCTACCGCCGCGCGTATGGTATTGGATACGCCGAGATTGTGCAATGGAATTTTTACTGAGGTGGAGATGATGTTTATAATCCGGCCATACCCTTCTTTTTTCATTCCGGGTAAAACACATTGCGCCAGCAATTGATTATTGATAAGGTGCTGGCGAAAGGCATTTTCAAACGCGTTCGCTGAAGCTTCAGCAAGAGATCCGGGAGGTGGACCGCCGGTATTATTGATGAGGATGTGAATGTTTGTTTTTGAAACTACGGTCTCAATAGCGTCTTTTACCGCAGCAGGCTCAGAAAAATCGGCCACACGATAACCATGTTCCTGCCCGTTGTTACGGGGCAAACGATGTACGATTTCCTTTAGTGTCATTTCATTTCGTGCAAATAAAATGCAATTTGCTCCCAGCAGAGCCAGTTCCTTTGCTATTGCCAGCCCGATACCACGCGTACTGCCGCAAACAACTGCGTTCTTACCTTTAAGGGATAACTCCATTTCTCCTTATTTTATCCGGCAAAAGTAAGTCAGATCACCGGCTTTCCTCTCACGCCGGATTACAGCAATGAACATAAATATTCCTTTGCGAATATTTAATCACGAAGAATAGCTTTAGCTTTGTGCGGCAAAATACAGGATTGGCGGTTTTTGTTTCATCATTCACAAACATCCCAGGAATTTTATCGTTAACCTGCACCTTTTGTATACCTTTTTATCATCATTATCGTTAAGGGAAATATGAAAAACGTTTCTTTACTTTCTGTTGGAATTTTGGTGTTCCTGCAATGTGCCTGTCAGCAAAAAACACCGCTTACGCCAGAACCGGTAGCTCCCAATACCACCATGATCCAGTCCGTTGTTGCTGAAAGTCCTGTAGCAAATGCGGCAACAATAATGTCGCGCCCCGAAGTGCCGGTATTGTGTTATCACCAGATCAGGGAATGGCGGGGAAATGAATCCAGAGGTGTAAAGGATGTGGTAGTGCCTCCCGCCATGTTTAAAAGCCAGTTGCAGTTATTGGCCGATAGTGGGTACCAGACTGTGTTGCCGGATGATTTATATGCTTACCTCACCACCGGAAAGCCATTGCCGGCGAAACCCATTATGCTCACTTACGATGACGGCGACCACGATCAGTATGCCATTGCAGCACCGGAAATGAAGAAACATGGATTTAAAGGGGTGTTTTTTATCATGACGGTTTCTTTGGGACGATCTATATACATGAACAGGGCTCAGGTTAAGGAATTGTCCGACGAGGGTCATGTAATTGCCTCGCACACCTGGGATCATAAAAATGTAAAACAATATAAAGAAGGTGACTGGGAAACGCAGATTGTTAAGCCTGCCCGGCAACTGGAAGAAATTACCGGCAAACCCGTTCAATATTTTGCTTATCCTTTTGGTGTATGGAACAGGGAAGCCATACCGGAACTGAAAAAACATAACGTAAAAGCGGCTTTTCAATTGTCAACCAAACGCGATTCAACCGAACCATTGTATACCATCCGGCGTATGATCGTTCCGGGCGACTGGAGCGCTCCAACCATGTACCGGGCAATGAAGAGAACATTTAAAGGATAACGATCTTTTTCAGTAGGTTTGTGGAAAATTATATTCGATGAACAAGGTAATATACATCGTTGCGGTATTGTTTTTATTTGCCTGCAAAAACAAAGAAAAGGAAGCAGAAGTAACGGCTGATGTGCCACCTGTTGAAAAGTCTGTTGTTCATTCGGAAGCCTTTAATGCATCATTTAAAAATGTGCTTGACCGGTACTACGGTCTCCGCGATGCATTGATTGCCAGTGATACTGCTGCCGCCAACAAGGCCGCTGCCCTGCTTCAGCAGTCGGCCGACGAACTGAAATTGGATGAACTAAGAAAAATTGATACGAGTGATATTATCATTCCTACCGCAAAAACCTATACAGGCGGCATCAGCAGTGAAAGCAAAGGTTTACTTGGTGAAACCAATATAGAGGATAAACGCAAATCTTTCCAGATGATTTCCGCTAATTTATTTGATCTTACAAGAACAGTGAGGTATGCCGAAGAAAAGGTATATCTCCTGCATTGTCCTATGGCGTTTAATGACGCAGGTGCAGACTGGCTGAGCAATTCAACAGAAATTAAGAATCCTTACTTTGGGAGTAAAATGCTTACCTGCGGGGCAGTGAAGGATTCTGTTGTATTAAGATAGGGTTGAACATAAATATCCGGAACCGGGAAGACAGTTTTATTGTTTTTCCGGTTTTTACTTTATGCAGGTTGATGCTTTGTATACAATAATGTTATAAAAATCCATAGCATGAAAAGAATAGCCTTCCTTCTTTCCATTGTAATCTTTTTTTGCAGTCCGGCAACGGCCCAGGAAAAAATTGACCGGGAAATGATGCAGCGCATCAGGAATGAGGGTCTTAGTCATTCTAAAGTGATGGATATTGCTTTTCAATTAACGGATGTAAGTGGTCCGCGGCTCACCATTTCACCGGGATTCACCAGGGCGGCCGCTTGGGCGAAACAACAGTTAACAGACTGGGGACTGGAAAATGCCGTACTGGAGCCCTGGGGAGAATTTGGCAAGGGCTGGGAACTGCAAAAAATGTATATGGCGCAAACTGAGCCGTACTACAGGCCATTGATCGCGTTTCCCAAAGCATGGACCAGCGGAACAGGAGGATTGAGGAAAGCTGGAGTTATGTTGGTTGATGCTGAAGATTCTGCAGATTTTGTGAACAAATACAGTGGACAGCTAAAAAATAAGATCATCGTTATCAACCAGCAAGACACCTTAATGCCGGGTTTCAGTGCAGATGCGCACAGGTATACCCATGCGGAGCTGAAGGAGATGTCTGATAGAAAGCCAGCCATACCGGCCTACCCGCGTCCCGCACGTCCGGCCCGAAGCAGCAAAAGCACAATTGCCCTGCAGAATGATATTAAAGAAGTGGCAAGGAAAGAAGGGGCGCTTGCCGTACTAACGTACAGTATGCGGGGCCGTGATGGTACTTTATTTGTACAGGGGGGCGGTGGATACAGGAAAGACGATCCGGAAAATTTTACAGATATTATGGTGGCAGTGGAAGACTATAAAAGTATAGTAAGATTGTTGCAGGCTAATATTCCTGTAGAGATAGAAGCTGATATACAAACGCGTTTTATTACGGATGATACCAAAGGATACAATGTGCTTGCAGAAATTAAAGGAACAGACAGCAAGCTGAAAGACGAGGTTGTAATGTTGGGCGCACATCTTGATTCGTGGCAGGGCGCAACCGGGGCAACAGATAACGCGGCCGGGTCGGCGGTAATGATGGAAGCGGTACGCATATTAAAGACCTTGGGTATTCAACCGCGGCGTACCATTCGTATAGCATTGTGGAGTGGCGAAGAACAAGGTTTACATGGTTCACGGAATTATGTAAAAAATCACCTGGCAGATCCTGCTACTATGAGACTCAGGCCGGAACATGGTAAAATATCAGCGTACTTTAATCTTGATAACGGTACTGGCAAAATCCGGGGTATTTATTTACAGAGCAACGAAGCATGCAGGCAAATTTTTTCGCAATGGTTTGAACCTTTTAAAGATTTGGACGCCGGAACAGTAACAATAAGCAATACCGGCGGTACCGATCACCTTTCGTTTGATGCTGTGGGTATACCCGGCTTTCAGTTTATTCAGGACCCTGTTGAATACAGCACCCGTACGCATCATACCAATATGGATACCTATGATCACTTACTGGCCGGCGACCTGAAACAGGCGGCTACCATTATTGCTGCATTTGTATATAATGCCGCCATGCGTGATAAACGGATGCCCAGGAAGGCATTGCCGGAGGCGGGGAGGTAAATGGATGATGATTGTGGAGGAAAGGTGAAGGTGAGAGGTGAGAAGTGAGAGGTGAGAAGAAAATGCAGGGCATACGATACGAGGATATCACCAATGTCTTTCTTCTCTTAACCTGGTTATATGTGCAGTGTGATGTATGCCATGCCAGGCATAGCTGCCCAGCAATTCCCAAAGCGTTACCGTATTCTTTTGTTCAGGGTGGAATACCGTTCTTTCCCAGTCTGTTGGGGTTAACTGTTCTAACAGGTAGCACCACCTGGCATGAAGCGCATGCAGGAGTGTAATAGAAATATTTACAGGAAGCTGCTGTACATCTGGCAATTCGGCCCATAATTTCTCGTCGTATGGCTTAATTGCCGGGTTGGTTTCTGTTATGCCCAGCTTAAAACGGCAATAAGCGTTTATATGGCTGTCGGCAACATGGTGCACCAACTGTTGCACGGTCCATCCTCCTTCCCTGTACGGTGTGTGCAGTTGCTGTTCGTCTAAATTCAGCAGCGCGTTTTCAAGCAATTGCGGCAAATGCCTGATATCCGCTATCCAGTCTTCTTTCTTTTGTTCAGAAAAAGGTTCGGGTGTATACTGCCCTATTGGATAACGTGGGTCTGCTGCCATAGTATGGAGTTATAACGGTACCGGCTACTCTTATCACTTACTACTCACCCCGTCCGAACGCCCGCCTGACCAGATTCGGGCAGGGTGTTCAGCCGGGCGGGCACTTACTACTCATTAGTTCACAATATCAATCAACTCCACATCAAAGATCAGTGCAGCGCCTCCGGGTATGCTGCCGCCAGCCCCCTGTTCGCCATAGCCCAAAGTATAGGGAATGTAAAACTTAAATCTTGATCCAGCGGGCATTAGTTGCACTCCTTCCGCCCAGCCTTTTATAACCTGGTTCAGCGCAAAAGAAATGGGCTCGCCTCTGTCGCGCGAACTGTCGAATTTCTTCCCATTGATCAAAAAGCCTTCGTAGTGTACTTTTACCGTGCTGGTATCGGCAGGTTTGGGGCCGGTTCCCAGTTTCAGCACTTCATACTGAAGACCGCTGGACGTAACTTTTACACCGTCTCTTTTTTTGTTTTCTGCCAGGAATTTTTCGCCTTCCTCAATGGCGCTCTGCGATTTTTTACGCATAAATGCCTGTAGTTGTTCTCTTACTGTCATATCCGCCTGTTGACTGGTTAATAATGTTTTTTTCTCTTTCAATACTTCATCGAATCCCTTATTCATCAACGCATAATTGATGGTATCAACGCCCTGCGATTTAAAAAAAGTAGCATCAATCATGCCTAAAGCATAACTCAAACTGTCTAATGCATTCGATAATACGGGCGCTTGCGGCTTAACCTCCGCATATACAATATGTGAAGTGCTGGCAGCCATTTCTTTAACAGGTGAACATGCCGGTAATAAACTGACAAGTGTAATGGTAACTGCGCCGTATACAATGTTGTTAAAAATCTTTTTTTTCATACGATTTTGCTATTTGTTTTTAGAATTATTCATTTCGTAAAGCGTGACCGGTAAGATGGATAAATACATCTTCAAGGTTTGCCTTTTTTACTTCCTTTGGTCTTTCAAATCCGGATGCTACCAGGTCATCAATCAACTGGTCGGGCGAATGCAGCGCTATAATTTTCCCCTGGTCCATAATAGCTACCCTGTCGCAAAGTATTTCCGCCTCATCCATATAATGCGTGGTAATAATGATTGTTGCTCCCTTTGAGCGGATATCTCTTATCAGTTCCCAGAGATTTCTGCGTGCCTGCGGATCAAGTCCTGTGGTGGGTTCATCTAAAAAAATTACCCTCGGTTTATTGATTAAAGTAGTAGCGATGGAAAAACGTTGCTTTTGCCCGCCGCTGAGTTCCTTATATTTGTTCTTTGCTTTATCTTCAAGATTAACGAGGCGAAGCAATTCGGTTGCATTAACCGGTTCATTGTATAATCCGCTGAAAAGAGCGATCAGTTGCACAAGGTTAAGCCCGGGATAAAATCCTGAAGTTTGTAGCTGCACGCCGATGATCTGTTTTATTTTGTCTGCATCTTTATCGAGGTTATAGCCATCTATTATGATTTCACCACTTGTTTTTTTGCGGAGGGTTTCCATAATTTCAAGGGTAGAAGATTTTCCCGCGCCATTTGGACCTAATAGTCCGAATATTTCTCCTTCGTATACGCTGAAACTGATTCCTTTTACGGCTTCAAAATGTCCATAATTTTTTACCAGGTTTTTTACGGTAATTACTTCTTTGCGGTGCATGGCCGGCAAGATAATGCAGTTAAGGATTATGGCAAATTATTTAACGCTGGGATTACGGGCTGGTGATTGAAAAAATCTGCGTTCCTATCTTTGCGTATTCTATTAAATTGCAGCAAATAACGAATGAATGAAGGTATTTAAATTCGGTGGAGCCAGTGTGAACAGTGTAGACAGGATTAAACAGATTGTGGATATACTGCGTTTATATCCCGATGATAAAAAAGTGGTTGTGATCTCTGCTATGGGGAAAACCACCAATGCACTTGAAAAAGTTGTGGAATCATTTTTCGGCAACAGGAAAGAAGAAGCGCTGCAATTGTTTGACCATATTAAAAAACAGCACTTAAATACTGCGAAGTATTTACTTGTTACCGGCGCCAATGCAACGGATGCAAGGCTCATGGACCTTTTTACCGAGGTTGAATGGACACTGCATGATAAGCCTGTGAAGGATTTTGATTATTACTACGATCAAATCGTATGTGCCGGCGAACTTCTTTCGACTACCATAATCAGCGCATATCTCAACGAGCAGGGAATTGGTAATATGTGGACAGATGTAAGGGATATTTTCAGAACGGATGATCATTTTAGGAATGCCGGTATTGACTGGGCATTTACCGAAAAAAATGTCCGGGAAAAAGTTGTTCCTCTTTTTGATGAATACGACATTGTCATCACCCAGGGTTTTATTGGCGCCACAGACGAAAATGAAAGCACTACACTGGGAAGAGAAGGAAGCGATTACAGTGCCGCAGTTTTTGGAAACCTCCTCAATGCCGAAAATGTTACGATCTGGAAAGATGTGGCAGGCATCATGAACGCCGATCCCAAAGCGTTTCCTTCTGCCGTTGTTATGCATGAACTGAGCTATGAAGAGGTTATTGAAATGGCTTACTATGGCGCGCAGGTTATTCATCCCAAAACCATTAAGCCGCTTGAGAATAAAAATATTCCATTGATCGTAAAATGTTTTATTGACCCGGCATTACCCGGAACGGTTATCCATCATAAAACCATAAACAATTTACCACCTGTTTTTGTGGTGAAGCAAAACCAGGTGCTGCTCCATTTGCAAACGCGGGATTTTTCATTTATTGATGAACATGCCATTACGCGGTTATATCATTTGCTTACGCAAATAAATATTTCCCCCAACCTTATACAAACAGGCGCTGTTACGCTAATGGTTTGTGCCGACGACAAAGAAGATAAAATTGGCCAGTTGGCGGCGGCTGCTTCAGAAATTTTTGATGTGCAGGTAGAAAAAAACCTCACGCTCTTAACCATACGGCACTATACAAAAGAGGCGATAGCGGAAATGACCCATGAAAAATATATAGTGCTCCAACAGCAGTCACCGCACACTGTTCAGTTTTTGCTGCGGTAGAAAAACTATTCCTGCTGTAAAAGATATTTCAGATAGCCACGAATACACAAATGAGCAAGGAACGAAGAAAGATTTATTCGTCCAATCGTGGCAGCGCTTTGCTTCTTTATAACTGCTGTACCCCAATCAGCCAGCTTACGGGCTGTTGAAAGTTTGTGGCTGGAAATAGTCGTTTTGATAAAACAATCAAAAAAAGATTCTCCGGTATTTTGTTATTACGAAGATTATCGTATTTTTATACGAAATTAATCGTAATTGATCATCTTATTAAAACTTTAGTTATGATACCTCGTACTTCCATGCGCCGCAAATATGGTTTTGGGCTTTTGATCATTTTGCTGCTTATCGTATCTTTTTCGTTTACTTATAGTTACAACGTAAAGGAGGGCGGTCCTTTTCGCAGCTTTCAAAATTTTCAGACACCGGTCTTCAGATCAGCCGGGGATACCATTCCTGCGGAGCGAAAACATGAGGGAAGCGCCCTGGATGATCAATCCGTTTTGGATGAGGAACTAAATGCGCGATCTATTGAAAAAGCTTTGAAAAACATAGAACACCGTTTAAAGGAACTGGAAACAGAACTAAGGAACAAGGATTGGGATAAAGTAGAAAACGCTTACCGGAAAGCGATTGACGCTGTAAACTGGAAACAAATTGAAACAGATACCAGGCGTGCGCTGACAGATGTAAATAAAAGAATTCTGCTTGAAAATGATGTTCACCTGGATAATATAAAATTGCAACTGAACAAGACCAAAGCAATGGTAGATCAGCATCTGAAACAAATGCAGTTCAATATTGATCACGACCTAAAAATAAATTTGCAAAATGCTGCAAAGGGTTTGCAGAAAGCCAAATTATCTTTGCAACGGCTGAAAGCCTTTACAAATGACCTGGAAAAAGACGGGCAGGGTGGGGGAGAGCTGATATAGGGGTAAGATGGTAAGAAAGTAAGATGGTAAGAAAGTAAGATGGTAAGAAAATAAGATAGTAAGATGGTAAGATAGTAAGAGGTTGCTAAAACCGCGGCACGGGGCATTGCGTTTGCCTTAAACTTTGATTATACTGGTTGTAGTAGCCATTGTACAATAAAGCAAATTCCGATGCTCCCCGCATATTGTTATAGTTTTTCAGGGATGAAGTGGTAGCATCATAGGAGAACATAAGCCTTACTGATTTCCATTGAAAACCAATCATGGGAATAACCGCATCGGCGCCACGGTAATACAGTCCGCCGATCACCTGCTTCTCTCCGTCGCCGGATAAATTATAATTGGCGTGAAGTCCGAGTGTTAGTTCTTTTGCTTTTGCCTGCGTGGTAAAATAAGCTCCGGGGCTTACGATTACCCTGTCGTTTACTTTTAACACGGCGTCTGCAAAGGCGATATACCTGCGCGCTATAGCATTATCGTATCCCGAAGCACTGTTGAAAAAGGATTCTTTCGGACTGTTTACATGGTGTACGGAAACACCTGCATGCAGGTAAATATTATCTGTTGGAAAATAGGCATAGTTTAAGCCAACCTGAACATCAAGATAGTTGATATTGGTTGCAGCAAAATTTTCGCCGCTGGGCGCGCCTGCATCAAAAAATTTACCATTCCACTGACTATCAAATGTAAACTTCGTCACATCCACTCTTTTGTTTGCCCATCCAATATTAAATCCAACGGAAAGCAATCCTGTACTGCCCAGCATTTGATGATAAGCAGCCGAGCCATAAACCTTGGTTGAAGTAAGATTACCGCTTCCTGCAACATCACGCAATATGGCGCCTCCCAGTCCTACCCATCCGGATTCGAATCTGTCGCGGAATGCCTGCGCATCTCCATAAATGCTCATTGTTTTAAATTGTGCGGGGATACTCGCCCATTGCTGGCGGTAATTGGCGCCAAGCCTGTAATCGTGTTCGGGTAAAAAACCGGTATTGGCAGGGTTGGTGGTTAATGGTGAATTGAAGAATTGCGAGAAATGCAAATCCTGGGCACAAACGAAAGAGGGTAGTCCATTTAATATGCCAGCTCCCAGCAAGGTGAATATAAAAATTGGGGTTGTTGTACGGTTATGCTTAGCGCCCCGCCGCGTGAAAATGCGTTTTGCATTTCGCGCCCATGAACATCGTGTATGTAATAAAGACAGTAACATGTTCGTAACCTCCTTTGTATGCGTCAATCTCCAGGCAGTCAGATCTTAAATTTGAAATTTGATATTTGAAATCTCAAATTTGAAATTTCAAATTCTTCTTTATCTCAGTAACGTAATATCCCCCTTTTTGGTTGCTTTACTTCCGTCTGTAAATTCTACTTCCAGCGTATAAGCATATGCATCCATAGGTTGCAAAACCCCCTTGTATTTTCCATCCCAACCCTGGGTTCGGTCTGTGGTTTGATATATCAATTGACCCCACCTGTTGTAGATACGGAAAACCATTTTACCAATAGCATATCCTCTTACAAATACCTTATCATTTACGCCATCGCCATTAGGTGAAAAGGCATTGGCTACAGCAATTAAAGGAGACACAAGTGCCGATACGGGCTGGCAAATCGTATCGGCGCAGCCATATTGGTTATAGGCAATAAGACAGGTATTGAATTCACCCGATGAATTAAACTGGTGTGCCGGGTTAACCTGCATAGAAGTATCTCCATCACCAAAATACCACTTATAACTCACTGCGTTCATTGAAGTATTGGTGAAGGAGGTTGGGGTATTTTCCTGAGGCTGTACGGGGCTAAAAGTAAAACCTGCTGTTGGTCCTAACCGCACATTAATGGTAAAGAAGGCAGAGTCGGATATATTACAGGTCATAGAATCCACCACCATTAATTTTACCCGGTAGGTGCCCTCTGTATTGTAATCATGCTCAGGAGAAAATTCGGTTGAAGAAGTGCCATCGCCAAAATCCCAGTAAAAAGATTGACCGGCTTCTGATATATTGGTAAAAATAGCGTGGTAGGGCACGCATCCTTCGGGAGGGGTTTCAAATTTAGCGACAACATTAGGCGCTACACGCATTTGAATGGTAAAGGTGTCCGGGGCGTTACAGTAATTGGTGTCTGCCAGAGAGAGTTGCACACTATAAGTTCCCGGTGCAGGAAATTCGTGCTGAATTTTACCAGGCCCCGTGGTTATAGGTGCAGAACCATCGCCAAAATCCCAGGTAAATGTGCTGTCGTGAAAAGGTTTTCCGGGTGGCGCAACGGAAGTGTTCGTAAATTCAAAATTCAAACTCTCGCAGGGAAGCATTTTAGCGGCAGTTGCTGCGAGTTCCGCCCGGTCTGTTCGCACCCTGATAGTAGTGTATGCCGTATCGCTAATAATACATTTACTGGAATCTACAGAGATCAGCGTTACATTGAAAGAACCCACAGTATTATAAGTATTGCTGGTGGTGGGCACGGTGGTGGTATCTTTATTGCCATCGCCAAAGTCCCATATATACAATTTCCCTTTTTGCAGGGTATCCATGAAGTCTACCTTAACCGGCACACAACCGTAGTTCCTGTATGGTTTTCCATCAATAGTAGGCCGGATACCATTGGTTACGCCGGAGAAATCCATTTCAATTTTTACAGCGGCCAGGTTGCATTCATTAGGGTTTCCCGACTTTGGCCGCCATACCCCCGGTGTTGTGGGAAAAGTGCTTTGGGGGAACCTCGATATAAAACAGGCCGCACATATAGCCTGGTAAATGACGCCATTGGCATCAAAACGGCTGGTGCCGCCATCCACGTGATCCCCGAAACCTCCTTTTTGCCCGTAAAATGCGCCAAACAAAATATCCTGTGCATCTTTTTCCAGTACGAAGAAATAAAAATCGCTCCCATCCGTACTACAGCCATTGGGTAATACATCGCAGTTTTTTGTGGGCATCCCAAAAGTTCCGGATGTATGAAACGGATCGTCCCCGCTGGGATTTAACCTGCCGCCCCACCCGGCTACATATACGTTCTCGCATTTGTCTACCGCGAAAGCTACGGGTGAAATATTAAAGGTTGCCGTGCCACTTCCAAATACGGTTGAATATACACTTGCCGAAAGGTTGGGCTGCATTTTTACGATAAATTGTTTTGTGCCGGGATTATTATAAACTCCGGGGCTAACCGGCCAGGCGCCCAGGGTAACACCCATAACATAGGGAAAGCCTTTTTGGTCAAATTTTAAACCATATATAGCATCCATATTGCTGGTGCCGAGGTAGCTGGCTCTTTGTAAAGCACCCATATTATTGAAAATGGCTATAAAAGCATCTGCTGTGCCTCCCTGGTAAGCGGATGCTATAACACCTGAAGCAGGTACACCAGGCAGGTTATTGCTTTTGGTTGATCCGCCTACAAAAATATCGTTGGTAAGGGGGTTGAGCGCCAGTACAAAAGTACCATCATCATCGGCGCCGCCGAATAATGTGCTGAACAATACGGTTCCCACGTCGGGTGCGATTTTCATTACCACGCCATCCTGTTTACCTGCTCTCGTGGTTTGTGATGCACCGGTGGTTACAGGAAAATTATCCGATTGCGTACAACTGGCAATATAAATATTATCACTGTTATCTAATATTACTTCGCTTCTTGAATCATCACCATAAAAAACGGAGAGGCTGTTGGGCGACCTGGAAGTAGATATATTCACTCCGTCTGCATTGGTGCCCCCAATTCTTTTTGATCCAATAAGTTGCGTACCCGTAGCATTGAGTTTTGATACCACAATGTCGAAACCGCCTCCTGTTCCTGATTTATTATCTGCCGGTTGCAGGGGGTAATTACTTGAATTGGTTCTGCCCAGTATTACGAGGTTACCCTGGCTGTCTTCAATTAAACTGTGCGGCTGGTCGGCCCCTCCACCGCCGATATAAGTGGCATACAACCTGTTATTACCGCTGCCGTTAAATTTCATGATGCCGATATCAAAAGATTCTGTGCCGGTTCCTCCACCATAGGCGGTTTGAAAAGCACCTGTTGAAACCGGGAAGCCGGGACCAAAAACAATGCCTCCCGAATATAAGCTTCCATCGGCACCATAGGTTGCCGTAAATCCCCACTGGCTTGAGGCGCTGCCTGTAAATGTAGCGAATATAAGCGTGGGGTCTATTACCAGTATTTGAGATGGATCGTATTGCCTTACCTTTAGTTTCACTTTATCCCTGCCTTCCAGTACATACCTGCAATCCACCTCATTTTTTCCTGCATTGCTAACCTGGTAAGAATAGGGGGATAATTCTTTTACATCGCCCACTGATGTTTTGATATACAGTTCCCGGTTTTTGATCTGCAGCTTATCTACTCCCTCATACTGCATAACAATATCATTCACATCGGCTCCCGGGTAAACAACTATATCATATTTTAATTGTCCGCCCTGTGCATAATAACGCACATCAATATTGGGATAAATATTTTTATAGGTAACTGCCTGGAATATTTTGCAATGAGCCGCCCATTTGGAAGGATCATTGCCGGTAAGATAGTTTTCATAGGAGTTAACCGGCTTTTCGCTTATTACCGTTGCATTGGTATTGGCTCCCGCAAAACGCATATTATACGCATGTGAGCGTAAAACAATACTGGCATCAGGATCCGTTATCCCATGAGAAGGGCGGGGATGGGCCGACCGGTTACTTGTTTTTATATTTGTTTCACCTTCGGCTGCATGCCCGTGTAGGCGATCCGAAATTTGATGCATATCATCTTCATTGTGCAGCAATACGGTAAACCCGTTTCGTTCAAGATAAAAAGCACCATTATTGATGACGCCCCTGAAGAGAACAGCATCGTTCCACTGACCTTTGTTTTCGGTAAACTCAACAGCCTGCTGGGCAAAGGCGGCCAGGGTACTGAATAGTAAACAAACAAGAAGTATGTGGGATTTAGATTTCAACTTTAGGTTCTTATTAATTGTACAGATTCTGATAGCGAATTTAACCCTAATTATATATTTACGATATCTTACTCCACTGGGTTTGTCCTTTTTGATACTGAAGATAGTTTTTTAACTTCAAGTTAACTGCCATACCCATGTCCGGGTCATCATTTAACAGGTTTTCTGCATTTTGTTTGGCTAAATCTAACAAATGTTTATCCTGCACGATACTTGCCAGTTTAAAATTAAGCATCCCGCTCTGGCGTGTACCTTCAATATCTCCCGGTCCGCGTATTTCAAGATCCTTTTCTGCTATAATAAAACCATCATTGGTGGCACACATCATTTTCAATCTTTCCCGTGCATCGGCGGTTAACTTATTGCCGGTAAGTAAAATACAATAGCTTTTTTCACCTCCTCTTCCTACCCGCCCACGCAACTGGTGCAATTGCGATAAACCAAATTTTTCCGCGCTTTCAATAACCATCACTGTTGCGTTGGGAACGTTTACACCTACTTCAATAACGGTAGTAGACACCATGATCTGAGTGTCCTTTTGTATAAAACGTTGCATGTTTGCATCTTTTTGCACCGCATTCATTTTTCCATGCACCATGCTTATCCAGTATTTCGGTTCAGGAAAATAAGCTTTCACATTTTCATAACCTTTCATCAGATTTTCATAATTCAGTTTTTCACTTTCTTCAATCAGCGGGAAAATGATATAGGCCTGCCGTCCTTTTACAATTTCAGCTTTTATAAAATCCATCACCTGCGAACGGGCGGTTTCATAGCGGTGAACAGTGGTAATGGGTATTCTTCCGGGCGGAAGTTCATCCATGATGCTGTAGTCAAGATCGCCATATGCCGTCATAGCCAGCGTTCTTGGGATAGGCGTTGCCGTCATCACCAGCATGTGCGGGGGAATTTCACTTTTATCCCAAAGCTTTGCTCTTTGCGCCACGCCAAAACGGTGTTGCTCATCTACCACAGCAAAGCCAAGCTTATTAAACTGCACCTGGTCTTCAATGAGGGCATGCGTACCTGTTAGTATATGAAGGCTTCCATCGGCGGCTTTCGATAAAAGTTCTTTTCGCCGGGCCTTTTTTGTGGAGCCGGTAAGCAGGCCTGTTTCAACAGGCATATCTTTTAAAAGCTCCCTGATGTTGTCGTAATGCTGCTGCGCGAGTATTTCAGTGGGCGCCATCATACAGCTTTGATAGCCATTATCGGCCGCGAGTAACATGCAAAGCAGGGCCACAATGGTTTTGCCGCTGCCCACATCGCCCTGCAGCAAACGATTCATCTGAAAGCCTCTTGCCGTATCCTGCCTGATCTCTTTCAATACTCTTTTTTGGGCGCCGGTTAATTCAAAAGGAAGATGGGATTTATAAAAAGTATGAAATAATTCGCCCACCTGTTCAAACACAATGCCCTTTGAATAACGGTGGCGGTTAGAGCGTATCAGTCCCAGCCTTACCTGTGCGAGGAACAGCTCTTCAAATTTTAACCGGGTTAATGCTTTTTCATACTGTTCATTATCGGAGGGGAAATGAATATTCAGGTAAGCCTCGTATCGTGGAAATAGCTTCAGTTGTTGAATAATATTATCCGGAATATTTTCAGGTATATCTTTTTCATGAAGCAGCCCGATAAGCGTTTGCATCAGTTTGCCGATCTGTCTGCCGTTGAGCCCTCTCACTTTTAATTTTTCCGTGGTGGGATAAACCGGCTCGAGATGATTTTTACCTCCGCTTTTTTCGACAGTAAATATTTCGGTTTCGGGATGGGTGATCTGCGGGCTGCCCATGAAGTATGAAAGCTTTCCGAAAACAAGATAGGACTGACCCACCTGGATATTTTTTTGTATCCAGCTAATGCCCTGGAACCAGGTGAGCTCCAGGGATCCCGTATCGTCCCTCAATTCGGCAACTAAGCGCCTTCCTCTTTTTTCTCCCATTGTTTCGCAGGAAACGATTTTACCTGCCACCTGGATAAAATCTGAAGCCGGAGTAAGATCGCCGATCTTTTTTATTTCTGTTTTATCTATATGCCGGTAAGGAAAGTGTTCCAGCAGATCGTTGAAAGTAAAAATGTTCAGTTCCTTTTTAAGCAGGTCTCCCTTCAGAGGACCAACGCCTTTAAGATACTCAATGGGATTGGATAATATAGAACTGAGCTGACTGATACATGCGGCTTTAATGGCAAATGTAAGGAAAGCCTGAATGACACAATTGATTGTCGCAATATCATTCGCTTTAAACTAAGAAAAATACTGACGGCAATTATTTATGCTTTGAAATCCTGAAATACCGTATTGTTTATTAGGCAGAGCCGAAAGAAGTTTGTATACATTCATAAAATGGTAACAGGAAATTCGCGGTATCCCGATCCTGTTGTCCAGCGTATCTTATAATCTCCCGTATAGTTTACTTTGCCCATCGGATCCTTTCCGTCCCATTGTATCATAAATGTTTCTTCTCCTATTTTGCCGGTATATAAATTGGTTATCTTTTTGCCCGTTAAAGAATACAGGTCTACCTGTAATGTGCCGGGTGCCCATGATTTGCATACGATAACAGATTTTTCTTTTTTTGTGATGGTGTGTGGAAGTACAGTGGCGAGGTAGAGTTCTTTGCTTTCTGTAAAGTTCATTTCAGGTAAGCTAACTTTTCCTTTAGCATATTTTCTTTTAAAGCCGGGAGGATTCTTAAGCACGGTGTTTTCATAGCGTAAACGTTCAGCACGATGCTTGCCTTCCCTGAACCGCAGTTCATAAAGATCGCGTATGGTTTGGTTAAAATCGAGCAAACCTGTCCAGAGTTCACCCGCATTCTTTGAAGCGGTTGAATGGCCGTAAGCCCGTTTAAATGCTGCAATGCCCGTAGTATCATTATCCGCGCCCAGTCCGTTTGAATTAATGAATTTCGGATTTACTTTATCCTTATTCCACATCACTTTCAGGTTGGTATTGATGATCCTTTGAATGTCTTGTTCACTAAAGACTATACCATAATGATAAGCTTCGGCAATTTTTTCTACCTCGCCGGCCTGGTAAGCCGAACGCCAGGGATGAACCCAAACGCCATGGCGTGTGTCCTTCTTTTCCAAATCAATATCCCCGGGAGTGAGCGGGTCAAAATAGTTCCAGCAATAGTGGTCGTCAAAATATTGGAAATGACTTTTTAATGTAAAAAAAATCCTTTCCGCCCTGTTTCTGTAAACTGTACTGCCTGTAATGCGGTAAAGCCTCAGGTAAACCTGCCCCGCATCCAACTGTTTATTAAATGGGTGGCTTACTCCCGCCCGGTTGGTTGCAGGATCGTATATCCATTCCCTGAGGTTACCCGGGTTTAAAAACTTACTGAAGCCGGTATAAGCGCCATATGCGCCATCTTCATACCATGTTCCTCTTTTGTCCCATTTCTCTGCGAAATCTTTTTTAGCTGTTTCAACATAAGCGTTTGCTCTGCTACCGTATATTGTTTTCAGGGAATCATTTTCCAGAACCAGAACACAGAAATCAAGGATCCCTGTTATCAGAATGGCATCGCCTACAAGCGCGTCCTGCCAGTATCTTTTATCATAAGCATAGGGGCCAATCCATCCCCTGTATCCGTCCGGGTCGGTGTCCAGCCTGCTAATTAAAAAGTCGTAATATGCCATTCCGGCATCGAGCCATGCTGTATCTCCGGTGAGTTGAAAGTTTTCTACATATTGATCCATGCCCACCCTGGCATGCCAGCAAAAGTTTTCGCCTTTTGCATTTTCTGTAAATGCGGGATTATTGATCATTTTGGCGGATAAGGCTTTTGGCGTTATGCCGGCCAAAGGATCATTTTGAGCAGGAACGGAAATGACAGTGCATAAAAGTACCGGAAAAAATAAAAATATAAAAAGATCGTGTCGCATAGTCATATACATTCTTTTTGAATCATTTGTTTGATGGATGTTCATAATGCTGATCACCGGGCAGTCCCAATCATCTGTGTAAATATCCTAAATCTTCTTATTACAACTATTTTATGACGATGTATGGAACTTTCTTGAACCGCCGGTGCGACGCAGGGATAAGCCGGGAAGCTTTACGGGTAGTTTGACTATTTCAGAAAAAGCATCCTATTAAATCTGCCAGGAAGAACAGTCTCTAATTATCATTAATCGCTGATAGTACATTTTGAACTTTAATCTTCAATTCCGGGAGATCATTTATTATAATTTGCCAAATTAAATGATTATCAACTCCAAAATATTCGTGAACTAAAATATGCCTCATCCCTGTTATTTGCCGCCATTCTATTTCGCTGAATTTATTTTTAGTTTCTTCAGAAATATAGTTTGCGGCTTCACCAATAATTTCAATTTGCTTAATTGAAGCAAAACGCATCATGGAATTTTTTAGGAAAGCGTCAAAAGCAATATTTGCTATATAATTCTCAATTTCTTCAACTGCCTCTAAAATATGTTGCAGTCTTTGTTTATCGCTAATTTTACCTTTCATAAATAAGCTGTTTGTCCTTATTTATGAATGGAAGAATATGCCTGGATACGCCATTACTCGAAACGAGGTCAATTTTTTTATGCAATTTTTCTTCCAGATCAAACTTCATATTGACAAAACTCATACCGATGTGTTTAGAATAGTCAAGCTCAACCAGTATATCTATGTCGCTATCATTAGCGGCATCTTTTCGGGAATAAGATCCAAACAGGAAGGCTCTAAGTACAGGTTTATCCCGGAAGTAGTCCGCTATTGTTTTTATATCTTTCGCAGAAAGTTGCATGTAGCAAAAATAACGCATTGTTTTCCTAATTTTAGTATTTAGTCTTTTTAAACGATTGTTCCATGAGAAAGCCTTTTATGACTTTATTGTTTTTTTGCTTCGCAATAACGGGTATGGCGCAGCAACCGGCTACGGTAAAAGAATATCTGCAATCGTTTCCCACCTATGGGTTTTCAGATCCCAATCCCATGCCGCTGCTTTCGCCTGTGTACCCTTATTTCAGGTACGATGGATTTACCGGTAAAGCTGAGCAAAAACAATGGAAGATCGTTGAACTGGAGAACGATTACATTAAAGTGCTCATCACCCCTGAAATAGGGGGAAAGATCTGGGCTGCTATAGAAAAAAAATCAGGGAAATCATTTATCTATTATAACCATACTGTAAAGTTTCGCGATATCGCTATGCGGGGTCCATGGACGAGTGGCGGGCTCGAGCCCAACTACGGTATCATTGGTCATACACCTTCCAACGCTACGCCGGTTGATTATATTACCCGGGAAAATGACGATGGAAGTGTAAGCTGTATCATTGGCGTACTGGATTTATTAACCCGGAGCAACTGGAGGATAGAGGTCAATTTACAAAAAGACAAAGCGTATTTCACCACGCAGTCTTTCTGGTACAATTCCACCCCCGTTGCACAGCCTTATTACCATTGGATGAACCTGGGCGTTAAAGCAAAAGGCAACCTTGAATTTATTTTTCCGGGTACAGGGTATATCGGACATAATGGCGAGCATGCGGATTGGCCGGTAAATGAAACCAACGGGAAAAAAATAAATTTTTATGAAGAGAATAATTTCGGTGGATATAAATCATACCACGTTATTGGAAAACCCGCCGATTTTTTTGGCGCCTACTGGCACGATGACAATACCGGCATGGTGCGCTATGGCACTTACGACGATAAAGCCGGCAGAAAAATATGGATATGGGGATTATCACAACAAGGTATGATCTGGGAAAAATTGCTTACCGATACCGACGGGCAATATGTAGAAATTCAATCGGGCAGACTGTTCAATCAAAATGCGGAAAAAAGCAGTTTCACTCCGTTTAAGCACATTGCCTTTGCACCCTATGCAACCGATACCTGGAAAGAGTACTGGTATCCTGTATCGCAAACACATGGTATTGGCAAGGCCAATGCGTATGGTGCGCTCAACGTGAAGTATGAGAATGGTTTTCTGAAAATGTATTTCTCCGCAGCGCAGTTTGTTCACGATACTTTATTGATAAAAGCCGGAGGGAGAACGGTATACAGCAGGGCTCTGAACCTGTCGCCATTGCAGGTATTTTCAGATTCCTTACAGGTAAGCCTAAACGCGGAAGATATTATTGCTGCTTTGGGCAATAATAAACTGGTATACCATAGTGATCCCGGCTTTGAAGCGCTCAGCCGGCCGGTATCATCTCCTGTGAACTTCAACTGGAATACCGCCTACGGCTTGTATGTGCTGGGTAAAGAATATATGGATCAAAAGATGTATGGCAAGGCTGAAGAAAAACTCACTGAGGCTTTGAACAAAGACAGCAATTATCTTCCCGCATTAGTAAAAATGGCTGAACTCATGTACCGCAATATGCGATATACTGAAGCTTTGAAAATGTCGGCCAGGGCACTCCGTATTGACACCCATGCAGGGGATGCTAATTATTATTATGGTATCATCAACGCACAGTTGGGTAATATCGCCGACGCGAAGGACGGGTTCAGCATCGCCTCACTTACGCCGGAATACCGCAGCGCCGCCTATACCGAACTTAGCAAAATGCATAGCAAAGAAAAAGATTTTGACAAAGCCATTGCATATGCAGCGAAAGCGATTGACTTCAATCGTTATAATATAGATGCGCTGATGCTGCAGGCTGCTGCTTTGCGCAGCAATAAGGCTGCTGCAAAAGCGGAGGCAATACTAAAAATTATCTTATCATATGATCCGCTGAATCATTTTGCCCGTTTTGAAAAATATCTGTGGCAGCAAACGGAAGAAACCAAACAGGCATTTGTTTCACTGGTGCGGAATGAATTGCCTGTGGAAACTTTTGCTGAACTGGGTATCTGGTATTACAATGCAGGTTATGCAGATGAAGCATTGAAGGTGTTTTCAACAGGTAAGCCTGGCGCGGAAGCTATTGTATGGCAGGCGTTTCTTCAAAACAAAAAAGCAGATTGCGCTGCTATAAACCCTGAGTTGGTTTTCCTTTTTCGTTCAGAAACGGCAATGGTGCTTGAGCATTTGCTAAAAAGCCAAAACGACTGGCTGCTCAAATACCAGTTGGCATTGATATACAAAGACAGGAATCGCGAAGCGGAGTGTAAGCAATTGTTGCTGTCCTGCGGTGACCTGCCTTTTTATGCGCCATTTTATGCAACCCGCGCTGTTGTTTTTGCTGACAGCGATACGTCCCAAAGCCTGGGAGATTTACAGAAAGCATGGTCATTAGACAAAACCCAATGGCGGTATTATAAAATGCTCGGAGAATATTATAACGAACACCGGCAACCCCAAAAAGCATTAGCACTTGTAGCGCCATTTTACAAAGCGCACCCGCAGCAATATATAATGGGAATGCTGTATGCCAAAACACTAATGCTGAATAAAAAGTATAAGGAAGCAGACGCGGTATTGGCTAAGCTGAATATCATACCATTTGAAGGCGCTACAGAAGGAAAAGGACTTTACCGTGAAGCCAAACTAATGCTGGCTCTGCAGGAAATGCAAAACCACAACTACAGGAAAGCGCTGACATTTATCGGTCAGTCGCGCTTATGGCCACAAAACCTGGGTGTGGGAAAACCTTATGATAATGAAATAGACAGCCGCCTTGAAGACTGGATGGAGTATGTATGTAACCGGCAAATGAAAAGGAAAGACAATAATGTTTTGCTGGAACACATTTTACAGTTTACGCCGCGCGTAGATAATACAGTAAGCAATTTTATTCCTTCCAATGCATTGGTATCAGCATGGGCAATTGAAAAGAAAGAAGGAAAAGTCAAAGCTGCTGAATGGTTAGATCAGCAAATCACACTATACCCTCACCTGCGTAAAACCCTGGAATGGAGCAGGGATATGTTTGACAATAAGACATTGCCGGTATTGCGTGATACTCAAAAAGATGCCGGTATGCGTATTCTGGAAGTCCTGGTAATGATGGGAGAGAGCAGTCACTAAGCCTTAAATACAAAGTCGTTTGCATTTATCACTAAGTGTATTACTATAGCCCGCCCGGATGAGCGCCGTTCAAACGGGCCCGACCGGTTTTTCACATCATGTTAGTAGTTTTTACTCTGATTTTTGCTGTAGAACCAGTAGGTTTGTAAAAATCATTGCTATGGGTGACGTGCTGAACATCACTGATTTTTTAAATCCGGTCAACCGGTACCATTTATCGCACGATGAAGGCTATCGTGAAGGACAGGTTGGGAGTAGTATTGAATTGTATGAGGAAGAGTTGCCCGACCTTGATGTTGCCGATGTGGTGCTGGTGGGCTGCGGCGAGCAAAGAGGCGAAGGTTTAGATAAGTATTCTGCTGGTCCTGATGTGATTCGCAGCCAGTTTTATGCTTTGTATTACTGGCATAAGGATATCAGGATAGCCGATGTTGGAAATATTAAATCGGGCGCGGGGATGGCTGATACCTATGCGGCGTTAAGAATGGTGGTAAGCGAACTGCTGCATATTGGAAAAACGGTGATTGTTCTGGGTGGCAGTCACGATCTTACCCTTGCACAATACGATGCTTATAAAGCACTGAACCATATTATTGAAGCCACCGTAATAGACGGGCTCATTGATCTGAGTATGGATAACCCACAGCGGAGCAGAAATTTCTTAATGGAGATATTAACCGGCGAACCCAACTTCATCAGGCATTATAATCATATTGCGTTTCAGAGCTATTTTGTGAATCCGCATATGCTGGAAACAATGGATAAACTTCGGTTTGATTGTTACCGGCTGGGTGTGGTTAAGGAGCATATGGATGAAATGGAACCTGTATTGCGCAACACCAATATGCTGAGCTTTGATATTGCAGCATTACAGCATGCCGCGGCGCCTTCCAATTATCTTTCCCCTAATGGATTGGATGGCGAACAAGCCTGCATGCTTACCCGCTTTGCAGGTATGAGCCCCAATATCAATTCCATAGGCATTTATGGTTACAGCGTCGAAAATGACATCCAGCAATTAACCGCAAAGCAAATCGCGCAGATGCTTTGGTATTTTGTAGATGGAAGATGGCAGGGTAAACATGAAGCGATACTGGCTGAAAAAGATAACTTTTTTGAATTCAATACTGCGTTCGCAGAGATTGATACGGTGTTTTTACAAAGTAAAAAAACAGGACGATGGTGGATGCAGTTACCGGATAAATCTTATATCGCGTGCTCGTACCAGGACTACATTCAAGCGAGCAGCAATGAAATACCGGAACGCTGGCTCAGAGCGCAGGAGAGGAGCTGAGTAGTCCTAACAGGTTTACCTCCCAGACTATGTAAATGTGGAAATATGAAAATGCCTGCCCCCGTCCTACTGGTGTCATCCCCGCCTGAATGGCTCAGTAGGGCAATCGGGCGGGCGACTGAATAGGCGGGAGGAAATGTAAAATTCACTATTCACCACTGACTACTCACCACCACATTCACCATGCGTATGCTCATACCCTCCAGGATAATCATTTTTCTTTTCGGAATCATTTTTCTTTCTTCCTGTTCCGTTTCCCGCAACATTCAACAGCTTGCTAATAAAAATTTATTCAACGATTCTGCATTGGCAAATGCGCATACAGGCATTTCTGTTTTTGATGCTAACGCAAACAAATTCATTTACAACTACCAGGCTGATAAATATTTTGTACCGGCCAGCAATACCAAAATCATCACTTTATACGCCGGTATGAAGTATCTGCCGGATAGTTTGGTTGGACTGAAATACCGGGAAACAACCGATACCCTGTTTGTTGTGCCTTCAGGAGATCCTTCTTTTTTACATCCTGATTTTAGCAGTCAGCCGGTGTTCGGTTTTTTAAAAAAGCAGTCCAAACCCATAGCCATTGCCACAAATAACTGGAAAGCGCATGCATTGGGAGAGGGATGGATGTGGGATGATTACAATGATCCTTATATGGCCGAACGCAGTCCCTTTCCTGTATACGGTAATGTGATCCGCTGGATACAGGTGCGGGATTCGGGAAGCATTGCGGCAATGGCAAGAGAAGAAGCTTTTATTTATTCGGAGCCCGACATTAACTGGAAAGTGAATTTTAGCAGTGATACGGCAGCACAATTATTCTCAGTACAACGGACATTAACCGAAAATAAATTTTTTATCACCCAGGGCCGGGAAATCAACGCCGAGAGAAGGGTGCCTTTCATCACCAATGGACTACAATCGGCATTGGAATTATTGAAAGATTCTTTAGGGGAAGCCATTGATTCATCCTCAACCATCATTCAACCAAATGGTATAATTCATTCCCGGCCATCCGATTCTCTTTTTAAGATCATGATGTACCGGAGTGATAATTTCTTCGCGGAACAGGTGCTTTTAATGGCATCCAATGAAAAGCTGGGCATAATGGATGACAGGCAGTTGATGCAATACCTGCTGAACAATGAAATGCGGGGATTCCCTCAAACACCACGCTGGGCCGATGGCAGCGGGCTGAGCCGGTATAATTTATTTACCCCGCATGATTTTATATGGATACTCCATAAAATGAAAAATGAATTTGGAATGGAAAGACTGAAGACGATCTTCCCAACCGGCGGCAAAGGCACATTAAGCAATTACTATCATGGCGACAGCGGGTTTATATACGCCAAAACCGGTACCATGTCGGGTGTATTGAGCCTTAGCGGTTATTTATATACAAAAACCGGAAAGCTATTGATCTTTTCTGTGCTGGTAAACAACCACAGGCAGCCGGCATGGATAATCCGCAAGAAAGTAGAGTCGTTCTTACATGGATTGAGAGTAAAATATTGAGAAGGAAGCCCGAAGCCGGAATTTCGAAATTCGAAGCGGGATGCAATGATGTGGTCAGTATCCGACTCAGGAGGGTCAGACCGCATCTAAGTGCAAAGCCCCAGGAATCAAATCACAAAAAGCAAGAACCAAATAAAATTCAAATCCGAAAGCTGTCAGAGCGACCAGCTATGAGCTACGGGCAGTACAAGAAGAAGGATTCATTCTATCGTTAGTAGGTACACACTGATAGCTGACAACTGACCGCTGATAGTACCGGATACAATCTCAAATCATAAATCTCAAATCACCTATCTTCCTCCGGGTGGGCAATACTTCAACAAATAATTGGTGAATAAGGTGCGGAAGTGTTTGGTTGTTCCTTCTCCTTCGCTTATGCTGTGTGTTCTGTTCGGGTACGACATGAACTGGAATTGCTTGTTGTATTTGATGAGCTCATTCAGCAGCATTTCAGCATTCTGGTAATGTACATTGTCATCTCCCGTACCATGTATATACAATAAATTGCCACGAAGGTTCTTGGCATAGGTAACGGGTGATCCCTTGATATAATCTTCCTTGGTTTCCTGAGGCGGCCCCATGTACCGTTCCTCGTAAATATTGTCGTAGGTAAGCAGATCGGTTACTGCTGCAATAGCGATGCCTGTTTTAAAAATATCAGGATACTGAAAGAGCAGGTTCAAAGTAGATGAGCCGCCTCCGCTCCATCCCCAACTTGCCACACGGGCTGTATCTAAATAAGCATGCTGTGCCAATAGTTTTTTCATAGCCATCGCCTGGTCGCGGATATTGATGCCGCCAATATCGCGGTAAATAGACTTGCGCCATGCCGATCCTTTTAAGGTTGGTGTGCCCCGGTTATTAAACGAAACATAAAAGTAGCCGCTCTTTGAAAGATCGCCGAGGAAATGAGCACATTTGCCCGCATTAAATTCATCCTCAACCGTGGCGCTGCCGGGTTCGCCATATACGTATAGCAGTATAGGATATTTTTTAGATGAATCAAAGTTATCAGGTTTTACGATCCATCCATCCATCGTTACATTATCTTCTGTAGTGATGGTAAAAAATTCAAAGTTTTTCCTGTCCACCGTTTTAATGCGTGTTGCAATGCTTTGGTTTTCCTGCAAAGGGGTATGTTCCGGTAGTTTTATCCACTCGCTTACCGAAGGCGTGTTGCGGTTATTGAATTTATGAAGGGCAATTTGAGCGCCCGGAGAAATTTCATAGGCATGTGTACCTTTTAACGTGGCTGGAGATACCAGTTGCAGCTTTCCTTTTCCGTCCATTTTGGTACGGTACAGGTATCGTTGTATAGCGCTTTCGGGTGATGCGATAAAATATACATAATTGTTCTTTTCATCAATAGCGCTGATGGTTTCTATATCGTAACTGCCCTTCGTTAGCAATGTTTCTTTTTTACCGTCCCTGCTAACACGGTAAATATGCCGCCAGCCATCTTTTTCACTCACCCATAAAAATCCCGCACCATTGTTTACCCATTCCCATCCCGTGGGGTCATCGTCGTTCCAGCGCGATTTGATATCAATCCATGCCTTATCTGTTTCGGTATATATAGTTTTTGCGGATGCGTCAGATATAGCGCATATGTACAGTTTGCTTTCATTTTGTTTCCTGTTTAATTGTTGCACAATGAGTGATTGATTGTTGGCGGCCCATTCCATACGGGGCAGGTAGTGTTGTTTGGGATCTCCCGGAATACGCATCCACCGGGTATTGCCGCCTGATGCGCTTACCACGCCAATACGAACCGATGAAGGGGATTGCCCTACTTTGGGATATTCAACAGGAACAACAAATGAATAAATAGAATCTGTAGTATTCAGCATCAAATAGTCACGCGTATCGCTGGCGTCTACCTGCCAGTATGCGATGTTCTTACTATCGCTGCTCCACCTGAAGCCATCGCGGCAGGCAAACTCTTCTTCGTATACCCAGTCGAAAGTGCCATTGATAAGATGGCGGTTGCCATCGGTTGTTAGTGCAATGCTTTTGCCGGAGGCAATATCTTCTGCATAAATATTGTGGTCGCTCACGTACCCTACTTTTTTGCCATCCGGTGAGAGCTTGGCATACATCAGGGATTGAGCGGGCTTGTCTTTTCCGATTTGCTTTAATTGTCCTGTGCTCCTGTTCAACAGCCAGTAATCGCCCCGGGTATTGTAACGCCATACTCTTGCCGTATTGGTGAAAATGAGGAGCATGCTATCGTTTTTACTAATCGCGAAATCAGCTATTTTCAAAGGCTTATCATTTCCGGGAGGCGTAAGTTGTGCAGCAGTAGCCAGTACTGTAACCTGTTGTGCCGATAAAGGATTGATGCGAAGAAGCATATTGTCCTGTATTTCATACAACCCGGCGCCATCTGCGGTCCAGTTTACCTTTTCGGCTTTGAACTGGGCCAGCCCTGCAAATGCCTGGCATACAAAATAAATAACAACAATACTTCTTGTAACGCAGGTAGGATATCTCATGTCGGAAAAAGATTTAACGGTAAATTTAAAAGAGAAATGCTTACGATGAACAAAGATTTGATAAATGGTGAGGTCCGGGATACAACTGAAGAAGGAAAATCCGCATACGCATTAACTGTTTTACATAAAAAAACTATGGTGTAAATTGCAATAGTGAAATGCAAACATAAGTATGAATGATGTTAAAGAAAAACTACGGTTAGACAAATACCTCTGGGCCATCCGTATTTTTAAAACACGCAGTATAGCTTCGGAAGCCTGTGATAAAGGGAAGGTAAAATACAACGGCGATTCGGTAAAGCCGTCACGCAGTGTGCATGTTGATGATGAATACGAAATTAAAACCGAAGCCAAACGCTGGCGCATTAAAGTAACGGGTTTATTGTATAACCGGGTGCAATACAGCGAAGCGGTTAAATATTATATAGATATCACTCCTGCAGAGGAAATAGAAAGATTGCAATACCAGGCATCAAGTTTTCATACAGGTAAGCGCCTGAGTAAAGTAGGGCGGCCTACTAAAAAAGAGCGCCGGGATATTGATGAATTTCTGGATGAATAACGGTGGAAAAAGTATACGGATATAAAATGCTATTGCCTGCGCAGAAGTAATTTTTTATTGATTTAGTTTCAATGATAAAACTTTTGTATTGATTATTGTTCTGCTGTATGCTATAATTATTTTTCTTGTGGCGGGCATTATTTATTTTGCTTCCAAAAGTCCGCATTACAGTCATCTCAAACATACCATCAGTGAACTGGGGGAAGATGGTGCGGTTAACAGCAGGGCTGCCAACCTGGGTTTGTTTTTGCCAGCCGGCCTGTTGCTGATTTTATTTGGATTGTTGAATAGCGGAAATACGAATATAAGAGGACTTGCAATCTGTCTTGGGGTAGGATACCTGGTCTCCGCCTTGTTTCCCTGCGATCCCGGATCTCCACTGTATGGCAGCGCCAGGCAAACCATTCATAATATAGGAGGTTTTATTGAATATGGAGGTGGTATTTATTTTTTAAATAAGTCGCGGCATCTCTTGCTAACACCCGGCTTCATTGAGCCCCAATGGCTTATAGGTTTCCTGGTTATTTGTATAGTTTTAGCTTCTTTGCCCGGATTTAAACTCCGCGGATTATTCCAGCGGATAGTGGAACTTGTATTGTTCGGTCAGTTGCTATGGCTCAGTTGCCGGTAATGGCTGCATGTTTATTTTTCCATTTCGTTTAATACTTCCTGTGTAACACCCATAAACGAAAAGCCGCCATCGTGAAACAGGTTTTGCATGGTTACCATGCGGGTAAGATCGCTGAACAACGATACACAATAGTTTGCGCAATCGTCGCTGGAAGCGTTGCCCATGGGGCTCATTTTTTCGGCGTAATTCATAAAGCCGTCAAAGCCTTTAACGCCACTGCCGGCAGTAGTGCGGGTGGGAGATTGTGAAACAGTATTTATCCTTACTTTCTTTTTAATAGCATAATGATAACCAAAACTACGGGCTACACTCTCCAGCAATGCTTTGGCATCGGCCATTTCGCTGTAATGCGGAAATACTCTTTGCGCAGCTATATAAGTAAGCGCCACCACGCTACCCCATTCATTCAATGCATCCATATCCCATGCCGTACGCAATACGCGGTGAAGCGACATGGCAGAAATATCCAGTGTTTTTTGATTGAACCCGTAATCCAGTTCAGTATAAGATTTGCCCTTTCTTACATTGAGGCTCATCCCTATAGAATGCAATATAAAATCAATTTTACCACCAAAATGTGCAGTTGCGTCTTCAAATAATTTCTTTAGGTCGTCCATATTGGTTACATCGGCGCCTATGACCGGGGCGTTTGTTGCTTCAGACAGTTTGTTGATCTCACCCATCCGTAAAGCAACCGGTGCGTTGGTTAGCACTAACTGAGCGCCTTCTTCATAACATTTTAACGCTGTTCTCCAGGCAATGGATTTCTCATCCAGTGCGCCAAAAATAATTCCTTTCTTTCCTTGTAAAAGGTTATAAGCCATATTGTGGTATTTAAATTGAGCGTAAAAATAGGTATTCAAATGCAAGGAGCAAAACCTCACCCTCTTTCCCTCTCCCCACAGGGGTAGAGGGACGGCGCTGTGGAATAATATCAATCATTTCATTCTTCCACATCAACCATAGAATATATCCAAGCAAAACAGCCGCCTTATACTTTTCCTCGTTTTCAAATAGTTGGTTTACCCGCCACCTACATCAGTATTTGTTGCTTCGTAGATAGTCTCCAGGGTACACTCATTTCCAAATTAGCACAGTTTCCACATTTACAAGTCCATCATCTCTCTTGCATTTTCAAGCGCAGAAGCGGTAGGTTTTTCGCCGCTTAGCATTTGCGCAATGGCTTCTACTCTTTCTTCCGCCGATAAAAGTTTTATCTGTGTATTTATTCTTTCGTCTTTTTCCTTTTTGTAAACAAAAAAGTGCGCGTTTGCTTTGGCGGCTATCTGGGGCTGGTGTGTAATAGCGATCACCTGGTGCGATCGGCCGAGATCTTTCATAATGATACCCACCTGCCTGGCTGCTTCACCGCTAATACCGGTATCTATTTCATCAAATATGAGCGTGGGTAGCTGAACCGATGCGGCTACCAGTGATTTGATGCAAAGCATTAAGCGGCTTAGCTCGCCCCCGCTGGCTACCTTTTTCAGCGGTTCAAAACGATTGCTTTTGTTGGCGTCAAATAAAAATTCAATGTCGTCCCCGCCTGTAATATTCAACGGCGCCGGGGTGATGTTTATTTTTATCCGCGCATTGGGCATGCCCACCTGTGTTAATAGCTTATCGGTCTTTATCTCGAAAGGAGCTACCTGCTTCTGGCGGTTAACCGTTAAGGTTTGTGCCAGTTGCTGCGCCTGCAGCAATTGCGTTGCAACCTTTTTTTCCAGTTGGGCGATCTCTGTGTCAAGATTCAATGCTTTATCCAGTTGAACCTGCAGGTTGTTTTGTATAGCCAGCAATTCATTCGTGGTTTGAACACCGTGTTTTTTCAATAACTTGTATCCCAATGCCAGCCTGTCGCTTACTACCTGTATCCTTTCTTCATCAAAACGTATTCCTTGATTTATATGTTCTATTTCATCCGTTATATCCCGCAGTTCAATTTGTGCCGACAGAAGCCGTTGTACCAAACCGGGAATGGCTGCATGAAAATCGTGAAGAGATTGCAACTGGTTGCTTAATCCTTTCAACTGCTGCACCAGCGGCTGCTCCCCTTCGCTGAGCTGGTAGCCGATTTTGCCGAGTACTGATTTTATATTTTCTGCATTCCCCAATAACTTCAGTTCGGCATCCAATGATTCCAGTTCATTTTCTTTCCATTGCGCATCCTCCAGCTCGGTGTACAAAAAAGTATAATAGTCCAGTTCTTTGTTGGCGGCAGCCTGCTGCTCTTTTGCAGTGGACAGGGCTTTTTCGGTATTATTGTATTGAGTGTATGCTTCCTGGTATTGCCTCAAAGACTGGTTGTGAGCGGCAAGGGCATCAAGTACCTCGCGCTGAAAGTCGCTGTCTCCCAGTTCCAGCGTATCGAACTGCTGGTGCAGGTTAACGAGCAGGGATGTAAATTGCTTAAGCTGCGATAGCGTTACAGGCGTATCATTAATAAAGGCTCTTGATTTGCCTGTTGAAGCAACTTCTCTTCTTATCACTATTTCTTCATCTGCATCCAGATCGCCCTGTTGCAAAACCTTTTTGATATCATTTCGTCCGCGAATGGAAAAGCTTCCTTCAACAATGCATTTTTGTACGGCATTGAACAATACCGAACTGTCGGCTCTTTCACCCAGTATCAGTCCCAGGGCGCCTGCCAAAATGCTTTTACCTGCACCTGTTTCGCCGGTAATAATATTGAGCTTTTCGGAAAATTCAATTTCAACCGATTCGATGATCGCGTAGTTCTGTATAAATAGTTTTTGAAGCATAACTGCCTGTTACCGCTGCAAGTTAACAGATAGGCAATTTCAGTCCAAGAAAACTATATCCCCGTATTCGAAACAGGAAATGCAAGGGAAGAACCCAATAGTAAGTATCAAACCTGTCAAAATTTGAATATTTAAATTTCGAAATCCGAAGAACACAAAGCACCAGGAACCAAATAGCAAGAACCAAATATATTTCAAATAAGAGATCCGAAGCAAAAAGTTCGAAATTCGAAGGCAATTGTGCAACCATAAACTACAAACCACAAACTAAAAATTTCAAACCTCCAATCGCTGATAGCCCGCTTTTTCCATAAGAACGGTTTTGCTGTCGGTAATTTCAATTTCTTTCGCGGGAATCACTTTTTCTTTATAGGTAAGATATAAGGCGAGCGCCGTAAATATTACACCTCCTGCGATATTGCCGAGGGTTACCGGCAATTGATTGTATATCCACCAGTCTCCAAAACTTACTTTGGCGCCGAGCATCATGCCTGCCGGAATCACGAACATGTTTACTACAGCATGTTCAAATCCCTGCGCGAAGAAAATAAATATGGGTAACCAGGCGGCTATTATCTTACCTGAAGCAGAAGATGATGTAAGAAACAGTACAACGCCCAATGTTACCATCCAGTTGCATAAAATGCCTTTTGTGAACACCGTAATCATTCCTGCAACTCCGTACTGCGCATAGCCCGTTGTTTTTGCTTCCGCTATTTTTATGATAGCCGGTACAAGAGCATTGCTGTTGGAACTTCCCATATTGGTGAGTGAGATCCAAAAAAGAAAGGCATATAATAATGCCCCCAGAAGATTGCCTCCAAAAACAAGCAACAGGTTTTTGATCATTGCGCCCATGCTTATTTTTTTGTCGAAATAAGCTGCCGGAAGAATGGCAAAACTCCCTGTTACAAGTTCAAGTCCAAGTAAAACCACAATTATGAAACAGGCGGGAAATATTGCCGCACCCAGGATACCGGATCCGCTTTGAACGGTAGCGGTTACGGCCAGCGTAGTGCCAAAACCAAGGATAGCGCCCGATAGAGTGGACCGGATTAAAAGATCTGAAGCCGATAGTTTTATTTTGACTGTGCCAGACTGGATCATTAAGTCAATAACTTCTGCCGGTTTTGTATAGCTCATACTAGCTGTTTTAAAATTTAAAAAAAAATTCAGGTTTAATATTGATCATAATGTAGGCCCAGTTTGCTCCAGGTCTTGGATTTGAAATATTTTTCACTTCGGGATACGAGAGCAGCGGTGTTGTAAAAAAATGACCATACCCGCCTTCAAGTGTAATGTCTTTACTCCAGTTGAATACGGCAACCACATCCAGTTCCTGTCCTAAATTGCTATTGCTGCTGCCCGGATGCAACGGGTCTGCTATTTTGCTGTCGCTGAAAAACTGGTGCATATCCGCGGTTAAAAAACATCTGTCGCCAATCTTCCATTTGCTTTTTAAATAGTAGTCCGTTAGTCCTTCGTTACCAAAGCCGCTTCCTGCATAGAAATAATCCATCAGCCCCCAAAACTTATGAGGGGTGCCATATAAAGGATCAAATGCATGGCTCGTGCTTCCGGATGTTCCGCCCGATGTATGGTCCATACCGGCGCCTATGGCTATCTTTTTGTTAATGGAATATTGGGTGTATACATTCGACATCCACGCATTTAGCTTTTGGCCCCATGCGTTTTTGCCAAATTGATAGTACAGACCTGCATTAATATTCAGCATATCAAAAAAGCGGTCAGCAAAATAAGCACCGGTGGTTATTCTTGTCCATGTACCTTTTTTAAATTGTTTTGTATCTGTATTGTTCACACTATCGGAATTGTATTTGTTAAACTGATCCGCGAAGAATAAAAAGGAAGCGCTGCCGTTCTTAAGTTTTTTGCCCGCATATAAGAACTCCATGCTTTTATACATAGCGCCGCCATTGGTTGAAGCGGCATAATTTCCAGGAGGTTCACTATTATAAATGGTGCCACTTGCAGCCTCTTTATTCTGGTTGAAGGCAAAGCCGCTTTGTAATGTCCATGACTGCTGTTCATATTTCAGCAGGGCCGCATCATGCCGCCTGCCCTGCTGCAACCAGTCTAGGTTGCCAATCAGCCGCTGGTCATCGTATGCCAGTTCCTGCCTGCCTATTTTTAGCGATAAAGTATGTTGCCTGGCAGATGAATCCGATAACAATAGTTCGGCCCATGCTTCATGCAGCATCACGCCGTTGTTTTGTTGCGTGGAGATTTTATTAATAGTTGACACGTCCTGCCCCCATATTCTTACATCGCGCAATGCCAAACCAAATTTGAGTAGCTGCGTATTGTAGGAAACCTGTAAGCCTGTTCGCTGTGAAATGAAAAAAGCGGGAGAGGTATCTTTGGGTAATGGGGCGCCCTGCCCTGATCTGAACTCCGCCCTGTTGCGCAGTTGCCACGATATATTGAATTGCGCCTGCAGGCGGGATGAAAAAATTAACTGCAAAAGGATGTATGCTGCTGCATACCAGGTCTTTTTTTTCATGTACATTTGACTGGTTTTAAATGAGTGTTCCTTGTTTATAAACTAAAAGCCTGGAAGGGTGCCACCTTCCGGGCTCACTTATGCACAAATGGCTTCGCTGCCATTCTCCTCACCAGCAATTCCTATATATACATATTCATCTACCACCTTAACGGGGTATGTTTTAATACCGCAATCTTCTTCATCGCTAAGACAACGGCCATCTATAAGCGAAAAGGTTTTTTTATGGAGCGGACAGGCTACTTTGGGTTCACCACACTGTGAACCGATCATGCCGCGACTTATGGCCATTTGACGGCGATGAGGACAAAGATTCTGGGAAGCATACCACTCTCCGCGACGTGCAAAATGAAACAAAGCGATCTGCTCCTCTTTGTATTTCACGCATACCCCCCCGTTTTCCGGAACATCCGTGATCATACAGGCAGGATACCATTGAATATCCTGAACGTCTTGTGTGGTACTGTAATTCATGTGTTTGATTTTTAGTTGTTATTTAATTTTCCAAACCAATATTGTTAATTGTTCGCAAGATGATATTCCTTCACCGCTCACTTTACGCATCGCTCATTCTCCGCCGTTCTTACTTCCAGTCAACTGCCTTTTTCTGCCCCCTCAATTCCTCAAACCGCACATTGGGATCTTTTTCGCCCGGCTGGTTGATAAAGTGATTAAAATGTTTTCGGAGCGCTGGTGATTCTACCACTTCTTTCCATTCGCACTTATAATGATCAACCAGATTTTGCATCTCAGCTTCCAATTGCGCGCCAATACCCAGGCTGTCGTTTACGATCACATTTTGCAGGTAGTCTATTCCTCCTTCCATTTTATTGATCCAGGTGGCCGTACGCGTTAAGGGATCGGCTGTTTTAATGTAAAACATCAAAAAGCGGTCAACATAACGGATGCAGGTTTTTTCGTCAATATCTGATGCGAGCAGCAAGGCATGCTGGGGCTTGGATCCTCCGTTGCCGCCTACAAAAAGGTTCCAGCCTTTTTCTGTAGCTATAATACCAAAGTCTTTGGATTGCGCTTCGGCACATTCACGCACACATCCCGAAACGGCGGATTTGATTTTATGCGGCGCTCTTAATCCCCTGTATCTTTCTTCTATACGAATGGCGAAACTTACACTGTCGTGCAAACCAAAGCGGCACCAGGTTGAACCCACGCAACTTTTAACCGTGCGCAATGCTTTTCCATACGCATGCCCGCTTTCAAAGCCGGCTTCAATCAGTTCTTCCCAAATCAGTGGTAATTCACTTACATGGGCGCCGAACATGTCTATGCGTTGGGCTCCCGTTATTTTTGTGTAGAGATTGTATTTTTTTGCTACCCTTCCAATAACGATCAGTTTATCAGGCGTTATTTCACCGCCCGGAATCCGGGGTACTACAGAATAGGTTCCTCCTTTTTGAATATTGGCTAAGTAGCGGTCGTTGGTATCCTGAATGGTAGCTTGTTTTAGTATAAGCTCGTTCCAGGCGCTGGCTAAGATGGAGGCTACAACAGGTTTACAAACCTCACATCCTGCGCCATTTCCAAACTTATCCAATGCTTCGTCAAAGGTTTTAATACCATGTACTTTCACCAGGTCGAATAATTCCTGGCGACGGTAGTCAAAATGTTCACAAATGGCAGGCTTTATTTTTTTACCAAGTTCTTTTAGTGTTTCGCTTATAATGTCCTTGATCATCGGAATACAGCCGCCGCAGCCGGTTCCGGCCTTTGTAATTTTTTTAACCCCGTCCAGATCATATATTCCCTGGTCTTTCACTGTGCAGCATATGGCGCCTTTGGATACGCCTTCGCAGGAACAGATAAGCGCGGCATTTGGTAATGCGGCGATTCCGCCTCCTGCAATTTTTCCGGCGGCGGCGCCCGATTTCATAAATAAGTCTTCCGCATTCTGAGGAAGCGCTAGCCCGTTTTGATAGGTTTGTAACAATATATTATATGCCGATGCATCGCCAACGAGAATGCCTCCCAAAAGATGTTTTCCGTCTGGTGAAACGTTCAGGCGTTTGTATATACCCCAAACCCTGTCTTCAAATACAATGGTCCTGCACTCGTTTTCCATAGCCAGCGCGTCTCCAAAACTGGCTACATCCACGCCCAGCAATTTTAATTTGGTCGACATATCAAAGCCCCGGAACGCTTTATCGGTACCGGTTAATTGCGAGGCCACAATATCTGCCATTTCATAGCCCGGCGCAACAAGTCCATATACCATCCCTTCAAATAAAGCGCATTCCCCGATTGCATAGATATACGGATCGCTTGTTTGCAGTTTGTGGTTAACAATGACACCTCCCCGCGGCCCAACCCGTAACCCGCAGTCTCTGGCTAACTCATCCCTGGGTTTAATTCCAGCTGAAATCACCACCATATCCGATTCCAGTTTGCTGTTGTCCTTAAATTCAAGGGCTTCCACTTTTTCTTTTCCTGAAACAGATGAAGCAGTTTTATTAAGGTGCACATGTATGCCCATGTGCTCTAATTTGGTTTTAAGAAATTCAGCGCCGCTCTCATCCAATTGACGTGGCATTAACCGGGGAGCAAATTCCACCACATGCGTTTCAAGGTTTAGATCCTTTAAAGCCTTGGTTGCTTCCAGTCCCAGTAAACCTCCTCCTATCACAACTGCTTTTTTGGCCTTATCGGCATAGGAAGTGATCAATTCCAGATCATCGATTGTACGATAAACAAATACGCCATACTTGCTGGTACCCGGTATATCGGGTACAAAAGGAGCGGATCCTGTGGCCAGTACCAGAAAGTCGTAAGGTAACTTCCGGCCCATAGACGATATTGCTGTTTTATTGTATTTATCTATTTCCACTACAGCATCGTCTAAATACAATTCTATTTTATTGGAGGCATACCAGTGCCGGTCTACCAGCGATAGGTCTTCAGCAGTTTTACCGGAAAAATATTCGCTTAGATGCACCCTGTTATATGCTCGGTAGGGTTCTTCACCAAAGACTGTTATTTGAAACTCAGCTTTCTTGTCCCTGGTCAATAGTTTCTCGCAAAATTTGTGGCCTACCATGCCATTTCCTATTACAATAATTTTCATGCAAACTGATTTTGATCTTGCGTAATAAAAAGGCAGGCAATCGAATGGAGTGGGGGTAAATTTAATATTACAATAAATAATATTTAATATTTTATATTAAATTATACCTAAAAATAATGTAAAAATATTATTTATATCATAAATTTAGTGATCAATATTCAATATTTGATATTTTTGTTTTAAAATATTTATATATTTTAATTTTTAATTCAAATAATGAAATCAAAAATACCTCTATTATCGCTGATCGGTGGCGGCCCGGGCGACCCTGAATTGATTACCGTAAAGGCCATCCGTGCAATTGAATCGGCCCACGTGATATTATACGATGCGTTAATAAATGTAGCATTACTCTCTTATATGTCGCCGGGAGCTAAGGCAGTATTTGTAGGTAAACGGTTTGGCTGTCATGCCCTCTCCCAGCAGGAAATCAACCATCTCATTGTGCACTATGCATTATCGTATGGACATGTGGCCAGATTGAAGGGCGGCGACCCTTTTGTTTTTGGAAGAGCACAGGAAGAAATAAACGCTGCGCGCGGCAATGGTATTTCGGTGCAGGTTATCCCGGGCATTTCAAGTGCAATGGCCGTGCCTGCTGCGCAGGGCATGCCCTTAACCTGCAGAGGAATGGCCGAAAGTTTTTGGGTTACCACCGGCACTACTTGTTCCGGAGAAATATCTTCCGATATTCGCCTCGCGGCACAGTCTACCGCTACCATTGTTATATTAATGGCAATGAATAAGCTTGAAACCATCATGGACATTTTTATTGCCAATGGAAAAAGTGAAACACCGGTAGCTGTTATTCAAAACGGTACAACGGAAAATGAAAAAATAATAACCGGTACAGTGAAAGACATTTTTTTCAGGGTGCAGTGCGAAGGGTTAAGCAATCCTTCGGTTGTGGTAGTGGGTGAGGTGGTGAAGTTGCACCGCGACTGGTTGAGGCAATTGAGCCATTCCGGGGCAAACAGTTCAACATCATTGCAGCCTGCTTATATCACAAATCAATAGTAGATCCTAATTTCATTATGTGCAATCATGGGGAAGAAAAATTACAAAACGCAATGTGATCTTAAGAGTTGTTTAATGTGCCGCATGTGTATGCCGGAATGGCTGCCTGCCATCGCGGCGCATCGCCGTAATATGCAGTACAAGAAAGGAGAGCAGGTTTTTAAAGAAGGCGACCCCGTAAGCGGGATTTATTATGTATACAGGGGTTCCGTAAAAATCCATAAACACTGGGGCGAAGAAAAGGAGTTGATTGTACGGTTTGCGCGGCAAGGTGATATTTTCGGTCACCGCGGATTTGGAACAGACTCTTTGTATCCGATCTCCGCTACGGCTCTGGAATCACTTGAAGTGTGCTATATTGACCAGGATTTTTTTTACGCCACATTGCGAACCAATACGGAGTTGCTGTTTGAACTGATGCTGTTTTATGCACAGGAATTACAGGAATCCGAAAAAAACATGCGCGACCTTGCCCATATGTCGGTAAAAGGCAGATTGGCCAGTGTTTTGCTGAAGCTGAAAGAAAAATTTGGTGTAAATGAAAAAGGATTTGTTGCCATCAGACTCAGCCGCCAGGATATTGCAGCCTTTGCCGGTACTACCTATGAAACCGTTTTCCGGCTGATGACAACATTTTCTCAGGAAAACATTGTATCCGTGTCAGGCAAAGATATTAGCATCCTTAATGATGAAAAATTAATGCAGTTTGCAAAGGAAAGAAGTTAACCGTTTTGCAGATGAAACCCCAATAAGTTCAACCATTTTGCAGTTAAACGAACGTTGCATAAATTGATTTTTCCGTTTCATTTAACACCTGCTGCACGCCTCGTACCATTATCTTCGCTTTAAAAATGTACAGTACATTATTTCCTGTCCGGCACACAAAGTTGCAGGCATACTGATATATGAAAAGAAGAAGAAAGAATACAATACTATTTATTGGGGCGATCATGTTTATCAGCGCCTGTAATCCATCAACGTCAAATGGGGATCAATTTTCCGCTTCAGATACAGATACCATTGACGCGAAAGATACAGCTTACGGTCCTTCCGTAAATGATGTGGCCGGCGATACAATACAATTACTGAATGATAGCCCTGCATACGCTGATTTACCGCAGGCGGCTGAAAAGCCGGCATCTTCTGCGAGAATACTCAGTGAAGCCGATAAAATATATATTGATCTGATTATTCCGGATTATCCTGATGTAATCCTGTTTTATGAAGGCAGCGCTGAAACGCTGAACTATATGCAGCAGGTATACGGGTATCTGAGATCAAAGAATGCCAGTGTAACGAAAAAAGCCATCACTCAAAAGCATGAAGAAAAAGGAAGGGATAAAAGGTTGTATATAGATGATGTGGGGGAGAACTGGTATGAAGTGTTTGTTTTTGATGAATGGAAATAGATAATGAACCCGCCAGTCTTTTCGCTCAGGTTGATTAAAAAAGCTGCTGGAAAAAAGCCAGCAGCTTAACGAATTCTGTATTTACTTACCACTCACTACTCACTACTCACCACTCACTTCTCCTTCCACTCTACCCCGGTATCTTTCCAGCTTTTTGAATTGGCCGAATCAATTACCGCTTCGCAAACTTTTTGGGTTTCATATGCATCCTGGAATGTGGGGTGACAAGGTTGCCCTGTTTCGAGTGATTTAAGAAAATCTGCTACCTGGTGAATGAAGCTGTGCTCATAACCAATGCCTAAGCCGGGTACCCACCATTTGTCCATATAGGGCTGATCACCATCGGTAACGTGTATGGAACGCCAGCCACGAACAATGGATTCATCCCTGTGATCAAAGTATTCCAGGCGATTGAGGTCGTGGAGGTCCCAGCGGATGGAGGCGTGCTCACCATTGATCTCAAAAGTATACAAGGCTTTATGGCCACGGGCATAGCGGGTAGATTCAAACAAGCCTAAAGATCCGTTATCAAAGTGACAATGAAATATACAGGCGTCATCAATACCTACTTTCTGCACTTTACCCGTGACCTGGTGCATGCGCTCTTTGATAAAGGTTTCTGTAACGGCCGATACATCTTTAATGCCCCCGTTGAGCCACATGGCTGTATCAATACAATGTGCCAGCAGGTCGCCGGTAACGCCCGATCCGGCTGCTTCTGCATCCAAACGCCAGGCAGCGGTTCCGCCCTGGGGAACGTCGGCGCTGATGGTCCAGTCCTGCAAGAAGTTAGCGCGGTAATGAAATATCTTCCCGAGTTTGCCTGAATCCACAATTTGTTTTGCCAGGCTAACCGCAGGTAAGCGGCGATAATTATACCATACCGTATTGTTTACACCTGCTTTTGTTACGGCATCAACCATTCCTTTTGATTCGGCGAGTGATCTTGCAAGCGGCTTTTCGCATAAGATCATCTTGCCTGCCTTTGCTGCAGCAATAGCAATTTCGGCGTGCATATCGTTGGGCGTGCAAATATCCACCGCATCAATATCCTCGCGGGCGATCAATGCTTTCCAGTCTGTTTCAATGGATTCATATCCCCATTGGTCGGCAAAGGCCTGTACTTTTTCTTTGTTCCTGGAGCAAACCGCTTTCAGTACAGGAGTATACTGCAGTTCCGGGAAAAAATTATCAATGCGGTTGTACCCGTTAGAGTGGGTGCGGCCCATGAAACCCGTGCCGATCAGCCCTATGCGCAATTGTTTTTTATTCTTCATCTTTTACTGATTGTATGTTGACGTGAAATATAAATCTCTTCCTCTGTCGTTTTTGTAAGATTGTAAGATTGTAAGACCGTAAGACCGTAAGAATGTAAGTCCGTAAGACCGTGAGACCGTAAGAATGTAAGACGTAAAGATACTCGCCATCCCTCTTACTCTCCTGCTATCTTACCCTCTTACTCTCTTACCCTCTTGCTCTCTTACTCTCTTACCCTCTTACCCTCTTACCCTCTTGCTCTCTTACTCTCTTACCATCTTGCTCTCATCCTCTCCACCCATGCGCCTCTCTTACTTTTATCATGGCGGCAAGAATATCATTCCATGTTTGCTGCTTGTGCATTACTTCATTGGGAAACATGCAACCATCCCAGCAAATATGATTGAACGCTTTTGTAAGGTTGCCTTTTTCATCGCGCAGCCAGTAGCCTGCATCGTGGGTGATGTCTAATTTTCCGTTGGGATCTGTTGCCAGGCAATGCCGTCCGGTTTTGTCGTGCGAGCCTGTGCCATGAACTGTTCCGTCATTCTGCGCCACATGAAAATCAATGGTCCACGGACGAAGCGCTGCTGTTAATTTTTTCAGCCCTTCTTCGAGTGTCGCGCGATCGCTCCATTGAAAATCTTCAGGAAGTATGCGATGTTCAGGTGCATTATAACCTAAGAGGTATAAAAAGGTGTGCGACATGTCGGCCTGGAAACCGATATTGGGACGATCCACTGCTTCCAGCGTATCAATCATTGTCTTCCAGCTATGCATGCCTGCCCAACAGATTTCACCTTCAGCGGCAAGCTTCTCGCCATAGTCTGCAGCTATATCGCAGGCTGTACGAAATGTTTCTGCAATCAATTTAGTGCTGTTCACAGGATCTTTATACCATTGATCAGGGCTGCTGGCAGAGTCAATGCGAATGACCCCGTACTGGCGAATACCTATATCATTTAATTTTTGTGCAAATACACAGCTTTTACGCACCTGCTCCACAAAAAACTTACGATCATCGGCACTACCTAATATAGGTCCGCCCCATATAGGTGCTACAAGACTGCCAATACTCAGGTTATGGCTGCTTACTTTATCCGCCAGTTTTTTTGGACCATCAACATCGTCCAGGTCTATAGATGGATCAAATAATCCTACATCCACTCCATCGAATTTTATACCATTCACTTCAGCGGCAGCGGTATATTCAAGCATCGTATCTATCAGCAACGGTGGTTCTGAATCAGGACCTTTGCCAACAACCCCTGGCCATGTGGCATTGTGCAATTTTGGATAGTTGTTCTTCTCCATATCTTCTCGATTTATGATTTTTGATTTGTTGATTTTCGATTTATCTGATACTGTTGTAAGTTAACCATAATATACCGGATCATTTTGTGAGCAGTCAATAGTCAATAGGTAATAGTGAATAGTCAATATGTTTCACTTCTTACATTGTCAAACGACAATTGTTCCTTTCACTATTCACTATTCACCATTCACTCCCCAATCACGAGATCCGGGTTGCCCGGTCCAAAATGTTTTAATATAACAATGGGATCGGTTGCCGACGGATTTACAATGGTAACACCTTCCTGTGCCGCTTTTTCACTCACAAAAAACTCATCGTTGGTTAATTGCCCGTAGCGGATCAGTGCCGGGGTTTCAATATCCCAAACGCCAAATTTACCATGCCCCTGCATTACAATGATACCATAAGCGCCGCTGTCTTTTATTGTTACCGTTGCTCCCGGAAGAACCGTAAGTTCTTTTGCACTAAAAGCATTCGATTTATAACAGATCCAGTTTTCTATATAACCCTGCGCTTTCATTTCATCCAGTGATTTTACGGGTTTAGGCGCCATAAACCGGTTGGCCATTGTATTGGGGTCAACATTCAGTTCCCAATCCAGTACATCAATCAATGCATCAAAATCACCGATGCTTTCTTTAGGCGTTCCGTTCCATAATAATTCTTCAGGAATGATGGCTTCATTTACAAGTGACTGGTACATGGCAAATACATCAGAAGCTTTTTGTGGTTCATAGGTACACATACTGCCTGGTGCATGCAGCAGGCCCGGCGGCACATCCCATCCGGTGCCAGGTTCGAGGCGGTATGCCTGGGAATAATTGGTGATTTTATTGTCTCCCTTTGTAAAATTTACAAGGCATTCACGGATCTGTTCTTTAGTGGTGCCCGGCGCTATACCAATAAATGTGTAAGGAAAATCGCCGCCATGATTATTCAGTTGCGGGGGAAAATAGTACGCTTCGGGTTTACCTTTCTGCCCTATCAGTGCGGCTTTTTCATCATTGTGATGTACATGGTGGGGGAGTGGTCCCATATTGTCGAAGAACTTTGAATACATGGGCCAGGATTCATATTCTTTCCACAACCTTTCGCCAATGAGGGCGCCTTTGAGTTCACTTACGGCATCTCTCAGTAGTATTTGTACCGTTTTTGATCCGTCGTTAAATACCACGGGGCTTAATCCTTCATTTTCTCCGGTGAGCGGCCCGTTTTTTGCCGGTGTGGTGGAAGAAAACCAGCGTTCGTCTATACCTCCGCGTTGTCCGCCCAGTACATAATAATCATCGGGGTGTAATTTAATTCTTCTTCCCGGCACGCAAAACGACCTGGGCACCCAGGTTGGCGCCAAACGCAAGATCCCTTTTCCCTGGTCCAAAGCTTTTTGTGCTACACTTAATTTTTCCATTGTGTGAAATTGAAATTGGTTTTTAATCAGCGATGTTATGTGTTTTTAAAAAATCTTTAAGGTGTTTTTCCTGGTGTAAAATTTCGAAGCGCAGATCATATTGCCGCGTTTCTCCGGGGGCAAGATAAATCAGTGTGTTCTGCATTCTTGCTTTTGCCTGTCCAATGGGAGGATGTGTTCCCGGCTCAAGCCCTGTAACATATTCGCCCTTTCCCCAATGCTGCCAGTTGGTTAGCCAGGGCATTTGGTGTTTTGAAAATTGGATACTAACGGCAATGCCTAACTGAGCATTGTATAAGCCACATACAGCCTGCCCGTTACTATCTGGCGCCACATCAATAAAAGCGGCTTCTTCTCCGCCGCCGCTATGTTCATCCAGGGGCGCCATGCAGTTACGGAAATCATTTCCCTCCCTGAATATCCTCGGATCAGCATCTCGGGCCTTCCATTGACCGTTCCATAGCAGTCGTGCGCCTTCATCTGCCAGTGGCCAACCCAAATTGCAATGATACAGCAACATGTGCGGTGCAGCAGTGTTGCCCCTGTTGCTTACTTCATCATGAATTTGAATAAAGGCCTCACCGAGCTTTCCTGAAATTGTTCGCCTGAGTTCAAGCCGGGTACCCAATGCCTGGCTTTCTTTCATTACGCCGGTAATACGCATTTCCATTTTGCCTGCAACCGGGTCGGGTTGTATTACAGATTCTATGGCCGCGGGAAGATTACTTATTGCTCCATGCAGTCCGCGTTCACCGTATTCATCCGATTCGGGCCCGCCCACATGGGTTAACCCGCAGGTAGTAAGCAGTCCGCCACCAAATGTTTTAAGCCAGTCTGCCCCTTTATTTGAAAACGGCTGGGGAGCGCTGACGCCGGAATGACTAAGCCATGCCAGGCTATGCTGGTTATAGAATGCATCTGCAATATCCATGGCACGGTCAATAACCACTTTATAACGCAGTCCGGTTCCTGTATTGATCCATGCCACACGGGTACCGCGTGATAAACCATTGTCCAATACCGCTGTTTCTATACCGCCCAATTGTGTATATGATGAAATTTTATCCTTCCAGGTGTGATGTGCCAAACCGTTATTTTTAAGCAACCATTAATTGTAATTTGATCTTACCAAATCCCGTATCAGTTATACAGGAAGCCAATATTTATTTGTAATTGGAGTTCTAATGTAGGAAAATCTGCCGACAAAAAATTAGATCAGGGGAGTTAATGTTAACTTTTCATTCTGCTCTTTTATAGTAAAACCGGGCTAAAAAGCAGGCGTATGTTTTTTTCAGTGTGCAAATATGCCTTGCTGCCTGTTTAATTCATATACAATGCGGGTTTGAAGCATGATCACCGGCTGTAGCAGTAATCAATTTTTGAGTTTCGCAGCCAGTTATTTTTGCGGCATTCTGTCCTGTGCCATCCTGTGCCGGCTATACCGCAAACGGCAATTATTTATAGGTATATTCATAACTGAAAAAGTATATCAGCAATTGTTTTCCGCTGTCTGTTTTTTTTCCTTAGCTTGTTGCGGTATAAAAAATTTTATCTTAAAAAAAATTAAAATGATAAGAAAAATTAGCTACTGCTTTGGAATAATGATTGCAGGCTTTATAATCGGTGGTTGTAACCCGGGTACAAGTTCGGATAAAGGGCAAATAGATGCTGACGCTGCTGCTCCTGCTCCTGCTGCTGTTGCAACCGACGATGGATTTGAACAAATATTTGATGGTAAAACACTCAACGGATGGGAAGGCGATACCGCTTACTGGAGAGCGGAAGGCGGCAGCCTGGTAGGTGAAGTAACACCAGACAAACTTTTAAAAAGCAATACTTTTATTATTTACCAGGGAGGCAATCCAAAAGATTTTGAATTAAAGCTGGAATTTAAAATCACCGAAACCGGAAACAGTGGTATCAATTACAGAAGCGAAATGTTTCCGGGTGTGCCTCATGCCTTAAAGGGATACCAGACCGATATTGACGGAAGAAATAATTATACCGGACAAAATTATGAAGAACGCGGACGTACAACACTTGCCTACCGCGGGCAAAAAGTTACTATACCCAATACACCCGGAGAATCCAAAAAAAATGCCTGGACTGCGGCTATCGTTGACGGATCGCTGGGAAGTTCCGATTCTTTAAAAACACTGATCAAATCCAATGACTGGAATACGTGCCATATTGTTGCGAAAGGCAATCATTTGCAACATTATATTAATGGTGTTTTAATGAGCGATGTAACAGATGATGATACAACCCACCGAAAATTGGAAGGATTGCTGGGTATACAGGTGCATGTTGGCCCGCCCATGCAGGTGCAATACCGCAATATCATGTTAAAGAACTTATAGACGCATTCTTTATAATCTTTTTTCAGGCAGGTCATTTCAGGATATGAGATGACCTGCTTTTTTCCTGTAACTGATCAGTTGTATCCTTTTATAACATTCAGGAGTTGCTTATCCATGGGCGGTGAAGGACAATTGGAAAACAACCAGGCGTGGCGGATTTTAAACAAAAAATGTGCGGCTATAACGCTAAAAAAAAGGTCTGATTCAATTGTGCATGCACGCTATGCAGAAAACTTATGGGTAATATTTTCTACATAGGAATGTAGATTAATTTACTCCGGCATAACTATTAACAATCATTTTCAAGCGGGAACAGGAAATAAATGCTTGTAGGCTGTATGCAGTCACCTTATAAAAGGGTTGTAGCCCTCGCTAAAACCCTTTCTCCCTTTGCAGATTCAATTTAATTTTCATGATCATGGCACATCGCGGGTAATTATTTTTCAATTACCCGAAAGGGAATTTGAAATAAGTATTCCGAAAACATGCCCTGCTGCATTTGTATGGGCCGTTGAATTTGATGGCATAATATTTCATATACATAGAGAAAAACCGGTATGAAAGCAATCTGGACAGGGGCCATCGGATTTGGTCTCGTAAATATTCCCGTTAAATTATACAGCGCAATTCAACAAAGCGAACTCGACCTGGATATGCTTGATAAAAAAGATCATGCGAACATAAAGTTCAAAAGAGTAAATGCCAATACCGGCAAAGAAGTGGCATGGGAAAATATTATCAGAGGTTATAAAATGGATGACCGGTATGTAATACTGGACCCTGAAGATTTTGAAAAGGCCAATCCCGAAAAAACAAAGACCATATCCATTGATGCATTTGTGAACGAAAAGGACATTGACGGGATTTATTTTGAAATGCCATATTACCTGCAACCCGAAAAGGCAGGCGTAAGAGCTTATGCCTTATTGCGCGACGCATTAAAAAAAACCGGGAAAGCCGGACTGGGCACTTTTGTATTGCGAAACCGGGAAAGTCTTGTACTGGTTAAACCTGCGGGCGATATTTTGTTGTTGAATAAAATTCGTTTTGCACAGGAAATCAGGGATGCGGATGAGATTAAAGTGCCGTCCACCCCAAGTAAACCAGCAGAGCTGAAGATGGCTATACAACTTATTCAGCAATTAACAACAGACTTTGATATTAAAAAATACAAAGATACTTACACTGAAAAATTATTGAAACTGATCAAAGCAAAAGGTAAAGGTAAAAAGGTGGCTGCACCTGCCCTGCGGGTGGCGCACTCCCGCAGCCGCGACCTGATGTCGCAGTTAAAAGCCAGCCTTGAAACCCCCGCTACCAAACGAAAAGCTTCATAAGCAACGCGTGAGCAATATTATAGTAGGATGTGAATGTCAGGAAAACTTAGTAAATCTGTAGTATGAAAAAGGAGCAACTTCATTTAACAAGCCTTGATAAAGTTTATTGGCCGGATGAGGGGATTACTAAAGGTGATCTTATTGAGTATTACAAAACAATGGCTCCGTATATTTTGCCTTATCTGAAAAACCGGCCGCTTTCATTGAAACGAAACCCGAATGGGATACTTGATGAGGGTTTTTACCAGAAAGACGCTGGTGAGTTTGCTCCGGATTGGATAAAAACGGAATCGGTATATGCTGAATCTTCCGATAAAATGGTTCATTACCTGGTATGCAATAACGTAAAAAGTCTGCTGTATATCGCTAACCTCGGTTGTATAGAAATGAACCCGTGGAATTCAGTTATTTCCAAACCCGGTTATCCTGATTACCTGGTGATGGATATTGATCCTTCTGAAAAAAATACATTTGACGAAGTAGTGGATGTGGCGCTGGCTGTTAAAACAATCTTAGACAAAGCCAACGCTGAGGGATACTGTAAAACCTCCGGAGCAAGCGGTATGCATGTGTATATTCCATGTAATAAAAAGTACAGCTACGATGAGGTAAGAGACTTTGCTAAAGCAATAGCCACCCGTGTACATGAGCAACTGCCCCGAATTACTACTATAGAGCGTTCGCTGGCTAAGCGTAAAAAGAATGAAATATACATTGATTACCTTCAAAACAGCATTGGCCAAACGCTGGCCAGCGCTTACAGTGTGCGGCCAAGGCCATTAGCCACGGTGTCCGCGCCATTGGAATGGAAAGAAGTAAAACACGGTTTAAGTCCTGCACAGTTTACGCTCAAAAACATACATGAAAGGGTGAAACAAAAAGGCGATCTTTTTAAGGCGGTACTCGGAAAAGGACTGGATATGAAAAAGGCGCTTAAACTGCTTGAAGTATAAAACAATTTATCGCCACCGGTGATAAACATCCTTTCAATAATATCTGCATAGGGATCATAAAAATCTGCAGGGAAGCAAATTATTCTGCAACCGCAGCAAAAAGACCTATGATTGACTTTAGTCAATGCTGGTGAAAAAATGAGTGGTATGGGTAAAATTTAATTACTTTGTATCTCAAAGTACTTTTAGTTCATGGAAAATTTTACAGAGCGACATTCCATTGTGAGGAAAATATGGGGCCGGGCGGATACGGTACTGTTTATTTTTGCCGGGGCCGCTGCTGAGTTTGCATTGAATAAAGCAGTGGATTGGCTGTATTTTACAGGAAAACTTCCTGCTGATCCGCTGGGGCGTTTATTTGGTACCGTAGGATATGCCCGGCAGATCATTTTTTCGGAAAAGGAGAAGGCATATGCGGCCATTGATAAAATGTCGAAGATTCATTCGGCAGTGGAGTCGTCCCGTGGAATGGCTATACCCGACTGGGCGTATCGCGATGTATTGTTTATGCTGATCCATTATTCGGTAGCCGCATTTGAAATGCTGGAAAGAAAATTAACTTCTTCGGAAAAGGAAGAAATTGTGGAGGTTTTTTGTACTGTTGGCCAACGGATGAAAATACCCGGCTTGCCGGTTGGATACAATGAATGGAAAGCAATGCACGGCAGGCACCTCGAAAATGATCTGCGCAAAAGTCAATATACTACCGATTTATATAAGCAGTACAGGCGGAGTCTTGGAAATCTCCGTTACCTGGTTTTGATAGAAGTTCAAAAGCGTCTCGTTCCGCCAGGGGTGAAAAGATTGTTACAGTTAAACGGGATACCGCTGCTATCGCCTGCACTTTTCCTGTATAAAATATGCAGAACCTTAAAAATGGAATGGCTTTTAAAATCACTTTTATTACCACCGGCGTATATAAAACAAATCAGGGGGCTTGACTACAAAGGAAATGATGCTTTTTAATTTTGAATGCCGCCTTTATAATGCTATGCGCAATAGCAATCGCTTTTTGATCTGTTCTGAAGAGAAATCAAAAATTTCTGCCATCGAAACATAGTGAAAGCCATACCTTTATTATTTATGATCAGACCGGGAGAATACAATTTGCTGAAAGTAATTCGGGCCGTTGCTATTGGTGTGTACCTTGATGATGAAAAGGAAGGTATTTTGCTACCCAAAAGATATGTGCCGGAAGGAACAAAAGTGGGTGATACGCTGAATGTGTTTGTCTACCACGATTCCGAAAGCCGCGTTATTGCCACCACACAGCAGCCTGCGGGAACAGTAGGCGATATTGTAATGCTTCCGGTAGTGTCTGTTACCCCACAGGGTGCGTTCATGGACTGGGGACTGCAGAAAGATATTTTTGTTCCGAAATCGAAGCAGCGGTCGCGCATGCATGCAGGTGAAAAATACCTTGTGAAAATTTATCTTGATGAACAAACAGGAAGGGTAGCGGCTACGGAAAAAATTGATGCATTCCTTAGCAATGAAGTGCTTACGGTAAAAGAAATGGAAATGGTTGACCTTGTGGTTTACCGCCCTACAGATATTGGCTATTTTGTGATCATCAACAATAAGCATACGGGGGTACTCCATTACAATGAAGTGTTCAGAGACCTGGCGCCTGGAGACAAATTAAAAGGATTCATTAAAAACATAAGTGGAGAGAATAAGATAGATGTCGTAGCCGGCAAACCTGGATATGAAAAAGTTACGGACGAGGCTGGTAAGATCATTCGTTTACTCGAAGAAAACAACGGCTACCTGCCTTATAATGATAAATCGAACCCCGATGATATTTACAGCTTCTTCGGCATGAGCAAAAAAACCTTTAAGATGACCACCGGAAGTTTATACAAACAACAGAAAATTGTGTTTACCCAAACAGGAATTCAGCTAACGGATACCGCATCCTAAACTAAAAATCATAAACTGTAAATTGTATTCCTTCGGTACCTTCATTTTACCTCAAAATTCCTGCTATGTCATCCTCTTCACGAAGAAAATTTATACAGCAGATCAGCGGCACAGGGTTAGCGCTCACTGCCGGAACACTTCCTGTATTTGCCGGCGATCCTGCCTTTCGCGAATATGTATTGCGCGAAGAAAAGAAGATCAGCGCCAATGACCGTTTGCGCATAGCCACCATTGGCATGGGCATAATGGGGCATAACGATACGGATACGGCTCTAAAAATTCCTGGTATAGAACTGGTGGCTGCCTGCGATTTGTATGCGGGTCGTTTAACCAGGGTGAAAGAAAAATACGGCAACCCTATTTTTACAACTAAGGATTACCGTGAGTTGCTGGAAAGAAAAGATATTGACGCCGTTATTATAGGAACCGCAGATCACTGGCACTCCCGGATTGCCATTGACGCCATGAAAAAAGGCAAGCATGTATATTGCGAGAAACCCATGGTGCAGCAAATCAGTGAAGGCGCGTCGGTTATAGCCACGCAGCAGCAAACAAAAAAAGTGATGCAGGTGGGAAGCCAGCGCATTAGCGGCCTGTTGTACCAAAAAGCCAAAGCATTGTACCAGGCAGGCGAAATAGGGAAACTGAATTGTATAGAAGCTACTTACGACCGGCACAGTGCAATAGGCGCTTGGCAGTATACGATGCCAACCGATGGATCGCCTGAAACCGTAGACTGGGACCGTTATATTGCCGGTATGCCCAGGCAACCCTTTGATGCAAAACAATTTTTCTGGTGGAGAAATTACAAGGCATTTGGAACAGGTGTAGCCGGCGATTTGTTTGTGCACCTGCTAACAGGTATACATATGATAACAGGATCAAAAGGTCCGGAAAGGATCTTTGCTTCGGGTGAAACAAGTTACTGGAAAGATGGGAGGGATGTGCCGGATATAATGACTGCTATTATGGATTACCCCGAAACGAAAGAACATCCCGCGTTCCAGCTCACATTGCGGGTAAATTTTTCAAGCGGGATGGGAGATCGTTCCCTGATACGATTGATTGGCGATGAGGGTGCAATGGAATTGGGTAATGCATTAACCATAACGCACGACCTGTTGCCCAGGGCGCCGGGAATTGGAGGATGGGATGCACTGGCAACCTATCCCCGGCAAATGCAGGAAGCCTTACTACAGGCATACAATGAAAAGTATTCGAAGCAAGACAAAGAACAGCCGCAAAAACCCGGTATAAAATACAAAGTACCCGAAGGGCATGATGCCCATGTGGCGCATTTTACCAATTTCTTTGAAGCCATACGCACCAACGGAACCGTAATAGAAGACCCCGTGTTTGGATTCCGCGCTGCGGCGCCCTGTTTGGCCTGCAACGATAGTTATTTTGAAAAGAAGATAGTAGAATGGGATCCTGAAAAGATGAAATTAAAATAGGTATTTGCAGGGTATGGGCGGTTTAAGTTTGCAATTATAGAGGGTCTAACCTACCAGCCGTTTTACATGCGTTTAGAAGTGACTATAAGTGTTTGCAGGCATTTAGAACTATTTAAAAATAAACTAAGATGCGCAAAGCAATGTATTGCGCACAAGCCATCAACAAACCATTCTATGACACAAAAAATTTCCAAAAGACTTTTAGATATTGTTGACGCACTTCCTCTGAAAGACGGAATACGGGTTTTAGAAATTGGTTGTGGACCAGGTGTTGCTGCCAGAGAAATTGCAAACCGTTTTGACAACATTTTTGTTCTGGCAATTGACCGTTCTTTAAAAACTATTGAACAAGCTAAGAGAAGTTCCCGGAAAGAAATAGAAAACGGAAAACTTAGATTCGTTCAATCAAGCATTGAAGAATTTGAACTATCTAAAAAAGAAGAAGCTTTCGACATTGCTTTTGCTATCAGAGTTGGAGCGGTAGACGGCAGACATCCCGGAATTGAAAAAGCGTCGCTAACAAACATATCAAAAGCATTGAAAAGGACCGGAAAATTATATATTGACGGAGGAAATCCGTTGAAAGAAATCAAGTTGAAAAATTAGTATCCATTTACCTTTGGAGCAAAACTCAAACGTCGGTTCGCTGTTTCTACGCTTCGTCAGCTACAAACCGGGATTTGGTGAGTTTATGGGCGGTATCCAGGTGCATCACGAAAAACTTTGGTTTGCCGGGACAAATCAAAACTGGAAATTGGCAGGCTTTGAAATCCATGAAATCAAAGAAAGTATGGACGACATCAGGAAATACTGCACCAATGACTTTATTCCCGGTATTCTTACTTTATTTTGGCGGTGGCCGTTTTTCGTTTGACTGGAAATATTTTAGAAATGAAAGCAAGTAGCGACATTAAAGAAATAGCGAAACTGTTTTTGAAGCTGGGATTTACAGCATTTGGCGGTCCCGCGGCTCATACGGCAATGATGAGAGATGAAGTTGTTGTAAAACGAAACTGGCTGACCGACCAGCAATTTCTTGACTTAATGGGCGCAACTAATTTAATTCCGGGACCAAACAGCACGGAACTGGCTATTCATTTGGGAAAAGAAAAAGGAGGTTGGAAAGGTTTGCTCATCGCAGGTAGTTGCTTTATACTTCCATCCGTTATTATTACGGGCATTTTTGCGTGGTTATACAAGCAATACGGACAACTTCCGCAAGTTGAACCTTTCGTTTACGGCATTAAACCAGCCATCATAGCCATCATCCTTGCAGCTATTTATCCGTTGGGAAAACAATCATTAAAATCAAAAGAATTAGCGATAATTGGAATTTTGGTTTTGGCTTTATCCTTTATTGTTTTCAATGAAATCGTTTTGATGTTTGGCGCAGGACTGCTATTTATGATGTACACTTCTGTTAAAGAAAAGAATACCTTAAAAAGCATTTTCCCGGTTACATTTTTACAGATACCAGCTACGGCAGTTGTGTCGGCGACAAATATGAACCTGTTTTGGATTTTTCTAAAAATTGGAGCTATACTTTACGGAAGCGGATATGTGCTGTTTGCATTTTTAGACACAGAACTTATGTCCACAGGGCTTTTGAGCCGGCGGCAACTTATTGATGCCATTGCGGTAGGACAATTTACACCCGGACCCGTTACATCCTCGGTTACTTTTATTGGTTATCAGATCAACGGAATTTCAGGGGCAGTGATTTCTACTTTCGCAGTATTTCTGCCATCTTTTGTATTTGTAGCCGTATTAAACCCACTTGTGAAAATATTGCGTAATTCAAAACTATTCTCTTCATTTTTAGATGCCGTAAACATTGCTTCTGTTGCACTTATTGTTTCTATTTGTTTTACAATGGGTAAAGAAACCATTACAGACTGGCGAACAATTGCCATTGCCGCAATAGGTATTTTGCTGACCTTTGGATTTAGGAAGATCAATACTGTTTTTATCATTTTAGGCGGTTCATTGCTGGGGTATTTATTGACTTTAATATGACAGCTAAGAAATGAGAAATGAGGGTGACTGCATAACAAGGGTTTGGCGTCAGACGGGGTTCTGTGCTTCCCCAGAATTTTTTGCTACATTTGAATTTTGCTTCGTTTCAATATTCAAGTAAAGACAATGCGGGTATTATCCCTTTTCATAGCGGCAAGTTTGGACGGTTACATCGCAAAACCGGATGATGACCTTAGTTTTTTGAAATTGGTGGAAAAAGAAGGTGAAGATTATGGTTATGCTGCATTTACCTCAACCATTGACACCATAATCCTTGGCAGAAGAACCTACGACTGGGTTCTTGAAAAAATTGGCGCCTCCTATTACGACAACGGGGAAAGGAATGTGTATGTAATTACAGGAACCGAAAGGCCAGACGTGGGTAAAACAAAGTTCTACACAGGCGATCTAACGGAATTGGTACGGCAACTAAAAACCGAAAGCGGAAAAAATATTTATTGCGATGGAGGGGCGGAAATAATAAATGAACTTTTAAAAAACGACCTGATTGACGAATTTGTTATTTCAGTTATTCCTGTGCTGGTTGGTAACGGAACGCGGCTTTTCAAAGACAACAGGCCCGAACAGCAACTTGAGCTTGTGAACACAAAAACATTTGATACTGGACTAACCCAACTACATTACAAACGAAAGAGGTAATGTTGAAAGACAATCCCATCTTGTGAAATCCCGGCTTGGATCTGCCATGTGTAAGAAGTCGCTGACTTCATACATGCTATGTTCTAACCGGACAGAAAGTGATGCAGCTCATAAAAGGAGAATCATCATTTTGGTTAAACAAAAATGGATTGACACGGGAAAAATTTGAATCGCAGGATGAATATTTTGCTGTTTCTGTTTCTGAATCAATGCTCAACAGCGGGATACAACGTATTTCTAAAAATATCATCCTTCAATACCAAAAGCGCGGTTAAGCGACCATACCACATCTTCGGGCCGCCTGGCGGTTGCCATAAATTTTCTTAACGGTTCTACTACTTTGGGATACTCATCTATAAAAGCAATGCCGGGTATTTCTGTAAGATTAAAATTACGCATGCATTGTAAAAAGCCTTCTTTGTTGCTTCCTGAAAAGCGGATATATTTTGCCGGTGTAATAATGATCTCTGTAAGTTCATTCATGGTATGGGCATACAGGCTCAGTTGCAAGGAACAATCCTGTGCCAGTTCCTGCCTGTAAGGCGATATCTTTTGCAGAACGGTGGCCTGCGGAAAGTATCCTGTGGTTACTGTTTCATCTTCATTTAAACTGTATTCACAGCATATTTCTTCCGGCAGCAGGTTTAACAGCGCCAGCATCAAATTCCATAAGTTTGAGTTATTGATGTTGATCTCCGCCTGGAAAGCATAAGAAAGCTGGCGGATGGTATTGGGCGTTATTTTATACCCTTCTGTTATCTGCGCTTTTTTTCTTCTAAGCAACAGTTCTTCTATATCGGGCCGGTGAGGCATTTCTCCAGGAAGCGGAATGCGCACGGTAACAGGTAATTCTAACATGGGGTAAAGATAAGAAACGGTATAGCTGTTGTACAGGATTTTATTTGTCACTTTTTTTGCGGAAAAAAAGTAACCAAAAAAGCCGCCCGAAATCGATATACAGCACGATTTCGGGAAGCCGCCCTGATGGGCTTTTGCGGTACTGTGGTTTTGGCTTCACTCCGCTGCTGCTTTCTCATTTTTAGCAGTTCGTAGGATAGCTGTTTTGCCTGAAGGTTAAGATTGAATGGTGAGTACCATTCCCGGACTTGAAATGCACCCCTTTTGCTTTCTCCTGAATCGTAAATACTATTACATAGAGCTCAACTGCGATCGTACAAATTCGCAATTGAGCACTTTCTCCATTAAATCCTGCGGTACATAATAATACTGGTTGGAGGCTTCGAACCCAATGCGGGAATCGGATTGAGTGATTTCAAAGAGTGCTTTGGCTAAAATGATTTCATCGTTTAAAATGCTGTTGATCGCCGTGATCTGAATTTGCTTTTCAGCAGGCGTTAAATGTTGATTTCGTACGCTATCCCTGGCCATAACAAACTGTACCTGGTTGGCAACAGATGCAAAATGCAGCCAGGCGGCTTTGGCTATGCCCCAGTCTTCTTTTGCTATAGCCTGCTTGCCGGGTGCTGCAGTCTCAACCGCTTTTTCAAAGAATTCAAGCCCTTCTTTCCAGCCCTTTGCTACTTTGTTAAATTGTCCTGCAAATACTTCAGCCGGATAAATGCTCCGCCATCCTTTAAGATCATCATACGGAAAGCCTACCATCGTTGATGCGTACCCGGTAGGTTCAGCAAACAATAGGTTAGCCGGTCCGTATTGCTGCGGCGCATTGTATACCACAGCACCACTATAGGGAAATTCCCGGAAAGCTTTGCTGAATGCAGCCCAGGCCTGCCGGGCAAAGGGTGCGGCTGTTGAGCCGTAGCGCTGCGAAGCCAGTTCATTAAGCACCGTTTCAGGCTTTGCATCAGGGTTTTTAGCAAATGCCTGCGCTATCTCCAGGTTGGGTGAGGGATAACCACCCAGCGACCAGCTCAGCATAAGTCCGTCGGTATTCCTTTTGGCAAGATTGGAAGCATGTTCGGCAATAAGGTCAGAAACCGGCAGCCAGGGTACCGCAGACAGTTCCCATGTATTGTTGAACTGAACCTTGGCCACCGTTTTTAAGCCGGCCTGCTTAGCCAGCGACCAATGCCGTGCAGCCCGGGGACCGGGACCCACAGCAGAGATAGAATATTCTCCCACCCTTGAACCAACGCCTCCCCGTTCAATGGGTTTTGCCCATTCACTCACAGACATTAGCCATACCGACTTTGGCAATTTTGCAATAACATCAGGTGCATCTCCATGGTTATGCCATCCCCAGTCCCATGCAATAACTTTGGCATTGGGATTTCCTGTATGCACCCCGTTGGCAATTGCCTCATTAACGCCGGCGATAATATCAGCATAGTCGCGCTGGCTGCAACGCGGGCAATCTTTTTGATTGCCATGTGAGGCGCAATTGGTGAAGTTTTCAGATGCAGTGATCGTGAATACACCGCCCAGTTCAGGCACCTGTTTAAAAACGTAAGCCAGTGAACGGCTGATCCAGTTAATAACTTTATCATTACTGGTGCACATGGCGGCAAAAGCGCCTTTCTGCGTGCCCATCATCTCCTGCCGGTTCTTAAAAAAAGATAAAGGCATTGCCCTCGGTTCATTCATGTACAGGTATACCGAAATACCATATTGTTTTGCTCTTTCCGCAATACGCCGCAGATTAGCAATACGAATATCATGACCTTCACCAAATTCAGGAAAATCGTTCCCACCGGGAGCCAGTTGATTGAGTACAACGTGCATCCATATTCCATTCACTCCTTTGGCAGCCAACCGCGAAAGCAATCCGTCGGGATAGGGATCATGAAGCGTATCAATTAAAGGATCTCCGAAAATGCCAAAATAAGAATAGATGAAGCGCAACCCGTTTTCATTTGAAACCTGCTCTGTTTTGTTTTTCAGCAAACCATCCGTTGATTGCAGATCCTTTACAAAGGCAAACCGTGGAACCGCTGGCCGGGCGGGGGATGCTTTAAAATGTTTTTGTACCAGTCGTTTGATCTGCTTCGCGCGTGCCAGCGCATTTTTATCGGGTTTTGCATATACAAGCTTTGCACAGTTGGGTTTAAGATTACCCAATTTTACGAACAGGAAATCATCTTCCTTGAGCGCAAATTCCAGTTCATCCGCCGTTATATCCAGCAGGGTGAGTAACTGATCGTAGGGGAGCAGGTGCCAGTTCCTGCGTATCACGGTAATGTATATCCTCTTTTTAAAATCCGGTGATAGAGATGTTGCGGGCGGCAGGCCCATGGATGCGGCAATAGCAATAATGTCTTTGGCTTCGCATCCTATGGTTTGGGCAATACGCGCAGGTTCCACGAGGTTCCAGTTGCGCCATACCAGTGCATATATGCGGTTGGGGAAGTGTTTGAATTCAATGGCCGGCGGGTGCGTGCCAGCAGGAAGCTCCTGTGCATGCAATCCTGTATATGTTAAGGTAAATAAGAAAAATAACGGGATGAAAATTTTGATCATGGCCATTTTTGTTTGAATAGTATTGCCTGGTAAGTGTAAGCTATTTTCTTAAAAGGTATTGATGAGTAAAAATAAGGATTAAAGGCAGAACCGGGATGGCGCATACTGCAGATTGATCTTGTCTTTATTACTGCAAATGTTTGTTTGTACTATATTGTTGTAAAGCTTTCGTTGGAATGAAATTTAACTAATTTACGTAGCTTCCGGTAAACTTTGTATATGCGATATTATCTGCTTGTTGTTTTTTTCTTATTCAGCACAATGTTGCCGTATGCCCAGCAAAATCCCGCGCGGCTAATCGTACGCGGAGATGACATGGGTTTTTCGAATAGTGGTAACCTCGCGGCTATTAAAACATATAAAGAAGGAATCGTGCGTTCTGTTGAAGTGCTGGTGCCGTCGCCCTGGTTTCCGGAAGCCGTACAATTGCTGAAGGAAAACCCCGGACTGGATGTGGGCATCCATCTTACATTAACCAGTGAGTGGGATAATATAAAATGGCGGCCGTTATCAGATTGTCCCAGTCTTAAAGATCCTGACGGATATTTTTATCCCATGATACGACCCAATAAAAATTACCCCAACAGATCGGTATTGCAAAACAAATGGTCGTTAGAAGATGTGGAAAAAGAGTTTAGGACACAGATAGAACTCGCGATCAGAAAAGTACCACGCATCAGTCATGTTTCGGGGCATATGGGTTGCACAAATATGAATGAAGAAGTGGCAAAACTCACGCAAAGACTTGCAAAGGAATACAACATTAATATTGATCCTTCAGCAGAGGGTGTAAAAAGTGTGAGCTATAAAGGAGCCGGCAAAACATCGGCGGAAAAGAAACAGGCTTTTATTGCCATGCTGCATACCCTGGAAGCCGGCAATACTTATTTGTTTGTAGATCATCCTGCATTTGATACACCGGAGATGCGGGCAATACACCATATTGGCTATGAAGATGTAGCTGCCGATCGCCAGGGTGTGGTGGATATCTGGACGGATGCTGAGATTATAGCATTGATTAATAAATTAAACATACAGCTTATCAGCTATAAAGATTTATTGTAATGAAGAAATCAATGCATTTCATCCAAATGTAAGGGTAAACACACCTTGAAACCTGCAACTTGAAACATGTACCCTAAAACCTGCGGACTGAATCTTTACACTCCACACCTCCTTGAAGCTTATTGCGTAAATTGCACCATAAATAATTACAATTATGCTTGAATGGCTTAAACAACCCTGGCCCTGGTATATAGCCGGTCCGCTGATTGGACTAACCGTCCCCGCTTTGCTGCTGCTTGGTAACAAAACCTTTGGTATATCCTCATCGCTGCGGCATATATGCGCCATTAGTATTCCTGCTAAAATTTCTTATTTCCGCTACGATTGGAAAAAGGAAGCCTGGAATCTTTTTTTTGTGGGTGGCGTGTTGCTGGGTGGCATCATTGCCGCAACCTGGCTCACCAATGCAGCGCCAGTGCAGGTAAATCCCCAACTGTCGGAAGAATTAGCCGGGTATGGCATAACGGATTATAGCAATATAGTACCTGCCGGTCTTTTTTCCTGGCCCGCATTGTTTACGCTCCGCGGATTTGTTATGATAGTAGTGGGTGGTTTTCTGGTAGGTTTTGGCACCCGCTATGCCGGAGGATGTACCAGCGGACATTCCATCATGGGACTGAGCAACCTGCAATGGCCTTCACTGGTAGCTACCTGTTGCTTTATGATAGGAGGATTTGTAATGACCTGGCTTATCCTTCCCTATATTCTGCAATTGTGATTAACCAGTATTACAGACGCTTACAGTTTATAAATAAGTAAGCCGGTAGCCTGAACATATTAAATTTCAAATTATAAATTTCAAATAATCAATATGCCTGTTAAAGAAGAAATAAGCGGTACTGCTCTCTTTAAAAAAGAGTTGATTTATACAGATTATGAAGTGCGTTCTCAAAATGCCATGTGTGTAAATGAAAGTACGCTGGATAAACCGCTGCGTGTAAATTTTAAATATGCTTTGCTGGGTGTTTTTTTCGGTATTCTGTTGGTTAAGGGCGAAGTTATATCCTGGTTCAGGATACAGGAAATGTTTAAACTACAAAGTTTTCACATGTATGGCATAATTGGCTCTGCTGTGGTGGTAGGTATGATTAGTGTGGCCCTGATAAAAAAATTTAAGGCAAAATCAATAGAAAAAGAAAATATCCACCTGGAAGCCAAGCCTTTTCATAAAGGACAAGTTTTTGGCGGATTGATTTTTGGTTTAGGGTGGGCTATTACCGGCGCCTGTCCGGGGCCCCTGTATGCACTTATTGGAACAGGAGCTACGGTTATACTCATTACCCTGTTAAGCGCGGTTGCCGGAACCTGGGTATATGGGCGTTTCAGGGATAAACTGCCGCACTAAAAGCGGGTTGAAACCTTGTTATTTCCTGAAACCAATCCTTTCACGTTTGCTGAAATCTTCTTCCTGTTGCTTTTTGTTGAGCAGGAAATGAAGCGCCTGGTATATATCTTTAAACTTTTTGTTGCTGCTATGTTCTATCTCGGCCAGTTTTTCAGCCAGTTCTTTATACTGGTGCGCTATTTGCCGCAAAGCGATGAACGTCCGTACAATAGCCACATTGATTTTCACGGCTGTATCGCTTTTCAGCACACTTGCCAGCATAGTAACGCCGTGTTCCGTAAATGCATTGGGTAAATATCGTCTTCCTCCCCGGTTTGAGGTCACAATTTGTGACCTCAAACCGTTCCATTCACTTATGGTAAGCTGAAACATAAAGTCGGGAGGGAATCTTTCAACATTTCGCTTAACAGCCTGGTTAAGCACTTTGGTCTCTACTCCGTACAGCCTGGCAAGATCAAAGTCGAACATTACTTTTTCACCTCTTATTTCATATATCTTTTGCTGAATGATGGCGATGTCCATAGTGTGTTTTTCAGGTTGAGCAAACAATTACTTATTTAAAAATAGTAAAATATAATAATTGAGGGGTTAAAACTAAAAAGTAGAAAGTATAAATTTGCCGTATAAAACCCCTATGAACAGCAGTTTACCGCACCCTAAAACATTTTTAAATTTTCTTTCCCAACTATTTGGCAATAAACAATAAGGCACATACCTTTGCACTCCCAAAATCAAAATGGGTACTTTACGGTATGTCTCAAAGAATCAGAATAAAATTGCAGAGCTACGATCACAACCTGGTGGATAAATCTGCCGAAAAGATCGTTAAAACTGTACGCAGTACCGGCGCTGTGGTAACAGGACCTATTCCTTTACCTACGCAAAAAAAAATATTTACGGTATTGCGTTCACCCCATGTAAACAAAAAGAGTCGTGAACAGTTCCAGCTTTCTACGCACAAGCGGTTGTTGGATATTTACACTTCTTCTTCACGTACCGTAGATGCGCTGAGCAAGTTAGACCTGCCCAGTGGTGTGGACGTAGAGATCAAAGCATAGCAGCTTTGTTTGGGAAAATAAAGAAACTTAGTTCTTACTATAAATACCATCTGCCAATTGCGGGAAACCAAAAAAAAGCAGCGCTGGATGCCGGAAACAAAAGGGGTAGCGCCTGGCTGGTCATAAATCAGAGGTTTATGATTTCCGGTTTTTGAGAATTAAATATGAACTAGCCCTTCGAGGTTAGTTTACCGCTGGTACTTCCTCTTTCACAAGTGGGAAATACGGGAAAAGGTCGGCGGCAAACGGGGATTGAAGTATTGGATATAAGCACAATGATCCAGTCTGTCTCTAAAACCAAAATGGGTATAAAAACAAAACAATGAAAGGTATTATTGGTAAAAAAATCGGGATGACCAGCATCTTCAATCCTGCCGACGGCACACAAACTGCCGTTACTATTATTGAAGCTGGTCCTTGCGTGGTAACGCAGGTAAAAACAAAAGAAACCGACGGTTACAGTTCAGTTCAGCTGGGTTTTGGCGATAAAACGGAAAAGCATACTACAAAAGCGGAAGCCGGTCACTACGCCAAATCAAATACTCCCGCAAAAAAGTTCGTAAAAGAATTCCGCGATTTTTCCATCGAAAAAAATATTGGTGAAACCGTTACTTTAGACATTTTTGCTGAAGGCGATAAAGTGGAAGTAATAGGCACCACAAAAGGTAAGGGTTTCCAGGGTGTGGTAAAGCGCCATGGATTTCATGGGGTGGGCGAACAATCACACGGTCAGCACGACCGCCAGAGAGCGCCCGGTTCCATTGGTAACTCTTCCGATGCTTCCCGTGTATTTAAAGGCATGCGCATGGCAGGCCGCATGGGTACCGACAGGGTGAAGGTAAAAGGATTGAAGGTGGTGAAACTGTTCCCTGAAAAGAATTACGTGCTGGTAAGCGGAGCGGTTCCGGGATATAATGGTTCAATTGTATTAATTCAAAAGTAAAGTCACTGCCGGTACACGGGTAACTGTGTACCGGCAAAATATTTTATAACAATGCAAGTAGATATTTTAAATAAGACAGGTGAGAAAACAGGGCGCACAGCGGAACTGCCTGATGAAATTTTTGGAATTGAGCCAAACGATCATGTCATCTACCTCGCTGTAAAGCAATTTCTGGCTGCACAACGTCAGGGTACGCATAAGGTTAAAACACGTGCAGAAGTTAAGGGAGCCAGCCGTAAACTGCACCGTCAAAAAGGTACAGGCGGCGCCCGTAAAGGCAATATCCGTAACCCTTTGTATAAAGGTGGCGGTACCATATTTGGGCCCAAACCTCACAGTTATGACATCAAGCTGAATCGTAAAGTAAAAGATCTGGCTAAAATATCGGCCCTTTCTTATAAGGCTAAAGAAAATGCCATCGTAGTTATTGAAGATTTATTACTGGAAACACCTAAAACAAAGGAAGCAGCCAGCGTAATTAAAAGCCTTAATCTCGGTAAAAAAAGAACTTTACTGGTATTGCCTGGTTACAATGAGAATGTGCAGTTAAGTTTTCGCAACATGCCCACGGTATTGGGAGTGTTACTGGCTGATGTGAATACTTATGATATTGTGAACAGTGATGTGCTGGTACTTACAGAAAATGCGGCTAAAATATTTTCTGAAGAGGAAACTACAGCCGGGGCAGAGGCATAAGAAAAGCTATTTCAAATTTTCAAATTTTCAAAGATGAAACTTGCAGATGTACTTGTAAAGCCGATCATAACCGAAAAAAGCAATAAGCTTTCTGAAAAAAGAAATGTATATGCTTTTCGGGTAGGGCGTAAGTCCAATAAGCTTGAAATAAAGAAGGCAGTAGAAGATTTTTATGGCGTTAGCGTGGTAAATATAAATACGGTTGTTGTTCCCAGTAAAAGCAAATCAAGGTTTACGAAGGCCGGGGTTATTTCGGGACGCAAACCTGCTTACAAAAAAGCATATGTAACGGTAGCCGAAGGCGAAAATATTGATCTGTACGGCACTTTATAATACGGAACGGATATTCAATTATTAAAGTTGGCGAAGCTGAAAAGTTCGCAATAAAAAGAAAAAAAATGGCAGTAAGAAAATACAAACCAATGACAGCGGGCACCCGTTGGAGAATTGGAAATGGATATGCCGAAATTACCACGGATACGCCTGAAAAAAGCCTGCTGGAAGCTAAATCCAAAACCGGAGGTCGCAATTTCCAGGGTCGTCGTGCCATGCGTTATATTGGTGGCGGGCACAAACAAAAATACCGGGTAGTTGATTTTAAGAGGGATAAGAAAAATATTAATGCCACGGTAGCATCTGTGGAATACGATCCTAACCGTACGGCTTTTATAGCCCTGCTTAATTATGCTGATGGCGAGAAAAGATACATTATTGCTCCCCAGGGTTTACAGGTAGGATCTGTGATAGTGAGCGGCGATAGCGTGGCCCCTGAAGTGGGAAATGCATTACAGTTGAAGAACATGCCTTTGGGTACAAATGTACACAATGTAGAACTTCAGCCGGGACAGGGTGGAAAACTGGTGCGCAGCGCCGGATCTTCTGCGCAGTTAAGCAATAAGGAAGAAAAGTATGGCGTGTTAAAAATGCCAAGTGGGGAGCTTAGGAAAATATTGATCAATTGTTACGCTACCGTAGGTGTGGTAAGCAATAGCGATCACAGCCAGGAAAGAGCCGGTAAAGCTGGTGTAAACCGATGGAAGGGTACCCGTCCGCGTGTGCGTGGGGTGGCTATGAACCCTGTTGATCACCCGATGGGCGGTGGTGAAGGAAGAGCATCCGGAGGACATCCGAGATCAAGAACCGGAAAATATGCGAAAGGATTGAAAACCCGCAGGCAAAAAGGTTCTGATAAACTGATCATTCAGCGCAAGAACGGAAAGAAGCTGGCAAAGTAGGCGGTAAGTGGTAAGTAGTAAGTAGTAAGTTAAATCCGAAATCAACAAGTCTAAAATCTGAAATATAGATTATGGGTCGTTCAATAAAAAAAGGTCCTTACGTAGCCGATTATTTAGAAAAGAAGGTATTGGCTATGAATGAGGGTAAAGCTAAAAAGGGAGTGATCAAAACCTGGAGCCGCCGCTCTACCATTACCCCCGATTTTGTGGGCAATACTTTTGCGGTACACAACGGCAACAAGTTCATACCTGTATATGTAACCGAATATATGGTAGGACATAAGTTAGGTGAATTTGCACCTACCCGGAATTTTAAAGGACACTCGAGCAAAAAAATAGCTTAAAAATAAGTTGCGGATTACGGTTGTAACAAGCGGTAACCCGGAACCTGAAAAAATAAAAAATGGAAGCAGTAGCTAAACTCAGAAACTATCCTACGTCACCACGCAAAATGCGTTTGCTGGCAGATGTTATCCGTGGTATGGATGTAGAGAAGGCTTTGGCAATACTAGAGCATCATCCACAGCATTCTTCTACTCCGCTTTATAAATTATTAAGGAGTGCCATAAGCAACTGGGAGCAAAAAAATGAAGGAACAAATGCGGCAGACAGCAGCCTGCTGGTGAAAACGATTTTTGTAGACGGTGGAAGAGTACTGAAAAGAATGTTGCCGGCGCCCCAGGGGAGAGCTTACAGGGTACGCAAACGCAGCAATCACGTAACGTTGATTGTAGACCAGAAATAAAAATGAAAATTTTCAAATTATAAACATGGGTCAAAAAGCAAATCCAATTGGTAACAGGTTAGGGATCATCCGCGGTTGGGAAAGCAACTGGTATGGTAACAAGAGGGATTACTCCAAAAAGCTGATTGAAGATAACCGGATCAGAACCTATCTCAATGCCCGTATCAATAAAGGCGGAATTTCAAAAATTGTAATTGAACGTACACTCAATAAACTGATTGTTACAATTCACACTTCCAAGCCAGGCATTATCATTGGTAAAGGTGGTGGCGAAGTAGACCATATTAAAGAGGAGTTGAAAAAGCTTACCGGTAAGGAAGATGTGCAGATTAATATCCTGCAGGTTCGTCGCCCCGAACTGGATGCCAATATTGTGGGTGATACCATTGCCCGGCAAATAGAAAACCGTATCAATTATAAGCGTGCTATTAAATTATCCATTGCCTCAGCGCTTCGTATGGGCGCCGAAGGTATTAAGGTAAAAGTTAGCGGGCGTTTGGGTGGTGCCGAAATTGCACGTACAGAAGAAATCAAACAGGGACGCGTGCCCTTACATACCTTCCGTATGGAAATTGATTATGCCAACGTATTTGCACTGACCGTGTACGGTAAAATAGGTATTAAGGTTTGGATATGTAAAGGAGAAGTATTAACCAAACGCGACCTTAACCCGAATATAATTGATGGAAAAGGCGAAGCCGGTTTGGGTGATAACAGAAGGGAAGACAGGAGAGATGACAGAAGAGGCGGTGGTGACAGAAGAGGAGGTGGCGACAGGCGTGATGACAGAAGAGGCAGTGGCGGAGACAGAAGGGGTGGCGGAAGAGGAGGAGACAGGAGATAGTTTTTAAGGTAAAAGGTGTAAGCGGTAAGGTGTAAGAACAATATTTAAAATTTTCAAATTGTAATATAAAATGTTACAGCCGAAGAGAACAAAACACAGAAAAGCGCAGAAAGGACGGATCAGGCAGGTGGCGAAACGGGGAGCAACGATATCTTTTGGTTCATTTGCACTAAAAGCACTGGAACCTATATGGCTCAACAACCGCCAGATTGAATCTGCCCGCCAGGCCATGACGCGTGCCATGAAGCGTGAAGGGAATGTATGGATTCGTATTTTCCCCGACAAGCCTATTACACGTAAACCGGCGGAAGTGAGAATGGGTAAAGGTAAAGGTAACCCTGAATTTTGGGCTGCTGTTGTTGAACCAGGTCGTATTCTTTTTGAAGCCGATGGTGTTTCGGTTGAGGTAGCAAAAGAAGCAATGCAACTGGCTGCAGCAAAATTGCCAATCAAAACCCAGTTTATTGTTCGCCGTGATTATGCCGGACAATAGGATCAGCAGCTAAAGTTTTAAATATTCAAACCGAATAGTAATGTCAAAGAAAACGGATTTTGTAAATAGCCTGAAAACGATGAGTGAAGCGGATTTGCAGGCACGTATCAGCGAAGATGAGATACGCCTGAAGAAATTAAAATTCGCTCATGCTACCTCTCCGCTGGAGAATCCCATGACCATACAATCGGTTCGGAGGGATATTGCAAGGTTAAAAACTGAATTAAAGAACAAAGCTAAAGCTAAATAAAATGGCTGAAAGAAATTTGCGCAAAACAAAGATCGGGGTAGTAACCAGCAACAGAATGGAAAAAACTGTTACGGTTGAAATTGAAAGAAAGACAAAACACCCTATCTATGGAAAATTCGTAAAGAAAACCACCAAATTCCATGCGCACGACGAAAAAAATGAGTGCGGTATTGGTGATATTGTTAAGATAATGGAAGCCCGCCCGCTGAGCAAAACAAAGCACTGGCGCCTGGTGGAAGTAGTGGAAAAAGCGAAATAATATATTTCTGATTTGAGATTTCTGATTTGAGATCTGAGATGCTTTGATTTTATCATCATCTCAACATCGTACCAAATATCAAATTTCAAATATCAAATTTCAAATAACTAAAAAGATGATTCAGCAAGAAAGCAGGTTAAATGTAGCAGATAACAGTGGCGCCAAAGAGGTACTGTGTATCCGTGTACTGGGCAATAGCGGGCAGGATTATGCGAAGATCGGGGATAAGATTGTTGTAACGGTAAAAGACGCTATTCCTGCGGGCGGTATAAAAAAAGGTACGGTAACAAAAGCGGTTATTGTGCGTACAAAAAACAAGTTGAGGCGTAAAGACGGATCTTATATCCGCTTCGATGACAACGCGGTTGTATTGCTGAACCAGGCAGATGAGCCTCGTGGTACGCGTATTTTCGGACCAGTGGCGAGGGAACTGCGGGATAAGGGATATATGAAAATTATCTCTCTTGCACCGGAAGTGTTGTAAAACATTCTGCTATGAGCTAAGCGCTTTTAGCGGTATGGAACATAAACTTAATCGGCTGATAGCTTAAAACTAATAGCCAAAAGCTAAATAAAATGAGCAAAAGATTTAAACCCAAGTTCAACGTTAAAAAGGGCGATTCGGTAGTGATCATTACCGGCGATGATAAGGATGTGAAGAAGCCCCGGAAAGTGCTGGAAGTATTTCCCGATGAGGCCCGTGTGCTGATAGAAGGCGCCAACATCATCACCCGTCATACCAAACCTTCGGCACAAAACACCAAAGGCGGCTTAGTGAAAAAGGAAGCGCCCATTCATATCAGTAATGTAAAACTTTGGGATGCCAAAAAAAGTGAAGGCGCCAAAGTGAAGCGCACCAGGGAGGATGGAAAATTAATTCGCGTATCTAAAAAATCCGGCGACGCCATTTAATTAATGTTGAGGTGGTTTTGAGATAACAACAGCCAAATAAATTTTTGACAACATGAGCACAACAAAATATACTCCGAGATTAGCCGATAAGTACAAAAAAGATGTTGTACCGGCTTTGATGAAGCGCTTTGCATATAAAAGCGTGATGCAGGTTCCGCAATTGGAAAAAATTTGCCTGAACCGTGGTGTAAACGGTGCAGTAAACGATAAAAAATTGGTGGATGTTGCCGTGGAAGAACTGGCTGCCATTACGGGTCAAAAAGCTGTATCCACAAGCTCAAAAAAGGATATTTCTAACTTTAAACTGCGTAAAGGTGTGCCTATTGGAGCAAGGGTAACATTGCGTGGAGTTAAAATGTATGAATTTCTGGACCGTCTTATTTCTGCCGCTTTACCCCGCGTTAGAGATTTCAAAGGGATTAATGAAAAGGCATTCGACGGCCGTGGCAATTATACCCTGGGTGTTACTGAGCAGATCATCTTCCCTGAAATTGATATTGATAAAGTAAATAAAATAACAGGGATGGATATCACTTTTGTAACCTCAGCCAACACAAATGAGGAGGCTTATGAATTACTGAAAGAGTTAGGTATGCCTTTCAAAAACGCTAAGAAAGATTAATAGTAAAGACAAATTCATAAAACGGATTCGACTATGTAAGCGATTTTCGGATCCGGAATTTCAAAAATCAGAAATTTAACTATGGCAAAAGAGTCAGTAAAAGCCAGACAAAGAAAAAGGGAACGGCTGGTAGAACAATACGCCGAAAAGCGGGCTGTATTAAAAGCTGCCGGCGATTGGAAGGCGCTTGATGCGTTGCCGCGAAACTCATCAAAAGTGCGTTTAAAAAATCGCTGCCAGGTATCGGGCCGTCCAAGAGGATATATCCGTTATTTCGGATTGTCGAGAATTGCTTTTCGCGATATGGCTTTAAATGGTATTATCCCGGGCGTAAAAAAAGCGAGCTGGTAGAATTTGAAATCTCAAAGAGAGATTTTAAATTTCAAATTCATCTGCCTGTGCAGATAAAAAAAAATTTTGAACTGAATAATTCATAAAAATGGTAACAGATCCTATTGCAGATTTCCTGACCAGAGTACGTAATGCCCAGATGGCCGGTCACCGTATTGTGGAAATCCCGGCGTCTAACCTTAAAAAACGTATTACTGAGATACTGTATGATCAGGGTTACATTCTGAAGTATAAGTTTGAGGAAGACAGCAAGCAGGGTGTAATTAAAATCGCCTTAAAATACGATGCCCAAACAAAACAACCTGCTATAAGGTCGCTTGAAAGGGTAAGCCGCCCTGGTTTGCGCCAGTATTCCAAGCCAACAGATTTCAAAAGAGTGATGAACGGGCTGGGTATTGCTATCGTAAGTACATCCAAGGGCGTTATGACAGATAAGCAGGCTAAGTCGGCGAATGTTGGAGGGGAAGTGCTTTGTTATATTTGTTAAGATAAAATGTGCCTGCCGGCGAGTGGGTACTTTACAATAAAAAGGTTGACTGATAATTTAAGTTCTCTATACGGAACTGAACACTTTCGACCGAAGTGGAATCAATTTTAAAATTTTAAATCTCAAATCAGTATGTCTCGTATAGGTAAACAACCCGTTACAATTCCTGCAGGCGTTACGGTTACCGTTGGAAGTGATAATGTAGTAAGTGTAAAGGGTCCAAAAGGCGAATTGAAGCAGGCGGTAGACCGTGATATCAAAGTTGAAGTGAAAGACGGAGAAGTGAACTTTTCACGCCCAACCGACCAGATACGACACCGCGCCCTTCATGGTTTATACCGTGCCATTACTGCCAATCTTGTAAAAGGGGTTACCGATGGGTACACTAAGAAACTGGAATTGGTTGGGGTAGGTTTTAAGGCTTCTAACCAGGGCAACCTGCTCGATTTATCCTTAGGGTATTCGCACAATATTGTTTTTGAAATACCTAAAGAATTAAAGGTAACAACTGCACAGGAGAAAGGACAGAATCCTACTATTTCACTGGAAGGTACCGACAAGCAATTGCTGGGGCAGGTAGCGGCTAAAATAAGGAGCCTGCGCAAACCTGAACCGTACAAAGGAAAGGGTGTTAAGTACGCTGGTGAGCAGCTTCGCCGTAAAGCTGGTAAGGCTGCTGGTAAATAATTTGAACATTTGGTCCGGCAGTATCGGACAAAAAAATAAAAGTAAAATGGACGCTAAAGTTATCAGAAGACAAAAGATCAGGTACAATATACGCAAAACGGTATCTGGTACTCCTCAACGGCCCAGGTTATCGGTATTCAGGAGTAATGCAGACACTTATGCGCAATTGATAGATGACGTGAATGGCGCTACAATTGCCGCGGCATCTACGAAAGACAAAGACATCAGTGCGCAGAAATCGCCAAAAGTAACGCAGAGTAATCTGGTGGGTAAGGCGATAGCCACAAAAGCTGCGGCTTTGGGAATTACAACTGTTGTATTTGACCGCGGCGGCTATTTATACCATGGGCGCATTAAAGCGGTTGCCGACGGGGCGCGGGAAGGTGGATTGATATTCTGATTTTTTATAAATTATATTTACCAATAACAAGTTTATAATGTCAAAAGTAAGTTTAAACAAGGTAAAAGCCGGCGACATAGAGTTCAAGGAAAAGGTGGTTGCTATTAACCGCGTGGTTAAAACTACCAAGGGTGGACGGGCTTTCAGCTTTTCTGCGCTGGTGGTGGTAGGCAACGAGAACGGTGTAGTAGGTCATGGTTTGGGAAAAGCGAAGGAAGTGCAGCAGGCGATTGCCAAAGGCATAGACGATGCTAAGAAAAACCTGATCAGGGTGCCTGTAATGAAAGGAACCATTCCGCATGACCAGTGGTCAAAGGATGGCGCTGCCAAAGTGCTGATCAAACCTGCCGCTCATGGTACTGGTGTAATTGCCGGGGGAAGTATGCGTGCGGTATTGGAAAGTGCCGGTATTACAGACGTTCTGGCCAAATCCTTAGGTTCAGCTAATCCGCATAATGTGGTTAAAGCTACTTTCAAGGCATTATCGCAGTTGCGAGAACCCATAATGGTTTCCAAAGACAGAAAAATAACTCTTAAAAAAGTTTTCAACGGATAATTAATCATGGCAAAGATCAAAATTACACAGGTTAAAAGCATAATTGACAGACCTGAGCGTCAGAAAAAAACAATGTCTGCGCTTGGGTTGAAAAAATTAAATGCTACTGTGGAAGTAGAAGCTACCCCGCAAATACTGGGAATGGTAAATAAAGTAAACCACCTGGTAAAAGTAGAAGAAGCAGAATAATTTGAAATTTCAAATTATTAATTATTAAAAGCGAGCCCGAATGTTTTCCGGGCGTTGAGTAAAAAAGATAAACAAAATACAGATGAAACTGCATCAATTAAGGCCCGCAAAAGGCGCCACACATAAAGACAAACGTTTAGGCCGCGGTGAAGCTTCAGGTCACGGCGGAACTTCAACAAAAGGCAATAAAGGCCAACAGGCCAGAACCGGTTATAAAAGTAAAATGGCACACGAAGGCGGACAGATGCCTATCCAGCGCCGTTTACCCAAACGTGGATTCAAAAACCCGCATCGCGTTGAGTACGCTGTATTTAACCTCGGACAAATTGAGCAATTGTCGGCCAAATATGATTTGCAGGAAGTTTCGGTTGAAAACCTGTATGTTAATGGCCTTATAAAGAGAAGTGAGAAAGTTAAGATACTGGGCAATGGCGACTTAAAAACCAAACTGATTTTTAAGATAGATGCTGTTAGCGAAAAAGCCAAAACTGCCATTGAAGCTGTTGGTGGAACCGTTGAAATAGTAAAGTAAATTTCCTTACCTTGCATAACGCATTTTAAATGGGTTATTTTCCATTTGGCGCTCAAACTAAAACGCACATTTCGTGAAGAAATTCATTCAGACACTGAAGAATATCTGGACTATTGAAGAATTGAGAGACAAGATATTGGTAACCTTGCTGCTGTTATTGATATATCGTTTTGGCACGCACATTGTTTTACCAGGTATTGATCCCAATAAACTTTCGGAGTTTTCACATAAAGCCAGCCAGGGCTTGCTCGGGCTGTTTGATACTTTTGCAGGTGGTGCATTTTCTAATGCTTCTATTCTGGCTCTGGGTATCATGCCCTATATTTCTGCTTCCATTTTTATGCAATTGATGACCATTTTGGTGCCTAAAATGCAGAAAATTCAGAAAGAAGGAGATACGGGCCGAAAAAAGATCAATCAATGGACCCGCTACCTTACTGCTGCGGTAACGTTATTGCAGGCCGGTACTTTTGTGGCCTATCTTACCAATCAGAATCGTGATGCGCTGATTGAATCTTACCAGCCCTATTTTTGGATATCAACGGTGGTGCTCCTTACTTCAGGTACTTTATTTGTGATGTGGCTGGGAGAAAAAATTCAGGACAAAGGTTTGGGTAATGGTACTTCCATCATCATTATGGTTGGAATTTTAGCAAGATTACCTGAAGCCCTGTTCCAGGAATTTGCGGCCAAACAGGTAAAAGGCGGTGGAGGGCTGATCTTCTTCCTTATTGAAATTGCAGTACTGATAACGGTTATACTAGGACTGGTTATCCTGGTACAGGGAGTAAGAAAAATACCCATCAATTATGCCAAGCAAATAGTAGGGAACAGGCAGTTTACAGGGGCAAGACAGTTCCTGCCCTTAAAAGTAAATGCTGCCGGGGTAATGCCTATCATTTTTGCGCAGGCCATTATGTTTCTGCCAACACTGATTTCTTTTTCTTCATTAGAGAGCGGGCAGGGTATTGCCAGAATTTTTTCTGATCCAAGCAATCCCTGGTATATGCTGGTGTATGGTGTAATGGTAATTGCATTTACTTTTCTGTATACAGCACTTATATTTAATCCTAAGCAGGTTTCCGACAGTCTGAAACAAAGCAACGGGTTTATTCCGGGCGTTAAGCCGGGGCAACCTACTGCCGATTATATTGGGCAGATTATGGATAGAATTACTTTGCCCGGTGCATTCTTCCTTGCCATTGCAGGTATATTACCGGGTCTTATTCAAAGAACCGGGGTTACTCCGTTATTCGCTTCTTTTTTTGGCGGTACTTCTCTCCTGATCATGGTGGCTGTAATATTGGATACCCTGCAACAAATTGAAACACATTTGCTCATGCGGCAGTATGATGGTTTGATGAAAAGCGGACGTATCCAGGGAAGACAAACTACATCACCTGTTTCGATATAACAAAATGGTTTATTATAAAACGAAGGATGAGATCGGTTTAATCCGCAAAAGTTGTTTATTGGTTAGTGCTACCCTCGCAACAGTCGCTAAGTTTTTAAAACCAGGCGTTACTACCCTACAGGCAGATATATTGGCAGAGCAATTCATCCGTGATAACGGAGCTGTTCCTTCTTTTAAAAATTACAAAGGATTTCCTTTTACCTGTTGTATTTCCGTTAATGATGCCGTGGTACATGGCTTCCCCAATAATTCAATATTGAAGGAAGGTGATATTGTATCTGTGGATGTTGGTGTATTTCTGAATGGCTACCATGGCGACAGCGCATATACCTTTGCTTTAGGCACGCTTACAGATGATGCGAAACAACTGCTCAGGGTAACAAAAGAATCCTTATATAAAGGTGTGGAAAAGGCAATTGCAGGCAACAGGGTGGGCGATATATCTTTTGCTGTTCAGGAGCATACCGAAAAAAAACACGGTTATGGAGTAGTACGCGAACTGGTAGGTCATGGATTGGGTAAGCAGTTGCACGAAGATCCCCAGGTACCCAATTACGGCAAAAGAGGAACCGGTTTAAAAATGAAAGAAGGACTGGTAATTGCTATTGAACCCATGATCAATATGGGCAAAAAGGACGTGTATTATGAAGAGGACGGCTGGACGGTAAAAACCAAAGATGGCAAACCTGCCGCACATTACGAACATACAGTTTGTGTGCAGAAAAACAAACCAGATATACTGTCATCCTTTGCGGAAATAGAGGCTAATGAAAAGGCCAACGAATATCTTGATGCTTCTTATTATTAACTTACCCTCCTGTTACTAATTCCTGAATAGATCTTCTCTTCTGTCCGCGGATTCCGGTTAAAAACTTCAAAAGCAGGCGAAATACGGGTTATTAAACATGTCGCTCCTGATGGTAAAATACACGGGCTGCCTGCACTTACAGGCAATAACAACGGCATCCAGCATGGAATTGGGTTGGTTGAAGGAGATGATTGCCGGACCTTTTAGCGTGTTTAGTGGAAAGCCACATGAAATTTTTCTTCTGACAAAGAATAACAAACTGCACCGTGCAAGCAATTTTATACAGTGATAAAACAAAGTAGCCTTAGCTTTAATGTTGAAAATTGATCAGGTTAAATTGGTAAAAATAAATGAAGCAAAAGCATTTGGTTGTAATTGGTGGCGGAGCTGCAGGCTTTTTTGCTGCCGTAAATGCGGCGAGGATGAACCCTGTATTAAAAGTAACCATACTCGAAAAGAGCAGCAAACTTTTATCAAAGGTGCGAATAAGCGGCGGAGGCCGGTGCAATGTTACCCATCATTGTTTTGAAATAGGAGAGATGATCAAAAACTATCCCCGTGGCGCTCAATTCCTAAAAAAGGCATTCCATCATTTTTTTACAACCGACACCATCAGGTGGTTTGAAGAAAGAGGGGTAGTGCTCAAAACAGAAAGCGACGGAAGAATGTTTCCGGTAACAAACGATTCTGAAACCATTATCGGGTGTTTGTTGAAAGAGGCCAACCGGTATGAAGTTGATATACGAATGAATGCGGAAGTGAAGGAAATTAAATTCAACGATGAACAGGTGCACAGTGAACGATACAAACGGTTTCGTATCTGTTTTTCAGGTTCCGGGTTTTTGGATGCCGATTTTATATGTATGGCTTGCGGAGGCTATCCTAAACTTTCACAGTACAACTGGCTGCAATCTACTGCACACCATATCGAACCACCCATTCCCTCGTTATTTACTTTTAATATGCCCGGCAATTCCATTACCTCTTTAATGGGCATAAGTGTGGGAAAAGCTGTTGCGAAAATTGCAGGAATGAAATTAATGGCAGTAGGTCCGTTGCTGATAACCCACTGGGGCATGAGCGGTCCCTGCATACTGCGCCTGAGTGCCTGGGGCGCGAGGGAACTTGCAGCCACTCAATATCATTTTACACTTCTTGTAAATTGGGTACCCGGTTTTCCGGAACAGGAACTGCGTAAAGCGTGGCCTGTGTGGCGGCAGCAATATGGTGCAAATAAAATATACCTGCATCATCCCTTTGTGTTGCCCGCCCGGTTGTGGCATTATTTGCTTCAGCAAAGTGAAATTGCCGAAACACAACGCTGGAGTGAATTGCTAACTAAACAACAAAATACATTGATTCAATTGCTTACCGCCGCCCCCTTTGAGGTAAAAGGAAAAACCACTTTTAAAGAAGAGTTTGTTACCTGTGGTGGGATAGATGTGGCTGAGATAGATGTAAATAGTATGCAAAGCAAGAAGCATCCCGGTTTATTCTTCGCCGGTGAAATAATGAATGTTGATGGTATTACGGGCGGCTTTAATTTTCAGCATGCATGGACAAGCGGGTGGATTGCAGCGAAATCCGTTGCATTGATGGCAGGTAGTACTACGTGAAGCGTGAAAAGAGACATTTTCAGCCGGATCAGGCATTTGTTAATCTCACTGCCTGCGCAGAAATTTTTTCAGGAACAGCGTTGAATGGTTTTTTCTTCTTCTTTAATTTATTGAACCATATCAGCGTTCCTGTTACTGGCAGGCTCGTAGCGATAAGGCAGGCTAGGAAATATAATATTTTAGTGAATGTGCCATATACATTTCCTATATGGATGGCTTTAATGGACCCTGCAATCCGTTCATTGAAGGGTTTATTCCGGAATAGGTCTGTTTTAAGCATTGCTCCCGTATACTGATCCATCAACAAACGATCTCCGGCAGCCGGGGCAAAAAAGCCTTTACGGGTTTTGCCAACCAATATTGCTGATTCTGAATCGGGGGGAAACGTGATAACATAATTGCCACTGTATGGTAATTGTTTATCGGCTTCCTTCATAAATGCAGCTATGCTTAACCGTTGTTTTTCATTTTCATCTTTCACCTGTGCCTGGCTGGTTGCAGTAGTTTTTTTCTTATCTTTTTTTCCCGTTATCTTTTTTTCCGGTTCTCCTCCTTTTCGTTCAGCAGGCGTATCCTTAGGTTGATAAGTACCCAGGGTTTTTTGTAAGCCGTTGCGGTACCAGTCAAACGACCATTGCGGACCTGTAAGTCCCATCAGCAGCAAAAAAAATAAGGAATAAAAGGCCAATGAATTGTGCAGGTCGTGGTTAATGCGTTTCCAGTTGCCACTCATTTTTATTTTCAATCCCTTCCGCCATGTACGCAGTTTTTGTGGAAACCAGATGACCAATCCTGTAATGCAACCCAATGTAAACAGGATAGTAGCCCAGCCAGATATTTTGCTGCCCAGTTCACGATTGGTCATGCCCGAAAAAATGGAGGTTTCAATTTTATCGAGTAAAAGCCAGCGGTGAAGGCTGAACATAATGCTCATGAATTCCTTAGCACTGTTCTTTTCCAGTGAATTGCCTGCAATAACACCCGTATATGGATCTATCATATAAGCAGTGCCGAAACGGCTTTTATCTTCTTTCTTTTTTACGTTGAACTGGTAGGTGCGTTCAGGGTCGGCAGAGATATTTACGGAAGCAATTTTTCCTCCTGACACCTGTTCTATTTTTTCAATGAAGGCGTCTGCAGGCAAGCGGTCCATTCCGGGTACGGGCTGTACTTTGTATAAATGAGGCGCACCCATTTCCGTTATTTCGGTATTGAATACGTATACGGTACCGCTAAAACAAATAACCAGTACAAACAGCCCGCTCGTTAGCCCCAGCCACAGATGGATATCATTAAACAGCCTTCGTACCTTTTGCCATTTCGTTTTACCTTTTCGCGTTTGCACCATCCTAATGATTGGTTTAAAAATTTCAGTCAAAATTTGGGGAAGTGCAAAATATATTTTCCCCGGTGCTTACTATTTACGTAAAACGGAAAATTAATGCCGTTCAGGGAAAATTAAGAGTAAAAAAGAAGAGGTATTCGATTGCAGAACGGATAGAATATTTTTACTGCCTGTTTTTTCTTCTGCCGGGTGGCGGAGGTATATCTAATTTATTCTCAAGTACAGGTTTTTCCACAGGGGCCTGCCCGTCCTGTAATCTAAAATTGAAAACCTTATTGATGTGTACCCATTTACCTTTTTCCCATTTAAAGCCCTCATAGTCTCCGTCCGGTATATATGTATATTTTTTTTCCGGTTGGTTGTTTTCTGAAATGAGATGATCAAATATAATAATGCCCAGTTCTTCATCATACTTTATACTGCCGTTACCCTCTTTTTTATATTCAATGGAAAATCTTGACTGCACAGGCCCCTGCAGGCTATCCTCTTCAAAACTAAAAAAAGGACCTCCAAAAACGGGTTTACCATTGCTGAAAGTCAATACTTCAATGCGTTTTTTGGTACTCCTGAAATTATTTTCATCGTAGCCTAAAAGCGTATAAAAGTTTTTGTTGTGGTAGGCAGTTTGAATAATTTTATAATAAATCGCCCCCACCCATTCTTCATTATCTGTAATGGCATTGTCAATGTCTTTTACAAGTTCGGTTTTATCAAGAAGAGGATACAATGACAACGAACCGTCTGCGGTATTCATTTGTATGGCGCCATGCCGCCGGAATGTTGTTTCATCCCTTACCAACTGCCAGGTAAAAATGCGAAAACTGCTGTCCGGCGCATACAGGCGGGATATGGTTTGAAGAGAATCAAAGGGATAAGAAAAAGAATGGTTCTCTTTTAAAGCCCTTACCAGCATACGGGTAAAAATGCTATCCGCTTTAACCCGGTCTGCCGGCTGCCTGGCATTTACAATATCATGTGCATATTGCTTCATAGAGTCCTCACGCGAAGCCATTTCCGTAAGAAAACTGCTTCTACCTGTTTGAGCAAAAGCACTAAAGGATGGGCTGCTTACGCACAATAAAAAAATGTATATAAATATGCTTTTCATGCTGGAAAACGTATCATACGAAATTACTAACAATGCCTTTTATGAACGGTAAATGCCGCAGATTAGTGCTTAAAGTTTTGGTAAAACGAGTTTCAGGATACAGGTTACAAGGTGCATTTCCCTGTAACCTGCAACCTGCAACTTATACCAACGGTTCCTGCTGGCTGAGGCAATGAAAACTTCCCAATCCCCAAATTATATCAGAAGAATCAATGCCCACAACCTTGCGGCCCGGAAAGCATTCCTGAATGATCTGCAGGGCCTTGTCATCCTGCCTGCACCGGTAGGTTGGTACAATAACGGCAGTATTGGCTATATAAAAATTGGCATACGATGCAGGCAAACGCTGATCTTCATAAATAACAGCATCAGGCATGGGCAGTTCAATGATATTGAGTTGTTTGCCATTGAGCAGGCGCATCTGTTTTAATTCTTTGAGGTTGGTTTGCAGAAGTGAATAATTTTCGTCCGATTTGTTTTCTTCGATAACAGTAAGCACGGTGTCGCTGTTCACAAACCGTACGGTATCATCAATATGCCCGTCGGTATCATCTCCCACTATACCTTCGCTTACCCATAAAATTTGTTCAACCCCATAGTAGTGGCGTAAATAATCTTCAATTTGTTGCTGGTTAAGCTGTGGATTTCGATTAGGATTAAGCAGGCAGGCAGTGGAAGTTAAAATGGTACCTTGTCCGTTAAATTCAACCGAACCCCCTTCCATCACAATGCCCGGATGGAATACCGGGATATTGTACTGATTTGCTATTAACGTTGGAATCACATCATCCAGATCGTACGGAGGATATTTGTTTCCCCAGGCATTATAATTCCAGTCAACGATTACCTTTTTATTTTCCGCCCTGGGATTAATAAGAAATGCCGGTCCATGATCTCTGCACCAGGCATCATTGGTAGGATGAATGAAAAAGGATATTTTATTCAAATCAATATCAGCATGTTCAAGACTTTGAATAGCAAATGACCTCATGGCTTCGTCATTTACATTGATATTTACTTTTTCTCCCTCACTTACCGCTTTAATAAATTGGACATAACAGGGATAAATGGTATTAAGCTTTCCGGGCCAAGATGCTTCTTTATGCGGCCAACTTAACCAGGTAGCACTGTGCGGTGCAAATTCGGCGGGAAAATAATAACCCAGTTTTTTAGGAGTTTTAAAAGTGGGAAGCCCGGGAGCGAACAACCCGGAAGCATTGTTATCAGAAAGGTTAGATGATTCAGTATTCAAAGACCGGAATGGCGTATATATGAATTTCAATTTTTACTTATTTGATGTGTTTTATAATATGGCAATAACGCAATTTGTATTCCGGTACATACCAGTGCTATGTCAAACGTGAAACCTGCCAGCCGGCAGGCTGGTGTGAGAAGTGAGA